>NZ_WUQJ01000009.1 GCF_011074955.1 Marinobacter caseinilyticus | reverse complement strand
TAACACTTTTTTATCAACTGACTCGAAGAATGAAGAGATATCTACTTTCACTAAATGGAAAGGCGATTTTTCCTCCAGCAGGACCTTTATTTGATTTACTAGTAATCGCCTGTCGGAACTCGCAACGCCAAATATTCTTTTAACATTCCCATTGGCTTTTTTGATTGCAAAGTGATCGGTTTTATTCTTTGCTTTATAAACAGGCTTTCCATTTCTTTTAAAGCATTTGAATTCAGATAATTCAAAGTCGTCGTCATTGATTTTTCTAGCCATTTCCTCAAATTGATGTATTTGTTCATCAGTTTTTCCGCCCAAGCCAAATTCAACGACTTCGGAAACTGAACATAGTCTATGCAATGTTCTGGCAGAAAACGTTTGGTCAAGCATAAGATCAACTTCATCCTTTAAGTTTAGTCGGTCTGTAGTCTACATATGGATATTGGTTCCGTACAGTTATTGACAGAACTCCAAGGGTAGACAAATCTCAGCATTCCGCTTCTCCCAGGTATAGGCGGTGTCATCAGGCAGTGCGGCAATTTCCGCTTCTGTCGCTTCGCGGACATTTGTTAACCGCGCGAGATTATTCAACCACTCAACACCAGTCGTTACTGAGCTGTTCTCTTTTTTAGGCCGCTTCACTTCCCACCGAAATACCCGTGTTAGCCAGTAACGGCCCTGTGCGAATAATCCAAACAGCTTGCCTTTAGAGGGCTCGCCGTACTGGTTAACAGGGCAGTCAAGGTACTCTCCGGTTTCTTCGTCCACTTCCAGCCATTTAGCCGTCTTGATGGGCTGGTCTGTTCGTTTGGCACAGGGGCCGCTCATGATTTCGATGAATTCGGCCCAGTCGCCTTTGTCCGCGGCAATTCGGGCACTCTCTACAAGTTCATCATCCGCGTGTGCCAATCGGCGCAACTCCCGCCAGACGGTCACAGGCGGCCCGCCGATCTGCTGAAACTGACGGATATTGTGAATACTCGCCCAGGCCCGAACACGAGTCGCAACGTCTTTGGTCAGGTTGCCGTACCAGTCTTCAGCGTCCTGGCCATCTTCCTGAAACTCGCCATCGATGTTCTTGCAGATGTACTTGACTATATAGCCGGTGGCGGAGCCCCTTTGCTAGAAATATATTTGTGGGGGGCAGGAATATATCCCTGGGGACTGGGACTACTAAACCAATATTTGTGGTGATCCTGTTTCGGGCAAGCTGTATGAATTTGAGTTTTCACCTTTCAACTTATCCACTGTATGCTCGAAGGTCCCGCATCAGGGATTTGACTGAATCTAGCGAAAATGGAGGTGCAAATGGGACGGAATTCAAGTGAAGGTTATGAGGGCGGCAACTGGCCCAGCACAACTGGTAATCCTTCTGGCGGAGGCCGCGGTAATGCAGATTCGTCAGACGATTGGGATGATGACGATAACGTTAACCCGCTGTATACAGCGGGACTGATCGGTGGCCCAAGCATTGATGAAGTATTTGGCCAAGCTTTTGCTGAAACATCGAGGTCAATGCCACCACTTCCTTTTGGAGCAATCAAATACCGAGGTTCGATAACTTGTTTCGAGCCCCATAGAAATCAAGTTAGGTATTGGATTGATACAGAGCCCAAAGAGTTTCCATTTCAGTTAGCTGAACAACTGGTTGACTACTGGAATTCTAAGAGTTCTGAATGTTTTCGTACCCATAATCTGATTGGGGATCGAGTGGAATTTATCGGTTCAGATAAGCCGCGCTTCGATAACCCTTGGATAAGGGTAAACCGCTTTGAAAATCTCGACTGGTCCGAAGAAAGGTTCGACCATCATCCCGGCATTTTTGAGTTAGAAAACAAGTTGAGAACGGGCAATCTTGGTAACAAGTCGATCATTCAAGATCAAACGAAAAAAGGTAATAGAAAGCGCTGGTTTTTAATGTCCGGCAATTATATCTGCCACGGCTTTGGCTTCGTAACGAAGGAACAGGCCGAGAAGTGGATGGACTCGCTTGGAAGCTACATCAAATTGCGCGAAGGCCCGACATTTAAGCTCGATTTAAACTGGTTTGAATGCAAAATTGTTGATGCCAATGGAGATCTTCCAAAACGATGGCCCTACTAGCCAACTTTTTGAAGTTTGAATTCAGAGAAATGCCAGGCTAGAGCCAAATAGTTGCAGTTCAATAAACTGCAATAAAGCGGGACATATCTATTTTCGCCCATTGCCAAAGGAAACAAAATTGAAACAAACCACGGCAGTGCCGTTTTTTGTAGCGCTACTTTTAGGGTTGGAGTCCGCATGGGCTGGAACAAAATTGGCGGACGATCCTCCCGAGTTCTACCGCTTCAGCTACCAAACCGCGAATAACGGAAGAATCGTAGAAAATAGTGTTTGTAAAAAGTATAGCGGGCTCGACTGGAAAGGCTGCCGTCGATACGCCCAGTGGCACTTTGCAGTCCAATGCTGGGATTTAGGCTACGACATCAAGCATCAAACTGGCTCTGTTCGCCAAAAAATGAAGAAAGAAAAAGAGTTTTTCTGCGACGCGAAAAGGCGTGTTACTCCCTTGAGGTAAATAAATGATGAGTTTTGTCCTCATCCAATAAACCGGGACAGATTTATTTTATGCCTCTTTTGACTCAATGCCGGGTACGGCACAGCATGCACAGTCCGGGACTTCGGAAGAACCATTAACACCGGTGACCCTGATGGAAACAAGGTCGGAAATCAGGATAAATCCGGCTTTGTGCTGCAGATCACTGCTCAGACAGCGTGATCAGCCGACGGCGGTTGAAAAACAGAGTCCAGTCAATCGGTGATTAATATGAAGCGGGCGCAGAATCGTCTTTCACTCCCGGTTGAAGCCCCGTCGTTGTCGTCTGCTTTTAACTGAACGCTATGCTCGCTCAGCTAGTCTGGGCTGGCTCAAAGCACCTACCCGAAAAGAACGGGCCCAGGAGTAGCGAGACGGCTGTCCGGAGTATTGCCCGGTCTACATATTCGTCGTGCACGTTGGCGGTCCGCTGTTATCGAAAACGCACGTTTGGGCTATATAATGGAGTTGGCATAAAGGCTTTTGGGCATTGAGTAAGAGGTGCCTCTAAGGTGAGCATTCGACTGAACCATACAATCGTTTGGTGTAAGGACAAACAACAGTCGGCGGGGTTTCTAACGGACATCCTGGGTTTGCCTGAACCGACCACGTTTGGACCCTTCCTCGTTGTGCAGGTTGAAAACGACGTCTCGCTCGATTTTCTCGACACTGAGGGCGAAATATCGTCACAACACTACGCATTCCTGGTAACCGAAGCAGAATTCGATGAGGTATTTGCCCGTATCTCTACCAAAGGGCTGCAGTATTGGGCCGATCCCGGTCAACGCCGGCCCGGGAAAATTAATCGCAATGATGGTGGACGCGGAGTGTATTTCGAAGACCCTGATGGACACTTGCTTGAGATCATTACCCGGCCTTATGGCAGCGGCGGATAGTACCTGGCGACCGCAGGCCAGCTGTGCAGGATCGGTCACAGCGACGCCAGGTCGTGTAAACAAGGAGAGGTGACACGATGAAGCATGCGAAGAACACGATTTGTCTTTGGTATGATGGCGGCGCTGAGGAGGCGGCGCGTTTTTACGCCAGGACTTTCCCCGATTCATCGGTTGGCGCAATACATCATGCCCCGGGAGACTTTCCATCCGGGAAGCAGGGGGATGTTTTGACCGTCGAGTTTACTGTGTTGGGCATTCCCTGCCTCGGGCTGAATGGCGGGCCTGCCTTCAAGCACAGTGAAGCCTTCTCGTTTCAGGTTGCCACGTCTGATCAGGAAGAAACGGACCGTTACTGGGACGCGATTGTCGGCAATGGTGGCGAAGAGAGTGAGTGCGGCTGGTGCAAAGACAAATGGGGCCTCTCCTGGCAGATTACCCCGTTGGCTTTGAGCGCTGCGATAGCCGATCCCGATCGCGCTGCAGCCAAGCGCGCATTCGATGCCATGATGGAGATGAGAAAGATCGACATTGCTGCAATCGAAGCGGCCCACCGCGGTTAAAGCGTGTAGACGGGCCGCGGGGGTTTTGACCGTAGTTGGGACTATGGTGAATGGATTTATGGTCTTCCTAGAGAAGCGATGGGGCGGAGCTATATCGGAGCTAATTTGGAACTATAGAGGCCGGAAACCATAGGGATTGGATCGGGTTATTTTTGACCAAAATGATTTAGTTTAAATCAGCCTGGCCCCTGCGGATTTGTTACGGGGTGTTGAAAAGTCATCGGTTGAGGAGGCGCTGCGGTAGCGCGGGGGCTGTCCTGAGGCGAGATCAGGCCCGATTGCGCGCTCAGGCGCGGATGCTAGAATGCCCACCTGCATTGGCCATCACTGGAGAAAAAGTAATATGAACAAGGCTCCCGCACTCTATCCAATCGGCAGGCCGGGCGCTCCCTGGGGTGAAGCAGAACGCGCCGAGTGGTTGTCACGACAGACCCGTCAACGCAGCTACGAGTCCGAGGTGGTCACAGTGATCGAGCGCCTGCGCTCGCGCTTCGACGTGGAAGAGTATGGTCGTCTGGATTATGGCCCCGATAGTTATCCGCTGATGGCGATCCGTAGCCGCGACTGGCGTAACGATCTGCCGGTCGTGCTGGTAACGGGCGGAGTGCATGGCTATGAAACCAGCGGTGTACACGGCGCGCTGCAGTTCGTCGATCAGCATGCGGCGGCATACGCGGGCCGTGTCAACCTGCTGGTCGCGCCCTGTGTCAGTCCCTGGGCTTACGAGCGCATCCATCGCTGGAACGCCAACGCGGTCGACCCGAATCGCTCGTTCCGCGAGGGCAGTCTGGCTCAGGAGTCGGCGGCACTCATGCGACTGGTGGCGCCCGTCTGCGACCGTGCAGTGATGCACATCGACCTGCACGAGACCACCGATACCGACGAAACCGAGTTTCGCCCCGCGCTGGCTGCCCGTGATGGCAAGCCGTTCGAGCCGGGCGGGATTCCTGATGGTTTCTATCTGGTCGATGACAGCGAGAACCCGCAGCCTGAATTCCAGCAGGCGATGATTGAGGCGGTGGAGCGGGTCACTCATATCGCTCCGGCCGATGACAGCGGCGAGATTTTCGGCTCACCGGTGGTCGCTCGGGGTGTCATCCAGTACCCGCTCAAGCAGTTGGGGCTGTGCGCCAGTGTTACCAACGCCCCCTACAAAACCACCACCGAGGTCTATCCCGACAGCCCCCGTGCGACGCCCGAGCAATGCAATACCGCGCAGGCCACTGCGGTGTGTGGAGCAATCGACTACGCGCTGGCGCACCAGTAGGGAAGGGCAAATGGGTCAGGTCCTGGCTTTTGCCCCTTGGCCTTGATCTGACGCCTGGTTAACAAACCCCTGGACCTGACCTCTGGTACTGCGATTCATTTTCTGAACAACCTGGCGCAGTCAGTCTATCCAGTAATTGATCACCTCAAACTCCTGGTCACCCAGCCTTTTCAGATAGGAAAAGAGGCCAAACTGGTAACCCTCGTCAGCGTAATTGGACGAAGACAGACTGCCGACAGTGCCGGAAAACAACGACGCATCACCGTGTGAAACGGTCAGCTCCCGGCGCGCGGAGGCACCGACGGACATTGACCAGGCTCCGCCGAACAGTGATTCCGCTTCGAATTCAAATCCCAGTTCCAACGCGTTGGCCTCACCCAACGTCTCGGAGTACTCAAGCCCCAGCTCGGTTGCGCCGTTGCCCTCGCCAACAGAAACAGGGCCAATCGATAACCCACCGAGTGCTACAACCGGATCAAACCGGTCGTCGCCTACCGCATCGATTCGTCGTGCATCGTTGATAATGGATTGTTCGCGGGCAAGTATTTCGTCTTTTTCCTGCTCCGTCGGGTAAGTGCTCAAATCGCCCGCTACGTGCTGAAACACCTCCTCGTCGATACGCAGCGGTTCATTCTCGCCATTGTCCGTCAGGCTGGCGTTATAGAAGCGCCGGGTGACCATCCGCATATCAATGTCTCGGGGAAGATTGACGTAGAGTGTTTCGCCAAGAAATCCGTCGTCCGGGATTTTAGCGACGGTTTTTTGATACACGTAGCGGTCAAGCGGCACCGAGGTGAATATAACGCCATCCTCGAAAGGGCCCGTGCTGAATGTGCGTGACTTGGTCAGCTCGTAGGATTCGCTGATCTGTCTCGTCGCCTCAACATTCAGCTTGGCCAGAAACTTGAAGCTACCGCCGCCGCCCGCGGCTCCGACGCCATAGCCTATGGAGCCCGATACCGACACGGCGAAATTCCGCCCGGCTGCTCCGGTTTGCGCGCTGCCCCAGCTAGTGGAACAGGCACCGGTGTTCTGGCCAATATCTCGCTTGCAGGGAGCGGCTGCCAGGGCCGCCAGAATGACGGGTTCGGTGAAATCGAGAAAATGCTCGCCGGTGAACTGGTACACGGCGACATTGTCATTATCCACGTCCCCGGCAACCAGAATGGGATTTTTAAGACCACTGACCAGCGTGTCACCATCGAACAAGGGAACCCGTGACACGCGTTCCGCCCTCATAAGGTCAGGGTTCCATCCGTAAACCTGCAGGCCTGAACTGACGTCGTTATCTGCCAGCAGGTTCATATGAATGATGTCATCGATGCCGTCACCCGTCTGGTCACTAACGGTCATGACCGTGTTACTGCGATCAAACCGGGTTGCCTGACCGTCAACCGTCATGAAATTGCGATCGGCGACACCCGTCACGAGCAGGGGAAGCTGGTTGGCGTTGGGCTGTTCAAACGATTCGAATACGTATTGATTGGCGTGAATGTCGGTATCCCCATCCCCGTCAAAATCCAGCAGGTTGGTGTGGACGAACCGATAATTGATGCCTTGAGCGAAATCACAGCCGTCCGGTACGCTGAAATACCGGCTGGCGCCGATCTGCTCGAAGTCATTGAAACGATTGCCCAGACCCACCAGCAGATGCTTCAGGCCCGCTCCATTGGTTTGCTCACTTGAACAGTTCTGGATCACTTCCTCAAGGCCCGCGAAAACAAGCTCATCAACGCCGTCGCCATCAAGATCGCCCCCAGTAACGTCGGCGACAACGAGTGGGTGGGTGGTTACGCTGCCGTCGTCATTGATTATACGGGCGACAATCGGCCCACCGGCAATCTGCGAGAGCGACGTCGATATCACCTCGAATGCAAAGTATTGTGAGGCAAAGGTGTTGGAGGCGAGGTTTTCATTGGCCACAAGCACCAGTTCAGCAATGCCATCGTGATCCAGTTTCACGCTTTTGAATACCAGCGTTACGAATGGCCCGGTGAGCGCGTTGGTAAAGGGCAGGTGGTGTTCATGGGTGATTGCGTAGCCACCGGTCTGGTCTTCCAGTATGTAGATGCCCACCGGGGTTGCGACATCGCCCGGCAGGGGTTGTCGGCTGATTGCGAATGCCACTTCTTCGACACCATCGTTATCGAAATCAATACTGGCGGCTCGAAGATCATAGACCGGCAGATAGCGCGGATCGACGGGAATACTGACATCAACAGGAGACGCTCCCGGTGTTGTTGCGTCGAGAACTCGGAGCCTGACATTTCCCGGGGCGTTATTGCCCTCGACATACACGATTGCCATTTCCTGAAAACCGTTACCATTGCTGTCAAATGCCGTCGCGTCCCGTCTTGTCCCGCGCACAATGAAATCGTCTACGGCACCTGCCTGATCGTTGTAATCTTCCGCTGGCCACTGCGGCTCGGGCAGCACCTCTTCATACAGAAAGATTGGGACCGTGGCACCAGCGATGACATTGCCTTCGGCAATGTCGTCTATCCAGGTCAGGTAGGCGCCTGTATTGTTCTCAGTGCGGACGCCCCCCAGAAACAATTCCGGTGCCCGACCTACAACATAGTCTTTAACCGTTTCACCGGTATCTGACGATTCGACCGGCACGTCTATCTCACGCACCACGGCCACCGGTCCCAGAGGGCTATAGCTAACGGGATATGGGACTCCCTGGTCATCCAGCCGAGCCGTGTCACTGGTGTCAACGCCGAGCGATTTCAGCGAGCCTTCAAGGTCTGGCGGGGGTTCGGCAGGAAGTGGGGGGTCTGTTTGTGGATTAGCGGAGTCATCATGAATTACCTGCGTCACCCGGGTGACGTCGTCATTACACCCGGTGAAGAAAATGACGCCAACAAGAAAGAAACGGCAGTTGAATACCATAACGTATTCCTCCATCCCTCCCTTTAACACGAGGAATGTAAGCCGCGTCACTGCGCATTTCGGCCCGGCGATGACTTTGTGGGGTTTACACCCCGCGTGTAATCCGGTGTAGCCTCAGGCGACAGTATATTAATATTTAAACAATGTCGATTAGCAAATCATTGCTATAGTCAACTAAAATTCTAGCGCTCGTTTATAAACTTCTGCTCAAACTGAAAATCGGAGCGGATTTATTTTGCGCGTGTGGCTTGGCTAGCACTCAAACTCATGCCCGTAAACGCAGTAACCGTGGCGGCCGTTTTTCTGGTGCACGAGTCTCATTGGTATACGTGGTAAACTATCCGTCGCTGGGCGCTGTTGATGCTTAAACAGTTGCAGTTCGTCCCGGGCCTGACGGCCCTGCATCGGGCGCCCGTTTGGCTGCGCAGTAAGGGCACCGCCTGACAAAAGCGTAAATGACCGCGTTAGTTTCAAGAAGTATTTGCGTCATAGTGATGATGGTGAGAATTGTATTTCATTGATCACTGCCACACTCGTTTGCCTATTTAAGATATTAAATATTATCGACGTGGGCGAATAAGCCAATCGTTAACTGGGAGAACAGAATGAGCAAGACACCCGCAAAAGATGCAGTCACGACTGCCACAATTGAAGAACAAACCGCTGCTTTTTTAAAATCTGGCGGGGCCATTGAGTATGTAGGTAAAGGTAAAAGTGGACAAACCGTCCCTACAGGTTCGAAGCAGATTAACCTGAAAAGTCGCTGATGATTTTGATGTCTGGTATCGAAACACCTTACCAATGCATCAACATGACAGCGTGTGCTTCGCTGCGTTTTGGGGTGGTTTTGTCACGGTGCCCCAAAACTCCGCGACACAAACAATGCCTTTAACAGAGGCGTTGACAGTACGCGCCACGCCAAGAGGCGAACACCCGTCCAGTCAGTACCTTTTCAGAGAGACCCTGCGGGTGAACGCGAAAGATATGGCTTCGGGCTGAGCCTGATTCACGGGGTGGGATGGCCGCGTACCAAGCGACATGAGCGCTCGAGGCAACGACGCTGACGAGACCTGGTGCAACCGCCAACGATTGGCGACTACTTTCTATTCTTTGGCATGGCTATTTCGCCGGTCTGATTTTGGCCCTGGTTTCTGGCCTGCGTCCGTCAAAACGTAACTCATCTTTTGGGCGTCCTCGCCTGGTTCTACGACAACCCTTTCAACGGCGCATCCTTCGCAGTGATAGTGAGCTTTCTGCTCGGCGTTGCCGTTTACCTTGGTCGTATTCCGCACCCACCGGGCGCATCCCATGCTCGACACTCTCGATTGTGATCGGGTTTACCCTGTTACTCGGCGGATTACGATTACGGTCGAGGTGTTTGGTGCTGACCATGGCAGGACTCTTCACGGCGCTTTTGGCGTTGGGTGGCCTGGGATAAAGTTTGACGGTGTGAAAATTAACGGGGAGCTGAATCTCGGCGGATTAGCGACTGCGCAGGCGGCATTCTCGCCTCAACGGATGGAAAATAATCGTACAACAGACCGTTAACACACCCGCCAGGCAACATGGCCAACAGACTCAGTTGTCATCGCTCCTTTTTTGGTATAAAGCTGAGAGCATGCGCAGCTTTTCATGGCCTCTGCGCGAATTAAGTATTCAGACCATCCCAGTGCCAGAAGTGGGGTCTATTCATGCAGCCAAAAGACATCGTGGCGCAGTTCATCGCGGATATCCAGGCCCAGTGTCTGGATGAAGCAAAGACCTTGCTGGCGACTGAGGGGTTTGAATATGTGGGGCCGAATATGCGCTTCCTCAGTCGGGACGACATGCTGACCTACCAGTTCGGTATGGTTGCCATTCAGAAAGACCTGATTGTCCGTCAGCTCAGTGCCGACGGGGAGCACGTGTTTGCGATTCTGGATTACCGGACCAACTTCGAACCGATCGGGGATGTGCGGCTTGCGGTCTGGTTTCGTGTCCGAGACGACAAAATCCAGACGGTTGAAGCCTTCTACAACGCGGCCGTGGTTGAAAACATGCTGGGAGGCAACCTGCCGTCAGCCGGCTAAAAAATGGGGAATACCCAATCTTCGATCGGTCCTGGTCAGGTTCCGCCACGAACAGGACGGGTGCGAAACCCGTGACCGCTTCGAACGGATTTTTCTGCTCATCGTTTCTCTGATTAAACCTACAGGCCCACCCATTTAATAAAGCCGCGCCCTCAGCGAGGTAATGTCTCGCCTGTGCGCTCAGCATTGCATGACCTGATTCGAGGGTGAGCATCGCTGAGACCTGACGCAGGTCAATCAGGCGATCGATTGATCCCTAAAGGCTGTGTTGATGCCACTCAGGTGCGGTTAAATGGAGACTGGGTAAGACTGCAGACGTACAAGGAGATCAACGATGAATCGTTTTGGAAAGCTGGTGGTTTGTTCCGTTCTGGCGACGTCTCCGGCCTTGATGATGGCCGACCAAAAAAATACCGAACGTGGCGAATACCGGGATCGGGGAGGGCAGGAATACGGACCGGGTATGATGATGGATGAAGAGCAGGTAGAGCGCATGCATCAAAATATGTCGCAAATGCAGGGCATGATGCAGCAGATGCCCAATGCAGGCTCGAGGGCGGAGCGCCAGCGTTTACTGGATCAGCACATGGAGGCCATGGAAGAACACATGGAACTCATGCACCGCGGCATGATGGGACCGGGCTCTTATGGGTACGGCATGGGTGGCCCAGGCATGATGGACAATGACCGGGGCATGATGGGTGGTCCGCCGGGTGGCAAAGCAGACGATAAACAAAGCCGCAATCCGGGGAAGAGTCGGCCTCAGGGTCGCGATGAAGAGTGGGGTGAGGACCAACGGCTGCGGATGATGGAAAACCGATTGAATGCAATGCAGTTAATGATGGAGCAGATGCTGCAACATCAACGAGAGTGGCAACAACAACAGTAATCGGAAAAACCAGACACGGACCGGCGGAGTTGGCGTTGCCTTCTCCGGCGGTGGGTTTTGGGTGTTATTCTGGCGAGCACAGCGGTCAGCACAGTCTTAAGTGCGGTCTTAATCAAAACCGGTAACTCAAATAGTAAGTCGGGCGCAGGTTGCAATCCACACTTCAAATTCAGCGCGCAGTCTTTGGTTTGTCCTGACATCAGTCTATGATCGGGTTACTGCGGGAAAAACGTTCGCCTCACCTCTTGGTGTTTCACTCCGGATACCAGCCGAGCCTGAAAGGAATTAGCTGTTCCGGCCACCGGGTTATTCAGCGGCGAATTGTTTGACTGCCCCTTCATAGAGTCAACAGGAGCGCCTGATGCCCATCGATCTTCGAAGCGACACGGTAACACGTCCCACTCCGGCCATGCGCGAAGCCATGCATAAGGCGCCGGTGGGCGACGATGTGTTCGGCGATGATCCCAGCATCAACGCTTTTCAGGAGGCGGTTGCGGCCCGCGCCGGGTATCCGGCGGCGTTGTTTTTCCCGACCGGGACCCAGAGCAATCTGGCGGCGCTGATGTCGCACTGTCAGCGCGGTGATGAATTCATTGCCGGACAGAACGCTCATCTCTACAAATACGAAGCGGGTGGCGCAGCGGTGCTCGGAAGCATTCAGCCCCAGCCCATTCAGCATGAGGAAGATGGCACCCTGTCACTGGACAGGATCGCCGCCGCCATCAAACAGGACGACTTTCATTACGCTTGCACCCGCCTGGTTGCGCTGGAGAACACCTTCCACGGTCGGGTGATCCCCCAGAAGTATCTTAATGAGGTGACGGCGTTTGCGGCCGATCGGGGCCTGGCGACCCATCTGGATGGAGCTCGTCTGTTCAATGCGTCGGTTGCCACCGGTCTGCCACTGTCCTCGCTTTGCAACGGGTTTGAGTCGGTCTCACTGTGTTTCTCAAAAGGCCTTGGGGCGCCGGTGGGCTCGGTGTTGGTAGGGAGTGACGAATTCATTGCCACGGCCAAACGCATTCGCAAGATGCTTGGCGGTGGCATGCGTCAGGCGGGTATTCTGGCGGCAGGTTGCCACTATGCTCTGGACCATCACGTGCAGCGGCTTGCAGACGACCATTGTCACGCACGATTGCTGGCCGATGGCCTGAGGGACGGCCTGGCTGAGGTGAAGGGTGCCGAGGTACTGTCCTGCGATACCAACATGGTGTTTGTAAGGTTTCCGGAGCAATATTGTGCTGATTTACAGACACACATGGCTGCGCATGATGTGTTGATGGCGCCGTCTCAAAAAACCAGGCTGGTTACCCACTTGGACGTATCCCGCGAGGATGTCCAAAAAATACTCGACGTGATGGCGGCCTTCTTCAGGGCTTAGCCGTTGCCGGCGTTTTGCGCCGATCCCTTTTGCGCCCATCCCCCGGTTGTCAGGGCCGCTTTCCCACATGTCGGGAACGTTAAAAAGACGGTTGTTCAGGTGGGTGCCCATCGTCCCCTGACGTTTCTTGAGCCGACGCGTCACGAATGGGTGTGTCATCAATAGGCTCCAGCTCCATGATGCGCCAGCGTGCCGCCAGCTTCTGCGCTTCTATTCGCGCAATCAGCGGTGCGAGGGCATCGCCGTCCGCCGCCTCTTTCTGAAGGCTGGTCAATAAGGTCTGTTGCATGCAGTGGTCCTGAAACTCACCCATTAAGGTTTGTCGGTGCCTCAATGCCTTGAGAAACGAGGCAGGCAGGGTGGGGTCCAGGTCACACAGGTATCGAATCCGTTTCAGGCATTTCCTCAGGCGATGAACGTCGTCGTCCGGCGACGTCTCGGTCAATGCGCCTAGTCGGGCATTGTGGTCCGCGATGCGCTCCAACAATGCCTGGCCGCTTAGCGGTCCGCACAATGCTTTCAGTTTGGTGTTGAATTTGGACTTCTGAATCAGGGTTTGCCAGCGATCAAACTGGTCACGGTAGTTCTTGCTGTCGAGGAGGTCGACAAGCCGACGATGGGCTTCCCGATGACGCTGCCGGCACACGGTAATGATATTGGCTCGGACGAGGGCGTCATGATTTTCAGGGTTGTTTTGCCACTCGATCAGTTTGCCCAGGAAAACATCCAGATCCCGTAATTCACTGGTAGCCCGGGCGCAATCCCGCAAGCTCCGGGTGGGCTTTTTCAGGGTGCGATCGTTGGTGAGCCGGTAAAGGGTTTCCAGCACGCCTCGAATCTTGCGAATCGCGATGCGGTATTGATGCAGGAATTCGGGGTCGAAGCCCAGCCGGATGCCTGGCTCCAGTGCCTTCAGACGCTCCAGACTGTGGACCAATGCCCGAGTCATTGCCCGCCACTGGTCGAGGCCACTGTTTTTAACCGGATCGGCCGGCTGCTTCTTCTGAAACTCCCGGTAACTCACCCGGGTGGGGACCATAAGGTTGACGAGTGCCGCCGAATCCGGCACCAGTTCACGCCAGGACCGAATCGGCAACAGCACGTGGATGCAACTGCCGGTTGGCAAGGCATCAATGGGTTGGCGCAGCAGTGTGTTGGCCAGGTCAAGCAACGCCGGGTTGTGTCCGACCAGGGTAATAGACCCTCTGTCTCGTCGTTTACGCAGCCATTTGAATAAGACGTCGCCCTCAAAGGTGTAGAGTTTGGGCTTGAAGATCACCCGGGCCGGCACGCCGTTGTCTCCCTGCAGGTTGATCATGCCATTAATGGTCTGCCGTGCGCGTTCGGCGTCGCTTGAGTAAATTGCTCCGGAAAAAGCACCGGCTTTGGCCAGTGGTCCGGCCATGATGCCCAGCTGACGTTTGCCACGTTTTTTTAACGGGCGATCCCAATCGGAAAGGTGTGAGTCAGACCAACTGGATTTTCCGTGTCGAATCAGAAACAAATGTTTCATCGGTCTGGCATTGGTTGAGTGTTTGTGGCCAATAAAGGCCGCTGAATTGAGGGTACAGGTGCCTCGTATTTGGTGCCGAATCAGTATAACTTCGATTGCAAGGGCTTGAGTAAGTTCCAGCAGTTGTGGTGTCGGTGGCGCAGCTTTTCATCTGTTCTGTGCTCAGAGTTCCTGTCAGAGTCTTCGTCAGAAACGTAACCGCAACTGATCAATCACCAACGATATAGGAGGGCTGTTTATGACGGCCACAGACACTTTGGTTCTTCAGCACTCAGCTGACGGCATCACCACCGTCACTCTTAACCAGCCCGAGCGCCGGAACAGTCTGTCCATGGCGATGCTGGAAGCTTTGTCTCGTGTACTGACCGACATCGCGTCGGACGATCACTCTCGTGTTGTGGTGCTCGCGGCCAGTGGTCCGGTGTTTTGTGCCGGGCATGATTTGAAAGAGATTCGGGGCCAGTTCGATCAACGGGATGCGCAGCATCGTCTGTTTGCACTGTGCAGCAAAGTCATGCAGCAAATTGTCGGGCTGCCCAAGCCGGTGATCGCAAAGGTGAACGGCGTGGCGACGGCTGCAGGCTGTCAGTTGGTTGCCAGCTGTGACCTTGCGGTGGCGTCGGAGCCTTCCCGGTTTGCAACACCCGGGGTCAATATTGGCCTGTTCTGCTCCACGCCCATGGTGGCGGTCTCCCGTAACGTGTCTCCCAAACACGCAATGGAGATGTTGTTAACCGGCAATATGATCGGCGCCGGAAGGGCAGAGCAGATGGGGCTTGTGAATCAGGTCGTGCCCGCAGACGGCCTTGATGAGGCAGTCCATCAACTTGCGGCGACCATTGCCGGCAAATCCAGTCATACCCTCAAAATCGGCAAGGAAGCGTTTTATAAGCAGGCGGAGATGGGGCTGACCGAAGCCTATGACTACACCTCAAGGGTGATGACCGACAATCTTGAGGCATTGGACGGCCAGGAGGGCATCTGTGCTTTTCTGGATAAACGTCAGCCGGAATGGCAAGACCGTTAGGCCGGTTCAGGCACCCGGCGCTTACGCCGGTATGCGGGCGCTGGTGCCGGATTTATGGGCGGCCGGGCACGTTCGGTAGATTCTGGAGCGTTACCTCGGCTTCCGCCAGCCAGTTCAGGTTGGCTTCCGCAGACAGAATTCCCCGCCGCAGGGCCAGGTACTGCAACCGGTAGTGACGGCTCAAAGTCCCCGGGTTTGGGAAGTAAGTCTGCTCAATGACCCGGTAGTACTCCAACTGCGCCAACGACTCCTTTTTTAGCGCCTCCAGCTCATTGTGTAGCACGGCCAGATCCAGCAAATCACCCGCGAACAGTTTTACCAGCAATGGGTCACGGGTAGCAGGGCGGGGCTGAATTTGCCCGAGCCAGTGCTCTAACGCAGAGCGACCGGCGAGGGTGGTGTGATAGCGCTTCTTGTCAGGCTTGTTCGGTTGCTCTATGGCTTCAACCAGCAACAGTTTTTCCTGCTGCAGTTTGGCAAGCTCCCGGTATACCTGCTGGTGGCTCGCGTTCCAGACATTCGCCAACCGCGTCTTGAATCGTTGGGTAAGCTCATACCCGGTTGCCGGCTGTTCGTGCAATGCGCAGAGCAGTGCGTATCGGAGGGCCATAGGATCAGATCACGTAAATGGGAAAGGGAATGCACATTATGCACCTTGTTGCATAATAATGCGCAAGTCAATCGTTATGCAACTATATGCATAATCACCATGATCAGCTGGGAGTGTCTATTGGGTGATTGGCCAACTCGGGTGCCCGGTCGTCGGCGCCCAGACCTTCACCCATCGGCGTTGGCGGGCTTAAGTTGCGACTGGGTTGACTGGAATAACGCTCATTTCCCCGTATTGCGCACTCTTGTGTATAGTAAGTTCTATGAACACATGGACTGGTCTGTCTATGGCCCACTTTGCCATACAGAACTCATGGGACGACCCAATGAATTCCAGAAGCTTTCTGAATACGCTGCTTGTTGTCGGTCTTATTGGCGCCATTCCACAGACATACGCCAAAGGCAAAGTGTTTGCACTGGTGAGTAAGAGCGTGGCAGACCAGAATTTTATTGATGCCTTTGAAGGCTGCCAGAGTGAAGCGGTGCAATACGACGACCGTTGCGTTCATATTGGCCCCAACTTCGGTTCCCATTTTATGGAACAGAACCGGGCCCTTGAGAGCGCCCTCGAAGACCCGTTGGACGGTATCGCCATTTCGGTAACAAAAGGCGACTACCTCGCCCAGAACGCCGTCGCCAAGGCCCGCGCCCGTAACATTCCCATTGTGACCTTTGATTCAGACTTTCCTGCCGGATTAACCCAGATGCGAAGTGGCTATGTCGGACCCGACAACCGCGAGATTGGCCGTCGCATGGGGGCGATGGTGAAAAAGTTGGGGCGGGACCGAGGTGAGTTTTGCCTGATGACCGCAGATGAAAATGACAGCAATCTCAACGAGCGGATTCTGGGCATACGAGAGCAGTTGTCAGGGAGTTCAGAGGTCAGCCTGTCTGCTCGACTGAACGGCCAGAATGGCTGGGTGGAGTCCGATAAGAGCCCCTGGCTCAACGGGGACTCGACCTCGCAAGCACTGGGTCAGGTTGAGGCAACCCTGAACGACGCCAGCATTCAGGTGCTCATGTCCGTCGGCGCATGGCCCATTGCCGATGCCGGCGGATATCAGGACGTCTTACAGCGCACAGACCGGCAGGTTCAAAGCAATGACACGCCCATCATCGTGGCCGCCACCGGTAGCATGCGAGAAGTGGATTACCGGATGCTCAGAAACAAACTTGTTCACGGGCTTATCTCCATCGATTTTAAAGCGATGGGACGCGCGAGCTATCACCAATTGAAACGCTTGAATGAGGGCCGGTCGATTGCCGAATACAAATCCACTTCGATGAATGAGCTGGTGTGGTTCGAGAGCAGCGCGCCGTTTAATGACTGGTAATAGCCATTTGCTTGTCAGCCGATCAGATAACAGGTGAACAATGAAGCCGTTACCCTTGACCAACGTACGGGCAGTGGTCTTGCCCAGGCACAGTGAACCGGTCCCCAATACCAATGTCATGGGCCGCAAAAAAACCGTGATTCATTTCCAAAGCGAATTGAAAGGATGCACCTGCCGCATACGTGGGGCACTGCATCACACGGTTGGTGCATGGCTCCATCGAATTGATGGCCGTGATAACGCCCTCGGAATCGATATAGGCGATGTCCAGCGGAATTAACGTGTTGCGCATCCAAAACGTGTGCGAAGCGGGCCGGGTCTCTTTGTAGATAAACAGCATGCCCTGGTACTCAGGTAACGACTCTCGCCCCATCAGGCCTTGCTGCCGCTGCGCACGGGTGAGGGCACGCTCGATTGAAATCGCGATGGTTGCCTGATCCGTCACCAGGCAGGCCGGAATCAGTCCGGTACCCTCCTTGCCGCTGCCGTGTGCCAGCGTGGTAATCAACAGCCCCAGTAACCCCAGTAGTCTTAACAACCCCAGCAGCTTCAACAAACCCTGCACCAGCAACCCAGGTGCTCGCCATCCATGCGCAATTCGTTTTGTGGCTGGCAGGCTCACGCTTCTGGCACTACCCATCGTCGTGTCGTTTGGAACGTCCGCCAGCCGGCTCATCAGGAACGCAGCCGATAACCGGTTTTGAAAATCCACCAGATGGCCACCATGCAGGCCGCCAGGAAGAACAAGGTCATTCCCACGCTGATGCCTACGTGGACATCGGATACCCCGTAAAACGCCCAGCGGAAGCCGCTGATGAGATAAACGACGGGATTGAACAGGGTGATGGTCTGCCAAATGGCCGGCAGCATATCGATGGAGTAAAACGTACCGCCAAGAAACACCAACGGTGTCACGATCATCAATGGCACAATCTGCAGCTTTTCAAACCCGTCGGCCCAGATGCCAATGATGAACCCGAACAGGCTGAAGGTGACTGATGTGAGCACCAGGAAGGCAAACATCCAGAACGGGTGGAGTATGGTGTAGGGCACAAACAAGCGAGCGGTCACCAGTATGATCAGGCCAAGAATGACCGATTTGGTCGCGGCCGCCCCGACGTAACCGAGCACCACTTCCACGTAGGACACCGGCGCTGATAGCACCTCGTAAATGGTGCCTGAGAATTTTGGCATATAGATACCAAAAGAGGCATTGGAAATGCTCTGCATCAACAACGACAGCATGATCAGGCCGGGAATGATGAAGGCGCCGTAGCTGACCCCATTAATATCGCCCATCCGCGAGCCAATGGCAGAACCGAACACCACAAAGTAGAGGCAGGTTGAGATGACAGGCGACGCAATGCTTTGCATCAGGGTTCGCCACATACGGGCCATTTCGAATTTATAGATTGCCCGGACTCCATGAACGTTCATTGCATACTCCTGCATACTCCAACAAATATAGGTAGTGGCGACCGTCCGTTCGGCAGATTACTCATGAACCAGGCCAACAAATATGTCTTCCAAGGAGCTTTCACGGGTCTGCAAATCCCGGAACTCGATGCCATGATCACCCAACTGGCGAAGCAGACGGGCAACGCCTGCCTGCTCCTGCTGTGCATCAAAGGTATAGGTCAGCTCGTAACCGTCGCCGGAGAGCGACAGGGGCTCTAGCGCCAGGGCACCCGGAATTTGCTCCAGGGGCGCCTGAAGCTGGAGGCGCAGCTCTTTCTTGCCCAGTTTGGCCATCAGTTTGTCGGTGTCTTCGACCAGGATAATTTCACCGGCTCTGATGACACCGATGCGATCGGCCATTTCTTCCGCTTCTTCAATGTAGTGGGTGGTAAGAATAATAGTGACGCCGTTATCCCTGAGGCCTCGCACCATGTTCCACATGTCGCGTCGGAGTTCGACATCGACGCCTGCGGTGGGTTCATCCAAAAACAGAATCTGCGGTTCATGGGACAGAGCCTTGGCAATCATGACTCGTCGTTTCATGCCGCCGGACAACGCCATTATACGATTGTTACGCTTGTCCCAAAGCGACAGGTCACGCAACACCTTTTCGATATGAGCCGGATTGGCTGCCTTGCCAAACAAACCGCGGCTGAAAGTCACCGTGTCCCAGACAGTTTCGAAGGCATCGGTATTCAGTTCCTGGGGAACCAGCCCAATTTTCGAACGCGCCGCGCGGTAGTCTGTAACGATGTCGTGGCCGCCGGCCAGCACGCGCCCCGAACTCATATTGACGATGCCGCAAATGATACTGATTAACGTGGTCTTGCCGGCCCCATTGGGACCCAAAAGCGCAAAAATCTCACCACGCTGAATATCCAGGTTGACCTCTTTGAGGGCATGGAATCCGCCTGAGTATACTTTGCTCACATTCTGTACGGAGATATCTGGCTGCACGGTGTCAGGGCCTTGTAGGTAGTGAGTCATCCTCGAAAAGCGCTGTATTTTCGCAGACCTCCAATACTTTCGGAACCCTCAATTGCACCTATGCCGCGTCACAGTGCCAGCGCCTGCTTTGTGTCCGGGGACAAAGGCATCCATAATGCAGCCCCATTTGAGAGGTCCTGCCATGCTCAGAGCATTCATCGTAGTCGCCGTTATGGTAGCGTTGCTGGCGTTGGCGGTGCTTGGGCCAAAATGGCTCATGTCGTCATCCGGATCGGATCCTGGCACTGTCCCAACCTGTGAACTGCTGACCCAAGGCTGTGAGTGGTCGGGGCCGCAGGGTGAATGGCAGGCCGAGTTGGTCCGGTTGGCAGCCGATGCTGGCGGTGACCGGCTGCAACTGACCATTGAAACCTCCGCCCAACCCGGACGACTGGCGGCCGTGCTCAGGGGTGAGACGATGTATCTGGGAGAGTACCCGGTACCCTTGAGAGCGAGTCGGGGCAACCATCGATGGCAGGCTGTGTTTACCGCTCCGTTTTGCTCGGTGGATGCGAATATGACCTGGCGACTCGATCTGCTCAGCGACGGCGTCCCGGTCACCAGCGTTCCTTATACCCTGGCATTCAACGCCTCGGGCAAGAGATGACAGCGCAGAATTTCAGTGTAAACTCAGCTCAATAATCACACTTTCTTCAAGGAAGACAGCATGCAATACAGCGACAGCGTTCAACAGGTGCTCTTGAGGAAAATAAACAAAGCCGAGCAGGACCTGCTCCAGCTAAAACTGGATTACTGCCGCTTTATTTTTGGTTTGACTCATCGGTCAAAAGTTGAGGTGGAAGGTCAGGTTTATCACGTTCGGTCCGTTAACGTGGACAGCATGGTTCGCAAAGACGACGGTTCGTTTTCGGCGCCGGAGGTGACTGGAGTGCCCGTGGATTCGCCTGTTGGTGCTGAGGCGAGCACCATTGGCAAGCAGTGGATTTTGCTCAATGCGACTCAGCAGGCCAGTGACTGACAATCCGCCGAGTGAGTTAACGACACTAGATAAAAGCGTAGCGAGTGATCGCGCTGTACAGCGAGTATTCCCGAGGTACAAAACGGTTTTCGGACCAGTATTCCGCCCCTTCCAGTCCGTTCCTGAAACAGGCGAGCCGGACACTGCAATTTGCCCACCCGGCAAACATCTGTTGCGCCGCCATCTCACTGATACCCAATTTTCGGGCAACCAGATGAACGGTGGTGTCGGTTAATTCCTCCGAATGTCGGTTCGCCGGCTCAGTCAGCGCGCAGGCCGCGCCATAGAACCAGGCCAGAGCGTAGGCTTTAACCACTTTGGGTGCCGACGCCAGCGTTAAACCATTTTCCCGGGTGTCGCGCGCCTGCAAACTCAGAAGTATATGCAACTGAGTAATCAGGTCGGTGGTATTGCTGGAGGGGGATCGTGCCGCTTGAAGTGAAGTGGGTGAACCCTGGGGTTCGTCAGAAGACCGGAAAGCCATCGGCGAAAAGACATCCTCCCGGGAGAATGTCAGGGGCTGGGTGCGGGTGAGGGTGAGGGTTAATATCCGGATAGCGAGCAGGCAGAGCAAACCGGCCA
The DNA here is from genome assembly GCF_011074955.1 of Marinobacter caseinilyticus. Taxonomy (GTDB): domain Bacteria; phylum Pseudomonadota; class Gammaproteobacteria; order Pseudomonadales; family Oleiphilaceae; genus Marinobacter; species Marinobacter caseinilyticus. Next base: position 27,837 of record NZ_WUQJ01000009.1, on the reverse strand, counting down.
AGACAATTTCTAGGGTAACGACGACGCTGGTAATCATATCGGTCCTGAGCAATCACGGATGCGGAAAATAAGTCGAATGTAACGGTATGTTACCAAGTCTCGGATCAATGGGCGTGCAAACTTGCTTAAACGGGCCCGCTTGTGTGCGGGATTGTGACGAGTTCGGCACTTCCGCAGGCGGACTCGCCTGAGAACGCCGGGACAGTGCAAAAATAGTTCTGGAGAGCGTTCGGAGGTAGTTCTGGAGAAAGTGCGCAGATAGCCTGGAGAAACCAGAAAGAGCCGGATTAACAGGTCGGCATGGTTTTCAGGGCGAGGCGACCCCGAATGAAGCGTGACAGGGCATCGATGCCAATATTCAACAACGCAGTGATCAGGATCAGCACCATCGCGCGGTCAAAGCGGATGTTCTGTATTGCGCTGTCGATATAGAAGCCCAGGGTTGCCACCCCCAGAATACCCAGTATGGCGGTCTCTCGCATGATGATTTCCCAGCGATAGAATAAGAACGCCAGGAATGACCGATATACCCGAGGTATCAGTTCGAAGGTATATCGATTCAAACCGACCGAGGCATCGGACCTGAGGCGGATCATGCTGGTCTGGCGCCCGATGAGGTGACCGATGATGCCACCGTTGTGCAATGCCAGTGCTACCACCGCCGGCAGCATCGAGGGCCCCCAGAGCTGGAGCAGGATATAGGCCAGAATATACTCAGGAGTGGAGCGCACGACCACCAGAAACACGTGACCGGATACCCGCCGGACTGGCCCGCCAAAGTGGCTGGAAATCAACGGAAATGCGAGCAAGGCCAGAAGACCCGTAAAGACCAGGGCGATCTGGGTCAGGACAACCGTGTTCCAGAGGCCTGGCAGTGCTTCATTGAACATTAGATCGCTGAACCACAGACCGAGCTCCGCCCAGCTTTCATCGTTGCGAATGGGTGCCGGCACAATGTCCTGGGTGAAAAACCGGGTCACATTACCCCAGACAATCGGTAAGCCTTCGCCGAGGAAAAACGGTGCCCCGATAATATAGACCGGTAGCAGTTTGGGTTTCACCCACCAGGGAATGGTGGCTATCAGCACATAGAACAGAATCAGCAGGGCACCGGCTTCCGAATACAGCCCTTGTGAAAAAGACGCCTCCAGGTAAAAGCCAATGGTCGGCAGCCCGACAAATCCGAGGATGGCACTGGACCGCATACCACATTCAAGCCGATAGGATGTGTAGGTCCGGATTCGGTCCCATACGTCCGGCACCCTCGCGTACAGGAAAGCGGAAATGACACCGGTACCGGGGGGTAAGAGGCGCAGCGGCTCCTGGTCGGCTTCGTCAAGAATCTCGGAGTAGACTTTGGCAAAAATGCCGGCGTAGGGGATGGCAATCGCCAGCACACCGGTTAATGGATGAAAGCCAAAGAATTGCAGGAAGATCAGTGCCCAGAACAATTCGTGTATGGCCCTAATGAAGGCTGAGAACATTCTCACTACCCGCCAACGGTAGACCAACGCCAGCAAGAACCCGGCAACACTGCCCAGCGTGACGCCGGTGAAAGCAAACGCAACCGTACGGAGAATGGCCGTTGCCAAACCTTCCGTGGAAAAGAAGTCTGGCGTTACAACACCCAGGAAAAAGCGGCCCAGATCCCGCCAGGGGTTCACGGTGGTAATCGCGATGTCGGCAAACACCAGCCCGACGCAAGCGATGGCTAAAAAGAGAAAGGACGCTCGAACCGTGGGATAGGAGAACATGGGAGGCTCAGTACAACGGCAGAATGTCGGCTTCACTGAGCCGGGCACTTGGCTCATCCAAAGCAATTCGACCGTCTTGTATGCCGATGATGCGATGGCTGTAACGCAACGCCAGCTCAATGTCGTGCAAGGCAACAATGCTGGTTTGGTAGGATTCTTGCAACAACGCCATCACGGTATGTGCCATGGGGCCATCCAACGCGGAGACGGGCTCATCGGCCAGTAACATCCCAGAGTTGCGATAAAGCGCCCGGGCTATTGCCACACGCTGTCGCTGCCCCCCGGACAGACTGGCCACCGGCGCCCATTGTTTCTCGTTGATACCGAGCTGTTCAAGCAATGGCATGATTTCCCTGCGCTCCCGCTGAAATGGCCGCACCAACGTACAAACGTTGTACCACGTAGGATGCCGGTTCAACTGCGCCATATAAACGTTGTGAAAAACGGGCAGGGCATGCACGAGGCCAAGGTCCTGAGGTATTAATGTGGCGCCACCGTTGGACTGCTGATAGATCAGGCGCATGAGTGTGGACTTTCCGGCGCCACTCTTGCCGACCAAGGCCACTTGCTCACCAGGGGTTACAGCAAAGGAGAGCGGGCCCAAGACCCGCTCTCCGCCAAACGATGCTGTGATCTCCGACAGCTCAATTCCGGTCATTAATCAAGAATTCCAATTTGCTCGGCAACCTTGCGAATCGGTTCATAGTCGTCGTTTGAGGCTGGAATAAACGATGTGCGAGGGAAACTCTCAAGCAAAGCCTTGTCGTCCAGGCTCAACAGCGCTTCGCGAACCTTGGCTTTAAAGCCATCGCCAAATTTCTCATCGACATCTCCGCGAATGGTCCATTGATAGTCTGGGTAGGTCGGTGTCTTCCAGATGACTTGCACGTCGTCGGCGTTAATGCTGCCGTCTTCCAGTTCCTTCTCCCAAACCTGAAAGTTCAGAGCGCCAACGCCATAGGTACCGGCCTCGACCAAACGCAACGTCCGTGTGTGATTACCACTGTAGCCAACGCGGGAGAAGACTTCGTCCGGTGCTGCACCGAAGGTTTCGCGAATGTAGAACTCGGGCATCAGGCGTCCTGATGTAGACCCTTTGGAGCCGAACGTAAACGTTTCACCCTTTACGTCGGGGTTTAGCTCATCCATTGGCTCCAGGCCGGTGCTCTTGTGCGCGATAAAGTAGGTCCGAAAGGCTGCATCCTCCTCGCCCTGCGCAATGGCTTCAGAGCCGGGCACCAGACGTCGGGCCTGAACACCGGATAAACCGCCAAACCAGGCCAGTTGCACCTGATTGTTGCGGAAGGCCGACACGGCGGCGGCGTAGGATTTAACGGGGATGTAGCGAACGTCCACATTGAGTTCTTCGGACAGATAATCGGCTACACCCTGGAAGCGTTCCACCAACTTGGTTTCATCTTCGTCCGGGATTGCAGTGAAGACAAAGGTTTCTGCCAGCACGGGTGTCGTAGAGATGACAATACCGGCCAGTGCCAGCACGGTGTTCTTGATCAAATGATTCATCATGGATGATTCCCTGCATCTGTTGAGATTAATTTGTAGCGACTGTTATCGACTTTTGGTGTGTACCATGCAGCGCAAGTCAGGATACTCTGAATCCGCTTCGGGATGAACATCAGTACGCCGGTTACGACCGTTTGGCTCTGGTTTTTGGCGATTCTTCCAAACTTTTTTATTGCCTGGTCGTAAACAGTTCACCATCCGACTGTTTGCGGATAGGGTAGGCTTAAAGCAAAGCAGCACGACTGTGGGGATCTTACTGCGCAATGCATATTCTGATTGTTACACCGGCCGCCAGGGGCTCGAAAGCGGGTAATCGCGCCACTGCAGAGCGCTGGTGCGCCTTGTTAGTGTCGGCGGGGCATCAGGTCGACATTCTGACGGACTATCAGGGTGAAGACGCCGACCTGATGATTGCACTTCATGCCTGGCGCAGCCACGCAGCTGTGACGCGTTTTCGAGAGGCGTATCCCGCCAAGCCGCTCATTGTCGTGATGACGGGCACCGACATTTACCAATTTCAGTATCGTGATCCGGAAACGACGTATCATTCCATGGCGCTGGCCGATGTTCTGATCGGGCTACACCGAAAAGTAGCGGATGACCTTCCGGAGTGTTTTCACGCTAAGCTTCGGCTGGTTCTGCAATCCGCAGACCCACAGCAGCGCCCGGTGTCAGAGTTGTCGTCTGAAGACTTTGGCGTGTGTGTGATCGGGCATCTGCGTGATGAAAAAGATTCTCTCAGAGCCGCCATGGCCTCGCGGCTGTTGCCGGCTGAGTCACGCATTCGTGTATGGCAGGCGGGCAAACCGCACACCGAGCAGTGGGAGCGGATGGCCACTGAAGAGTCCCGGCATAACCCCAGGTTTCAGTGGCTGCGGGAGATCGACAAAAAAGGGGTACAACAGTTGATGGCCCGTTCGCGCCTCATGGTGATCAGCTCTGTTATGGAAGGAGGGGCGAATGTTGTGTCGGAAGCGTGTCGGTCCGGCTTGCCAGTGATTGCCTCAGACATTCCGGGCAACCGTGGCCTGCTCGGTGATGAATACCCGGGCTATTACCCGGTCAGCGATGAGCAAGCCTTGGCTGCGCTGTTGTTAAAGGCTGAACGGGATTCAAGCTTCCTTACCCACCTTACCGAATTGGTCGAACAGCGGGCCGGTGACTTTACACCGGCCGCTGAACAAGCCGCACTGCTGCAGGCGCTCGACGCCGCCAGAGCTACGCCTTCAGCACGATAGGCTCGATAGCATCGCCCTGGGGCACCACCCGTCCAATGATGGCGGTATGAGGGTAGCCGATGGCCTTTAGCTCAGCCACGCAGGCGTCGGCTTTGTCTGCTGATACGCTGGCCAGCAAACCGCCAGCCGTTTGAGGATCAAAAATCAGCGGATAGCGTGGGTTTTTCAGCCACTCGCCCTGATTGCGAATCCCCCTACGGAGACGAATGTTGGCCGGTTGCAGTGAACTCAGAATGCCCGCAGCGGCAGTTTCTTCGGCGCCTGGCAGTATGGGGATAGACCCCAGATCGAGTTCTGCATCCACACCCGACGGTCGTGTCATCTCCACCAGGTGGCCCAGCAGCCCAAACCCGGTAACGTCGGTGCAGGCTTCGGCACCGTATCGCCTGAGGCAACGGGCGCCATCCATGTTAGACAGCATCATCGACGTCAGTGCGCTGTCGATCCAGCGGCCCCGTGCCGCCAACTTGGCATGGGCCGCAAACAGAGTGCCCGTACCAATGGGTTTGGTCAGGATCAACACATCGCCCGCTTTCAGGCCACCTTTGCTCATCACGTGCGCCGGATCGATCAGGCCATTAACGGCAAAGCCCAGGGCCAGTTCACGACCTTCGCCAGTGTGACCGCCAACCAAGGCGCAGCCGGCCTCATTGAGCACCTCAACCGCGCCCGACATCATCTGGAAGACAATGTCCTCCACTTTGGACTCGATACCGTATGGCACGGTTGCCACTGCCGTTGCACTTTGTGCCTCAGCCCCCATGGCAAACACATCACCCAGGCTGTGGTTGGCGGCAACCCGTCCGAAGACGTAAGGATCATCTATAAAGGCCCGGAAAAAATCGACCGTGTGAACCACCGCTTTGCCCGGCGGCACGGTTAACACCGCTGCGTCATCCGGGGCGTGTAAACCGACCAGAATGTCGTCGCGCTCAATCGGTCGCAATTCACTCAGCGCCCGCGACAGCACGGTGCTCCCGACCTTGGCGCCACAGCCACCGCAGCGCATGGCGACGGCTGAAATGGCCTGGGAGGCTTCTTCCTGGTTCTGTGCGGCGGAGGTATCGGGCAAATCGCTGGTGTCGGGCATCGCCGGCAGGTCGTTAAACTTCGCCATGAACCGATGATCGATCCAGTTTTTCCATTGCCACACCAGCTTGCCAGCCAGCACGCTGTCGCCCCGCGAAGCAATGGCGTATTTATCGCCCGTACTGATCAGCGCCAGCCACTTTTTCTGCGGTTTGAACGGACGGGGCTTGCGCCCAATGGCAGCCAGGCGCAGGTTATCGGCTAGTGGCCGGCCCTGACGAACAGCAAACACGCCTGCCTTTTCCCGCGGGTAATTGATCACATTGGCGATATCGCCTGCAACAAATATGTATTCGTCGGTCTCGGACTGCAGCGTGTCGAGGGTGCGGATAAAGCCACCTTCGTCCAGAGCCAGGCCGGTGTCGTTCAGCCACTCGGGGCCGCCGGCCCGGGTAACCCACAACACTTCGTCGACCGCGAGACTCTCACCCGATTCCGTCACCAGGCGATTGGCGTCCACCTGGGTTACCGGTGACCCTAAATGAACGTGGACGCTACGGTCTTTCAGGCACTTTTCGAAACGGGTCCGGACGCTCGCATTATGAGTTGGTAGCAAGGTCGGTGAAGCGTCAAAGAGGTGAAACGATAATTGATTGGGATCGCCGCCCCGGGCCTTTAACTCGCGCTGCAGCCGATATTGCATGGCGAGGGTCAGCTCAACACCCCCCGCACCCGCACCCACTACAGCGACGTTCATAGGACCCTGATGATTTTCCAGACGGGTAAGAAGGGTCAGCCAACGGGCATTGAACCCGTTAATCGGTTTGACTGGAACGGCATGCGCCTCCGCCCCGGGTACGTCGCCCACTCTCGGCGCTGAACCGATGTTAATCGATAACAGGTCGTAAGGCACAGGCGGTCGGTTCCGACACGTCACGCGGCGATTTGCCCGGTCAATCCCAATCGCTTCATCACGATAAAAGCGCGCGCCGGCAAACTCCGCGAGACGACTCAGATCAATGTGGACTTCATCGTAGCTGTAATGCCCTGCCACATAGCCGGGCAGCATGCCGGAGTAGGGCGTATGGGTGTCGCGGCAAATCAGGGTCAGCCGGACACCCGGGACAGGGTTCATTGCGAAGCGTTTTAGAACACCTACATGGCTGTGTCCACCCCCGATCAGAACAATATCACGTAGAACAGGTTGTTCGGTCGTTCGCATTACAGCAGTTTCTTGGCTTCGGCGGACCAGGTTTCAAAGCCTTTCATTTTTACAAAGGCCTGGAGCGTTTCTTGTTCTGCCGCGTTTGGATTCGCAATCTGCTCAATGGAGGTAATGCCCAACTCCTTCATCTTTTTGGCCGTGGCTGGACCAACCCCTTTAACCAGCGTTAAATCAGATTTATTAAGTGGCTTTGCCGCCACCTTAGGGGCTGCCGCCTTGGGTTTTGCAGGGGCTTTTTTCGTCGGGGCAGGTTTGTTCGCGACAGGCTTTTTCGCTGCAGGGGTGGCCTTGGCCGCCACTTTCGTCGCCGCGCTTTTGGCATTAGGCACTGTTTTCTTGGCAACAGCCGGCTTTTTGGACGCCGCCGGAGCCTTCTTCTGAGCCTTGCTGGCTGTCTTGGCCGCCTTGGACTGAGCCGCGTCCGCAGCCTTTTTCATTTCTTTTTTTGCCTCTTTGCTGCTTAGGCCTACGCGCTCCAATACTGAATTCTGAAGCTCGTGAAACTCCTTAAGCCGACGTTCCAGTTCTTCGTTGAAGCGTTTCATTTCACGCTCACGAAGCTGGTCAATCTCGCTGATCAGCTTTCGGATGGGTTCCTGAATCTGGCTTTGCAGCGAATCAAACTGCTTTAACGCATCCCCGATCAGACCTTCAATCTGTGAAGACGTCTTATCAAACTCTTTGTTTACTTTTTTTACAATTTTATCGACGCTTGGCTTCTCTTTCTTAGCCATAGTGCATTCTCCCTAATTCCAGCATTGATAGATGGACTGACTCGATTGGTTACCGCTTTTTTGTTTTAGGTGAGTTTGGGGCTCACGTAAACCTGCACCGTTGTGGTGATTGGTACATACTTTTTATGATTTTGGATGAGTTTGTCACCAAATCGATGAGGCAACCTGTAACAGTCTCAGGCCATTTGCCCGAGACTGTTGGGCGGGCCGGAGCGCCGAGAACGCAGGGATTGTTTTTTTCTCAGTACGTCCCGGATGCGTTTAAGCTTGTCCGCTATCGACGAATGAATCCGCGAATCATCACTCATAAAATCAATGGAGTAGAAGTAATTGCTGCAGTGTTTTCTACGTTCCGTAATCAATACGGTCAGCCCTTCCGCCTCAATATTCTCAAACGGCATGCGCATGACGAGATCAAGCAGAAGTGTGTCACCGGGATTGAATATTTTATCGGTCTTTAACACACAGCCGTATTCATCGAGATCATACAGACCCGCTTCTATCCGTTCTTTGCGGAACAGGCCCCGTTTGACATAAAAACGCGCTGTCAGGTCGGGCAGAGCTTCAATGTGTTCTGTGGGTCGCAGCATAGTCCATTCGCTTGGAACGGGCAGTCGGCATTGTAATCCGCTGCCCTTCCTTTCAGGGGTGTACGTTAATGGTTAAACAATAGCCAGAGCTTGAACATTTAGCAATATTCTCAAGTCAATGCACTAAAACGCTCCAGCAAAGTTTCAAGTGCCCTGTGCCGCACCCGAATTATTCATTCTGCATTTTAATTGCGAACAAATCGGTGCGACGATCTTTAAGGTTGGTCACAGATCCCTCGTTGCGAACCAGTTTCAGCTTTTCCAGGTCCATGTCCGAGAACATGATCATTTCGGTGTTCGGGGTCGTTTCTGCCATTACCGCATCGTGGGGAAAGGCAAAATCGGACGGTGAAAAGACCGAGGATTGCGCGTATTGAACGTCCAGATTCTCAACTTTGGGCAAGTTACCGACACTGCCCGTGATGACCACATAACATTCGTTTTCGATCGCCCGGGCCTGGGCGCAGTGACGCACACGCAAGTAGCCATTTTTGGTGTCAGTCCAGAACGGCACCATAATGATGTCCACGTTCTGATCGGCTGCGATTCGACCCAGCTCCGGAAATTCAATGTCGTAGCAGATCATGATCGCCACACGGCCGGCGTCGGTGTCAAACACCTGAAACTTATCACCCCCTTCGATTACCCAGTCGCGGCGCTCGTGCGGGGTGATGTGTATCTTGCGCTGCTCCTCGACCTGGCCGTCACGGTGACACAGGTAAGACACATTATAAACGCGGTCGTTCTCCAGCAATGGCATGGAACCGGTAATGATGTTGATGTTGTAACTGACCGCCATATCGGACATCTGGTCGCGAAACTGTTGGGTGAACCCAGCCAGGAATCGAATAGCCCGGGTTTGGTCCATTTGATCGGTCAGCCCCATCAGCGGTGCGTTGAAAAACTCGGGGAACAACGCGAAGTCGCTCTTATAATCCGATAGGGCATCAACGAAGTACTCGACTTGCTCAAGCACCTCCTCAACCGAGGTGAACTCCCGCATCTGCCACTGCACCGCACCAAGACGCACCTGCGTTTTTTTAACGTTCAGGACCGAGGAGGGCGGCGTGTAGAGGATGTTGTTCCACTCAAGCAGGGTGGCGTAACCCAGGGACTTCTCATCTTCTGGCAGGTACTTGTGCATCAGACGAGTGACCTGGAAGTCGTTCGACAACTGGAAGGTCAGTATCGGATCATAAATTTCTTTACGGTCTACCCGCTCAATGTACTCTGCCGGAGAATACTGTTCCGAGTATTTGTGGTAACTCGGAATACGGCCGCCGGCGAGAATAGCCCGCAGGTTCATGGATCGACACAGCTCCTTGCGTGCCTCATAGAGCCGACGGCCGAGACGGTAACCGCGGTATTCCGGATCAATGAATACATCCAGACCGTAAAGCGAGTCACCTTTGGCGTTGTGCCAGATCTTCTCATTTTTCAGAATCAGGTCGTCGTAGGTGTGCGGATTACTGAAGCGCTCATACTGGACCAGCACGGTCAATGCGACCGCGATCAGTTCGCCCGAATCCTCAATACAGATCTGACCGTCCGGAAATTGCTCAACCAGCGCCTCAATCGTTTCCTTGGGCCAGGCACCGCCGATGTCATCATAGATTCGATCCATCAGGGTTTTGAGCTGGTCGTAGTCGTCCAGTGTCAGGTTTCTGAGGTTCAGATGAAGTTCTTCATGGGCCATAGATTGGCAGCTCCCTACGGGTCGGAACATAATAAATAGTGCAACAGTTTACCAGAACGCCTTAAAGAGTTCGTCCAAGCAGCCGAAAACAGTCTATATCGAATTTCAATCCCAACTTATGTGAACCATAAGTGACTCGTTGTTAAAAGGATCCTCAATGTCGCGCCTATCTTTTGGCCAAAAGCTGTTATTTGCTGTTGGTATTCTGTTGATTTTGGTTATGGGCGTCTATGCCGTGATGGGCGACTCCCGTCTCACCAAAACCACCAATACCTATATTGACGCCTTGATAGAGGATGCGGTGGCTCAAAGTACATCCAGCATTGCTGAATGGCTCAACACGCGTCTGCGAATGACGGAGAGTGTTGCAAAAGCCCTTGAGGTCGCTGAAAACGACCAGCAGGCCAGGGCGATACTGCAGTCGGCGACCCAGGGCGGCGGGTTCAAGGATGTCTACGTGGGCCGGGACGATGGCTACATGCTCATGCCGACAGATGCGTCAGCCTCAACATTGCCGAATGACTATGATCCGCGGGTCAGACCCTGGTTCAAAAAAGCAAAAACCACCGGCAAGGCATCTTTCACTGACCCCTATCTGGATGCCGGTAGTGAAGAAACCATCATTTCCACACTGGCGCCGGTCAAGCGCGGTGTATACCAAGGCGTCGCAGGGGGCGATATATCCCTCAGCTCTATCGATAAAATTCTGGCAACGGTAACTCTGGCAGACACCGGGTTTGCGGCACTGATCAGCGATAAAGGCACCGTGCTCTATCACCCACAACGGGAACTTGTGGGCAAGCCAATTCGTGACTTTATCGGTCAGAAACCGGACCTGTCGGGCCAGGCCACAATCTTTGACATTGATAATGAACGTTGGCTGACCAGTTTTCACAAAATTAAAAGTGCCAAGGGGGTCGATTGGTACCTGGCGACCTTTGCAAACGAAAACCTGATCAATGCACCGGTCATGGAGGCCAGAGCCACCGGCATCATTGTTGCCTTGATCGCGCTGATCTTTTCGCTGGTCGTGCTGCACTTCATGATCCGTAGCCTGATGAAGCCGCTTCGTACGCTTCGGGATGCCATGGCTGACATCGCCAGTGGCGATGCTGACCTGACTCAGCGCCTGAACGATAACAGCGGCGATGAATTTGGTGCACTGGCCAAGAGCTTCAACAGTTTTGTCAGCAATATTCATACGGTTGTCCGGGATGTTCAGGCCGGCGCCTCCGAACTCGGCGGCAATGTGGTAGCGCTACGTAAAACCGCCAGTTCCAGTCGTCGCAGCGTTGAAGGCCAGCAATCTGAAATTGACATGATTGCAACCGCTATCAACGAGATGTCGGCGGCGGCGGGTGAAATTGCCCAGAATGCTCAGCAAACCGCCGACGCCGCCAACACGGCGGACAAGGAATCACGGGACTCACTGACGACCGTGGCCGCATCCCGGGACGCCGTACAAAGGCTATCAACCGAGATTACATCCGCGGCCGGGGTCATTGATAAACTTGGCACTGACGTCACCTCCATTACAACCGTGCTGGAAGTCATCAAGGGTATTGCGGAGCAGACCAACTTGTTGGCACTAAACGCTGCGATCGAGGCGGCCCGCGCTGGCGAAGCTGGCCGCGGTTTTGCGGTAGTGGCTGATGAAGTGCGCAACCTGGCTCGCAGAACTCAGGACAGTACAGAAGAAATCAACAACATGATTACACGCCTTCAAAAAGGCGCGAACGATGCTGTCGAGGTGATGCAGGCGTCCACTGCGGTATCCAATATCAGCATGGAAAAAGCGCAGGATGCCATGGAGGCGCTGAACCGGATCGCCAGTGCCATCACCTCCATCAGTGAGATGACCACCCAGATCGCAACCGCATCGGAAGAACAGACATCTGTAACCGAAGAGTTGAACGCTTCCATTACCCGTATCGCGGATCAGGGTCAGGAGGCGGCGGCGGCGGCCAGTGAGAATGATGTTTACAGCAGTCAGATTGAAACCGTTGGCCAGTCATTGAGCCAGAACGTGGAGCGCTTCAAGGTCTGAGGGCACTGGTCAGCGGTTTGGCACGTTCAATGCGGCGGCGTAGGGATTCCAGCGCTCGCCGCGCAATGGGTTCTGAATCCTCGGTTAAATAGGGATTCTTCAGCATCAGCACGGTACGTTCATTCAGGCGCAATCGCTCTATCGCCTCGAGGTAGTAAGTGGCCAGGTAGCCCGCAAAACTGTCGTCCTGAATGGCCCGCTCCAAACCCAGTTGCAGTCGATGCGCGACCACGATGTTGTTCGGCCCGGCAAACAGGTAAGACGGCATGGGGTACCCAAATAGCAGGTAAGGTTCCACGACCATTCCAGCGTCTTTCAGCCGCTCAAGGTCGAACAGCACTTCATTGACGCCGCGCGCAAAGCAATCAAAACGATCGTTATCAAGCATGCGGAACAGAATCTCAAATCGCGCACTGGTCACCACCGAGACGCCATTCGCCCGCAATATATCGGTGTCCGGCCAATGAAGTCCCTGACCAATGCGGAACCTTTGTTGCTGGAAATCGATCAGGCTATGGACACGGGAGAAACGTTTACGATTTTCCTTGTTGACCACACAGACCCGGAAACCCAGTAAGCCGCCGTCAATGGGAATGGGAACGGACAGCAGCGACTGCTCACGCTGAGGTGAGGTCGCAACATTGATGATATCGACAACCTTTGTATCGCCTTTGGCGAGCTCCCGTAATGCCCGACCTTGCCCCATCTCCGAGCTTCGGATCAGCCTGTAAGCGCCATACTCCGGAGTTTTATCAAGCGCCAGCTCAACCAGGGCTTTCACAGCCGGACTGTCGTAATTGCGATACCAGAGAATGTAGTCTGTGATTGTCGGGCTTGTGCCGGGCACCTGGGTCTCAGTGTTGGTTCCCTTCGCCCCGACAGGCAGTGCCAGGCAGGTGGCGAACAACGCCGCGAGTAATCGCCGTTTGGTGAGTCCTGAGGGCCTCAATAACGTAAACCGATCAAACGCCATGACCCACCACTCCATCTTTTGTCGCTCCTTAATGGCCCGATTAGTCTAGCTGCTTTTATAAAAAGCACCTGTGGAACAGGCATCCATGGAAATCCTTGTGCTCGGAAAGATCGCCTGCAATCATATTGGGATGAAATGACAGCCGAACAGGTTATACGAACCAAATTGGCTTCTGGGCACATGCAAAGGTCGCTCGGTCCCAGCCAGAGCCAAAGACCTAATATGAACCTGCAACTCGTCGCTCGCAACATGGAGTCTGTATGGCATTAATGGATCGTTTGATCGGTGCAACCGGCCATTGGTTGGAAAGCGTTGATGTGGACGCACCGATAACCCGGCCCCTGCAGTGGGTGCGAAAAACCAGTGGCTATGCCGCCGTGAATCGGCTCATAGGGCTGGCCATCCCGTTTGCGCCCCGAAACGGCTTTGCAGTGGAAGAGGTCAGACCGGGTTATGTCAGGGCCACCATCAAACTGAAAGGCAATAAGAACCATTTTGGCAGTTTGTACGCCGGGGCGTTTTTCCTGGTTGCCGAGATTCCCGGCGGCGTGCTGACGTTGTTTGATCTGGGCCCGGACTACACGCCCATCTTAAAAGAAATGACCCTGCAGTTTTTGCAGCCCGCCAATTCCGACGTCACGGTGGAATTTACGCTGGACGCCGAGACCATCGCCGCCATTAAAGCGGACGCCGATGCAACCGGGCGGGCGGCATTCAGTCTTGAGGGCACGTTGGTGGACAAGAATGGCGTACAGGTCGCCACGTCCGTTGCCCATTACCGAGTGCGTAAAAAAGGCTTTCAGTCGGCCTGAGGCGCCACCGACCCGAGTTCGGACAAGGTCTTGAGAAAGGCCTCTCCATAGCGTTCCAGCTTGGCCGCCCCAATGCCGCTGATGTCCCCCAGTTCAGCCAGGTTGGCCGGCCGGCGTTCCAGTATTTCAAACAGGGTGGTGTCGTGGAAGATCACATAGGGCGGCACGCCCTGCTCATCGGCCAGCGCCTTACGGCAAGCTCGCAGGGCGTCCCAGCCGACCTGATCGGTAATCTGTTCTTTGATCCGGCTGCCTTGGCTGGTGCCTTTTTTGGCTTTAACCACCGGATCTTTGCGCAACTGGACCGGGACTTCGCCTTTCAACAATGGCCGGCACGATTCCGTTAGCTGGAGCGCGCCGTAGCCCTCGGGGTCGGCTCGTAAATGGCCATTGGCCACCAACTGCCGAAAAACCGATTTCCAGTCGCTGGCGCTCATATCGGCGCCGATGCCAAACGTCGACACTACCTGGTGACCGGATTGCCGAATGCGTTCGTTTTCTGAGCCCCGAAGCACATCGATGAGATAGTTAACGCCAAACCGCTGGCCGGTCCGGTAAACGCAGGACAGCGCTTTTTGAACCGCGACGCTGCCGTCCCAGGTTTGCGGTGGGATCAAGCAGGTGTCGCAGTTGCCACAGGGTGTTTCCAGAGTGTCGCCGAAATAACGCAGCAGTGCCTGGCGACGGCAGGTGGTGATTTCACACAACCCCAGCATGGCATCCAGTTTCTGACGCTCGACCCGCTTAAAATGATCGTTACCCGCTGAACCCTCCAGCATCTGGCGCAGTTTGATCACATCCTGTAAGCCATACACCATCCAGGCCACCGAAGGGTTGCCATCGCGTCCCGCACGACCGGTCTCCTGATAGTAAGCTTCCAGACTCTTGGGCAAATCCAGGTGCGCAACAAAGCGGACATCCGGCTTGTCGATACCCATACCAAAGGCGATGGTTGCGACCACAATGACGCCTTCCTCCCGCAAGAACCGCTCCTGATTTTCGGCCCGCACTTCTGGGGGTAAACCCGCATGATAGGGGAGGGCTGTGTGCCCTTTGCTGCACAGCAGTTTTGCGGTGGCTTCTACTTTATTGCGTGACAGGCAGTAAACAATACCCGCCTCACCTTGATTCTCAGCCTTGATAAAATCCAGCAACTGTTTGTTTGCATTAGTCTTGGGGGCAATTCTGTACTGAATATTAGGGCGATCAAACCCGCTGATAAAGTGACGGGCTTCTGTCAGGGACAGGCGCTCAGCGATTTCTTTGCGGGTGCGCTCATCGGCGGTGGCGGTCAGCGCAATGCGTGGTACATGAGCAAATTCACGGGCAAGTATATCCAGGCCCAGGTAGTCCGCTCGGAAGTCGTGGCCCCATTGCGACACACAATGGGCTTCGTCGATGGCAAACAACGAGATCGACGCCTGATGCATCAACTCCAGTGTGCGGGGCTGCAATAACCGTTCAGGTGCACAGTACAGGAGATCCAATTCGCCCGTTAGCAGGGCATTTTCAGTATCGCGGGCCTGCTGGAAGTCCATGGTGGAGTTCAGGAATGCGGCACGCACGCCCAATTGCAACAAGGCCGCAACCTGGTCCTGCATCAGGGCTATCAATGGAGAAATGATCACCCCTGTGCCCGGTCTGACGAGCGCAGGAACCTGATAACACAGTGATTTGCCGCCGCCGGTCGGCATCAAAACCAGGGCGTTTCGACCTGCGACAATCTCATGAATTACATCGCCCTGAAGTGGACGAAACTCACCGTAACCAAAAACCTCATGTAATACAGTTTCTGGAGCGATATCGGATGTGTCAGGCTTGCGGCTGCTGAGTTGGTGAAAATCCATGATAAGGAATATCCAAACGCGCGAGGTAAGTGGCGGACGACATGTTAACAGAATCGAGTTCACAGTGCGGCCAATAACCGGATGGGCAGAGTGGGTGCTAAAGGTTTACAATGGCCAGATTTTTGATCCGATCTGCCCTGAAAATCACTAAAACGACAGGAAATTCATGCAGGAATTTGACGCCATCCGCCCTTATGGTGACGACGAAACCGAGGCCGCCATCGCGCGTTTGATCAACGATCAGGCGTTTTTAGATATGGTGAGCCGGTTCAAATCGCCAACCCTGAGCCGGTGGTTGCCTGGCTTGGTGCGCAGCGCGGTACAGCGTTGGCTGCATAAGCACTTTAACGGTGCAAAATCGATCGATGATGTACAAAGCAAGCTGTACCAGTATGTTGAGCAACTGATTGGTAAGACCACCACACGGGTCACGCTTTCCGGGCTGGAACACCTTGATAAGTCGAAGGCGTATCTCTTTATCTCCAACCATCGGGATATCGTGTTCGATCCGATGGTGGTCAACTATCTGCTGTATTCCAACGGCTTCCAGACCACCCGGATCGCCATTGGTGATAATCTGCTGCACAACCGCGTTTTTGCTGAGTTGATGCGTCTCAACAAGAGCTTCGTGGTGCGCCGGAATATACCCAGCCCACGGGAAATGCGGGATGCTTATCTGACGCTGTCGTCGTTTATCAACCACAGCATTGAAAGCAACCAGAGTATCTGGATCGCGCAAAGGGAAGGGCGGGCAAAAGACGGGCTTGACCAAACCGACCCGGCTATCACCAAAATGTTTTATATGTGCCGGAAAAAAAGTGGTGAAAATTTCTCCGAAGCCATGAACCGGCTGAATATTGTGCCGGTGTCCATCGCCTATGAATACGACCCCTGTGATCGCGACAAAGCCCGGGAACTGGAAATCCGGGGTCGGACAGGGGACTACGTTAAAGGCCCCAGCGAAGACACCAATCAGATCGTTAATGGCTTAATCGGTTTCAAAGGCCACGTTCACGTTCATTTTGGCAAATCCATTGATCAGGCGCCGGAAACACCGAAAGCACTGGCCTGCCACATTGACCGCGACATGCACGAAAATTACCACCTGCACGCATCGAATATTGCAGCCTACAACCTGAAAGGCATTCACCCGGCGGCGCATTCAACACCTGAGAGCGTCAGCGAAAGCGTGGTGACGGCGGAAACCTGGACACCCGCGGAGCTTGAAGCAGCCGAGGCAGAGCTGAACCGTCGGCTGGAAGCCTGCGACCCAGCCATTCGCCCCTATTTGATTGCCATGTACGCGAACCCGGTGGTCAGTGCACTGAAAGCACACACCGGTTCTCATCCGCAAGGCACTGTTGATACACTTTGATAGGTGTCACAGGCAGGTTCAGAGGCGCTCGACTTGCCTGCAGTGCTACGGAGAGTGAGAGTGAAAAGTGAAGAGTGGAACGCAACGAGTGTTTAGACCGTGAACCATTTAGCTCACCTGTTTCTGTCACAACCAACGGTGGAGTCCCGAGTCGGCAATCTGCTCGGCGACTTTGCCCAGGGGCTTGATGTCGATGCCTTATCCGACCAGGTCAGGGTAGGGTTGTACAATCACCGCGCCGTGGATGCTTTTACCGACCATCACCCTGATGTGCTGGCCTGCAAGCCGTTGTTTTCCGCCCAAAGACGGCGGTTTTCCGGTATTGCGCTGGATGTTCTGTTCGATCATTACCTGTTGCGCCACTGGGCTCGATTCACGCGCATTCCAAAACATCTGTTTATTGATTCGGTTTATCAGGATCTGGCAGCGGGGCGGGAGCTAATGCCATCACGCATGGCCGTTACCACCGCGCGCATGGTCGAACACGACTGGTTTAACGCGTATGCCCACCTGGACAACATTGGCTTCGCACTGGACAGGATCGCAGGGCGAATACGGTTTCCGAATCAATTTGAGGGGGTTATCGAGGAGATACGGGTATTGGATGCGGAACTGGAGGCGCGGTTCCTGAGGTTTTTTCCCGAACTTGTTGAAGACAACCGAAGGCGCGGGACGCCTTCGGCTGAGTAAGTCCATCGTTCACCCGGTCATTTGCACGGTGCCCCGCCTTCGAGGCAATCCCCCGCCTGTTGGGAACTGGCCTGAGATATCTGGCTTTCGGCCGGCACGCTGCGGGTCAACCAAACGTTGCCGCCAATGACCGATCCCTTGCCGATGGTAATACGGCCCAGAATGGTCGCGCCGGCGTAAACCACCACATCGTCTTCGACAATGGGGTGTCGCGGCTCACCTTTCTTGAGCGAGCCGGATTCGTCCTCTGAGAACCTTACGGCGCCGAGAGTGACGGCCTGGTACAACCTCACGCGCTCGCCAATAATGGCCGTTTCACCGATCACCACACCCGTGCCATGATCAACAAAAAACTGGTTACCAATCGTGGCACCGGGGTGGATATCAATGCCGGTCTCTGAGTGCGCTTTTTCGGCAATGATGCGGGCAATCAGCGGTAAACCCGCCAAATAGAATTCATGGGCAATGCGGTGATGAATAATGGCCCGTACGCCGGGGTAGCAGATCAGCACTTCGTCAACACAAGTAGCCGCCGGATCTCCGCGGTAGGCTGCGGTAACATCCAGATCGAGGGTACGACGAATCGCCGGCAGCTTCAGCGAAAACGTCTGAATAATTTTGCGGGTTGATTTTCGAAGCTCATACTCATCAAGCACTTGGCGCTTGTAGCTCAACTCAAGTCGAACTTGTTCCAGCAAGGCATTCAGGGTGTTATTCAGACGATAACCCACATAGAAGTCTTCGCCTTCCTTGGTGAGTTCCGATGGTCCCAGCCGCATTGGAAACAGAATGCCGCAGAGTGTTTCGATAATGGTATGAACCGCTTCCTGGGACGGCATCTCGCGGCTACCGAGCTCAAGGTCACGCCCTTCCTGTTCACGCCAGTCATGTCGGGCCGCTCGCAAACCTGTGATCACCTCACTCAGCGGCCATTCTGTGGCGGCCTGGTCATTGGCTACGGGTATTTGTGTGGGTGTTCTGGCTGTCATGGGATTCCCCGTGTCGTAATGATGCTGGCAGTGCTGCTCTGTTATTCAGATCCAAAGTGCAGATCTGTTGTTCAGATCTGTTGTTGAGATCTGTTGTTGAGATCTGTTGTTGAGATCTATAGTGCTAATCTGCAGTGCAGGCCGATAGTTTAATGACTTGCTTGGCATTTCGAAACCATTTCCCCCTGATCTATTTTCTCCCAAACCCTGCGGCTAAAACCATCCTGAATATTGCCGGTCGCAGACCATCAGATTCATGAATCTTATCTTTGTCACTCACATTGCAATTGGGGATGGTTGAAGTGGCCACCTGCGACTCAGTCGGCTGTCGGTTTCATTGCCGTTAATATTCGGTAGAATGCGGTCTACTTATTGTCCTGGCATCTATTAATTGAGGTTACCCGTGAGCTATCTGGAATGCATTGAAATCGAAACCAACCCATCACCCGATGCGGCGGTTATCTGGCTGCATGGCCTCGGCGCCAGCGGCCATGATTTTGAGCCGGTGGTTCCGGAGCTGGGGCTCCCAGGCAATGCAGCGGTCCGCTTTGTCTTTCCCCACGCGCCAAACCTCCCGGTCACCATCAATGGTGGCATGCGGATGCCTGCCTGGTACGACATCAAAGCCATGGACATCGACCGGACTGTGGACGTTGTGCAACTGGAAGCCTCCGCCAAAGCCATCGGTAAACTGGTAGAGCGTGAAATTGAACGAGGTGTTGATAGCCGACGCATCATCATTGCGGGGTTTTCTCAAGGCGGGGCGGTCGCCTATGAGTTCGGCCTGAGTTATCCAAAACCGCTGGCCGGTATTCTAGGAATGTCGACGTATCTCGCAACCGCCGATACGGTTCAGGTTTCAGAGGCCAACCGGAATATTCCGATCAAGATTTACCATGGCACCCGGGACCCTATGGTTCCGGAAACCCTGGGTCGGAAGAGCGTGGACACCTTGAAAGCCATGGGCTACGCGCCGGAATATCAGACTTATCCAATGGAACACAGCGTCTGCCTGGAAGAGATTATTGATGTCGGCAAATTTATAACGGCCCGCCTCCAGCCTAAGTGAAGAAAGCGGGCAGTATAGCCGTTCAGAACGACTGGCTGGGTAGAACTACTGGTCGTACTGGCCCAGCTTGTTGAACTGCATCATCTGTCTCAGTTCCTTAATGTATTCGTCGCCGCGTTCGGAATACTTCCCGAGCCCGGCGGCCAATGCACTCCCGGTCGCTGTATTACCACTGTCACGCAGTGTTTCACGGATCGACCGTAACGGGGCGTAGGCTTTGTGGCTGTTGAGGTTGTGAATATAGCGCTCAACGGACTCCTCCGGTGAATCAAACTCTGCCACTTCGTGCGCTTTTCCCGCATCACGACTGTTCGGCACCAAGCCGCAGCCCTCAGTGAAACACCATTGGCCATAATAGTTATTTCCCTTCGTGGCAAATCGCGATGTACCCCAGGCACTTTCATTGGCCGCCTGAGCCAGTGCGAGCGACGGCGGTACCACGTCTACCCGGCGCAACAGGGTCTTCCAGTCTGCCTTTGAACTGACGTCAAAGGCATCCATGCCATAATACTCGGCAAGATCTTCAACATCTCCGCGATCCCACCAGCCCAAATCGCCCGGTGCCTGAGCCCAGACTTCCAGTTCATCGCGAGTTGCCTGTATCTCCTGGTTGTGCTGCTGCACAATCGGCAGAAAATAGCTGAAAAAAGCACCTTTACGCTCCGCTCCGGCTTCGTAATCAGTAAAGTCCGGGGCACCGGATGTGCTGACCCAGATAACCAAACCCATTACGACAACCGCGATGCCGGCCGCTAGCCCCATTCGTTTTGTTTTGTTTGCTTCGATCATTCATTAATCCCGTTCTTGATCACGTTCAATACCGTTCATTACCGCTCTGTCCGCCCGCTGCGACACTCACAATGATGCGGCAACCGGTACCTGATGGGGTTTTACGCCACCTGATTTGCCATGGATCAGGTGGCGGCTGAGGCCAATTCAGCAGGCAATACAGGTGACCCGAGGCTAAGTAACCTCAGAATATAAACTTTTTATAACGCAGGAACGATTTAGCTCGCCAAGGTTCAGACCGGTTAACACCTGTTAATCGAGGATATGCCCGTGCATCGCTTACTGTTTTTGCTTTTATTGATTCCGGCCACAACGTTTGCCCTCGAGTGGAGCAGTGGACCGACCAAAACTGACATCGTAGAGCTCTATACCTCTGAGGGCTGCAGCAGCTGCCCGCCCGCAGACCGCTGGCTGAGCTCGCTGAAGGACCGGCCCGGTGTCTTTTCCGAGTTTATTCCGATGGCCTTTCATGTGGACTATTGGGATTATATTGGCTGGAAAGACCAGTTTGCTAAACCAGCTTACAGCGAACGCCAACGGCAATACGTGCGCAAGGGACATGTGAGCCAGCCCTATACGCCGGGCATTGTGATTAACGGCAAGGAATGGCGACAGTGGTTTCGAGGCCAGCGTCGATGGGATCCCTCAGGCGAGGCGGCAGGCAACCTTTCAACCACGATTGAAAACGGCACGTTGACGGCCCAATACAGCGGGCAGGGCGCCGGCCAACTGCACATTGCCTACCTCGGAATGGGGATCACCAGCAAAATAAAAGCAGGAGAAAACAGGGGTAAGTTCTTGTTCCACGATTTTGTGGTTCTCGACGTGTTGTCTGTGCCCGGCACCCAGGAGTGGAGCGTATTGCTGCCTCCCACACCGGAGGCGGGCCAGGAAAAGACCGCAATGGCTGTCTGGATTTCGCCCTCAGACTCGCCAATAATTCTTCAGTCTGTGGGCGGTTATCTTGAATAAAAAACCTTCTCGAGTACTGATTTTGATTTAAATGTTTGTAATATATAGACAATACATCGATTTTCACTGGATTGTTGCACCCAGATAGCGCAGCGTATACAGGTCCACTGGACGGACCGTTTCGATGGTTCGGCTACGAACACGTAAACAATGAGGTAACACAATGACTAAAAATATCTCCGCAATCATGGCTATCTCAGTACTCGGCGTTTGGGCTGCCCCAAGTTACGCTGACATGTACAAATCCAGCGATGTCGGACTTTACGCCGGTGGTAACTACACCTTTGTGAATGTGGATGGTAACGGCTTTGACGCTGACCTTGGCACCTTGTCTGGTAAGGTCGGGGCCAATGTCACACCGTTTTTGGGTTTGGAAGCTCGCGCCGGCTTTGGCGTTGATGATGACACTCAAAACGGTGTTGAGCTGTCTGCCGACAATTTCTTTGGCGGTTACGCCACCCTTAATCTTGCAAATGAATCGCCGGCAACGCCCTATGCGATTTTCGGTTTTACTCGCTATGAGCTGGAGGCACAGTCTTTTTTTGGCACGGTCTCGGATAGCGAAAGCGATTTCTCCTACGGTCTTGGTGTGAACCTGGCACTTTCGGAAGAACTGTCTGGCAACATTGAGTACATGCGTTATTTCGACAAAGACGATGTCACCATCGACGGCATAGGCCTGGGCCTGACCGTTAATTTTTAAAGAAAACTCACGAACGGAGATGGACGGTTGTTCCGTCCATAACCAGCAGTCCACTGGGGCTCCTCATTGAATGTTTGAGGAGCCCTGAGAGCTGACTCAAGATTCATTCAATATTGCTAATCGCCTGCGCCTGAACAATCAAACCCGTTTATCAATCATAAGACTACCTTCCAGCCCAAAAACATCCGGTGCCGGTTGCCTTGGATTGTTCCTTTTAAGCCAACCTTGTTCGCTCAGATTGCCCCGCTCCGCGTGGAAAGCCTCCACAACCAATCACTTGGTAGCAGTTGACGCCAGAACTCCGGATGCTAACCTTCGTTACGGGGCTTAGGTTGTGAACCCCGAAAACCAGTCAACGCCTCTTCTGTTCTACTTTTGAGGAACTCACTTGAAACTCCAGGCTAACTCTTCGCGGCATTTTTTGTAAGGACGTCGCTCTGAGACAAGAGGTTTGATGAGCAGCAACACAGCCGGGGGTTACTTTCTGCCTTTACTGAAATATTTTGTCGCACTGCTATTATGTGCCGGCCTGCTGTCGGCGCAGGCCTCTGTGCGTTCCGAATATGAGGTTAAAGCTGCCTTTCTTTATAATTTTACCCGGTTTATCAGTTGGACCGAGCAGCCGGACAACAAAGCGGCACTGAAAGTGTGTGTGATTGGCGACACGCCCTTCGGCAACTTGCTCCAACCTCTGGCCGGAAGAACCTCACAGGGTAGGGCGCTGGAGATCACGAATCCTGACAATATTGCGGCCAAACAAGGCTGCAATGTGGTGTTCGTAAGTGAATCTGAAAGCCGCAATTTACCGGCGATCATCGCTCAAGCTGAAGCACAGAAAATCATTACAATCAGTGATATACCAAATTTTGTTGATAGCGGTGGGATCATCGGATACGTCAAGCAAGGCAATGTTATCCGGTTTGAAATTAACCTCCTGGCCGCCAACGCGGTCGGCCTGAACATCAATTCACGTCTGCTAGAGCTGGCTTCAAGGGTGATTCGATGACCCGGCACTGGCAATGGCGTTACTGGCCCCTGAAGGCCAAACTCCTGTTCTTGACGCTCTCAACCAGCACCCTCGGTATCGTTCTGGTATGTGCGAGCCTGATTGTGGTTGAGAACAAAAGCTATCAGCGACAGCTTGAATCAGAGCTGCATGTAATCGCGGGCATATTGGCCGAACAGTCCGCCGCGGCCTTGGTGTTTGAGGACAACAACCAGCTAACGAGCATCCTTTCGAGTTTGCGAAGAATAGAGACCATTCGTCAGGTTTGTGTTTTTGATGCCTCAGGCGGTGTCATGAGCGCACTTAACAGCGAACGCGAAGAAAGCTGTCCCGATATCAATTACGCACAGCCAATGGGTTTTTCTGACAATTACTACCGACTCCTGCAGCCGGTAACTCTGGACGATGAAACCGTCGGTCATCTCTATCTCATCTCCGACCTCAAGGCCCTGAGAGCCCATATACAGACTTTTATATTCATAGCCCTGAGCATCGGCGCACTCATTCAGCTGGGGCTCGTGTTCGTCGCCCTCAAGCTTCAACGGGTCGTTTCCGAACCTATATTGGCCCTGTCAGGGACAGCCGAAAGAATTGCCCAGGAGCACGACTATTCGATTCGCGCGCCTGTATCCGGGCAAGACGAACTTGGCCGCCTGGGGTCGACCTTTAATGACATGATTGAAACCATTCAACAGCAGAACCGACGAATCCTTGAGAGCCGGGATAGCCTGGAACGGATTGTCGAAAACAGGACCTCACAACTGAGCCTGGCAAACAAAGAACTGGAGGCATTCAGCTACTCCGTATCACACGACCTCAGGCAACCATTGAGGGCAATCGAAGGGTTTGGCCAGGCTCTGGAAGAAGATTGTGAGGGTCAACTGAACGATACCGGAAAAGATTATCTGCGCCGGATTCGGGCGGCCAGCGTGAGAATGGGGAACCTGATTGACGGCTTGCTGGTTTTATCCCGCGTAAGCAGACAACCGCTGGAGAACCAACGGTTCAACCTCAGTGACATGCTGCAGGAAATTACCGAAGAGCTGAACGACATCCATTCGCCGCTTCCAACGGACGTCTGTATTCAATCAGACGTATGGCTCGTCGGCGACGATCGGATGCTGCGCATTGCTTTTCAGAACCTTCTGGAAAATGCTTGGAAATACAGTGCTAAAGAAGAGAAAAGGGTGATCGACGTGTCCGCGACTTCCGAGGCCAACTATATTACGATTGCGGTGAAAGACAATGGTGTCGGCTTTGACATGAGGTACGTCAGTAAACTCTTTGTCGCCTTTAATCGCTTGCACGCGCCGTCGGAGTTTAGCGGGACGGGCATTGGCCTTGCCACGGTATCACGGGTAATCCGACGGCACAGCGGTGACATCTTTGCCACATCGGACGTTGGCGCCGGCGCAACTTTTTACGTCAAGTTGCCAATTTTGCCTGATGGGCACTAGACTTATAACCTAATTGCACCACTGCGGGCGGCTCCGCACCATTCAGCTGTTAAACACGGAATTTCGGGCAACATGGATGAGTATTCAATATTGGTAGTAGAAGATAATCCAGATGATCAGGTTTTGACCGTTCGAGCGTTGAAAAAGGCCTCCAGAAAAAGTCAGGTTATAGTGTTGGAAGACGGCCAGGAAGCGTTGGATTTCCTATTTGGGAGCGACACTCAAGAGCCCTGTAAACAACTGGATCAACTTGGCGTCATATTACTCGACGTCAAATTGCCACGGGTCAACGGACTGGAAGTATTAAAGAAAATCCGTGCGTCGACACGGACGGACTGGTTGCCAGTGGTTATGATTACGTCTTCGGATGAACCGGCAGAATTGGTCGAAGCCTACCGTTTGGGCGCCAATAGCTATGTGACGAAGTCAATCGATTACCGAGAATTTGAAGAGCAGATGGCCGTGCTCGCTCGATATTGGTTGAAGGTCAATAAAGTCCCGAAAGCAGATTCCGTTCGCACGCTCTAAAAAGGTAGCCCTCGTGATTGAAACAGACAGCCGTTTGAGGATGTTAGTAGTAGAAGACTCTCAAGACGATGCGTTTCTTCTCCTGAGAGAGTTGAGAAAAGGTGGGGTTGATCCTTTTTATCAAGTCGTTGACAGCGAAGAGGACATGGAGAAGGCTCTCCGGGGCGGCATGTGGGATATTGCCATTACCGATCATAATATGCCGGGCTTTACATCCTTCAGGGTTCTGGAGCTGACACAAAAATACTGTTCGGACTTACCGGTAATTATCGTCTCTGGGCTCATTGGTGAAGATGTGGCCGTCAGTGCCATGAAGGCCGGCGCCCAAGACTATATTATGAAGAACAATCTCTCCCGACTCATCCCTGCCATCAGCAGGGAGGTTCGTGAAGGTTCTGTTCGTAAGGCGAAACGCAAGGCTGAATCCACGCTGCAGCATATGGCTTACCATGACAGCTTGACCAATCTCGCCAATCGCCGCGAATTTGAGCGTAACCTGTCCCAGGCCCTTCAGGATTCGCACGAAACAGGTCGCCGCCATGCGCTGCTCTATCTCGATCTGGATCAGTTCAAGATTATCAACGACACCTGTGGGCACATAGCCGGTGACGCGCTACTTAAACAAATAGCCAAACTCCTGGCTCGCCACATCCGAGCTGACGATACGTTGGCCAGGCTGGGGGGCGATGAGTTTGGCGTGCTGCTTCGGGGGTGCGACGCAACCCACGCGAGTAAGGTCGCGGAAACCTTGTGCGAGGAAGCCCGGGAATTCAAATTTGTCTGGCAAAACAAGCCGTTTTCGGTGTCTTTGAGTGTTGGCATGGTCGTCATCAGCAACGAATACAAATCGTCCAGCGAACTGCTTAGCCATGCTGATCTGGCCTGTTATGCCGCAAAAGACCGGGGCCGCAACAATGTGCAGCTCTACCAGGCCAATGACAAAGAAATGCAGCAGCGCCAAACAGATATGCAATGGACCAGCAGTCTCCAGCATGCGCTTCAGACTAACAGTTTTTTCCTGTACCACCAGGAAATGATTCCATTGCAAGCCCACAGTGCTGACGGTTTCCGCACGGAATTCCTGGTCAGGCTTCAGCAGGGCAGCAGCATTGTCCCTCCGGGTGCCTTTATCCCGGCGGCCGAACGTTTCGGCCTGATGCCTCGAATTGACCGCCAGGTCATAAACATGGCTTTCCAATATCTTGACCGCACGGGGCTCGGGCGCGAACCAACCGGAACGTTTTTCATCAACTTATCGGGTGGATCATTCAGTGATGGAGAACTTTTCAACTTCATAAAAAAACTGGTGGATAAGCACCGGATATTGCCTCAAAGAATCTGTTTTGAAATAACTGAGACGGCTGCAATTGCCAATCTGGACCAAACCATTTGCTTTATAAAACAGGCCAGACAGGATGGGTTCGAATTTGCGCTGGACGATTTTGGTTCAGGTATGAGTTCATTCTCCTACCTCAAGGCATTGCCGGTGGATTATCTTAAGGTGGACGGTGGTTTTGTCCGCAACCTCCTCGAAGACCCCATTGATTTGGGTATTGTCGATGCGTGCAACCGCATTGGTCATGCAGCGGGACTGAAAACGATTGCCGAGTTTGTTGAAAACGACGCCGTCAAACAAAGACTTACCGAACTAGGGCTAGACTATGCTCAAGGCTATGGCATAGCTATGCCCAAGCCGCTCCATTAAACAAGGTATCAGGCAGCAGTAGGGCAAACCCAATCTGCCCGTGTCTCGAGCCTGTAAAAGGATGTTTCATGTTTGAAAATGGTGACTTGATTTTACGCCATCTGGAAAAGCTTGGCGTTGAGTATGTGTTCGGAGTCCCCGGCGGCAGTATCGAGCCGTTCTTCAATGCCCTTGCACGCAGTGAACGCAGAGGCGGCATCCGCGCGATCATTGCAAGGCATGAAGCCGGGGCAGCTTTTATGGCTGAAGGTTATGCCCGGGAGACGGGTAAACTCGGAGTTTGCTGCTCTACAGCGGGACCAGGTGCGACCAACCTGATCACGGGGGTGGCGTCAGCGTATGCTGAAGACATCCCGATGCTGGTTATTTCCGCCCAAACCTCGCTGGAAAAATTTGGGCAAGGTTCTTTGCAAGAAACATCCTGCACCAGCATTAATACTGTGGAAATGTTTTCCAACTGTACTCGATACAGCACACTGGTATCTCATTCCGCTCAGTTAGAATCCAAGCTACTGCAATCAATAAGCTATGCACTCAGCAACCAGCCGGGACCAGTTCATTTGGGCATCCCACTGGACGTCATGAGGCAACGTATTCCCGATGTCTCAGATGGCCCCAATCTTCGACCATTCATCAATCATGACGTGGCTCCAAGTCCCGAATGTATTCACCAGCTTTTTAAAGAATTAGCTAGTGTTTCGAGAGCAACTCTTGTTTTAGGGGAGGGGGCAGCCAAATCCGTTGATATTTTGATAGCGCTCGCAGAGTCCCGAGGTTGGAATATTGTTACTACACCGAGAGGCAAAGGACTAATAGATAGCAATCATCCACTTTATTGCGGTGTTTTCGGGTTTGCCGGCCACGACAGTGCAGCGGAAGCTCTCAAGCCAAAAAATGCTGAAAAAGTGGTTGTCATTGGTGCTGCGCTTGATGAGGTTTCAACTTCTGGCTGGGATCCAAACGCCATATTGTCCGATCGGTTAATTCACCTGTCCCATAATCCCGGGCATTTAAGCCGTTCATCAATAGCTCGCATGATTGTCTTGGGATCACCGAAACAGGTACTAGAGCCTCTCGCAAAACTA
>NZ_WUQJ01000008.1 GCF_011074955.1 Marinobacter caseinilyticus | reverse complement strand
GGTAATCCCCCCTTTTTCCAGGGGCTTCAAAAGTAGAGTTCAGGCCACAGCGGCCAGTTTCTGTTGTGGGGTTATGCCCCCAAGTGCCATGTTCGGTCGTTCGTGATTGTAGGTCCATAACCAACGCGTTGCATATTCCTGCACTTCCTCGATGGAGTGGAACAGGTACTGGGCCAGCCAGTCATAACGCACCGTGCGGTTGTAACGCTCGATATACGCGTTCTGTTGCGGGTTGCCCGGCTGTATAAACACGAGCGTGATCTCACGCTTTTCAGCCCAGGCGGCCAAGGTGGCGCTGATGTATTCCGGGCCGTTGTCACAACGGATCTGGGCGGGCTTTCCCCGCCACTCGATGATCTGTTCCAGGGCCCGAATTACGCGTTCAGAAGGCAGTGACAGGTCTATCTCGATGCCCAGGCCCTCCCGGTTGTAGTCGTCGATCACATTGAACAGCCGGTAGCGGCGGCCGTCCTCCAACTGGTCGTGCATGAAGTCCATGGACCAGCTGGTGTTGATGGCCATCGGCACCGCTAGCGGCTCGGGCTTTTCACGTACCAGCCGCTTTCGGGGCTTGATGCGCAGGTTCAGCTCCAACTCCCGATAAACCCGGTAAACGCGCTTGTGGTTCCAGGGGTAGCCCTTCACGTTGCGTAAATACAGGAAGCACAGACCAAAACCCCAGTTGCGCTGGTTGTGGGTTAACCGCACCAGAAGATCCGCAATTTCGGCATTTTCAGTGCTGAGTTTGGCCTGGTAGCGATAGCAGGACTCGCTGACGCTAAAGGTGGCGCAGGCCAGGCGAATGCTACAACGCACATCAGCAACCGCTTTACGCGCCATCTCACGGCGGAGAGATGGCTTTAGAACTTTCCCTCCAGGGCTTCCTTGCGCAGCTCGGACTTGAGGCGCTCTTCGGCGTACATTTTCTTGAGGCGCCGGTTTTCGTCTTCGAGCTCCTTCAGGCGCTTCATCATGGAGGTGTCCATGCCGCCGTACTTGGCCCGCCACTTGTAAAAGCTGGCACTGCTCATGCCGTGCTCGCGGCACAGCTCAGGGACCGGCACGCCACTCTCCGCCTGCTTGAGGATGGCCATGATCTGGCTGTCGGTAAAACGTGATTTCTTCATGCAGAATCTCCCTGCGTTTAGCTTACGGAAAATTCTACTTTTGAGCACTCTGGTTTTTCGGGGGGATTACCCCACGATTCAGCTCATTGTCTCCAACCGAAAAAAACGCGGTTAATTCAATACTAGACAAGCTGGCTTTTTCGAACGAGTCTGCAGGGTAGGAGGAAGCGATTGTGTCCCTGGAAGAGTTTTGGGGGCTAGGAGCCTTGTACCGGTGAGAGACCAAAACTTAACCAGCGCATTAACGGGACTGTTTTGTTCCGCTGCTGCTCGACAAACCGGTCCGTGACGCCAGCGTTAATGAAATCTGGTTTTATTGAAGACTAAAAGGAATCGTGTGTTCTCAGTAATCCAAAGTAGAACAAATACAATAGCAACCCAATTAAAATAGAAAGGCGAGTTGTATGAAGTTTTTGCTGGTACTGGCTGTTATTGCTGTCATTGTGTTAGTGGTGTTAAAAAAGCAACCCCAAAAGGGTAATAAACACTCGCGTAAACGCGTCAGTCAAGCGGCGGTCAGTAAAGAACAGACTAACTTCCACGCCACCAAAATCGTTCCGGGAGATAATGCCTGCCAGGCAGCACAGGACTTACAAGACAAGCTCTTTTTGGATAGCAAGCTCAATACACCAAATTTACCGCTGCCAGACTGTACCCAAGCCTCAGACTGTCACTGTAAATATGATCACCAAGGTGACCGCCGCAGTGATGAGAGTGATCGGCGCCTCCATTCATTACAGACCGAGCTTTATCCTGCTGCTGAAGGAGCGGACCGGCGACGCCAAAAGCGGGGATGCAGAACCACTGATTAGGTTTGGAGTGGGAGAGCCGTTGCCGGAAAGCGATAGCAATGGGCCTTTGTCATATTATTTAGTGTCTGCGCTTAACAAATCCGAGTAGAAACCGGGACAGATTTATTTTATGCCGTTGCCTATCTGGGCGGGGGCGGGAACCTGCCGTTCATTGTCGGTGTGAACATGCTCTTCCCGATTGGGCTGTTGGGCCTTGTTTGCTCAGTTTGGTCCTTAAAGCGCGGAATATGGCACTCGCAATATGTCCTGGCTGCAAGATGTTTGGCGGTAATGGCTTACTGGTGGCTGAGTACCTGACAGGTTTGGCGCGATAAAAATGCTCTACCCACCTCCGAATCTGGTGATATATTAATCAAGTCCAGCCAAATCCCATTCTGGTGGTAGTGAGACCAAGCGTGCCGACAGGATGCGTGTTTCGTGCTGTCAGCTCCGCCTGCCATTTGTGATCTCCTTTGCGTTAGCCCGATGGGCGATGGTTCCCGAACCATGCCGGCCGTCGATGTGTGCGAACGGCAACCGTTATTGAGGAGAGGTGCCATGAAACCTGCCCTTATTCCGTTCCGCCCCGCCCGTTCCATCGGCTTGTCGGCCCTGCTGGTTCTTTCGGGCGGAGCGAGCGCCGCCGAACCCCAGGTATTTACGGGGGAGCCCGTGGTGGTCGGAAACGGCTCCGCGCGCGTGGTAATGGCGCTAAACGCCGAGAACGAGCCTGAATCCGTATCGGTGCTGATGACCAGGGACGCTCTGGAAGGGCTGCCGGAAGCCAGCGCCGAGCAGGAGTTTTGGGAGTTCGCATTACCCATGCCGGCCAGCGCCCCGATGACGGGATACGACCATGTCGTTCTTGACTGGAATCCGGCCGGGCATCCTCCCGAGGGTGTTTACGACCTGCCCCATTTTGATGTGCACTTTTACCTGATCGGAACGGACGAGCAGGAGGCGATCACGTTCCACGGCGAGGGCCGTGAACGGGCGATGGCGGCACCGGATCCTCAACTCGTGCCCGAGGGCTACGTGATCCCGCCTGACGCCGCTATCGAGAGAATGGGGATGCACGGCCTGGATCCGGCCGGTGCCGAATTCCAGGGGGAGGTGTTCCGCCACAACTTCATTTACGGTTACTACAAGGGTGAGTTGATGTTTGTGGAACCGATGGTGTCCCTGACTTACCTCCAGTCACTGCCGGAGATGTCGTCACCGGTTAAAAAGCCCCAGCGGTACAGCCATCCAGGCTGGTATCCGGGGACTTACCAGATCGGTTATGACGCCGGCAAAGGCGAATACCGGATCGCGATCCGGGATTTGCAGAGGTTCGACTGAAAACCGGAATACCAGTTGTCTTTACCGGGCCGGGTGAGTGGGCACCAGGGCCGCTTCAAAGCCGTTGAGCGCCAGGCGTTTCGCCTGCTCGTCGCTCATGGAGAGTTCGGCTCTGAAGGCCTCGAAGTTCTCCGTCATGTAGCCTCCAAAGTAGGCAGGATCGTCGGAATTGACGGTTACCTTCAGGCCGCCCTCTAATAAAGATTAAGGAAATCCTGCAGGTTGCCGAAATCATAAGCGGCGCGCAGAGCCTCAACGCTGTCATAAGGCAGAGCAATGCCATTGCGTTGCGCCAGCCTGAGCATCAGCTCCGGCTCCAGGCTGCCCTCAAGATGAATATGCAGTTCGGCCTTTTTCAGGGCGTTCAGGTCAAGAGACATAGGGTTTCCCTCCATTGCCAGGGTTTATTGTTTGTATACTCTATGCATAGCCTCCCAAACATCCTGGAGTCATGCAGCGCGCCTTGGTGTGGCGCACGAGTGGCGCACGAATAGTGCAGGGCGGTCGCTTGGCGGCTTTTCACGTTTGTGATTTAACGACTAATTTATTTTTGAGCTGACATTGAAAGGGCAATAACGAAGCGTTCAGATTTGTAGTGCCAAATTGGCGTCTACCTAATTGCGGTAAGGAATAGCCTAGTCCGTATTTCATGGACTCCGCTGACAGGACAGGAGGTCTTGTGAAAACGCTTCTACGGACATCCCGGCAAGGTTTGTTGGTGATCGGCCTGGGTCTGATCGGGGCGGGGGCTGCCAGTGGGGAAACACTGTCTCTGTCTGGTTCTTATTTACCGTCTGAGGTTGTGGGAGGGCGCCTGTCCTATCGCTCCAACCCGTTGCCGGTGGTGTTACCAGTCGGGCTCGGAACCCCCACCCTGTTTCTGGAATTTTCTCTAAACAGCTGGGTCGAATACGGGCGGGATGACGAAGCGGTCACCTCACTTGCTGTGTCGCCTGTGTTGCAGTGGCCGCTCTTTGCAGATCATGCCTCCCTCTTTCTGGAAGCCGGAATTGGGTTGGCGATGATTGATTTTGTCCAAATAGGCGGGCGTGACCTGTCTTCCCATTTCCAGTTTGAAGACCGGATCGGATTGAGCTGGGCCTACAGCGGCAACCAGAAGTCGAGCCTGAACTTCAATATTTTCCATTATTCCAACGCTGGTCTTAAGCAACCGAACCAGGGTCTGAACCTGTTGGTTCTGGGCTGGAGTTATCGGTTATGAGCGAGTAGTGGAACTTATTGACTGGGGGTGAAGCTGCGCCCGGGGCCGATCCAGTCAATGCCGACGATCTGATCGCCTTCTTCAAAGGGCCAGATCGCTCACCTCAAGATCCCGAAGAACTAAAGGTTCGTGGATGAGTTCCCGATGACCGTCACCGGGAAGACCCAGAACGTCAAGATGCGGGAGAGTTCGATTGAGGCGATGGGGCTGAAGAAATAAGCCGCGCCCCAGCGTTCTGATTTATAAATTATTTTTTTATTGGCATTCAGGAAACCGGGACAGATTTATTTTATGTCCATGAACTTATCGACCAGTTCCCGCCAGGCCAGCCGAAACAACCGGATAAATTGATCCGTCGGCACCCGCGCCTTGGGCGGGCGAATCATGGCCGGGTCAATGCCGTGCGCCACCAGCAACTCATCCGCCCGGCCACCGGACTTCTCCAGCCCATACAGAATGGCGCGGGCATAGTGGGATGAGAAAGTCAGATTCTTCATGAACCGGCAACTCGACTCGGGTGCGTGGACAAACAGGTGCGTGGAACAGCACCTGCCCTGATTATGGCAGAAGCCGATAGTACAGAACTTGCCCCAGGAATATAACGACGGCGCCAGTGCCGACTGTGGCAAGCGGTCACTGGGGTGGGCGGCCACCATGGCCGCGGATATTGGTTGAATCCACGAATAAAGAACTCAAGCGATTACATGGTGATGTGGCAACAACTGAACTAAGGTGTTGTTAAACTTGGAGCTTGGGCCCGTGAAACATAGCCGAAAAGTGGGAGTTATCGAGAACGCACTTTTTTGCAATATCGTGGAATGCGGTTTAAT
>NZ_WUQJ01000007.1 GCF_011074955.1 Marinobacter caseinilyticus | reverse complement strand
GGTAATCCCCCCTTTTTCCAGGGGCTTCAAAAGTAGAGTTCAGGCCACAGCGGCCAGTTTCTGTTGTGGGGTTATGCCCCCAAGTGCCATGTTCGGTCGTTCGTGATTGTAGGTCCATAACCAACGCGTTGCATATTCCTGCACTTCCTCGATGGAGTGGAACAGGTACTGGGCCAGCCAGTCATAACGCACCGTGCGGTTGTAACGCTCGATATACGCGTTCTGTTGCGGGTTGCCCGGCTGTATAAACACGAGCGTGATCTCACGCTTTTCAGCCCAGGCGGCCAAGGTGGCGCTGATGTATTCCGGGCCGTTGTCACAACGGATCTGGGCGGGCTTTCCCCGCCACTCGATGATCTGTTCCAGGGCCCGAATTACGCGTTCAGAAGGCAGTGACAGGTCTATCTCGATGCCCAGGCCCTCCCGGTTGTAGTCGTCGATCACATTGAACAGCCGGTAGCGGCGGCCGTCCTCCAACTGGTCGTGCATGAAGTCCATGGACCAGCTGGTGTTGATGGCCATCGGCACCGCTAGCGGCTCGGGCTTTTCACGTACCAGCCGCTTTCGGGGCTTGATGCGCAGGTTCAGCTCCAACTCCCGATAAACCCGGTAAACGCGCTTGTGGTTCCAGGGGTAGCCCTTCACGTTGCGTAAATACAGGAAGCACAGACCAAAACCCCAGTTGCGCTGGTTGTGGGTTAACCGCACCAGAAGATCCGCAATTTCGGCATTTTCAGTGCTGAGTTTGGCCTGGTAGCGATAGCAGGACTCGCTGACGCTAAAGGTGGCGCAGGCCAGGCGAATGCTACAACGCACATCAGCAACCGCTTTACGCGCCATCTCACGGCGGAGAGATGGCTTTAGAACTTTCCCTCCAGGGCTTCCTTGCGCAGCTCGGACTTGAGGCGCTCTTCGGCGTACATTTTCTTGAGGCGCCGGTTTTCGTCTTCGAGCTCCTTCAGGCGCTTCATCATGGAGGTGTCCATGCCGCCGTACTTGGCCCGCCACTTGTAAAAGCTGGCACTGCTCATGCCGTGCTCGCGGCACAGCTCAGGGACCGGCACGCCACTCTCCGCCTGCTTGAGGATGGCCATGATCTGGCTGTCGGTAAAACGTGATTTCTTCATGCAGAATCTCCCTGCGTTTAGCTTACGGAAAATTCTACTTTTGAGCACTCTGGTTTTTCGGGGGATTACCGCCCAGCTTTACCAAGTCGAGCGGGAAACCAAAGATCTGCCACCAGATAAGCGACAGCAAATCAGAAATGAAAAAGCACGGCCCATTGCCAGTGCCCTGCATCAATGGATGCTCGCGTACCGACAGAAAGTGCCGGATGGCTCCGGCACGGCCAGAGCCTTGGATTACAGTCTCAAACGCTGGGCAGAGCGCTGACGCGTTATCTGGACGATGGCGCAGTGCCCATCGACAACAACTGGGTGGAAAACTAGATACGCCCGTGGGCATTGGGTCGGAGCAACTGGCTGTTCGCGGGTTCACTGAGAAGTGGTCAACGTGGGGCTACGATCATGACGCTGATCCAGTCTGCCAAGCTCAATGGGCACGATCCGTATGCTTATCTGAAGGATGTGCTGACGAGACTGCCAACGCAGAAGAACAACGCCATTGATGAGCTGCTACCGCACAATTGGACGCCGGCGGTTATTTAGTAATGTGTGATGGCCTGAAGCTTAGGCTTTTTCTGAACGGCGTGTAAGAAGTATCTTATACGGAGGAGTCACTGGTTCCCGGAACGGACTTTGCTCGCACCGTAGAGCTGGGCCTCGCCAGTTGGGCTGCAAATCATGAGAAAGGAGCAGGGCGTGCGAAGTAGTATCCCTGCTGGAAAAACACTCCCGCTTCGTGCAGCCAGGTCCGCTCCTCTTCCGTCTCAACACATTCCGCAATCAGTGTGATTCTAAGGGTGTTTGTTAGTGGCACAAGACCGGTTACCAGATTCTGGGCACGCGGATCCAGCGCCGCCGCGCGGACAAAAGAGCCATCGAGCTTGAGCTTATCAAGCGGATATTGCCAAAGATAAGACAATGACGAATAGCCCACGCCGAAGTCATCGGCGGCAATCTGAACCCCGCGTTCGTGTACTGCCTTTAACGGTTCCAGCATCAGTTCCGGTGAACTGAATACCCTCTCTGTAAGCTCCAGGGTCAGCCAGCCAGGAGGCAGGCCGCTCTGGATCAAGACTTTGTCCAGCTTGTTTAAAAAGTCCGAGGCAACAATGGTGTTGGCCGTAATGTTGATAGCCACTGGCTTGCCCATGGCCATCGCTTGATGACACGCGTGCTCAAGCACCCAAAGATCGAGATTGACGATGAGCTGCATTTCTTCCATCACTGGAATGAAATGTCCGGGCAGGACCATCCCCCGCCACGGGTGTTGCCAGCGGATCAGGGCCTCCATAGACACAGTCTCCCCAGTTCGCGTGTCAACCACAGGCTGGTAATGGAGTTGAAACTCGCACTCACTAAGGGCCCGCTGGGCTTCGGCTGGCACCCAGCTGTAGGCTAATACGTGCTCCTCCTGGGCGAGGCTGAAAAACGAGTATCGATAGCCGGATTGCCGGGTTCGTTCAAGGGCGATGGTGGCCCGCCGCTCCAGATCCTTTGCCGTTGAGCCGTCCTGGGGGAAACGAGCGATGCCGATATTTAGGTGAATCATGAACTGGAGCAGGCCAACTTTCAGAGGTTCATCGAACAACCGGTCCATAGCCTGCATACGCTCGACGGTATGATCGTCACTTTTATGGCGGATGAGTAGAATAAACTCGTTGCCCCCTATCCGGCCAACGCACTCACCCTCAGCTAGCGAACGCACGATGCGTCCGACAGCCTGATGGAGCGCGTGATCACCCAGATCCTGGCCTAGGGCTTGGTTAATGCGTCTCATGCCTACGATTTTAAGCCGAAGGACCGCCCATTGGGCGCTGGGATGGCGGTTGAGTGTTTCTTCAGCTGTTGCAATGACCACCCACCGGGTTGGAATGCCTGTAGCCAGGTCCATCTTGCTGAGTTCGTGCGCGCTATCCTCTTGGGATTGGTTGTCGGTCAGTGCAATGGCTAACGCGAGCACTTCCCGGCCTCTTGTCGTATTCACAGGAATAAGTTCCCACGCTACATCCAAGCCACCAACACTCTGGCGACAGCTCTGTAGGTCGCCTTCAATAGCCTTGGCGTGGGCCTTTCGTAGTCCCAAGTTTCCCGTCGTTTCGGGGAATAAGCTGTCGATGGATTGCCCGATCGAATGCTGGTTTGGGTTAAGAATCTTGTCGATACTGTCGCCACGGCCGGCCATAAGCACGCCGGCACTGCTAAGTAAAAGCTTTACGCCGGGGGTATCTTCGATTGGAAAATCTTCAAGAAATCTGTTCGGATCCCAGTTCCATGTGCTATTCGTCATCGATCCGACTCCCAGTTTATGGCGCTAATGCTTACAGTGAAATATGGCACCCTTTCCAGCGATTATATAAGCGCTGCTAAATCGACATCTTTACTCTCAGTTCAACTGTGCCACTTTTTAATCCTGCTCCAATAATGAATTGCACGGCAGTAGTTGTTCAAGTTTCTGTACTTGAGCCATGCGCTCTGAGTATAGGCTACGAGCGCACTAAAAAGTGGTCAGCGAGCTGCCGCTGACTCAGCCGGTGAAATTGATTAAGCACGATCCGTACATCCAGCTGAAAAACGAACTGACAAGGTTCTCAGCGCAGAAGAACAACTCTATTGATGAGTTGCTACCGCAAAATCGGATATCGACGCACACCCACAAGGTGTGATGGCCGGTCGCTTACATTACTCGTTCTGCACACAAACCTATAAAACAATAGCTTAGCTGAGCATAGCCCTCTCTGCCATGTAATCATTTCAGGTCTGCAATGTGCTCCGCCAGTCATGCTGGGTGAAATGGCTGTGATTCGCTTGGAGGCTCTGGCAGAAAGCCCTGACTCGAATGTTCGCTTTTGTTTAGGTATTGCCTGGAATGCGGGACGGTCGCAAAGCGGACATTCGTGTTGGGTGATCACAGCCCTCCGATGGACCGCTATTCGAGACTTGGGGGCGTCTTCCTTTGCGGGGGAGGTCCAAAGACGTTTCTACTAGATGAGGGAAGTCCATGCAGGAATTCGAGTCACGGACTTTGGCATATCACTGAGCAGGCTCCCCCAACAGGATGGGTTTCAGATGAGAGACTAACCGCCCAAAACTCACCACTTCGCCGCACCTCACATGACATATTCTCATCCAAGCCCTGAATCGCCCCGGGTTTTATAGACACCTCCAGGCCTTATACTAAAGGCACTTAGGAGGGCCAATGAGACACCCACAATACACCGAAGAATTTAAGATTGAAGCCGTCAAACAGGTGGTAGAGCAAGGCCACCGTGTTGCCGATGTTGCTGCCCGACTGGGCGTGTCCAGTCATAGCCTATATCAGTGGAGAAAGCGCTACTCCAAGCCTGCTGATCTGCGCCAGCAAGATGATGACCTCCAAGCTGAAAACCGGCGATTGAAGGCTGAGCTTAAACGCGTGTCAGAAGAGCGAGATATATTAAAAAAGGCCACCGCGTACTTCGCCAGAGAGTCCGACTGAGGTACGCGTTTATTCGGGATCATGCGGGCCAGTATCCGGTACGACGTCTGTGCGGCATGTTGTCTGTGCATCCCAGCGGCTATTATGCCTGGTGCCGTAATGCATTGTCTGGCCGGGCTCGGGAAGATCAGCGTCTGCTGGGACAGATCAAGCATGCCTGGCTGGAAAGCGGTGGTGTCTATGGATATCGTAAGATTCATCAGGATCTACGAGAAGCTGGTGAGGCGTGTGGCAAGCACCGGGTAGCCCGTCTTATGCGCCACGAAGGGCTGCGCTCTCAGACTGGATATAAACGCCGCCCGGGCCACTACAGTGGTAAACCTGCTGCGGTATCACCCAATCATCTCGATCGCCGGTTTGAAGTAGCAGCGCCCAATCTCGCCTGGGTTACCGACATCACCTATATCCGCACCTACGAAGGCTGGCTCTATTTATCAGTCGTTATTGATTTGTTCTCTCGTCAGGTTGTTGGCTGGTCGATGAAGCCACGCATGACCGCCGACTTGGCGCTGGATGCCCTGTTAGCCGCAGTCTGGCGCCGAAAGCCCCACGGGGTTGTTATGGTGCATTCAGACCAGGGCAGTCAGTTCAGCGGCGGTGAGTGGCAAAGCTTT
>NZ_WUQJ01000006.1 GCF_011074955.1 Marinobacter caseinilyticus | reverse complement strand
ATACCACGGAGTCAGAGAGGATTTGAACCGAAAGAGGTTCGACCGGAGCAGGCGAAGCCTGTGGAGGAACGCGGGAGCGAAGCGACGGCGACTCCGGAGGGGTGAGGGCGTAAGCCCGAATAATCCTCCCAGCCGCACCCTATTCAAACAAAAGACCCCGCCTTGAGCGGGGTTTTTTGTTTACAGGCAATAAAAACCCCGCACGAGGCGGGGTTTACTTAGCGCCATACGGGATTTACATCTTGCCCATTGAGTGGGCGCCCTGAAGCTGGCCTCGAATGGCACCGTTCGGAAAATCAGGGT
Source organism: Marinobacter caseinilyticus (assembly GCF_011074955.1). Taxonomy (GTDB): domain Bacteria; phylum Pseudomonadota; class Gammaproteobacteria; order Pseudomonadales; family Oleiphilaceae; genus Marinobacter; species Marinobacter caseinilyticus. The sequence continues at coordinate 293,224 of NZ_WUQJ01000006.1, read as the reverse complement.
TGTGGATATTGATGTAGAAGTCGGACGGATTCTCAAGGATACGCTTGACGATGCCTGCTTCGCCGGTAGGGAATTTGCCTTTTTCACCTTCTGTCAGGCAATCGGCCGCATCACCGTCTTCTGGCCCGGCCAAAGCGGCCACGGGAGCGCCATTCTTACCCATGGCGGCTTCGTGGATATGGGCCGCCATGCCCTTTTTAACCGGTACCATTTGAATGCCTTCAACCTTGATGACGTAACACAGGGTTTTGGGATCATTGTCGACGCCAAAAACAAAGCCGTAGCCACTGCCATCCATGTCGCCTGCGGAACCCACCATATCGCCACCGGATAAAGGCACGGTCAAAACGTGATTGGTGTGTCCTGCTTGCGCCAGTGCTGAAAGACCCAGTGCGAGTCCGGTAGTGGTAGCCATCAGAAAAGACTTGATCTGTCGTGCATTCATGCTGTGTTCTCCAAGTAATGGTTATTGGGATGCTTGCTCGCCACCCTCAATACCATTACTCGTCACAAACGCGTTTGGATGCACTTGCCAATCTCTATTTGTTTGAAAGCTGCAGATCACCACATAAGGTCGTCGGGGATTTCGTAGTCAGCGTAAGGATCATCTGTGGCTTCATCGTCTTTCTGACGCTCATGTAAAACGAGGACTGCAGTGGGGTCGCGGTCCATGATCTTGCGTGCAACGCCTTCGGCAACCAGTTCATAGGCTTCGTTGATGTAAACCACCGCCAGGCGACCCCTCGAGAGTTGGTCCAGCATGGTTTCATCAACATATATTTTTTTTATTTTTTTATCGTGCACGAACTGGTAGGCGGTCTCGCCACCCCTTCGATCAAGGCGATTGGTCTGAACCAACTGGCGTATCTGGGCTTGCACGGCTTTGCGTTCGGCCGCTTGTTGACGTTCAAGATTTAATTTTCGATCCCTGTCTGCCTTCTCGGCACGAGACTGCTGGGCCCGTATCTGGGTTTCGTTGGGTTGAACGGTCCCTTTGGGCTGCTGTTTCCGCTGCTTGTGCTTCTCTTTCTTGATGGCGTTGGCTTTTTTCTCATCGGCCAGGCCCGCTTTCATCAATTGATCCTGTAGTGACGCCATAATGGTTCGCTTTCTCCTCTTATGCCAGACGGCTATCGCTGTGATGAGGTAGTATACGCACAGATTGTCCCATTCGGGACCAGCCGCTTAATTGTTCAGGATTCGCTATGCCGTCTTTCAATGAATTAGGGCTTTCGCCCGCCATGCTCACCAATCTTGGCCGACTTGGTTATCAGCAACCGACAGCGGTGCAGGGCGCCAGTATTCCGCCCGTATTGGCCGGTGACGATGTGATCGCAATGGCCAAAACCGGCAGTGGTAAAACGGCGGCTTTCGGTATTGGGCTGATTGAGCGGCTGAATGTGCGGCACTTTGCGGTTCAGGGGCTTGTGCTATGCCCAACACGGGAGTTGGCTGACCAGGTCGCCAAGGCTCTGCGAGAACTTGCCCGTGCGCGTGACAATGTCAAAATTATCACCTTGTGCGGCGGGGTTGCGATCGGTCCTCAAATTGGTTCGTTGAGTCATGGTGCGCACTTGGTTGTGGGCACTCCGGGGCGGGTACAAGACCATTTGCGCAAGGGCACGCTGGTGTTGGACAAACTGAAAACCCTGGTTCTGGACGAGGCGGACCGGATGCTGGACATGGGGTTCAGCGAATCCATTAACGACATTTTGTCGCAGCTCCCTTCGCAGCGACAAACGCTGTTGTTCTCGGCAACCTGGCCGTCGGCGATTCGTAGCCTGAGCGAAGCCTTCCAGAATGACCCGGTCGATGTCCGGGTTTCTGACTCCGAGTCCGCCCCTGACATCGACGAAATGTTTTTTGAACTCCAGCCCGGACAACAAACAGACGCATTGGCGGCTCTTCTATCTGAGCATCAGCCCGCGTCCTGTATTGCTTTCTGCACCACCAAACAGCAGTGCGATGACATTGCCGGCGCACTCAACGATCGAGGGTTCAGTGCGCTGGCTTTGCACGGTGATCTGGACCAGAAAGATCGGGATGCGGTGCTGGCGCAGTTTGCCAATCAAAGCTGCGCGATACTGATCGCGACCGATGTGGCTGCCAGGGGGCTGGACATCAAATCGTTGCCCTTGGTGGTCAATGTTGAGCCAGCGCGGGATTCTGAAATTCATACCCATCGTGTTGGGCGCACCGGGCGTGCCGGCGAGAAGGGTAAGGCGGTCACATTCTGTACACCGGCCCAGGGCCATCGGGTCAATCGATTGGAGAGTGTCGGCGTGAATGCCCTGGTGTGGGGCGATACCGGTCAGTTACTCGGGGTGACGGATCGCCCGGTTCAGCCGGCCAAGAGAACTTTATGCATAGCGGGCGGCAGAAAAGACAAAGTCAGGCCCGGGGATATACTCGGCGCATTGACCGGCGATGCGGGGCTTGATGGCGCAGCCGTTGGCAAGATTGATCTGTTCGAGTTTCAATGTTTCGTTGCCATCAACCGGGATGTGGCCAAGCAGGCCCTGAAGCGACTTGAGGCCGGGAAGATTAAAGGCCGAAAATTCAGAGTACGAATGGTGTAAAAATGTTGGCGGACATAACACAGAATTGAGACTTCTGACGGTTTATGGTGCGATCTATATCAATTGATTTGGTTGCTCATAAATGCGTAAGACGGTAAATTACGCAGGATTTTGCCCCCCGAATCGGTCTGGGTCTTGATTTGCAAGCCCGACGAACCGGGGAAAATCAAACAACTAGTCAAGGTAGCCCATTTATGAATGAGCTGATGTCACAGGCGGTCGATCTGATGATTGCAGGTATGGGGTTTGTATTCTCCTTCCTGATAATCCTCGTGTTCGCCACGCTGATTATGTCAAAACTCATTTCCCGGTATTCCTCGCCGGAGCCGGTAATCCCGGCACGTACAACGCGTGCAAGATCATCAGCACCTACGCCAGTCGACCCTGGTACAGCTGAAGCCATTAAAAAGGCAATTGCACAATACCGGTCGCGCCACAAGAAGTGATCCGGCACACGAAATAGAACCTTTTAACAGAAGGCTGACACGATGACAGACACAAAGAAACCATTAGGGATAACGGACGTCATTTTACGTGACGCACACCAATCCCTCCTGGCCACGCGCATGCGCCTGGACGACATGCTCCCCATTGCAGAGAAACTCGATCAAGTCGGTTTCTGGTCACTGGAATCCTGGGGTGGTGCCACATTTGACTCCTGCATCCGGTATTTGGGCGAGGATCCATGGGATCGCATTCGCCAATTAAAGAAGGCAATGCCAAACACGCCGCAGCAAATGCTTCTTCGCGGCCAAAACCTGCTGGGCTATCGGCATTACGCAGACGATGTGGTTGAGCGCTTTGTCCATCGTGCCGCTGAAAACGGCGTGGATGTGTTTCGTATTTTCGACGCGATGAATGACCCGCGTAACCTGGATACGGCGATCAAAGCCGTCAAGAAGACAGGCAAACATGCCCAGGGCACAATTTCCTACACCGTGAGCCCGGTACACACTGTCGAAATGTGGGTCGAGTTGGCGAAAACCATTGAATCGATGGGCGCCGATTCCATTGCCATCAAGGATATGGCTGGCCTGCTTAAGCCTTACGTTGCCTTTGATTTGGTAACACGTCTCAAAAAAGAACTGAAAGTGCCGGTTCATATGCAGTGTCACGCCACTACCGGCATGTCGACTGCGACAGCACTCAAGGCCGCTGAAGCGGGTATTGATAACGTTGATACCGCGATTTCTTCCATGAGTATGACCTACGGTCACTCACCCACCGAGTCTGTGGTTGCCATTCTGGAAGGTACTGATCGGGATACCGGGCTGGACCTTAACCTGCTGGAAGACATAGCCGGCTATTTCCGCGAAGTTCGTAAGAAATACGCCAAGTTTGAAGGCAGCTTGCGTGGTGTCGATTCCCGCATCCTGACGGCTCAGGTGCCCGGCGGCATGCTGACCAATATGGAAAGCCAGCTGAGGGAGCAGAACGCCGCGGATAAGTTCGACCAGGTTCTGGCTGAAATCCCGAAGGTGCGTGAAGATCTTGGTTTTATTCCACTTGTGACGCCAACGTCGCAGATTGTTGGCACCCAGGCGGTCTTGAACGTTCTGACCGGCGAACGCTATAAGTCGATCTCCAAGGAAACCGCCGCCGTCCTGAAGGGCGAATACGGTTCGGCGCCTGCCGACTTCAATAAAGAGCTGCAAGAACGCGTTCTTGATGGCAAGAAGCCGGTGACCTGTCGTCCGGCCGACCTCATTGAAGCAGAAATGGACAAGCTGACCACCGAGCTCAAAAAACTGGCGGGTGAGAAGAACATCAAACTGGCGGACCAGGAAGTGGACGATGTGCTCACTTATGCCCTGTTTCCACAGATTGGTCTCAAGTTTCTTGAAAACCGTGGTAACCCGGATGCGTTCGAGCCGGTGCCGACAGCTGAAGATGCGGTCGCAGGTTCCGTGCCTGCCAAGAAAGGTGGGCCTGAGACCTATACCGTGACCGTCAGTAACAAAGAATACGTGGTTGCAGTCACCGAAGGCGGTGAGATCAGCGCCATTGAGTCCAAAGGAAGTGCTGGGGGTGCGACCGCACTTGCTGCTCCTGCTCCTGCCGGCGATGGCGAGCCGGTTTTGGCACCATTGGGCGGTAATATTTTCAGGGTGGAGGTGTCGCCTGGCGATATCGTTGAAGAGGGCGATGTACTGATCATCCTCGAAGCCATGAAAATGGAAACCGAAGTCCGTGCGCCAAAAGCCGGTACGGTCGGAGAAGTCTTCATCAAGGTCGGCGATGCGGTTGCCGTTGATGATGAAATGCTGACAATCGCATAAGGGCCAGCATTCCATGGATAAATTATTGACGTTGTGGACGGGTAGTGGCCTGTTCAATCTTTCGGGCGGCCAGTTCTTTATGATCTGCGTCGGCCTGTTGCTGTTGTTCCTTGCTATTCGCAAGGGGTTTGAGCCATTGCTGCTGGTGCCGATTGGTTTTGGCGGCATTCTCGCGAATATTCCGGAAGCCGGCCTTGCGCTTTCGGCTGCTGAAAATGCGATCCACTTTGCCAAGCCCGAAGTGTTGGCAGCATTGGCCGGCATTCTGGATGTGTCGTATCAAGCGGGTCAGTCGGTTACGCCGGAAGTCCTGGACGCTTTCAAGCATGCCTACAAGCTGGGAAGCTACGATGTGGTTCAGCAAGTCAATGTGTTGGCCCAGACACTGGGTTACACCAATGGCATGCTGTACAACTTCTACAGCGTATCCATCGCCAGCGGGGTAGCGCCCCTGGTCATCTTTATGGGTGTGGGTGCGATGACCGACTTCGGACCATTGCTGTCAAATCCCAAGACTTTGCTTCTCGGCGCGGCTGCGCAGTTCGGTATCTTTGGCACCGTGATTGGTGCGGCCCTGCTCGATATGACCGGCGTGATGGATTTCACCATTATGGAAGCTGCAGCCATTGGTATTATTGGTGGTGCGGACGGTCCGACCTCAATCTATGTGTCCAGTATCCTGGCACCACACCTGCTGGGTGCGATTGCGGTGGCGGCTTATTCCTACATGGCCTTGGTGCCAATGATCCAGCCTCCGATTATGAAGGCACTGACCTCACAGAAAGAGCGGGCCATCAAGATGTCCCAGCTCCGCGCCGTCAGCAAGAAAGAGAAAATTGTCTTTCCGTTGGTGGTGTTGATGGCGGTTGTGTTGTTTCTACCCGATGCAGCGCCGCTGCTTGGTATGTTCTGCTTCGGTAATTTGATGCGTGAATGTGGTGTGGTTGAGCGTCTGAGTGATACCTCCCAGAATGCCCTGATCAACATTGTCACCATCTTCCTGGGGCTGTCCGTTGGCTCCAAGCTGGGGGCAGACAAGTTCCTGGACTTGCAAACGCTGGGTATCCTGCTCTTGGGTATGGCAGCGTTTTGTGTGGGTACGGCGTGCGGTGTTCTGATGGCGAAGTTGCTGAATGTTTTCAGCAAAGAGCAGATCAATCCATTGATTGGTTCGGCCGGTGTGTCAGCAGTGCCTATGGCAGCCCGAGTCTCCAACAAGGTCGGTCTGGACGCTAACCCCCAGAACTTCCTGCTGATGCACGCCATGGGGCCGAACGTAGCCGGTGTTATCGGCTCGGCGGTCGCCGCTGGTGTGATGATCAAACTGCTGGGTTAAGGCTGGGGCCATACCAGTAGCCCGTAGTACTGGCAGTGGTATTGATGAGTAGTGCTAACAGTACTGACGTGATTAGAAAAGCCCCCGTGGATTCGTCCACGGGGGCTTTTTTGTATATAGCGCCTGAGCGGAAAACACGGCTAGGTTCATCCGGAGTGTCGCCCTCTGCCGTCAAAGGGTTTTTTGTAGCAGCAATCTTCGGAGACAGCCCACAAAATCGATGCCTTAACACGCACCCGAGGTGCGCATTTATGGGTTAATGAAAGTCCCTTGAAGGCACTTTCAGGTTACGGATCAAGTGGCTTAAATCCGAAAGTTTGCCCGCCATCACATGGGCAATGCCGCCATCGCGTTCAAGAATGCCTTTCACATGCAGCAATTGCGCCGTTAGCAGTGGCTGTCGCTGACGGCGGGCGGTATCCAGCCAGACCACGACATTGATATTTCCGGTTTCATCTTCCAGGGTCACAAAGGTAACACCCGACGCCGACCCGGGTCGTTGTCTGCCGGTGACCAGGCCCACCACCTGAACCGGTCGGCCGGATTCGGCTTCAAGCAGATCCTGTGCGCTTACGCAGCGCTGAAAGTGGCCTTGGCTTCTCAATATGTCGACCGGGTGCCGGCCCAGCGTCAGGCCTTGGGAGGCATAATCTTCGAGGGCGCTTTGGCCTTCGGTGAGCGCCGGTAGTGGTACGCGAGGGTCAGTTTCATACTCGTGCGGGTGGTCGTTGATAAACAGAGCTGCAGGTGTCTGGTGGCCTAGCAGTTGCCAGTAGGCCTGGCGCCGGTCAAGGTCCAGGCAGTTCAGGGCGTTGGCGCCGGCTAAGATTTCAAGGTCGCGGGGGGGCAGGCCGGTGATTTGACGAAGTTCAGACAGACTGCGGTAACCTCCGCTGGGCCGCCGAGTAACAACTTGTTGGCCGGCCTGTTTTGACAAGCCTCGAAGCAGGCGAAGGCCCAGTCGCAATGCTCCACCCGGTTGCTCCAGGGTGTGATCCCAGTGACTGTGATTGATATCCGGTGCCAGCACAAAGACATGATGCCGTTTGGCGTCCTGCAGTAATTGGGAGGGCGAATAAAAACCCATGGGCTGACTGTTCAGTAGGGCGCAATAAAAAGCCGGGGCATGATGACGCTTGATCCATGCCGACACATAAACCAGTAAGGCAAAGCTGGCGGCATGGGATTCGGGAAACCCATAGCCACCGAAACCGCAGATTTGCTTGTAAAGTCGTTCCGCAAAGTCAGCATCATGACCCCTATCCAGCATGCCGTGAACCAGTTTGTCCCGAAAGGGCGACATGTCCCCATGAGCCTTCCAGGCCGCCATGGCACGGCGCAATTGGTCCGCTTCACCAGCACTGAACCCGGCCGCAACCATGGCCAGTTTGATGACCTGCTCCTGGAAAATCGGAACCCCGAGTGTCCGCTCAAGGACACCTCGGATGGCGTCGCTGGGATAGCTGACCGGCTCCAGACCATGCTTTCGGCGTAAATAGGGGTGCACCATATCGCCTTGGATCGGCCCTGGCCGCACAATAGCAACTTCAATCACCAGGTCGTAATAGGTCTCCGGTTTCAGGCGCGGCAGCATATTGATCTGAGCTCGGGATTCGACCTGAAATACCCCAACGCTGTCGCCCGCCTGCAACATTTTATAGACCAAGGGATCTTCTGTGGGTACATCCTGCATACTGAAGCGGTGGCCTTTTTCGGCACTGATCAGGTCTAGCGCTTTACGAATGGCGGACAACATGCCCAGGGCCAGCACATCCACTTTCATCAACCCCAGGCTCTCCAGGTCATCCTTGTCCCACTGGATGACGGTGCGGTCTTGCATGGCGGCGTTTTCCACCGGGACTAACTCGGCGAGCGGTCCGGCGCTGATGACGAAACCACCGACATGCTGGGACAGGTGTCTGGGAAACCCCAGTAAGGTATTGACCAGGGTAAAAAACTGATTCGCCACCCGGGCCTTGCGCGTCAGTTTTTTGTCGAGTATCTGCTGACGCCAGTCGGTCTCTCGGTCGCGCCAGTCAATGCCGTTCAATAGTTGCTCGATCAGCACAGGATCAAAGCCCAGGGCTTTACCAACGTCCCGGATAGCGCTGCGTGGACGGTAACGTATGACCGTCGCCGCCAACGCGGCACGTTCCCGGGAGTAGCGTCGATAAATGTATTGAATGACTTCTTCCCGGCGCTCATGTTCGAAATCCACGTCAATGTCGGGTGGCTCGTTCCGGTCTTTGGAGATAAACCGCTCAAACAGCAGTTCGACTTTGCGTGGGTCTACCTCGGTAATACCCAGGCAATAGCAAACCGCCGAGTTCGCGGCCGAACCGCGGCCCTGACAGAGGATGCCCTGTTGGCGTGCAAAATTGACGATGTCGTGGATCGTCAGGAAGTAATGTTCGTAATGCATCTCCGAAATCAGTGCCAGCTCTTTCTGTATGAGTGCTCGAATCGGTTTAGGGGTGCCATCGGGGAAGCGTCTTTGCTCGCCTGTTTGGGTCAGTTGTAGCAAATGGACGGCGGGACTCACGCCGTCGGGTACCAGATCCGGGGGGTATTCGTAGCGCAGTGAGCCGGGTTCAAAAGAGCAGAGGTCGGCTATGACAACAGATTCCGACAGCCAGCCCCTGGGGTATAGGCGTTCGAGTACGGGCAGGGGCCTGAGGTGCCGCTCGCCATTCTGAAACAGGTGCTTGCCTGCCATTTCCACGGAGCAGCCATGCCTGATGGCGGTCAGTACATCCTGCATGGGTTGACGGTCACGGCGATGGGTGTGGACATGACCGACCGCGGTAATCGGACAGTTGAGGCTGCTGGCCAGCGTTTGAAGCTGCTGGAGATGGTCTTCTTCGCGATCCTCCAGGGCGCGATGGGCAGCCAGCCATAACCGACCGTCAAAGTGATGTTTCAGCCACTGGCCGCAGGCATGAGCCGTTTCGCAAGCGTGTCGGTATAAACAGCGCGGAGCCCAGAGGCAGAGGCAGTGACTCAGGTCGTGAAGGCTCAGGTCTTCTGCCGTCAGCAGGTATTGCCCCTTGGGCGCGCGTCGCCTGGCAGTGGTGATCAACCGGCAAAGCTGCCCGTAACCGACGCGGTCACGGGCGAGCAGAACAATGTCGGCAGTCATGCTGTCAGGGTGCTGGCGAATCTGAAAGTGGCTGCCGGTAATCAGTTTTACTGAGCTGTCTTTCAGCGCCGCCCAGGCTCGGGGAATCCCCGCAACCGAACAGGTATCGGTGATGGCCAGAGCCCGGTAGCCTAACTCCATGGCCCGTTCAGCCAGCTCTTGCGGGTGTGAGGCGCCGGTCAGGAAGGTGAAGTTACTATGGCAATACAGTTCGGCGTAGGACATGTTGGTGCTAACCGAACCAGCCGTGGATAAACCAGCCACCGCCCGCATCTCGAAACAACCAGGCCAATTGACCCGATGGCAGTAGGGCAATGTAGTAATCGCGCTGTACCCGCTCACCATCCCACCAGCCTCCACTGATGCGCTCCGGTCCTGACAGCCAGACACGGGGAGGGCTATGAAGAGTCTGGGGCGAGCGAAGCAGCCAGAGCGGACGATGGGGCAGGTCAGAACCATTGATAACGTCAGGTTTGGCGGTTCTTTCGAGTGTCCGTGGTGCCCAGGCCTTTTCAGGGCGATGGTCTGGATAACACGTCAGGGTGCGGATGGCCTGTTCGCCGAGTCTTGCCTGGAGACGGCTGATGAGTGACTGCCAAGCCTCGTCAGGGCAGGGGCCAGAACCAAGAAGATCAACTGCTGTCGTGTGTTGGCGGGGTATAAAGCGGCTGACCGTCAGTGTCATTGCCTGAGTGGGGGCGTCCAGATTTAATTGCTCGAGCCGTATTCTGGCCAGCGCCAGAAACTCAGTGCTGCGGTGCTCAGGGCCTGCGGTGCGGAGAGCCAGGGAAGTATCCGCACGATTGCGGTGGTGGAAGGACAGGTTCAGGTGGTCGGTATCCTGTTGTCGCCATTGCAAGTCGGCTTCCAGCTCTGCCAGTGCCCGTTGAAGTGGAAATAACAGGCCAGTGCTGTGCTCTATATCGTAGGCAAAGTCTATGCGCTGATAAAAGCGATGGGGTGGCTGCCAGTAAGTTTGGAGGTCAGGGCGTGTTCCCTGTATTTGTTGCAGGCGATGAAGGGTTTCAGGTTCCAGTCGTCGGGCGATGTCATGGCTGGAGAGCTTGAAAACATCGCCGAGGGTGAGCAAGCCCAACTTGGCTAACCGGTTGGTGGCTTTTGCGGATAATCCGGCCATTTCAATGCCCAGGGCTTGCATGTTCCGGGTAAGAATGTCGGCGTCCTCCGTGCATGTGCCGGCATTGGTTTGAGCCAGGCACTGGGCCGCGCCCGGTGTAAGTCCCGTTGCGATCTGTCCCGTGAGCGCCCGGCGCCTGATTTCATGCTCCAGCCTTTGCCATAGGGGCCGGAGGCCGCCATGAAGTCGTTTTAGGCTAGTGACCTCGGCCAATAAACCACTGGGAGGATGCAGACTGATATGGGCGGCTTGCCGATATAGCCAGCGTGCCTGTGCCTCAAGCGCTTGTTGTTCAAACAAGGCATCCATCTCGATGATTGCCAGTTCTGGCACAAGGTTGACTGCGGTTTTAAGCCGCATACCCGGGCGCACGCCACCCTGCTGTGCTTTGGGGCTTGCCTGGTATACGTTACCTTGCCAGCCCTCTGATATCACCAGAGGACGCTGATCATTGGTATCGCGGCTAACGCATTCCAGCAACAGATTTGGAAAATGGATATAAAGCCAGAGCATGATCAGGGCGCGTGTTTGGGGATAGGGGGCTCAGGCCATGGGCCCTTCACCACACAGTTCAGGCTGGCCTCCTGGGTCGGCGCCCGATCAGCCAGGGGCAGCGTGCAGTCGCCCACGGACCCGCCGCCCCGGCACTTCAGAATCCGGATGCTCAACTGTCGGTCACGGGAGGGGGACAACTCCAACCGCAGCGCGGCGGCAGAGCTGTTGCGGGCGGCTTGTGGGTTACGGAACAGAACGCACAACCCACCGCCGGCCTCGGCGGCCAATTGAAGTTTGCGTATATCCCTTGGTTGAAGGTATCCGCACCACGCCATTACCAGTCCGGTGGCAGGTGACCGCAGGCAGTTTTCAAGTGCCCACAGGGTGTCAGCGGTCCGTTGGGTCTGCAGGGTGACGATTTGCGACAGTTGAACGCCTTCGCGAGCCAGAGCCGGGGCGTAAGGCGTGTGTGGCGGGTTTAGCCAAAATACGAACTTATCCTTCTTAGACTGGCGTCGAATCAGAGGCAGCAACAATTGCAGTTCACCGATACCCGCAGCCTCCAGGAAACATTCAGTCAACGCGCCGATCGGCCAGCCGATCCCCTTCAGTTGATGATCCAGGGGTGCATGTCCCGTTAACTCCATGTGTCCGCTGGCTGGGGTGTGGTGTCGAGCCTGCCAGACGCGGGCATCCTGTAGGAGAGTATCGAGTAGTTCTTTCATGGCATTGGCGCTCCCTTAATACTGTTTAAATATACAGTATATCGAGATCAATCGAATTTCAATGGCGGCAGTGGAGACTATTTTCCGGTAAGACTTGATTCGGTTTGTGGTGTGGTTCAGGCTGATTTGATCACTACATAAACGGAGATCTCTGAGGATGGACAAGCTATCAGAACTAGCCTGTGAAGCCTGCCGGGCTGGTGCGCCAAAAGTGTCAGACAGTGAGCAGAATGAATGGCTGCCACAACTACCTGGTTGGGCCATTACCGAGCATAAGGGTGAACAACAGCTGGAACGGGTGTACACCTTTAAAAATTTCGCCGTAGCTTTGGCGTTTGCCAATAAGGTGGGACAACTCGCTGAATCGGAAGGCCACCACCCGGCCATACTGGTGGAGTATGGCAAAGTGACCGTCAACTGGTGGACTCATAAAATTGGAGGGTTGCACAAAAACGATTTCGTGATGGCGGCTCGGACAGATCAGCTATATGAGTGATGGTGTGGGTTCACCGATGCCTTCATGTCGTCGAATAAGATCGCACTGAACATCAGTATTTTCCTCTGCAGCTTCGACAGGCTGAATGATTTGGCTTAGTCTTGTACATGCTGCAATGCGTAGCAGAATTAAATAATTTGGTGAAAAGTGTTGTGTGTGTTTTTCAAAATAAAGACACTCTAATTGACGTTTCACTCTACAGAGGAAAGCAATGTCCTATTTCACGATAGCAGGGGTGCAGATGCATGCCCTGCATCACGGCGACAACACTGAGTCCATGCGTCATCGTATCGAACTTTTGATGTCCCGTTTTCCACAGGTACAGATGGTGATGTTCAGTGAGTTGGTAGCCACTGGCTCGTCTCCCCACCATGCTGAACCAATGCCTAGCAGCAAAGAGAATCTGTTCTGTGAATTGGCACTGCAGCATGGGATCTGGCTGATTCCCGGTTCCATGTTTGAGCGTATTGACGACAAGATCTACAACACGTTGAGTGTGATAAACCCTCAGGGTCATGTGGTTTGCCGTTACCGCAAAATGTTTCCCTTCCGGCCTTATGAGCAGGGGGTTGAAGGTGGCTCTGAGTTTGTAGTTTTCGATGTGCCTGAAATCGGACGTTTTGGCGTGTCCATCTGTTACGACATGTGGTTCCCTGAAACGACGCGCACACTGGCGGCCATGGGAGCAGAAGTGATTTTGCATCCCACAATGACGGATACCATTGACCGGGATATTGAACTGTCCATCGCGCGAACCAACGCGGCGATCAATCAGTGCTATTTCTTTGACATCAATGGTGCCGGTGCCATGGGAAATGGCCGCTCGATAGTGGTCGGACCTTCCGGGGACGTCTTGCACCAATCGGGTATTGGTGATGAGGTGGTGCCCATTGAAATTGATATGCAGCGGGTGCGCCGCGAAAGGGAACGCGGTTTGCGCGGCCTGGGACAACCGCTGAAGAGTTTCCGGGATCGTGATGTGGATTTCTCGTTGTATCGCAGCGAGAACGGCTCAAGTCCTTTCCTTGACAGCCTGGGTCCGTTGGCTAAACCGATAAGGTATGACACCACGGAATCCCAACAGTAACAATCGCCAGGCAATTCCATTGTCGCGGGCAAAGCGGAGTAGAGCATGATGCGCAATCTGCTACAAATACTGCGGCAGCGAATTGCCGATTGGCTTATGCCTGATGCCGGGCAACACCCGGCAGCAGGTAAATCAGAACCCGAGAATGAAGCTGGGCAGGATAGCCGCACTAAAGGAGTGAATGAGATGAGCACAATAAAAAGCATTTCCGATATTCGTCGTTACTTTCACAACAACAAAGAACCGGTTTACTTCATCTCGGCAACAAACTTCAATTTGCTAGGGATAGGCGACTGGGTGGGCAACTTTCGCCACATTAACTACATCAACTGCTTTGATGGCAAACAGAAGAACGTGTTTGTCCCGAAAGAGAAGTTTCCTCGCGATTTCGAAAGCATTGAGGACATCAATAATTACCTGCTTGAACACAAGGAAGTCATTGATTATCTGCAGTCCCGGGGCGGCAAGGGCACTGCGGCGTTCCTGATGTTTGACGAACACACGGAAGAGATCTGTGAGCAGCTTGGTCTGCGCGTGGCTTTTCCGCCCGCCAAGTTGCGCTCGAGAATGGATAACAAGATTGAAACGGTGCGGATCGGTAACAAGGTGGGTGTGCCGAGTGTGCCGAATGTACTGTCCAAAGTGGACAATTACGATCACCTGGTTGAAGTCAGTAAGCCGCTGGGAACAAACGATCTGGTGATCCAGTCGGCCTTTGGTGACTCGGGACACACCACATACTTTGTCTCCAACGAAGACGAATACTACAAATACGCCGAAGAAATTGAAGCCGAGCCTGAAGTCAAGATCATGAAGCGCATCAATTGCCGTGGTTCTGCCATTGAGGCCTGCACCACTCGCTGTGGCACAGTGGTGGGGCCGTTAATGACGGAGTTGGTGGGTTTCAAGACATTAACCCCCTACAAGGGCGGCTGGTGTGGCAATGAGATGTTTGCGGGCGCCTTTACGCAAGAAGTTCGGGACAAGGCCCGGGAATATACCTTCAAGTACGGTGAGGCGTTACGAGAAGAGGGCTATCGAGGCTATTTCGAACTCGACTTCCTGATCGATACCGATTCCGACGAAGTCTATCTTGGGGAACTGAACCCCCGCGTAACGGGTGCCAGCTCACTGACCAACGTGGCGGCGTTCGCACATGCCGATGTGCCTTTGTTCCTGTTCCACTTGCTGGAATTCTCGGATCAGGATTTTGACATTGATATTGAAGAGCTGAACAAGCGCTGGTCTCACCCCGAAAGTATTGATAGCTGGAGCCAGCTTGTTATCAAACACACCGATGAGTCGGTGGATTTACTTACCCAGGCGCCACAGTCGGGGGTTTGGAAAATGGCCAGCGATGGCAGCATCAGTTATGACCATTACAGTTATCACCCCCATGCCGCCGAGAGTGAACAAGAAGCTTTCTTTATGCGCATCAGTGGGGTGGGTGATTTCAGGTATGAAGGAGCCGATCTGGGCATTCTGATTACCCGTGGTCGCCTGATGGACGACGATTTCAACCTTACGCCAAGAGCCAAGGCATGGATTGATGGCATTCGCGGCCAGTTCAGCGGTCAGACTTTGCAGGATCCAGCCGTGGAGGCAGTGGCGGTTAATCACGCCATTGGCGGCGGCAACTTCAAGATCTTGTGAGCAATGGCTTTGTGATGGGTGCTGCGGCGGAGGCCGCACCCCAGGCGAGGCCTGAAGAGGCCGTTGGCATGCAAAAACAAAAACGTCTTGTATTTCAGACGGTCCATGAGCCGGAACCGGGTGAGAAGTGGCGTGGCCTGTTCGATTTGCACTGGTCTGCCTACGAGCGTTGGTACCTGTCGGAAACTGAGCGCGAGCGGCCTAGCTATCTGGCCTGCTACAACGCGCTGCGCACGCACATGCCGGAGTTGGTTCCAACCTATCAGCGGTTGTGTGGCCTGGCCGGTGGTGGTGATATCGCCTCACGCATGCTCAGTCTGTACCGGCCGCCTCCTTACATTACCGGGTGTTCCCAGGCCGTTATGGCCAACGCGCGGAGCAATGTGTTGGTGCGCAACTACGATTATCCGCCGGAACTGTGCGAGGGCACCATTCTGTCGACTTGCTGGAATGGCCGCCGGGTTATTGCGATGTCTGACTGTCTTTGGGGCGTGCTTGATGGCATCAACGACGTCGGTCTGTCCGTGTCACTCGCCTTTGGTGGCCGTAAAGCCGTGGGTGATGGCTTTGGTGCGCCCATTATCCTGCGCTACATTCTTGAGTTCTGTGAAACCACTCACGAGGCCTCCGAGGTGCTGGCGCGAGTGCCAACGCATATGGCCTACAACATCACTGTCAACGACTCCCTGGGTCGTTATGTGACAGCAATGATTGGGCCGGACCGGCCCGCCACGATCAAGCGCATTCCTGTTGCAACCAATCATCAGAAGAAAATTGAATGGTACGCTCACGCCTTGGCATCGGAGACCATTATTCGGGAACGACAGCTGTCGATCCTGATTGATGACGAAGAAACCACGGAGGATCGGCTGGTCTCGGCATTTTTCTCGCCCCCCCTGTTTCGAAGCGATTACAAGCGTGGATTGGGCACGATTTACACAGCGGTCTATCATCCTAATGAAGGTCGGGCTCAGTACCATTGGGCGGATCATACACTGGATGTGTCTTTTGACCATTTTGAAGAGACCGCGATGGATATTCGTTACACCAGCTATGCTGACAAAGTGAAATGACCTTGGCCGCTGGATAGAACTACTACTTCGCTGGGATCATTGCCTGCGTGTCAGTCTTGGTCACCGGCTCCGTCAAAGATTTCGGAATGGTGGGTAATAAAACAATGAGCGAAATTACGGAATCAGATACGGCATACACCGCGCTGGGTTTTTACCACAAAATTTCCCAGCTGCGAGCGGATACCTGGAACGCTTTGAAGCGTGATTTGGGGCGCCTGGTTAAGACCACGGATGAAAGTAAAATCCGTACCCTGGTCAAATCCGTGGATATCAAGCTGACACGCCTTGAAATCATAGAGGACTACCACGCTTTCCCTTCGAAAGAGGATTTTCATCACGTCTGGGCCTTGTTTGATGGTGGTGAATATTTGCTCCTCGAGAAGGTGGTTAAGCGCCTTGTCCGAGCGTTAATCAGTGAGTCCTACCGTCGCCGTCACGTCGACCTGAGCGGTAACGACACAGAATCTGAAGACATGGAGGCGCTGGATGCCTTGGCTCAGTTGCGACGCGGCCACCCGGCGTCCAACAGTTCCTCTCAGCCTTACTTTGAACTGCTGATCGTTGATGCTATGTCGTTGCAGGAAGAAGAGGTGGTTCGGGAAGCCTTCCACAGTTTGCGACGCCCGGAAGACAAATTTATTTATGACGTGGTGACGGTCCGGAGTTTTGAGGACGCCCTGATCGCCATTCTGGTGAACCCCAATATTCAGGCCTGCCTGATTCGTTACGAGTTTCCCTACAAGTCAAAATACAACTTAAGCGCCCTCCGTAACTATCTGGAGGGCCTGTCCGAAATTGAGATGGGAGACAAAAGCGAGGCGGAGCGGAGTTTGCTGCTGGGCTCCATGATTCGCGAAATCCGTCCTGAAATCGACCAGTTCCTGGTCACCAGCGGTGATGTTGAGGTGACGGCGAGCCGTGACATCCGCCACTTCAATCGTATTTTTTACCGGGAAACGGATTATATCGAGCAACACCACACGATTATGCGGGCCATCGAGAACCGCTATCGGACCCCGTTTTTTGATGCCCTCCGCGAATACAGTCGTAAGCCGACGGGTGTGTTCCATGCCATGCCTATTTCCAGAGGTAAGTCAGTCACGCGCTCCCATTGGGCGGGTCACATGATTGATTTTTACGGCATCAACATATTTCTGGCTGAAACCTCGGCAACCTCCGGTGGTCTGGACTCCTTGTTGCAGCCCTATGGGCCCATCAAGAAAGCTCAGGAATACGCGGCGCGGGCGTTTGGCTCAAGGCAGAGCTTTTTTGTGACGAACGGGACCTCGACGGCCAATAAAATCGTCTTGCAGGCGCTGGTTAAGCCTCACGACATCGTGCTCGTCGACCGTGACTGCCATAAATCCCATCACTACGGCATGGTCTTGGCGGGCGCCCATGTGGTCTATCTGGATTCTTACCCGCTCAATGACTACTCCATGTATGGCGCGGTGCCGCTGCGGGAGATCAAGAAAGCACTGCTCAAGCTGAAGCGAAGCGGGCAGCTTGATAAAGTGAAAATGCTGCTGCTGACCAATTGCACGTTCGATGGCGTGGTCTATAACGTTCGTCGAGTTATGGAAGAGTGCCTCGCGATTAAACCAGACCTGGTGTTTTTGTGGGATGAGGCCTGGTTTGCCTTTGCGACCTTTAACCCGACCTATCGACCGCGCACGGCCATGCATGCGGCCCGCACCTTACGGGATCGCTACCGGACAGAGGCTTACCAGAAAGAGTACGCAGCCTGGAAAGAGGCATTTGATCAACTGGACCCGGATGACGACGCCACCTGGCTGGATAATCCGTTGTTGCCCGATCCGGAAACCCAGCGTGTGCGCGTTTACGCCACTCATTCCACCCACAAGACGCTGACATCGCTGCGGCAGGGGTCGATGATCCATGTCTATGATCAGGATTTCCGTCAGAAGGTTGAGGCGCCTTTCCACGAAGCCTATATGACCCACACCTCAACATCGCCAAATTATCAGATTGTGGCGTCCCTGGACGTGGGGCGTATGCAGGCCGAGATGGAAGGTTTCGAGTTGGTCCATGCGCAAGTCGAGGCTGCCTTGTCGCTTCGGGAACAGCTCTACACCAACCCGCTTTTGATGAAATATTTTGAGGTATTGGTCAATAAGGACATGATTCCGATTGAATATCGGCAATCCGGAGTGGACACTTTTTACGATCCGGTCAGTGGCTGGAATAAAATGGAGGAGGCCTGGGCCCATGATGAATTCGTCATTGACCCAAGCCGAATCACCATGGCGATCGGTAAAACCGGGATTGATGGCGATACTTTCAAGAACGAATATCTGATGAATCAGTATGGCATTCAGATCAACAAGACTTCGCGCAATACTGTTTTGTTCATGACCAATATTGGCACCACCCGAGGGTCCATCGCGTATTTGCTGGACGTTCTGATCAAGCTTGCTAAAAGCTTTGACCGCCGCTGGGAGGAAAGCAGTCGACCGGAGCGTAAGATTATCGAACACCATGTTAAGTCGCTTACTCAGGATTTACCGCCGCTGCCAGACTTTAGCCGGTTTCATGAAGCTTTCCGGCCGCATCCGAACTCCATGGCAGGCGATATTCGCCGGGCGTACTTTTTGAGCTACGACGAGGACAACACCGAATACCTGAGGTTTGATAACGAGGAGCTGCAAGGGCAAATGGAGCAAGGCCGTGATGCGGTTTCGGCCAGCTTTGTTATTCCTTACCCTCCAGGCTTTCCGGTGCTGGTGCCTGGCCAGGTGGTGAGTGACGAAATCCTTGATTTCCTGCAAGCACTCGACGTAACCGAAATTCATGGTTACCGCCCCGAGTTGGGCCTGCTGGTCTTTACAGAGGACGCCCTGAAGGCAACCGGCGAATGTATCGACTGAGGGGCTAAGCCCGACCTCTGTAAAACGCGGGCGAGTGGCTCTGTGAAGTCACTCGCCACGTCGTAACGGGTATCAAGATACGCTATTATGTCCGCCGTTTTCGGCGCCGGCATCAAACAGGCTGGGCCTTTTTTCAGTGCAAGAGGGCAAAGTCTCCATGGAGCATACCTATCGGCTGGTTATTTCCTGCCCTGACCGGGTCGGAATCGTCGCCAAAGTCAGTAATTTCCTGACCACCTATAACGGCTGGATTACTGAGGCAAGTCATCACTCGGACAGCCCCGCAGGCTGGTTCTTCATGCGTCATGAAATCAAAGCCAGCTCAATCCCGTTCGGGCTTGACCAGTTTCGGGCCGCGTTTGAACCTATTGCCCGTGAGTTCGATATGAGCTGGCATGTGGCGGACTCGGCCAAACCGAAGCGCGTGGTGTTGATGTGCAGCAAGGAATCCCACTGCGTCGCGGACTTGCTGCATCGCTGGCACAGCAAAGAACTTAATACTGAAATTGTCGCGGTCATCTCGAATCATGATGATCTACGGCGCATGGTAGATTGGCACCATATTCCCTACCACCACGTTCCAGTGTCGAAAGACACTCGCGAAGCCGCGTTTGCTGAAATTGGCGCCCTGATCGATGGCTATGACACGGATGTCATCGTACTGGCCCGGTATATGCAGATACTGCCGCCAGAACTGTGTGAGCGCTACTCTGGAAGGGTCATTAATATTCATCACAGCTTTTTGCCCTCGTTTGCCGGCGCCCGGCCTTACCATCAGGCTTACAGCCGTGGTGTAAAGCTGATCGGGGCAACCTGTCACTATGTGACGCAGGATCTGGACGAAGGCCCGATTATTGAACAGGACGTTATCCGGGTAAATCACAGCGATTCCATCGAAGACATGGTTCGACTGGGTAAGGACGTTGAAAAAAATGTGCTGGCACGTGGACTGCGGGCCCACATCGAAGACCGGGTTATCACCTATGAAAATAAGACGGTGGTATTCGGGTGATTCCCGTGCATTGTTTGCCGTTTCCAAAGCCACACTTTACTGCTCCGATTGTGGTAGTATTGTCCACTTGTTAATGGCCGGCGTAAGAGGTCGTGCCGGAACTCTTTTTACCTGAATTCAGGAAGCGTTCCGACACCGCTTGTCCCGCCTGTACAGTAAGTGAGCGGCCTGACTGCTCGATAAAAACGACGACTTCCAGCAAACGCAAAGGAACCTTTCTCGATGGGTGAATTAGCCAAAGAGATCCTGCCGGTAAATATTGAAGACGAGCTTAAACAGTCCTACCTCGACTACGCCATGAGCGTTATCGTCGGGCGGGCACTGCCGGATGTGCGGGACGGCCTTAAGCCGGTTCACCGTCGCGTCCTGTTTGCAATGTCCGAGCTCAATAATGACTGGAACAAAGCCTACAAAAAATCCGCGCGTGTCGTAGGCGACGTTATCGGTAAATATCACCCACACGGCGACTCGGCTGTCTACGACACCATTGTCCGTATGGCTCAGCCATTTTCACTGCGCTACCCGCTGGTGGATGGCCAGGGTAACTTCGGTTCCATCGACGGCGATAACGCCGCCGCCATGCGATACACCGAAATTCGCATGAAGAAGATCGCGCATTCCCTGTTGGCGGATCTGGAAAAAGAAACCGTCGATTTTGTGCCTAACTACGACGGCACAGAACAGATTCCGGAAGTGATGCCAACGCGCGTACCCAACCTGCTGGTTAACGGCTCGTCCGGTATCGCGGTGGGGATGGCAACGAATATTCCGCCCCATAACCTGACCGAGATCGTGAGCGGCTGTCTGGCGTTGATCGACAATCCCGACATGACAATCGACGAGCTGATGGAATATATCCCGGGGCCGGATTTCCCAACCGAGGGCATCATTAACGGTCGCGCGGGCATTGTTGAAGCCTATCGTACGGGTCGGGGCCGTATCTATATTCGTGCCCGTCATGAAATTGAGCACGACAATAAGACCGGCCGTGATGCCATCATCATTACCGAGCTGCCTTATCAGCTGAATAAATCCCGGTTGATCGAAAAAATTGCCGAGTTGGTAAAAGAAAAGCGGCTTGAGGGCATCACCGAGCTCCGCGACGAGTCTAACAAAGAAGGTATCCGGGTAGTCATTGAGCTGCGTCGGGGTGAAAACCCGGACGTCATCATCAACAACATGTTTGCCCATACCCAGCTGCAGACGGTATTTGGTATCAACATGGTCGCCCTGATCGATGGCGAGCCCCGGATACTGAACCTGAAGGAAATGTTGGATGCCTTTGTCCGTCACCGTCGGGAAGTAGTGACGCGCAGAACCATTTTTGAACTGCGAAAGGCGCGCGAGCGGGGCCATATCCTTGAAGGTTTGTCCGTTGCGCTGGCGAACATTGATGAAATTATTGACCTGATCAAACAGTCGCCGTCGTCTGCCGAAGCGAAAGAGAAATTAATCGCTCAAGGCTGGTCCTCCGGTGGCGTGATGGCCATGCTGGAAAAAGCGGGTGAAGACGCCTGTCGTCCCGATGACCTGCCTGAAATTTACGGTCTTCGTGATGGTCTTTACTATCTGTCCCCCGAGCAGGCGCAAGCGATTCTGGATCTGCGTTTGCACCGTCTGACCGGCCTGGAGACAGAAAAGCTTCAAAACGAATACCGGGATATTGTTGAGAAAATTGCAGATCTTCTCGACATTCTGGGCGATCCAGAGCGACTGCTTCAGGTAATTCGTGATGAACTGCAAGCCGTCGTCGAAGAATATGGCGATGAGCGTCGTACGGAGATTACCAGCTCCAAGCGCGATTTGACGATTGCCGACCTTATCGACGAAGAAGATCTGGTGGTGACCATATCTCACGGTGGGTATGCTAAAACCCAGGCTATCGAGGACTATCAGTCTCAGCGCCGGGGTGGCCGGGGTAAGGCCTCAACGTCGATGAAAGAAGAAGACTTCATTGAAAAACTGTTGGTAGCCAATTCGCACGACACCATTTTGTGTTTTACCAGCCGTGGCAAGGTCTATTGGTTGCGGGTATTTGAAATCCCCAGGGCCAGCAGAGCTTCCCGCGGACGTCCAATGGTCAATATCCTGCCATTGGAAGAAGGCGAGCGCGTGACAACGTTCCTGCCGGTTCGAGATTATCCGGAAGGTCATTTTGTATTGATGGCCACGTCAGCCGGTATTGTTAAGAAAACACCGTTGCCCAACTTCTCACGTCCAAGAAGTAGTGGTTTGATTGCCTTGTCGCTTGATGAGGGCGACACCCTGATCGGTGCCGCCATCACCGAGGGTGATGCCGAGGTTATGCTGTTCTCCACCGCCGGCAAAGCCGTACGCTTTAGCGAAGATGCTATCCGCCCCCTCAGCCGGACGGCTCGTGGTGTTCGGGGCATTCGGATGCCGGAAGGGCATCGGGTGGTGTCGCTTATCATCCCGCAAGAAGAGGGTGTGCTGTTGGTCGCCAGTGAAAATGGTTATGGCAAACGAACCCAGTTTGATGAGTTTCCGACCTACGGCCGTGGCAGTCAGGGTGTTATTGCCATGCAGTGCTCCGACCGGAACGGGAATCTGGTGACTGCGCTGCAAATGTTTGATGGCGATGAGATGATGCTGATCTCGGACAAGGGTACGCTGGTTCGTACCCGGACCGATGAGGTATCGATATTGAGCCGCAACACGCAGGGCGTGCGACTGATTAAACTGAGCCAGGAAGATGAACGTCTGGTCGGTGTCGAGCGCATCGCGGACTCCGGTGACTCGGATGAAGACGTCGATGTTGGTGATGTCGATGTTGCCGGGCTGGACGCTGCCGATGAAGGTCGGGGCGAAGGCGACGGCAGTAGCGACGTGGCCGGAGACACTGGCGAAGAATAAGCCAGTCATCGGCGTTCGGTATTCCTCTGCCCCTCGCGAGTGGCGGGCAGAGTGGGTGCCAGATAGAAGGGCAATCACAAGAGATCAGGTGGAATGACCAGGGCGTATAATTTTTGTGCAGGTCCGGCAATTCTGCCGGAGAGCGTACTTCAGCAGGCACGTGATGAAATGCTGGATTGGCGTGGGACAGGCATGTCGGTGATGGAAATGAGTCACCGTAGCGACGAGTTTGTTGAAATCGCCGAAACGGCTGAGCAAGATTTCCGTGAGCTTGCGGGCGTGCCAGACGACTACGCCGTGCTCTTCATGCAGGGCGGTGCCAGCAGTCAATTTGCGACCATACCGCTGAACCTGTTGGGCGATAGATCCTCAGCGGATTATGTTAATACCGGTATATGGTCAAAAAAAGCCATTGCAGAGGCGAGCCGATACGCCAATGTAAATGTTGTCGCCAGTAGCGAAGGCAATGGCTTTACCACAATTCCTGACCCCTCCGACTGGCAGTGCGACCCGACCGCGGCCTACCTGCATTACACCCCGAATGAAACCATCGGTGGTCTGGAATTTGATTTCGTGCCTGATGCCGGCTCCGTGCCGTTGGTAGCGGACATGTCATCGACGATCCTGTCGCGTCCGCTGGATGTGTCCAGGTTTGGCGTCATTTACGCCGGTGCCCAGAAAAATATCGGGCCGTCAGGTTTGGTTGTGGTGGTGGTCCGCAAAGATTTGCTGGGTCATGCCCGCAAAGACATTCCAACCATGATGGATTACAAAGTCACCGCCGATAATGGTTCGATGTATAACACGCCGTCCACATACTCATGGTATCTGGCCGGATTGGTTTTTCAGTGGCTTAAAAGCCAGGGTGGCGTGGAATCGATTGGCAGGATCAATGCGCGTAAGGCCGAAAAGCTTTACGGCTATATTGATCAAAGCGCCTTTTACGCCAACCCCATTACTCCGAGATTCCGGTCCTGGATGAACGTGCCGTTCACGCTGGCGGACGAGGGGTTGAATCGTGCCTTCCTGGATGGCGCCGAGCAGCGGCAGTTACTGAACCTGAAGGGCCATCGATCGGTTGGCGGTATGAGAGCCAGCATCTACAACGCGATGCCCGAGGCGGGTGTGGACGCATTGATTGATTATATGACCGTGTTCGAGAGGGAGCGGGCTTGACCATGACTGATGAGCAGACTCGGCTAAGCGAGTTGCGAGAGGAAATCGACCAACTCGATCGCCAGATTATGGATCTTATCAGCGCCCGGGCCCGGTGCGCTCAGGAAGTGGCCGCCGTGAAAACGGCTGCACACCCAGGCGAAGACGTATTTTTCTATCGTCCCGAGCGTGAAGCCCAGGTGTTGCGCCGTATCAAGGAGCAGAACCCGGGACCGCTTTCCGGTGAAGAGATGGCACGGTTGTTTCGGGAAGTGATGTCGGCCTGCCTGTCGTTGGAAAAGCCCATGCACATTGCATTTTTGGGCCCGGCAGGCACCTTTACCCAGTCTGCAGCACTGAAGCACTTTGGTCACTCCGTGGTGAGCGTGCCACTGCCGGCTATTGACGCCGTTTTTCGAGAAGTTGAATCAGGCGCCGCGCACTACGGTGTGGTGCCGGTGGAGAACTCGACCGAAGGTATGATCAACCATACCCTGGATATGTTCATGTCCTCCCCGTTGAAAATCTGCGGTGAAGTCCAGTTGCGTATTCACCATCATCTGTTGTGCGCACCCGGTACGGATGAACAGGCTATTTCCCGCATTTATTCGCACCAGCAGTCGTTTGCGCAGTGCCGTCAATGGCTGGACGCCCATCGCTATGGCATTGAGCGGGTTGCTGTCAGCAGTAATGCCGAAGCTGCACGCCGTGCGGCGGAAGAGCCTGGTACTGCCGCCATCGCAGGTGACATGGCCGAAGAACTGTATGGTCTGCAGAAGCTGGCCAACAGTATCGAGGATCGGCCCGACAACACCACGCGCTTTCTCATTATTGGCCGTGAGGCGGTCAGTGTCAGCGGGCACGACAAATCGTCCATTCTTGTGTCCATGCGCAACAAACCTGGCGCTTTGTACCAACTGCTTGAGCCGTTTCACCGCCATGGCCTGAGCCTGACCCGGATCGAAACCCGGCCATCGCCAAGTGGTACGTGGGCGTATGTTTTTTACATCGATTTCGAGGGACACATGGATGATCCGAAAGTGAGTAAGGTGCTTGCTGAAATTGATGAAGAGGCTGTTGAGTTAAAACGGCTGGGTTCCTACCCCGTTGGCGTGCTCTAACGGGTCATAATTCTCAGGTCAAACTCTTAGAACGGTTGGTGGACCAACGACGGGGATGCACTCTATGTCGATCGATTATCAGACCCTGGCGGTAGAGGGCGTGCAGGGTTTAATGCCTTACCAACCCGGAAAGCCCATTGATGAGCTGGCCCGGGAGCTGGGGCTGGATCCGGCCGGAATCGTAAAGCTGGCGAGCAATGAAAATCCCTTGGGCCCCAGCTCTTTGGCGCTGAGCGCGGCGCAAAAAGCGCTGGGTGATCTGTGTCGTTACCCCGATGGCAACGGCTTTGCTCTCAAGGCAAAGCTGTCTCAAAAGCTGGGCCTGAAACCGGCGCAAGTGACACTGGGGAATGGCTCCAACGATATTCTGGAAATCATTGCCCGCAGTTTCGCAGACAATACAGCCGAGATTATTTACTCCCAGTACGCCTTTGCTGTTTATCCGCTGGTGACCCGTGCCATCGGTGCGAAGGGTGTTGAGGTACCGGCTCGTGACTGGGGCCACGACCTGAGCGCCATGGCTTCGGCGGTCACTGACAAAACGCGACTGATTTTCGTTGCGAACCCCAATAATCCGACAGGAACTGCTCACAGTCTTGAGGCAGTGGAGCGGTTTCTGGCCAGCGTGCCGGAGCGCGTCATCGTGGTGCTTGATGAGGCCTATTGCGAATACCTTGATGTAAGCGATTACTACACCAGTATCCAGTGGTTGAATCATTATCCCAACCTGATCGTGTCGCGAACTTTTTCAAAGGCCTGGGGCCTAGCCGGATTGCGCGTGGGGTATTGCCTCGCTTCGGCTGCGGTCACCGATATTCTGAACCGTGTTCGTCAGCCATTTAATGTTGATTCCATTGCTTTGGCGGCGGCAACGGCGGTGTTGGATGATGAGGACTACCTGGCTCGGTCACGGCAGGTCAATGCGAGCGGCCTGAAGCAGCTGGCCGCCGGCTTGGAGGCACTGGGCTTACGCTACATTCCATCGTCCGGTAATTTTATCGCGGTGGAAGTGGGCCCAGAAGCGCCGGCTGTGTTTGAGCGTTTGTTGGCCCAGGGCGTGATTGTGAGGCCCATTGCCGGCTATGGCATGCCAGAGCACCTGCGTGTATCGGTGGGTCTGCCGGCGGAAAATCAGCGGTTTCTGGATGCGCTGAGCAAAGCACTGCACGGCAGTCGCCAGGACTCCGCTAATGGTTGACCAGGAGCCCTTATTCGAGCGAGTGGCCATCATTGGGCTGGGGTTGATCGGCGGTTCTTTGGCCAGCGCCATTAAAAAAAACGGGCTTGCCCGTGTTGTCGTTGGCGCCGATCAGCATCCTGAGGAGTTGTCCCAGGGTTTGAAGGCCGGGGTCGTGGATGAGGCTGCGGGTTCGGTCGCAGAAGCTGTTCGTGGCGCCGATCTTGTGGTGATGGCGGTGCCGGTGCGGGCGACGGAGTCGGTACTTCGTGAGGTCCAGCCCTGGCTTGAGAAAAGCGCCTTGTTGACGGACGTGGGCAGCACCAAAGCGAGTTTCGTGACGGCTGTTGAAGCGGTGTTCGGCGAACACTTACCGGCGGTCATCCCCGGTCACCCAATTGCCGGTTCCGAGAAAAGCGGTATTGCCGCAGCAGACCCAGATTTGTTCGCCAATCATAAGGTGATCCTGACGCCGCCCGAAGATGTGAATCCAGACCATCTTCAAAAACTCAGTGCGCTGTGGGAAGGCTGTGGAGCTCGTGTTCTTACAATGCCGGTGGCTTACCATGACGAAGTGCTGGCGGCCACCAGTCACTTGCCGCATCTGATCGCTTTTTCGCTGGTGGATACATTGGCGGGCGAAGACGAAAATCTGGACATTTTTCGCTATGCGGCGGGCGGATTTAGGGACTTTACCCGCATCGCTGCCAGCGATCCTGTCATGTGGCACGATATCTTTTTGTCCAATCAACAGGCAGTTCTGCGGGTAATCGACCACTTTACCCATGATCTGGACCAGCTTAGAACGGCGATCGCCGAACAGGATGGGGCAACCTTGCTCCGTGTTTTCAGCCGTGCCAAAGCGGCGCGGGAACATTTCTCAAAAATGCTTTCAGGGCAGGCCTTCGTGACGAACACAAACCAGACTCAGGTAACCTTTAAACTCCAGCCAGGCGGCCAAGTAACCGGTGATATCCGCGTGCCGGGTGACAAGTCCATTTCCCATCGTTCGATCATGCTGGGAGCGCTGGCAGACGGGATCACCGAAGTTAAGGGATTTCTCGAAGGCGAGGACAGTCTCGCGACGCTTCAGGCATTTCGGGATATGGGTGTTGCAATTGAGGGGCCCGATAACGGTTTTGTCCGTATCCATGGGGTTGGCATCGATGGCTTGCAGGCACCCCGGGGGCCGTTGTACCTGGGTAATTCAGGCACTGCCATGCGCCTGTTTACGGGGCTGCTGGCCGCGCAGGCCTTTGACTCCGAGTTGACGGGTGACGAGAGTTTGTCAAAGCGACCGATGGGGCGGGTGGCTGACCCTTTGCGCACCATGGGTGCGCTCATCGATACCGCCGACGGTGGCCGGCCACCCCTGAAAATTCGCGGCGGTCAGGCATTGAAGGCTATTCATTATGACATGCCAGTTGCCAGTGCACAGGTGAAATCCTGCCTGTTATTGGCGGGGCTGTATGCCGAAGGGGTGACCTCAGTCACCGAGCCGGCACCAACCCGGGATCATACTGAACGCATGCTCGCGGGCTTTGGCTATCCGGTGACCAGGAAGGGTGCCACGGCATCGTTAACCGGCGGGGCTCGCCTGTCTGCCAGCACCATTGATGTACCCGCTGACATTTCGTCCGCGGCCTTTTTCCTGGTGGCCGCCAGTATTGCGGAAGGATCGGACCTGACATTAAGACATGTGGGTATGAATCCAACGCGTGTTGGCGTGATCAACATTCTGCGTTTGATGGGCGCCCGGATTGATGTGAGCAATGAGCGTGAGGTCGGTGGTGAGCCCGTTGCAGATTTGCGGGTTCGGTCAGCGACCTTGCGGGGCATCGACATTCCGGAGAGTGAGGTGCCGTTGGCGATTGACGAGTTTCCGGTGCTGTTTATTGCAGCGACCTGCGCCAAGGGCGAGACCGTTCTGCGGGGAGCCGAAGAATTACGGGTCAAAGAGAGCGACCGTATTCAGGTGATGGCGGATGGTTTGAGCCAGTTGGGTGTTCAGACAACCGTAACCCCCGATGGCATTGTCATCCCGGGAGGCCAAACGCTCGGCGGCGGTAAAGTTGATAGCCATGGTGACCACCGCATTGCGATGGCTTTTGCCGTGGCATCGCTTCGGGCCAGCGGACCCATTGAAATCAGTGACTGCGCCAATGTGGCAACGTCTTTTCCCGGGTTTGTGGCGTTGGCTCAGGAAACCGGGTTCCAGATATCGGTCGAGGGAGCGTGAGGATGGTGGCTGACGCACCGGTTATTGCCGTAGATGGGCCTGGTGGATCGGGCAAGGGGACGATTACGCAGATGCTGGCGCGCAGATTGGGTTGGCATTTGTTGGACAGTGGCGCACTCTACCGTCTGACAGCCCTGGCTGCCGAACAACAGCGGGTCGCCTTTGACGACGAAGCCGGGTTGGTTCGGGTGGCCTCGAGCCTCGACGTGGCGTTCGAACCCACGCCGGCCGGTGAGCCGGTGAAGGTCCTTTTGAATGGTAAAGATGTGACTGCCGCCATTCGCACCGAAACCTGTGGTGATAATGCCTCCAAAATTGCCGTTATTCAGCCCGTCCGAGACGCTTTGTTGCAGCGTCAGAGAGATTTTCAGCAGTCTCCGGGGCTGGTGGCCGATGGCCGTGATATGGGGACGGTGGTTTTCCCCAATGCCCCAGTGAAAGTGTTTTTGACGGCGAGTGTTGAAGAACGTGCGCAGAGACGTTATCGCCAGTTGAAGGACGCAGGTGTCAGTGTTAACATTGACGCCCTTTTAGAAGAGATCAGGGCGCGTGATGAGCGGGATACAAACCGTTCAGCCGCCCCGCTTAAGCCTGCAGAAGATGCGCAAGTCATTGACTCGACAGGATTAAGCATAGAAGAGGTGTTGGACAGGGTAATGGCCTTAGCGGGCCAGGCCTGACCACACCTTTTTGTTGTTGGAAACCGGGTATTGCGTTAACAGCCAGCCCTGGCCGTATCCGGATCACGATTCACAGACCGTGTCGCTGGCAGCACGGAGTAAACTTGCGTTGATCATAGGACACATAATGAGCGAGAGCTTTGCGGATCTATTTGAAGAAAGCCTAAAAGAAATTGACATGCAACCGGGTTCCATCGTCCAGGGAACCGTGGTTGATATCGACAGTGATTGGGTGACGGTTAACGCCGGCCTCAAGTCCGAAGGTGTTATTCCAGCCTCACAGTTCCTTAATGATAAGGGTGAGATGGAAGTACAGATCGGTGACACTGTGGATGTGGCTCTCGATGCGGTCGAAGACGGTTTCGGTGAAACCCGCCTGTCACGTGAAAAAGCCAAGCGTGCAGAAGCGTGGAAGGTTCTCGAAAAGTCCTTCGAAGCAGAAGAAGTCGTCAAAGGTGTGATCAACGGCAAGGTCAAAGGTGGCTTCACGGTCGATCTGGCCGGTATCCGTGCGTTCCTGCCAGGCTCACTGGTGGACGTTCGTCCGGTTCGCGACACTGCGCACCTGGAAAACAAAGAACTTGAGTTCAAGGTCATCAAGCTGGACCAGAAGCGCAACAACGTCGTGGTTTCACGTCGTGCGGTTCTGGAAGCTGAGAACAGTGCTGAGCGTGATGCACTGCTTGAGACCCTGACTGAAGGTATGGAAATCAAGGGTATCGTCAAGAACCTGACCGACTACGGCGCATTCGTGGATCTGGGCGGTGTTGACGGTCTGTTGCACATCACTGATATGGCTTGGAAGCGCATCAAGCATCCGAGCGAAATTGTGAACGTCGGCGACGAGATCAGCGTTAAGGTCCTTAAGTTCGACCGCGAGCGTAATCGTGTGTCTCTGGGTCTGAAGCAGCTGGGTGAAGATCCATGGGTTGATATCAAGGGACGTTATCCCGAGAACGCCAGGGTAACTGCTCGTGTTACCAACCTGACAGACTACGGCTGTTTTGCCGAGCTGGAAGAGGGTGTTGAAGGTCTTGTCCACGTCTCCGAAATGGATTGGACCAACAAGAACATCCACCCGTCCAAAGTGGTTCAGGTCGGTGATGAAGTTGGCGTCATGATCCTGGATATCGACGAAGAGCGTCGTCGTATCTCCCTGGGTATCAAACAGTGCGTTTCCAATCCATGGGAAGATTTCTCCAGCAACTTCAACAAGGGCGATCGTATTTCCGGCAAGATCAAGTCGATTACCGATTTCGGTATCTTCATTGGTCTGGATGGCGGCATCGACGGCCTGGTGCACTTGTCTGACATCAGCTGGAACGAAACCGGAGAAGAAGCGGTTCGTGAATACAAGAAGGGTGACGAGGTTGAAACCGTTATCCTGTCTGTTGATCCTGAGCGTGAGCGTATCTCCCTGGGCATCAAGCAGCTTGAAAGCGATCCGTTCGCCGAGTTTGTTCAGTTAAACGACAAGGGCTCCATCGTTAAAGGTACTGTTTCCGCCATCGACGCCAAGGCAGCAACCATTGCCCTGAATGACGAAGTTGAAGCCGTACTGAAAGCCTCTGAAATCAGTCGTGACCGTGTTGAAGACGCGCGCAACGTTCTGAACGAAGGCGACGAAGTTGAAGCGAAGATCATCAGCATTGATCGCAAGAACCGTGTGATCAACCTGTCTGTTAAGTCCAAAGATGTTGAGGACGACAAGCAGGCGCTGCAAAGTGTTCGCGAGAAAACTGCAGAAAGCTCAGGCGCCACCACTATCGGTGATCTGATCAAAGAGCAAATGCAGCAGCAAAACGCTAACAAGGATTAAAATTTCCGGTTAGTTATAAAAAAACGGGCTGTAACAGCCCGTTTTTTTTGTGTTTTTTTGGGGTTTAGCTAAACTACGTTCTAGGCGGTGGCATCAGCTTCGCAATAAGAACGAAAAAGGGATGAGCCTCATGACAAAGTCCGAACTGGTCGAATTGATTGCATCGAAACAGACTCAGTTGTCTGTCAAAGATGTCGAACTGGCCGTAAAAACCATTATTGAACACATGTCCCAATCGCTGGCGGAAGGTCAGCGCATTGAGATTCGCGGGTTTGGCAGTTTTTCGCTTCATCATCGTGCGGCCCGCACAGGACGCAATCCGAAAACCGGAGAGGCCGTCAAGTTGCCCGCAAAATTTGTACCTCACTTCAAGCCGGGCAAAGAGTTGCGCGAGCAGGTTAATGACAGTATGAAAAAAGGATATTGAGCACTTTTTTCAATTGATAAGCTGTTGCACAATGATGACTTAACACCATTATCAATTGCCGGATGATTCAGGGAGCGTATTGGCTTATGGCCGGGTTACAGAAAATACTGATCATTCTATTGGTGTTGTTTTTGGTGCTGCTGGCATTGGTGTTTTCGCTGAATAACCAAATGGCAGTGTCTTTGAACTTTCTCCTGTTCGAAACTGCTCCTCATGGTGTCGCCATCTGGATCATAATGTCGTTTGTTATCGGTGCACTGATAGGTGTATTGCTGACGATGCTGGCCACGATTCGGACCTCCGTATCCCGGCGACAGTTACAAAAGCGTTTGACTCGAGCTGAGCAAGCGTTGGAGACGACCAGGAATCCCACCGACCGGACCACCTGATGGATATTGTTTTTCAGTGGCTGCTGTTAACGGTAGCGGTAGCTGCTGGCTGGTTCGCTGGTCGTGCCGGGCGTTCTGCGGGTGGCTCGGCTTCGGTCATATCAGATGAGGCTTCGGTCAAAGACAGGCTTCAGTTCCTGTTCACCAATTATTCTGACCAAGCGGTTGAGAATTTCGTCCAGTCACTGGCTGTCAGTCGAGACACCGTCAGTCTGCATCTTTCAATCGGTGCGCATTTTCGCCTGAAAGGTGAGTCGGACCGTGCCATTGTAATCCATCAGAATCTTTTGGCTCGCCCCGAATTACCCTCTCGCTTTTCCCCCCAAGTGACGTTTGAGCTGGCACTGGATTATCTGGCTGCCGGCTTGTTGGATCGGGCCGAAGCATTGTTCCATGAGTTGATGGGTGACCGCGACTATGGGCGTAAGGCTTCCGCCCAATTGATAGAGCTGTATCAGCAAGAAAAAGAATGGGAGAAGGCGGGGCAGGTGGCTGTCACCTTGATGACAGCCGCGTTGGACCCGGTGCTCAATAAGCAGTTGGCGTACATCACCTGTGAATTGGCCGAAGTGGCGATGCGTAATGATGATCGCTGGTCCGCTCAGAAATTAGCGAGGGAAGCGCTGGGGCACGATCGTTCCTGCATCCGGGCGACTTTCATTCTGGTCAGTCTTCAGAGGCTCCACGGCAACTATCGGGAGGCGGCGGCGACCTTATTGAAAGTCTTTGACCAGAACTCGGATTTTGGTTCGGAGGCGGTTGACCGCTTGATGAAGCTGGAAAAGGAGCATGGAGATGTTGCCCGTCTCGAGAGGAAGCTGAAAAAGTTGTATCAGGTTTGGCCCAGCACGAGTCTGCTTCTGGCTCTGGTGGAATCCACGGAGCGCTCATCAGGACGCCTGGCGGCGATAGAGCTGCTGCGCGCGGAGCTGGAAATACGCCCCAGCGTAAGAGGGTTGCTGCGGCTGGTCGAGATGGCGGGCTATGAAAAAGGCATGACGACGGACGAGGGCAGACTGGTGAGTCGTATTGGCCACTTGTTGTTGGTGAATCGCCCCGTCTACCGCTGTGTCAACTGCGGTTTTTCCGGGCGGCAGCTTCATTGGTTGTGCCCCAGCTGTAAACACTGGGAGACGGTTCGTCCGATCCAGGGCGTGGAAGCGGAATAGGTGGTGGTCACGCCCCGTCAGCAATTAGGCAGGCAGACTTCAACCGTCAGTGTAAACGTGAATTAACAGAACGCTCAGGAATGTAACCGTGCAAAACCCGATTGACCCAAAAATCATTATTGCCCTGGATTTTCCCTCAGACGAGGCAGCGCTGGCGCTGGTTGACCAACTAGATCCCAGCCTGTGTCGCCTTAAAGTAGGCAAGGAACTATTTACCCGCTGCGGTCCGGGTTTGGTGGGGGCATTGCACCAGCGGGGGTTTGAAGTGTTTCTCGATCTCAAATTCCACGATATTCCCAATACCACGTCTGCCGCCGTGGCGGTGGCCGCCGATCTTGGGGTCTGGATGGTCAATGTTCATGCCTCGGGTGGTGAGCGCATGATGGTAGCCTGTCGAGAGCGATTGGCAACCTACGGGGAAGGTCGCCCACTGTTGATCGCCGTGACGGTCCTGACCAGTATGAGCGCGACTGATTTGGCCGGCATTGGCATTCAAGACAGCCCCGAGCAGCAGGTGTCGAGGCTGGCGACCTTGACGCGCAACTGTGGTTTGGACGGCGTCGTTTGCTCCGCGCAGGAGGCGTCATTACTGAAGCGTGAGCAAGGCGTGGATTTCCGGTTGGTGACACCCGGCATACGACCCCTGACGGCCGCCAGGGGCGACCAGCAACGGGTCATGACGCCGTCAGAGGCCATTCACGCTGGCAGTGACTACCTGGTGATCGGAAGACCCATCACTCTGGCGGCGGACCCGCTGGCAGCGCTAATGGCGATAGACGACGAACTGCGTGCGAGCTGAGATAGCCTGAGTACATCATGGTGACTGGCCCGGCGTGTGGGGGCTTCGGTGGGCGTCTCCAGAGGTTTCAGTTGCGAACGGGCAGATGATCATAGTGATTCAGACATCAATCCCGCCACGGTCCTTCAGGTGCGGCTTTGGCCACGATCGAGGTACCGGTTGATCGCAGCATGTTTCGGCGAAAGCTACGGCGTTGGCGTCGGGCAGGCATAAAAAAACCGCTGACTCCGGAAAGGAGTAGCGGTTTTTTTTGAATAGTGGCTCCCCGAGCTGGGCTCGAACCAGCGACAAACGGATTAACAGTCCGTTGCTCTACCAACTGAGCTATCGGGGAACGTCGTCGGTCTTAACGAGGCGCGTATGTTACGGTGGCCACCGCGCCTCGTCAACCCTGAATCGGGGATTAACCCAAGACTTTTTGAAGTCGGCTGATGGCGTCTCTGAGAACATCCATGCTAGTGGCGAAACTCAATCGCATGTATCCGGGCGCGCCGAATGCGGATCCTGGCACCAGCGCAACGCCAGCATCTTTAAGCAGCATTTCTGCCATCTCCACGTCGTCGTTGATGCCCGCCTGTGCTTCGATTGCCCCCTGGAAACTGGGGAAAGCGTAAAACGTGCCATCTCCCTCCAGGCATTCAACTCCGGGTAGCGCATTGAGTGCCTCAACCAGGTAGTCATGGCGTTCCTTAAAGGCCTTGACCATGGGGGCAATGCAGTCCTGAGAGCCTTCCAGTGCGGCCTGCGCGGCCGCCTGTGAGATTGATGCCGGGTTGGACGTGCTCTGGGACTGAATCTTCTTCATGGCGCCAATGACTTTAGTGGGGCCGGCGGCATAACCGATACGCCAGCCTGTCATTGAGTAGGCCTTGGATACGCCGTTGAGCACGAAGGTACGATCGTACAGTTCAGGGTTGGCGGTCAGGATGTTGTTGAAGGGCTCGCCGGTCCACAAAATGGGCTCGTACATGTCGTCCGTGGCAATCATGATTCCCGGATGGCGCTTCAGCACCTCACCAATGGCTTTGAGCTCGTCCAGGGTGTAAGCCATGCCACTGGGGTTGGAGGGACTGTTGATGACAAACAGCTTGGTGCGGTCGGTGATCGCACTCTCCAACTGATCGGGTGTGATCTTGAAGCGGCTGTCGGCAGACGTCTTGATAACCACTGGCTTGCCTTCGGCGACCAGCACCATGTCGGGGTATGAGACCCAGTAGGGCGCAGGAATAATGACTTCGTCACCGGCATCCAGGGTCGCCAGCGCGAGGTTGAAAAAGCTTTGTTTGCCACCGCTGGACACCAGGATCTGCGACGGCTCATAGTCCAGACCGTTGTCCCGTTTGAATTTGGCAATGATTGCTTTTTTCAGACCGGGGGTGCCATCAACTGCCGT
The DNA here is from genome assembly GCF_011074955.1 of Marinobacter caseinilyticus. Lineage (GTDB taxonomy): Bacteria > Pseudomonadota > Gammaproteobacteria > Pseudomonadales > Oleiphilaceae > Marinobacter > Marinobacter caseinilyticus. The sequence continues at coordinate 258,082 of NZ_WUQJ01000006.1, read as the reverse complement.
ATACTTGGTCTGGCCTGCTTTGATTGCCGCAATAGCCGCTTCCTTGATGTGATCCGGGGTATCAAAATCAGGCTCGCCTGCACCAAGGCCGACGATATCCTGTCCGGCGGCACGAAGTTCTGCCGCTTTGTTGGTAATAGCAAGGGTGGGAGAGGGCTTGATTGCCTGTACACGGCTGGAAAGTTGAAGGTCCAAACTTGCGCTCCTTAAAGATGCGTCTGAAGTAGGCTCCGGTGCTGTCGGCAATCCCGCTGTGAGGGGGTCCGATGGCCACCGTTAAACGTACAGATGGTACCATGAAGCTAGTATAAGGATAAGGTTACGCTCCCGGGAGTGTTATTATTCCGCCACCTTTTTTGTTGCTCTCATTGTCTCGGAGGACGTCACGTCACTATGTTCAAAGTTGATTCGCCTTTCCAGCCAGCAGGCGACCAGCCCAAGGCAATTGCGAGCCTGGTGGACGGGATTCAGTCGGGCCTGGCGCACCAGACCTTGCTGGGTGTTACCGGTTCTGGCAAAACGTTCACCATCGCAAACGTGATCGAAGAGATTCAGCGTCCCACCATTGTCATGGCCCACAACAAGACTCTGGCGGCCCAGCTTTACGGCGAGTTCAAAGAATTCTTTCCAGATAACGCGGTAGAATATTTTGTCTCTTACTACGATTACTACCAGCCCGAAGCTTATGTTCCGTCTTCCGATACGTTTATCGAAAAAGACGCATCGATTAACGAGCACATTGAGCAAATGCGTTTGTCCGCGACCAAGGCGCTGCTGGAACGGCCCGACGCCATCATTGTCGCCACGGTGTCTTCCATCTACGGTTTGGGTGACCCAAAATCCTATCTGAAAATGATGTTGCATCTGGATCGTGGCGATAAGATCGACCAGCGTTACATCCTGCGGCGCCTGGCGGAATTGCAATACACCCGCAATGACATCGAGTTCCACCGCGCTAATTACCGGGTACGCGGGGACGTCATCGACGTATTTCCGGCAGAATCCGAGAAGGAAGCTATCCGCATCGAGTTATTCGACGACGAAGTGGAAAATCTCAGCTTCTTCGATCCGCTCACCGGCGAGGTATTCCGGCGTGTTCCCCGGGTCACAATTTACCCTAAGTCTCACTACGTGACGCCGCGCGAAAAAGTGCTCGACGCCATTGAGCACATCAAGGTGGAACTGGAAGAGCGGCTGACGTTGCTGCGAGACAATAATCGTCTGGTGGAGGCCCAGCGTCTCGAAGAGCGCACCCGCTACGACATCGAAATGATGCTTGAGCTGGGTTACTGCAACGGCATTGAAAACTATTCCCGCTATCTGTTCGGTCGTCAGCCTGGCGAAGCCCCGCCCACCCTGTTTGATTACCTGCCACCGAATGCGTTGCTGGTGGTGGATGAATCCCACGTGACCGTGTCGCAGATCGGTGCCATGTACAAGGGAGACCGATCCCGCAAGGAAACGTTGGTGGAGTATGGTTTCCGATTGCCCTCGGCGCTCGATAACCGTCCCATGCGATTCGATGAGTGGGAACGGATTGCGCCGCAAATGATTTTCGTCTCGGCCACGCCCGGCAACTACGAAGCCGAACATGCCGGGCAAGTTGTGGAGCAAGTGGTGCGTCCGACCGGCCTTATCGATCCTGAAATCGAGGTGAGGCCGGCCTCGACCCAGGTGGATGACCTGATATCGGAGATTCGCAAACGGGTCGAGCTAAACGAGAGAGTCCTGGTCACCACGCTGACCAAGCGTATGTCCGAGGATCTGACGGACTTCCTGATGGAGCACGACGTTCGTGTGCGTTATCTGCATTCGGATATTGATACCGTGGAGCGGGTCGAGATCATAAGAGATTTGCGTCGTGGTGAGTTCGATGTGCTGGTGGGCATCAACCTGTTGCGGGAAGGCCTGGATATGCCGGAAGTCTCCCTCGTCTGCATTCTGGATGCGGATAAGGAAGGCTTTCTGCGTTCCGAACGTTCACTGATACAGACCATGGGCCGCGCCGCCCGAAACCTCAATGGCAAAGCCATTCTTTATGGTGACCGGATTACCGGTTCGATGCAGCGCGCCATGGATGAAACCGAGCGTCGTCGGGCCAAACAAGTGGCTCATAACCTGGAGCATGGCATTACCCCGGTTGGCCTGACCAAAAAAGTGGCGGATGTGATGGAAGGCGCTTCCGGGGGTGGTTCAGGCCGTCGTCGTGCAGAGCGGCCGGGGCAGAAAGCCGCAGAAGAGGCTGAGCAGTACCGCCTGCGAGCGGCTGGGCGCTCACCGGAGCAAATACTGAAAGACATCGCCAAACTTGAAGACGACATGTACAAGGCCGCCTCGGACCTCGATTTTGAAACCGCCGCCCGGCTGAGAGATGATATAGCGGCTTTGAAGGAGACCGCCATTCGTATGGGGTAAGCCGGTTAGGTTTTACGTTTTGGGCCCACAATCACCGCGGCCTGCAGCGGCTGGTTTTTGCCATAGCGAGACATCTGGTCAAATACCTTGCGGTCGACCGGAAGGTGCTGTTTATCGGCGACGGTTTCACCGGCCTCGGCATCGATTTCCGGGTCGTGGAGGTACACAAACTGGTTGTCGATGGCGCAAACTGTGACCCAGTGGGGGACACGGCTGCGATTAAGCTGCCAGGTACTGATCAGAATGATCGGCACCTGGCCGGCTTTCAGCGATTGCTCGAGGTTCTCCAGGGTCAAAGGGTCATGGTGGAGTTCAATGCCTGTTTTCCCCAGGTCGTGCATAAAGCCTTCATGCACCAGTTCGAGTACCCGCTTTTTGTTGTCGTTTCTGACCGTGTCCTTGAACAGCGCACCCTCCTTGCTGACATAAGCGGTGGCTTCAAAGCCCCGATTCCAGGCCGCCAGAGCCAGCCCGTGGGGGCCACACCCGCCGTGACCGGCAAGCATGAAAATGGTGGTGGCCTCGCGCCATATCCGCAGCTCTTCCAGGGTGGTTAAGGACAGATCGTCATCCTGTGCGGCCATGGCCATAATCAGTGCCGCCGGTCCGCAAGAAAAATCAGTAGTCTGAGGGTAGTAGGGCACCGCACGGAATTGCTTTGAGGGTTCGTAGAACAGAATGCGCCGTTCAAAACGCAGCGCAGTGCCATGGTCCTCGTAATAGTCCCGATAGCAGCCAAACTGGCGGTAGCCGAGCCGGCGATAGAGTGCAATTGCGCTGGTGTTGTCTTCCCGGACCTCCAGCCGCATGATGATGCGGTCCGCCTCGACGGCATACTGCTCCGCTTGCCGAATCAGCTGCTCGCCCAGGCCACGCCCCCGTGTTTCTGGAGAAACCGCAATGGAATAAATGCGCGCCAGCCGGGTGGTGGCATGCATCAGGACAAGGCAATAACCCAGCAGGACACCCTCTTTGAGTGCCACCACGACACGGTCGCGGGGCATTTCAACAAACCGGCGAAAACTTCGGCGGGATATCCGGTCATCGACAAAGCACTGGTTTTCGAGCGCAACCAGTGCGTTGATGTCGTCACTCTCGGCCAATCGAAAACAAAATTCAGCCATACGGTTTAATGCTCGGGAGAAGGTTGGAGGCAGGCCATAGTATGAGAGACTACTGACCCGGTGAACAGCGGGAAATCATGCGTAAAATCACGCATTTCCGGATGATTGTGCAAAAGCTTCGGTGGGGGTATTGTCGGCTTCTCGGTGGACTCGCGATGGTGCGATGTGCAACCGTTGGCATTGACCTCAAGGAGGATTGCCCCGCATGTCACGATTACTGATCGTTGTCGATCGCGCCAAAGACTGGGCGCCGTATTACCCCAGCGAAGATGTTCTAACCTTTGACCAGTATCTTCAGTTTACCGCCCCGGCCTCCAGTCGTGTAAGGGTCATCAATCTTTGTCAAAGTGCCCGCTACCTGAGCCGCGGCTATTACTGCTCGCTGTTGGCGGAAGCGCGCGGGCACCATGTGGTGCCGTCGGTCATCACGCTCAATGACCTGAGTCGTAAGGGATTGTTTTCATTAGAGCTGGAGGAATTGGATGCCAGCGTATTGCAGTGGCTGGAAGCGTCCGGTGCGGCCGTAAAACCCGGTGATGATGATCGCGATGCGACGCATCAGGTGCGGATTCGCACCTATTTTGGCCAGGCTGAACACGATGACTTAAAGCCGGTGGCACGCGCGTTGTTTGAGCGTTTTCCCTGCCCGATACTGGAAATCGTTTTCAAGAAGCGTAAGGGTTGGCAAATTGAGTCGATGAAGCCGGCCTCGCCTGCGGATCTGCATGGCAAAGAACAGGATGTGTTTGCTGCCGCACTGGACAAATTCAGCAGCATTGTCTGGCGCAAACCCCGCTCCCGTCGTCGTTATCGTTTCGACCTTGCCATGCTGGTGAACCCTGACGAGCAATTGCCTCCCAGTGACAATGAGGCGCTGGCTTGCTTTGAAAAAGCCGGCAAGAAGCTGGGTATTAATGTTGAAACGATCACCAAACGGGATTATCTGAGGCTGCCGGAATACGACGGCTTGTTCATTCGAGAAACCACCGCCATTGACCATCATACTTACCGGTTTGCCCGTAAGGCAGAAGCCCAGGGGCTGGTGGTAATCGATGACCCGGTCTCCATTCTTCGGTGCACCAACAAGGTGTATCTGGCGGATTTGTTGAAAAACAACAAAGTGCCGACACCCAAAACGCTGATTCTGTCGAAGGATCAGAAAGGTTCGGTGGAGCAGGCGATAATGCACCTTGGTTTTCCGATGGTGGTCAAGATACCGGATGGTGCCTTTTCGAGGGGCGTTATGCGGGCTGAGGATGAAAAGGGCCTGAAAGAGGCGCTGAAAATTCTGTTCAAGCAGTCGGCGCTGGTGCTGGCTCAGGAATATTTTTATACCGAATACGACTGGCGAATCGGCGTACTCGGCGGGCGCGCCATTTTTGCGTGCAAGTATTTCATGGTGAAAGGGCACTGGCAGATATACCAGCACGGTGGTAACCAGCAGGTGGATAGCGGCGATTTTGATACCATGCCAACTTATGAAGTGCCGCGCAATGTGATTCAGGCGGCGCTGAATGCGACGCGGCTGATTGGTAACGGCCTTTACGGTGTGGATATCAAGCAGGCCGGCAACCGGGTGGCCGTCATCGAGGTGAACGACAATCCGAACGTGGACGCAGGCGTGGAGGATCGCTTTCTTGGTGGTGAGCTTTACACACTTATCATGCAGGAGTTCCTGTCACGCATGGAAGCCAAACGGAGTCGTTAAAGCGGGCTTACCGGCGATGGGGGGAGGTGCGGCCAGGCCTTCCCGGAGGGGATCGGACGCTTACTCCTCGCCGGGAAACCAGATACGGAGGCTGCCAAACCAGGGCAAGGCCTCGAGCTGACGGGTCAGGTGTTGCTTGGAAAAGGCCGGGTCGTCTCGGTACGCCTTGTCCAGAAACAGTTCGAGGTGAATATGATTGCCAAGGTAATGCAACCGTAGGTGGCACTTATCTGGAAACTCGCCGACGCACTGGGCCAATGTCTCGCGGACTTCCCGACGGCTGGGCAGACGGACGGTGGTTGGTAGGCCTTCCTCGTCATTTTCCGCGTCAATGTGGAAATTAATGTTCTTCAGGTTCTCGAATGCTGTGCGCATGCCTTGAACCACTTGCATGCCTATTTGGTGGCCCTCTGACACGCTGATCTCGGGCTTCACCTGCAGATGCACATCCAGCATGATGTCGTGGCCCATGCGCCGGCTGCGAAGTTCATGGACATTTCGCACGCCTTCCGTGGCCATGGCAATTCTGGTGAGCTCCCGGGTATCCTCTTCGGGCAGGGCGGTATCCACCAGCTCCCTGACGCTGTCCCAGGTAAAGCGCCAGCCCACCCGGGCAATAATGATGGCAATCACCACAGCAGCAATAATATCCAGCCACACGTACCCCAGCATCGCGCCGATCGTTGAGAACACCACCACCACCGAGGACATCGCATCGGTGCGGCTGTGCCAGGCATTGGCAATGATCAGGTCTGAGCGTATGGCCATGCCAACGCGTCGCGTATACCGATAAATCCATTCTTTGCCAGCCACTGATACCAGTGCGGCAATCAGTACCGGCCACTCGGGAAGCTGATTGGCGGCGGGTGCCAGCAAGCGCAAAACGTTATCCCACGCCAACGCGGCGCCGACGGCGATCAGAATGCTGCCCAACAGCATTGTACCGAGCGTTTCAATGCGTTGGTGGCCATAGGGGTGCGATTGGTCGGGCGCCTGCCTGGAGGCCTTCATAACGGCCAGAACCACAAGGTCTGATGCAACATCGGTGAATGAGTGAATGCCATCAACGATCAGTGCCTGGGAGTGGAACAGTACCCCGCCCACGCATTTGATCCCGCCCAGTGCGGCATCAAGCACCATTCCAATGATGGTTACGCTGGTGGCCGCTTTCAGCTCTGTGGCATGAGAAGTGTCGGCGTGATTTTGAACAGATGTCGTTTGGCTCAAGGCAAATTTCCTGAATACAGATTCAGCGGATAATATCAACTCATTCTAGTGGTACGTTCATTCATCTTATGCACACATTCAGAGCATTTAATAAAAATGATTAACGCTTGCTTTTTTCGAGAATGACGAGAATGTGGCTTTATATTCTTCAGGTTTTCAATTAGTTATAAACTGGTTAAAAATTGATCAATTTGTAGGTGGGCTTGTTTCCCAAGGGTTAGCAAAATGTAATCGGGCATTTTCAACAGAGTTATCCACAGAATCCGTGGAAAAGGTCACAAGACCTTAACGGGACAGTCATTTACCCGTCATCGACTGGGGGTAAGAGCGTCTGTGGACAACTTTCTATATACTGCGTTTCCAGCCATTGTGATCAGAAATCACAGCCTAATCATAGCAAGGAGTTGTGAAATGTACGGCCTTATCAGAAATCTGCTGTTCAGGCTTCCGCCCGAGCAGGCGCATGCCGTCGCATTGACGAGCCTGGATGTGGCCGAAAAACTGGGGCTGTCAGGTTTGCTGTCATCCCCTGTAACCGCAACGCCGGTGAACGTTATGGGGCTTACTTTCCCCAATGCCGTGGGTTTGGCGGCGGGACTGGATAAAGATGGCGATCATGTGGACGCGCTTGGCGCCTTGGGATTTGGTTTTATTGAGATCGGCACCGTCACACCGTTACCTCAGCCGGGTAACCCCAAGCCTCGGATGTTTCGTTTGCCCGAGCATCAGGCGATTATCAATCGTATGGGCTTCAATAATAAGGGCCTGGATCACCTGCTCAACCGCGTTGATCGCATGCGTTACCGTGGCATTCTCGGCATTAATGTGGGCAAGAATGCGCTCACGCCGGTGGAAAATGCGGAATCGGATTACCGTAAGGGGATTGCCGCCGTCTACAGTCGGGCGGACTACATCACCGTGAATGTGTCCTCACCCAATACTCCGGGGCTGCGAGATCTTCAGTTCGGCGACTCCCTGGTGCGATTGCTCGAGGCCATTAAAGACGAGCAGCTCTCACAACAGTCCACTCAAGGCGTCTACGTCCCCATTGCCGTCAAGATAGCGCCGGATATGGATGACGAGGGCATTCGGTTTGTCGCACGGGTTTTAACAGATACCGGTATGGATGGAGTGATTGCAACGAATACGACGGTGTCCCGAGAGGCGGTGGCCAATCACCCGCTGGCGTCGGAGTCAGGTGGGCTCAGCGGCTTGCCGGTTCGGCAACCCTCGGTTCGGGTCATACAGGCGTTAAGCGCTGAGCTAGGCTCCCGGATACCGATCATTGGTGTCGGCGGGATAATGGATGGTGCCAGCGCGGTGGAAAAAATCGAGGCGGGCGCCAAGCTGGTTCAAATATACACCGGGTTCATCTACCGGGGCCCTGGGCTTATTCGCGAGGCGATTACGGCAATTGAGCAGCTTAAGCTCAACAGCTAAAGGCAAGCGAAAGGGCTGGCGGTAGGTCTTGACCGTTCAAATGAGGAAGTGAAAAAAGAATGGGCCCGCTAAGCGGGCCCGTGCGGGGAATAAACCCCGTGGCGCATCATCGCATGGTACGAGTCGTGAGGACTCGTTTGGTTGCTTTGTTGCTGCTTCCAGTTGGGGAACTTAGAGAAACTTTATTCTGTTTCCCGCCCAGGTGCTGGCGATTGCTTCGGGCACCTCTTGCTTATGGTTGGTAACGATTATGCCGTTACATCCGCCAGTCTATGAATTCCTGAAACGCCGGTCATGCCGTCCCAGTTATCTGTGCGGCCTTCACGCCACCCATTCAACCATTCTTGTCTGACTTCCACTTGGTCCAGTGGGCAGCTGTCTTTTGATTTTCCGGACACGCCGGCCAAATATCCTCGCTTGAATGCGCGAGCGTACATATCTCTTTTCTGTCTCTTCATGCCGTTCCTCACATCATGGATTTAACAGAACAAGCGTGTACACACTTGCCTTGACCAGATATGACTCGCGTAACCCCTCCAGGGCCTACGCAACTGTTGCCAATCATAGTCATGGCAATTCAGGATCCTAGTATGGGAAACGAAGGTTTCCCTAATTCGACGCGTCACCTACAAGGTAAGACGAAAAGTCGTTCCCTGTACACTATTTATTTCATATAGATGACCCACTGCTTATGTTTGTGTGAAATAACACCGGGTCGGTTATCATAGTAATCCAGTCGTAATGCACCTTTAGCGCAACCTCCGGGTTGCAGGAGTCAGTCTTGCCGATGTTGATGTTTTTTGTAACTTGCCCCAAAGGCCTCGAATACCTGTTGGCAGATGAGCTTCAGAGCTTTGGGTTTGAGCCCGTTCGCAATGCACCGGCGGGCGTTTGGGTGCAAGGGACGCTAGAGGCAGGGTATCGGGCTTGCCTGTGGTCACGACTGGCTAACCGGGTGATTCTGCACTTGGCGGAAGTCAGCGCGATCAGCGGCGACGAATTGTACGAAGGCGTGAGGGCCATTGCCTGGGAAAATCACCTACCGGTCGATGGCCGGTTCAAAGTTGCCTTTGTGGGCCAGAATGATGCGATACGCAACACTCAATACGGCGCCCAGAGGGTCAAAGACGGTGTCGTGGACAATCTCCGCACCGACAGCGGCGAGCGACCGTCAATTGATACCGTCGCGCCGGACCTGATTGTATCGGCACGATTGCACCGTGGCCTGCTGCAGGTTGGGATCGATTTGAGCGGTGAGAGTCTGCACAAGCGTGGCTACCGGACGGAAAAGGGTGTCGCGCCGTTGAAGGAAAATCTGGCAGCGGCTTTGCTGTTGCGTTCTGGCTGGCCCGAGTTGTCGGCTGCCGGGGGTGGCTTTGTCGATCCGATGTGTGGCTCGGGAACACTGGCCATTGAGGCTGCCTTGATGGCAATGGACCATGCCCCAGGATTACTGCGAGCGCAATTTGGCTTTACTCACTGGCTGGGGCACCAGGCCGAGCTCTGGGACAGGCTGGTTGGGGAGGCCAAAGCGAGGGCGGAGCAGGGGCGCTCAGTCAACACCCAGCCAATGGTGGGTTTCGATCAGGACGCGGCTGTGGTCGCTACTGGCCTGCGAAACGTCGAACGCGCAGGATTAAAAGGCGTTGTGCGCCTGGAATGCCGCGCCCTGGGTGCATTCGCGCGTGATGCACAGTGGCCGGATACCGGGTTGGTGCTGACCAATCCGCCCTACGGCGAACGCTTGAGCGAACGTAATGCGCTGAGCGGGCTTTATCAGTCATTGGGTGAAGCGGTCAAGCAGGCTCTGCCGGGCTGGCGACTTGGTGTCTTTACCGGGGCGCCGGAAGTTGGCCATGCCATTGGTTTACGGAGTTATAAACAGTACAAGTTGTTCAATGGCAAACTGCCGGCGCAGTTGTTGTTGTTTGAGATCAGCAAAGACAATGAAACCATCGCCCGGGAGCGCACCGCCACGGGCGAACTGTTTCCCAAAATCAGTCACCCTGAGCGAGCCGAGATGCTACGCAACCGGCTCCGTAAAAACCGGAAGGCGATGGGGCAGTGGGTGCGCAAACAGGGCATTGAATGTTATCGGCTATACGATGCGGACATGCCTGAGTTTGCCCTGGCCATTGACGTCTATGGCGAGCGGCTCCATGTTCAGGAATATGCCCCGCCCAAGTCGGTCGATGCCCGGCTGGCGAGAGAACGGCTGGCAGAAGCCCTGGCGGTGATTCCGGACGCCCTGGAGATTGACCCGTCTTTGATGGTGTGCAAGCAGCGTCAGCGTCAGACCGGCATTAACCAGTATGAGAAACAGGCGGCGACCAGCGAGTTTTTCACCGTTCATGAGCATGGCTGTGCATTGAAGGTAAATCTCAAAGATTATCTCGATACCGGGTTGTTTCTCGACCACCGCCCCGTCCGGCATTGGATTCAGCAGCATGCTGACGGCAAGCGGTTTCTGAACCTGTTTTGTTATACCGGAGCGGCCACGGTGCATGCAGCCGTCGGCGGCGCAGTAAGCTCGCTCAGCCTTGATATGTCCAATACTTATGTGAACTGGGCGCGTGACAATCTGGAGCTGAATCGCGTGCCAGCCTCTCAGCATGTTGTGAAAAAGGCGGATTGCCTGGACTGGCTGGCCGCAAAACCGAATGCGGGCGACCTGTACGATCTGATATTTATGGATCCGCCGACATTCTCCAATTCCGCAAAAATGGACGGCGTGCTGGACATACAGCGCGATCATGCCCTGCTCATCAGTCAGGCCATGGCTCGTTTAGCGCCAGACGGACTGCTGATATTTTCCAATAACTTCAGACGCTTCAAGCTGGCGAACTCAGTCGAGGCCCAATATCGGGTGGACGAGGTCAGTAAGGACACAATCGATAAGGACTTCCTGAGAAACGCGCGGATTCACCGATGCTGGCACATTCGGCACGGACGCTGATTGCGCCCGACGGTGCGGGCAGCGCAAGTTGCCCTGACCCAATCCGTGCCGGGACGGGATCAGAATTCGTAACGCAAGCCGCTGGAAAACTGATAGCCCGCGACGTCGGTTTCGGTATCTTTGAATAAGCGCCCGCCTTCAAACACCAGATAAGTGTTATCAAGCACCTCAAAATCCAGCCCGGCCAGCCAGCTGACGCTGAACGAGCTTTCCGGAAAATCCCCCTGAAGGGCCCGGAATTTGTTATTGCGGGCCTCGTCGGGTGACGTCAGCTCGGCGCTGCCCTTGATGTGCGAGAACCCGAACTGGGCGTATACATTGGCGTAATCGGTGAGCGGGTAGTGGATACCCATGTACCAGCTGAGGTAGTAGTCGACAGTCAGCGTCAGGTCGTTGCGTACTTTGGCGTCAGTAAAGCCCCCGCCGGCGCGAACTTCGGCATGAAACAGCTCCGATATGTGACCACCAACCACCAGGGTGGCGGTGGAGAGCCGGGCGCTGTCCTTAACGATGGCGCTAATGAAATCTTCGCCATCCAGGTTCTTTGAGACAATCGCGGATTCCAGGCTGCGCACTTGCAGCACACCGGCCACCAGTCCCACGTAGTGCATATCTTCCCGGAAGGTGGTCGGCTGGTGTTCAGGGGCTTGCTGGGCCATGGCCGGTGAGGTGCCAAAAATCGCCGAAACAAGCGCGGCGGAACAGAGTCGCTTCAATACCTTGGACATTGTGGTTGTGGTTCCCAGCTGTCGACGGACCATCCCGCGTGTTAGGTGCGGGTAAATTCAGCCGAATTCTGCCCTTTGTTACCGATTGTTGCGTCGACCTGGGTCACAAATCATCGGGTTGCTCATCAGGTTGCTCATCGGGTTGATCAACGGTCTCGATCAATCCTTCCTGTTCGGCAAGCATCAGCAGTGCATATACCCCGTTTTCCGGCAGTTGAGGGTCGAGACCATGTTGAAACATAATGCTGCGCCGCCAGTCATCAATGGCAGAGCGGTCCAGTGTGGTGATCAGCTCTTCCACGGGGGCCAGTTCGAAGGGGGCGTCCATGTTGACTGCGTCAAAAATCAGATCGACCAGGGACTCATCCGGATCCAGCCCGTCGACATAGATGGTTTGGTCCGGCAGATCCTCGTGCAGTACCTGGGCAAGCTCAATCAGTGGTACACCCTGTTCCCGGAGGTAGCGCACATCAATGTCTGGTGGGTCGCCGTCATCCGGCAGCCAACTTTCATCTGGCTCAATAACCACGGTTTTCATGCGGCCATCGGCGAGCGACCAGGCGATGGCAACCGGGAAGAAACAATCGTCGGACTGGCAGTACTCGATGTCCATAAAACGGGGGGCGGATGTGGTGAGGGGCAAGGCTGGCTCCTAAGATGGTCTATCTGCGTAGATGGTCGATGCCGTTCCATCTCTGGCGGCTTATCTAAACTGTGGCATCATGCCATACTGTTAACCATATTATCAGCCCAGTAAGGACACCATGGAACACGTGCAATTCACCCAGGATTTGCTTGATTTTCTGACCCACTCGCCAACGCCTTGGCATGCCGTCCGGCAGATGACAAAACGGCTGGATGACGCCGGATTCACTGCCTTGGATGAGCGCGATGAATGGCAACTTAAAAAAGGCCGGCGCTATTACGTGGTTCGTAATGGCTCGTCTCTGGTCGCTTTTCAGGCTGGCCAGGGGGACCCGCTCGAGTCCGGTATTCGCATGGTCGGTGCCCACACCGACAGCCCATGCCTGAAGATCAAACCCAACCCCGAGATTCGGCGTAAAGGCTTTTTCCAGCTCGGCGTTGAGGTCTACGGGGGCGCCTTGCTCAACCCTTGGTTTGATCGGGATTTGTCCCTGGCGGGCCGTGTGAGCTATCTGGACAGGCAGGGTCAGGTCCGCGATACGCTGGTGGATTTTCACAAGCCCGTGGCCTTCATTCCCAGCCTGGCCATTCATCTGGACCGGGAGGCCAACAGCAACCGCTCGGTGAATGCCCAGACCGACCTGCCACCGGTATTGATGCAGGCACCTGAAGAGGATCCGATCAGCTTTGCCGAACTGCTCGGCAAGCAGATTGCCGCTGACCAGGGCATCGAGGTAACCAAGGTATTGGGCTACGAGCTCAGCCTTTACGACACGCAGCCACCTGGTCTGGTTGGCTTAAATGATGAATTTATTGCAGCGGCGAGACTGGATAACCTGCTTAGCTGTCACATTGGCCTGCAGGCGCTGATTGACACCTCGAATGACCAGCCTGCACTGCTGGTCTGCAACGACCATGAAGAAGTCGGCAGCATGTCGGCCGAGGGGGCTCAAGGGCCCTTTTTATCATCTGTTCTGGATCGTTGGTGCGGTGCTGAGCACCGGGGGCGTATTATTGCCCGCTCCATGATGGTATCGGCGGACAATGCCCACGGTGTGCATCCCAACTTTATCGACAAGCACGATGAAAACCACGGCCCACTGCTGAATCAGGGTCCGGTGATTAAGGTGAACCATAACCAGCGGTATGCCACCAACAGTCGCTCAGCGTCTTTGTACCGTTACATCAGCGACGAACTGGGGCTGCCCAGTCAGACCTTTGTGGTCCGCAGTGACATGGGGTGTGGCAGCACCATTGGGCCATTAACGGCTGGAAATCTGGGCGTGACCACGCTGGACATCGGCGTGCCTCAGTTCGGGATGCACTCCATTCGGGAGATGGTCGGGGTGGAAGATGGCTTTACGTTGTATCAGGTTTTAAAAGCGTTTATGCAACGCCCGGAGGTCAACTAAGTTGGCCATAAAAAAAGCCGCTGATGGCAGCGGCTTTTTAGAATTAGTGGCTCCCCGAGCTGGGCTCGAACCAGCGACAAACGGATTAACAGTCCGTTGCTCTACCAACTGAGCTATCGGGGAACAGCGTCATGGAGGCGCGCATATTAAGGGCTTTAATGGCGTCGGTCAAGGCCCTGAATTAAATGATTAAAGGTAGACCAGTTAGATGAATCGGGTTCGATCTGCACGTGGCAATAGAGCAGGGAGCTGGGCGACATGAGTGGATACGCGTCTGAGCCTCATCCCATCCCAGTCGGTATCGGCGACCGTGTCAAGCATTACCGGCCACCTCGCTGGCTGCGCAATGGCCATGTCCAGTCTGTGTGGCCGACTTTGTTTCGTCGCGTCAATCTGGCGGAGCCTGAGCAGGAAATTGTACGCACTGCCGATGACGATGAGCTTTATCTGGACTGGTACCGGCAAGGCAATAATCGTCTGGCGATCATCTGCCATGGCCTTGAGGGCAACAGCCGCCGGCCCTATGTGCGAGGTCTGGCGCGCGCACTACTGCGCACCGGCTGGGACGTGCTGGCGTGGAATTTCCGTTCCTGTGGCGGGGTTATGAACCAGCAGCCGCGCTTTTACCACAGCGGTGCGACGGGAGACCTCGACCGGGTGATCGGACACGCGCTCAAACAGGATTACCGAGCACTGACGTTGTCCGGGTTTAGCATGGGGGGGAATCTGAGTTTGTTGTACCTGGGGCAAAAATCATCCAGCCTGGATTCCCGTATCCGGGGCGCAGTGACGTTTTCGGTGCCTTGTGATCTTGCCGGCAGCGCCGGCATGTTGGCATTGCCCAGCCGCCGTATCTATATGCAGCGATTTCTGAAAGACCTGTACCCCAAAATGGCCGAAAAGGCCCTGCGATTTCCGGATTTGATAGATGTCAGCGGTTTTGACTCCATCCATAATTTTCACGATTTCGACGATCGTTACACGGCGCCCCTGCACGGTTTCAGGGATGCACAGGATTACTGGGCCCAGTGTTCGGCGCTTGGCCACCTCAAGGATGTTCAAGTACCAGCGCTGATCGTCAATGCGCTCGACGATCCGTTTCTGTCCAGAGCATGCTACCCGGAAGACCGCGACATTCTGGGTCACTACGTCACGCTGGAATCGCCAAAGTGGGGAGGGCACGTAGGGTTTGTTGAACATGCCCGTGATGGGTATTACTGGTCGGAGCGCCGGGCAGTGGCATTCATGGATTCTGTCATGAGATAACAGCCCACGCCCTGGTTTACGGGCTGCCAGACCTGGCGCCATCATTCCGCATGAATCATGGTTTTCAGTGTGGGCCAGACGTTATCGAGCAGAATCGGCTGGGCGTCCTGGTTGGGGTGAATGCCGTCACTCTGGATCATGGTCTCGCCATTGAACAGCCCGTCGAGAAAAAACGGTACCAGGGCAGTGGCGTTGGCCTTCGCCAGCGTGGGATAAATCGCCGCAAAAGCCTCGGTGTATCTGGGGCCGTAATTGGGCGGCAGCTGCATGCCCAGCAACAGGACTTTCGCGCCTGCCTCTTGTGACTGGTCGATCATGGCGTTCAGATTGTTCTCGATTACGCCGGGTTGAAACCCCCTGAGTCCGTCGTTGCCGCCCAATTCAATAACAACGATGTCGGGGGTGTACCGGGCCAGTAACTCCGGTAAGCGGCGTAGGCCACCGTCGGTTGTTTCACCACTGATGCTGGCATTGATGACGGTCCAGTTGGCCAGTCCTTCGCTTCGCAGCCGGTTCCTGAGCAACTGAACCCAGCCCTGTTCGGTGGCCACTCCGTAGGCGGCACTCAAACTGTCGCCCACGATCATGACTGTGCCAGAACTGGCGAAGGCCTGCGATGTAAAGATAATGCAAAGCAGGAAAAGTATTGATCTCAGTTGTAATAATGCCGTATGGATAATCATCTAATGTTTCATCGCTTCGCGGGAGAATCTGTGATTGATCAATCGAATAGGGTGCCTGACGGCCCCATTATGCTGAAAGCAACAGACTTGGGTCATCAGGTAGACCTGGATAACGATACGTTGACGATCTTGCAAGGGGCCAATCTTGAAATCAAGCGCGGCGAATCGGTTGCGATCGTCGGCCGGTCCGGGTCGGGTAAAACTACCTTGCTGGGTCTGCTGGCGGGTCTTGATACGCCTTCCCACGGCACCGTTGAGCTTGATGGCGCCCAGATCAGCGCATTGAGTGAAGACGAACGGGCGCAACTCAGGGCCCAGCGTGTCGGTTTTGTTTTTCAGTCATTCCAATTATTACCGGCGTTGACCGCATTGGAAAATGTCATGTTACCGCTGGAATTGGGCGGGCATGAGGCACCGGAGACCAAGGCCCGGGAATTATTGACCCGGGTCGGGCTGGGCGAACGGTTGACGCACACACCGCGGCAGTTGTCGGGTGGAGAGCAACAGCGAGTGGCCATTGCCCGGGCGTTTGCGGCCGACCCGATTGTCCTGTTTGCCGACGAACCCACCGGCAATCTGGACAATCATACAGGCCAGGCCATTTCCGACCTGCTGATGGCGCTGAATCGGGAACAGGGCACGACGTTGGTGATGGTAACCCACGACGAACATTTGGCGGCACGTTGTGGCCGACAATTGAACATTGAAGCGGGGGAGTTGTCTGAGCCCGATGGGGTATCCGCTCCGACGCCGTTAAAGGAGTCGTCCGTCTGATGGGAGCTGCAAAAAAATTGTCGTCAGTACGCCGTGATTGGCGCGAGCGCGACGTTCGAGTCGTGCTGGCGGCCTTGATTGTCGCCGTCGCGACGGTGGCAACGATTGCCTTGTTCGCCAATCAATTGCAACGAACCCTGGTGTCCTCGGCCAGTGCATTTCTGGCTGCAGACCGTCAGCTGGAGGCGGAGAATGGCCGGCCAGTGCCCGCCGAGTGGGGGCTGGAAGCAGAGCGCCGGGGGCTGAAAACGGCCGCGATGGTGAAGTTTTCAACCATGGTGTTTGGCGGCGACAATTTCCAACTGGTGTCTGTCAAAGCGGTCAGCGACGCTTACCCACTGAGAGGCCAAGTAGAATTTCAGGCAACACCCGAGTCGGCACGGGTAACGATATCCTCCGGACCAAAGCGGGGTGACGTTTGGATCAACCCTCGCCTGCTTCGGTTGCTGGGTATTGATATCGGGCAAACTCTGGACGTGGGCGAACTGACGCTGACGGTGTCGGGGTTATTAATCCGGGAACCAGATGGTGGTTTCAGCATGTCCGCGCTGGCGCCGAAAATCATGATGCACTCAGACGATGTATCGGCGACCGGCGTCATCCGGGAAGGCAGTCGAGTTGAATACGTGAGCTTGTTTGCCGGCGAAGAAGCCGCACTCGAAGGCTACTACAGCTGGCTTGAACCCCAACTCGAACCCAGTCATGAATGGGAAAGTATTCGCGATGGCGAAGCGCTGTCGGAGTCCCTGCGCAAGGCGGAGCGGTTCCTGTTACTGGGGGGCAGCCTGGCCGTATTGCTGGCCGCGGTAGCGGTCGCTGTGGCGAGCCGGCAGTATGCCATGAACCAGCGCGATACGGTTGCACTGCTGAAAACCCTTGGCTTGAGCGGCCACCGTATCGGTCGGCTGTATCTGGGGCGTCTGGCGTTGTGGGGCATCGTTGGCATTGTGGGCGGTTTGCTGGTGGCACTGCCGATTGTCTGGCTGCTGAACAGTTTGGTCGGTGAAATGCTGGATCGGCCCGTGGCGTTTCATCTGAACGCACTGGCTTTGACGCCGGCCTTGCTAACGGCCGTAGTGTCCCTGTTCGCGTTTGCCTACCCACCGATTCGGCGGCTGAGGCATGTACCGGCCATGCGGGTGCTTCGAAGCCAGCCCGGAGAGTCGGGTCAGCAGGGCTGGCTCGATGTCGCTATTGCGGTGGCCGCCGTCTTCGGCCTGGTGTGGTTATACGCCCGAGAAGTGTCTCTGGTACTCGCGTTATTGGGTGGTTTGGTGGCATTGCTGGGGGTGCTCGCCATCGTTGGCTGGTTCATGGTGGTTGGGCTGCGACGCATATCCGGCGGTGGCAATGCCTGGCGACTGGCGCTGGTGGCGTTGTATCGACACCGACGTGCCAGCCTGTCGCAAATTGCGGTGTTCTCCATGACGTTGATGCTGGCCTGCACACTGATACTGGTGCGGTCTTCTTTGCTGGACGACTGGCAAGCCCAACTACCGGAAGATACGCCCAACCATTTCCTGATTAATATCGCGCCCGACGCGGTGGACGACGTGGAAGCGTTTCTGACCCAGCGATCTTTGCCACTCGATACGCTGTACCCGATGGTCCGTGGCCGGCTGACCGAACTTAACGGTCAACCGGTGCGTGAGGCCGTCAGCAAAGATCGCAAGGTCAACGCGCTGAACCGCGAACTGAACCTGACCTGGATGGATCGGCTGCCGGACGATAACCGGATTATTGCGGGTAAATGGTTTGCACCCGGCATGACGAAAGGCGTGTCGATTGAAGCCGAGCTGGCGGACAAGTTGGGCGTAACGGTCGGTGACACCCTGGGCTTTACCATAGGCTCGGAGACCGTGTCCGAGGCCGTCACCAGCATTCGGACTGTACAATGGGACAGTATGAAACCCAATTTTTATATGGCATTTCCACCCGGCGGTGCTCTCGAATCACTGCCGGCAACCTGGATCACCAGCTTCTACCTCCCGCAGGAGCAGAAAACAGCACTCAATACATTCTCGAGGCAATTTCCAACCATTTCGGTGCTGGAGGTGGACCATATCATTGAGCGTATCCAGGGCATTGTCCGCCAGGTTACGCAGGCGATCGAAGCCATTCTGATGATGATTCTGGCGGCGGCACTGGTGGTCATGGCGGCGGTGGTCAGCGCTACGTTGCAGGATCGCCAGCGGGAGGGCGCATTGTTGAGGACACTCGGCGGGCGTCAGTCACTGCTGGTGCGCAGCACAATGGTGGAGTTTGCGTTACTCGGATTCTTTGCCGGCCTGTTGGGTGTTATGGCGGCAGAGGCCGCCGTGTGGGCCTTGCAGTACCGGATGTTTGGTGGTGATTTCCGCTGGCACTGGCTGGTTGTTATTCCGATTCCGCTGATCAGTGCGCTCGTCCTGTCGATCTTCGGCCGCGTGCAGTTACGCCCTGTGTTGACGGTGTCGCCCATGTTGCTGTTGCGACGCCTGGAGTGAGCACTCAGCGATAACGGTCCAGAATCAGCTCTAACTGTCCGGAGGTTCTGAGCTGGGCCAGTTCGCGGTTAAAGGCGTCGGCAAACCCGGTCCAGTCTTCACGGAGCATCAGTCGGAATCCATAGTCGCTGATGCCCTTATCGGTATGGGCGAGTTGCCCTCGCCAGCCGTTCTGGCGAATGATCCACTGCCCAACGGACAGGTCAGCGATGGCCGCATCGAAGTGATCGGCGTTCAGCAAGAAGGTAAACAGATCCGTGTCTTGTGACACATCAAACCGTTCGGCGTCACCGCGTACGAACAATGGCTCAAGCTCCGGATATTGGTAGCCAAGGTGCGTGACAATGGTCATGTCCCGGATATCGTCCGGTACCTGATAGTCAAAACCGGATGCCGACCGGGTGAAGAACACTTCTTTGATTCGCACGATGGGTTGTGTGAATGTGAAGTTCTCTGGCTCATCGGTCCACTCCCTGGCTCTAAGTGTGCCGTCGATTAAGCCGTCGTTCAGCAAGTTGTCCACTCGCTTGCGGGGGATTTTTTTGGCCTCAATGCGGTAGCCCAGGCGTTCGGTGATGGTTTGCAGAACGTCCCAGGCGATGCCGGAATGCCGGCCATCGTCACCCAGGATGACGTAAGGCGGATAGCCATTGGGCGACACATTGAATACGAAAACCGGGATTTCCCCAGGCCTCTGCTCTGCCTGAGTCAACTCGGCGTTAACGGCCGGCACCATAAAGGTCAACAGAGTTAACGTTAGGAACAACAGGCCGGCATGTTGGGTCGGGCATCGGAACATAGACGACAAACTCTGGGGTTCGAATCAGATCAGTGTGCGGCCCAATTGCTTGAATTGCGCATCCTGTCAGCCGCTTGCTTAAAACGAGCCGGGCAGGGCAACACTGAGCGCGTCCGTGCGAGCCAGTATGAATAACAAAAGCGGAATAGAGATTAGAAATACCCGCTTTATACTTGTAAGTCATAAATACAAAGCAGGATTGTTGCGCTTTATTGCTGGCTTTTCAACGCCTCATTAACGATGGCGCGCTAATTTAGGGCAAACTCCTATAAGGCACCGATCGTGGGTGGTGATGGTCAGCCGATGCCGCGCGGTCATTCGGTCCGGTTTATCAAGCCCATGCGCGTTTCAGAACGGCTTTGGCATCGGCGAGGGTGACCTCTTTGGGGTTAAACATAATTGAGCCGTCATCCAGAGCCAGGGCAGCAATGCTGTCGAGCTGGCTTTCGGATATTTTGCCGGTTTCCTTCAATGTGCGCGGCAATTTGCAGTGCTTGTACAGAGCATCCCGAAGTCGACGGATGGCAGAAATGGAGGCTTCTGCCCGGCGCGCGGCCGGTGTGGCCGCATAAGCGTCCGGGCCGTCCAGGTACAGCAACAGCTCGCCCAACGGGCCGCGTATGGTCTCAAGGTTGTATTCCAGCACATAGGGCAAGTACACGCTCATGCACAACCCGTGCGGAAGGTGACACAGCGCGCCGGTCGCGTGACCGAGGGCGTGAACCAGCCCAACCATGGAATTGGAAAACGCAATGCCGGCCATGGTGGAGGCTTGGGCCAGTTCCAGTCGGGCGTCGGCGTCCTTGGGGGTGTTCATCACCGTGAGCAAAGACGTGCTCACCTTTTTGATGGCCGATGTCGCGTAGGCGTCGCTGAGCGGATTTTTTGCCATGCAGGTGAACGCTTCCGTGGCATGGGTCAATGCGTCCATTGCCGTGGCGGCCGTGATGTGGGGCGGGAGTGTCAGCGTCATGCGCGGGTCAATGATGGCCGCATTTGGAAGCAGGAAGGACGATGTAAAGGGCAGCTTGACCGATTTCTGAGGGTCAGAAATGACCGCCACCGCCGTGACTTCCGAGCCTGTTCCAGCGGTGGTGGGAACCACGAAAAATGGCTTGAGTGGGCGTTTGAGCACACCGGCACCGACGTACACACTGATGTCGTCGCCGCCTTCAGAGACCAGAATGTTGACGGCTTTAGCCGTATCGATGGCCGAGCCGCCACCGACCGCGATGATGGAGTCACACTTCGCCGACCGATAGATGCCGGCAATGTCCCGAACCACCGCCACGGAAGAGTCGGGAGGCACATCGTCGTAGATGGTCACGATGTCGAGTCCGCTCTCCTCACACGCTGAAATGACGGGCTCCAGCAAGCCTGCCGCGCGCACCCCTTTGTCAGTGACAATCATCGGGCGCTTGGCTGCCAGCCCAGTCAATTCGTAAGGGATATGCTCAAGGGCCGCTTTACCGGCAATGACCTTGACCGGGCAGAAAAATTCGTAGTAGCTGTTCTTCATTATGCTCTCACCGTATCAACAAAATGATTGGCAACCTTCAGGTAGATGCGGGCTGCACTGAGGACTTTTTCCGGCAGGTTCAAATTGGCCGGGTATTCCTTGACCGCCCGGGATGCGATCAGCCGTGGCAAAATAAATGCCTCAAGCCGATTCAGAATACGCGTCATACGGATGGCGTAACTGATGTCGCCGTCCACCAGCATGCGGTCATTGGCAAAGGCAACCGATGTCTTTTCCTGAAACGACAGCACCAGAAAGGCATGAGCAACGTGCTTGAACTGAATGGAAAGGTCGATCGGGCGGGGCGCCGAGTCGCCATGATATTCGAAGCGACCGTCACCAAGGTGCTCGATGATCAGTTTTGAGCCATTGGGCATGACCATCATTTCAAATAGAAAACCCAGCGGCAGAGACTGCGCCTCGGCTTGAACGTCACTGTCCACTTCACTGACGGCCTGCAGGGCCCGGCCCATTACCTGAAACATCAGTTCAACGTAAAGGCGGCGGGCCTGAAGTGCCATCGGCTTGATACGTCTGGCTAACATGGGACTGTCCGATTGTTGTTGAGATATTGCTATTTTTAGAGTTATTGCTCTAAAAAGTCAATGCAATTGATGACGGGGCATGAGCGTCACGGGAGCCAACCGCACGAATCGAAACGCTCAGCAATCACGTTCGGATATACAGGTAGTAAAGCTAATTGTATGCAGGCTTTGTTTGTTGGAGGATAACGAGCCCAACACCCACAAAGAGAATGCCTTTTTGAGTCATCCGACCAACAGCGCCCTGAGCCTTCAAAGCCATCTCAAACCCTGGGCCTATGAGACCTCTGGCGGATTCACGGTCCGCGGCCTCAGAAGCCAACCGAGCGGACGCCCCCTGATTCATTTTGTCCACGGCAACGGCTATTCAGGGTTGGTGTACGAACAGATGCTGGCGCAGCTGTTACCCTACGCCGATCTGTTTATCAGTGACGTGCAAGGCCATGGTGACAGTGACCATGGCGGGGCTTTCAGAGGCTGGAATTCAACGGCACACCTCTGTGAGGCGGCGTTGCACCAGTTTGCCGATGACTACCAGGACAGGTCTGGGCAGCGAGTACCCATACTGGGGGTCGGACACAGCTTTGGCGGCGTAATGACCACACTGATGATGGCGAATTCGCCGTCACTCTTTCAGCGGTCAGTATTGTTGGACCCGGTGATATTTTCGCCCGCCATGGCTCGTATGATGGCAATTTCCGATGCCTTCGGGCGGTGGAAGAACAACGCCATGGCCCGTCGCGCCCGGAAACGCCGAACCCAGTGGTCAAGCCGCGAAGAGGCCTTTGATTACTTTCACCAACGGGGCATATTCCGGGGCTGGGACGACCTCTGTCTAACCAGTTACGTGGCTCACGGGCTGACACCGGTGACCGGCGGTGGCGTGACCCTGAAATGCCACCCGGAGCGCGAAGCCGAGTTGTTTGGCTCATTTCCCCGGAAGCTCTGGCGGTCCATCGAACGTATTGAAACACCGACCCACCTTATCTATGGCGAGCGCACCTATCCATTTGTGGGGAAATCAGCGCTGCGGTGGCAAGCGATAAACCCTGGCGTGACCACCGAAACCGCTCCCGGTGGGCACTGCTTCATGCTGGAGCAGCCCCGGGACACGGCAGGGCGGATCCTCCGTCACCTGCCTTAGTGAACGTCTGTGCTTGATACGCCGTGGAATTAGCCCTGGGTTAACGCCACCAGCTTACGCTGGGCCTCCTGGGCAATGGCACCCTCGGATTTAGCGGCGGTGGCGTAGTATTGGATGGCCTCATCGCGTCGGTTCTGCTGAACGGCAATGTCGCCGAGCCGGAGAAACGCTATCGACGTCGGCACCGTGCGATTGGCTTCGATCAAGTCCGCACGGGCCTGATCCCAGCGGTTCAGGTCAAACGCGTTGAGGCCACGTTGCAGGCGGTACGAGAACATTTCCGGGTACAACGACACGGCTTTGTCGTAATCGGCCTGGGCTTTGCGGTCGTCGCCCTCGGCTTTGTAGAGTCGGCCGCGCAGGGCGTAAAAAGCGGCTTCGTCAGGTTCGATCTTGATCGCTTCGTTGATTTTTGCGATCGCTTGCTGGGTTTTGCCGTCTTTTTGCAGTTTGATTGCCTCACTCTGAGCGTCGTAAGCCGGCTGAATCCGCTTTAGGTAGGCGATTTTTTTCTGATACTCGTCCCGGCCCCGGTACCCACCGACGCCGAGCTGTTGGGCGGCCTGCCGGTTTTCTTCCACGCGTTGTCGGGACGGCGGGTGTGAGGCGAACAAACCATCAATGAAACTGCTTTGCTGGCCTTCTGACAATTTCAGGAAAATCTCCTGCAATTCCACCGCCGCCAGAGGGTCGTAGCCGGCTTTGGCCATGTAACGAATGCCATAGTGGTCGGATTCAAGTTCGTTGCTTTGGCTGTAACGGGCCAGGGCAATCTGACTGCCAACGGCCGCGCCGCCCATGATCATTCCGGCAAACTCGTTGTCGGACAGTGCCAAGCCAAGGCCAGCAACACCAGCGCTTAATATCATGCCTTGCTGCATTCGTTGCACGCTGTGCCTTGCTGCCGCGTGAACAATCTCATGGCCCAACACCGACGCCAGTTGGGCTTCATCTTCAAACTGGACAAGCAGACCCCGGTTGATCGCAATTTTGCCAGCCGGCAACGCCCAGGCATTGGGCACGCTGCTGTTCAACACAACAAACTCATAGGGCAGGTCGGGTCGGTCACTGACCGATGCCAGCTTCTGGCCCACTTCGCTGACATAAAGCGTCAGTTCAGGGTCCAGATAAAACTTGCCACCCTGCATCTGTTGAGTCGGAACGTACTGCTCTGCGCCCATTGAGCGCTCCTGACTTTCCGGTATCAGTGACAGTTGCCGTTCTCCGGTGACCGGATTGACGGAACAGCCCGCCACGGCTGTCAGTACTATTAGTAATACAAGGCCGTGCACACCGAGTCTGGTAATCACGCTTCACTCCCACCCTGGTTCCATGTGTTGTCGATACGGCGCCGGCTGATAGCGGCCAGGCGTTCGGTCCAATGATATATCATACACCCGGTCAAACGGGCCGGATTGCAAAGACGTCAGAAAAAATTCATTACTGACCACCATTTGGAGCGGTCGCCTGCAATCGGTTATGATCTCAACCATCATTTGATCGCCCCGGAACCACCTCATGACCGCTTACCTGGATATATTCGCCCTGATCTGGTTCCTGATCTGTTGGGTCGGCTACAGCGTTTATTCCCGCCAGAGAGCGGGCACCCGTCCATGCCTTTCCAATACCCTGGATTTATATCGGGAAGACTGGATGCGCGTGATGATGAAGCGCGAAAACCGAATCTCGGACGCCTCCGTGGTGGGCAACCTCGAGCGGAATGGCGCCTTTTTTGCTTCCAGCTGCCTGCTGATCCTGGCCGGTGTGATCACGGCGTTGGGGTACACCCAGGAGGTCATGGAAGTCTTCCGCACACTGCCATTTGGATACTTGCCGAGCCGAGAAGTCTGGGAGATTCGGATGGTGACGCTGCTGCTGGTATTCGTTTACGCTTTCTTCAAATTCACCTGGTCCATGCGGATGTATAATTTTGTCGCCGTGATGATCGGAAGTGCGCCTATGCCGGACGACTCCAAAGCCAGCCCGGCCGCCCGGGAAGCGTTCGCCATCAACGCCGCCTCGGTCTGCAACTTGGCGGGCGACGCCTTCAACCTTGGACTCCGGTCGTATTATTACGCAATGGCGGTGGTGACCTGGTTTATTCACCCACTGGTCTTTCTCATTGCCTCGACCATCGTGGTGCTGGTGCTTTACCGGCGGGAATTTCGTTCCGACGCGTTGCTGGCGTTGCGGGCGGGCAAGGTGTTTGAGGATCCGCCCAGCAAAGCGGCCAAGCCAGACAAAACCGCAAAATCCGACCCAACCCAAGGGTAGGTTCCCCATGAATAATGAAACACGACTGCGCCGCGTCAAACGGTTTATCGCCACCCTGAATCAGGCCCGGGAGTTGGGCTTGACCGTGACCGAGGCGCAGGAAGGCAGCCTGACGCTGTGTTTGCCCTACAGCGAACGAATCATTGGCTACCCGGATACCCGGGTGATCCACGGTGGGGCCATCACCACCTTGATGGATACCGCGTCTGGTTCGGTGATGATCTGCGTCCTGCCCGAGTTTGAGCTGTGCCCGACCCTGGACTTGCGCATGGACTACATGCGCCCGGCCGTGCCGGACAAGCCCGTGTATGCGCGGGCACAGGCGTACCGGGTCACGCGCAATATTATCTTTACCCGCTGCGAGGCGTTTCAGGACGACGGTGAAACCGTCGCCCAATGCGTAGGCACGTTCATGCGTATCGGACAGGCTGCGACACCGAAATCCTACCGCGACCTCATTGTAGGCAATGACCCGGCAACGGGAGACGACTCATGACCACCCCCGAAGTATTAAAATACACCCAGGAAACGGGCGATTTTGCCCGCATGCTGGACGGCATTCCCTACGCCAGCTTTATTGGTCTGCAATGCGACCGATTCGGCGATGACCTGATTTTCCGGTTGCCGCCCAAGGACGCCAACCTGGGTAACCCGATTCTGCCGGCGGTCCATGGCGGCGTCATTGGTGGGTTTATGGAAATGGCCGCTGCCATCTATTTGATGATGTCCCAGGAAACCCTGCGGATGCCGAAGATTGTCGACTTCTCCCTCGATTACCTGCGGGCAGGGCTGAATCGGGAGATCTTTGCTGAATGCCATCTGACCCGTCAGGGCAACCGCGTTGCTAACGTGATGATCACCGCCTGGCAAAAATCCCGCAGCCAACCAATCGCCACAGCGCGGGCCCACTTCCTGTTAGATGATAAAGAGACTTGAAAAGCCGTACTTGACCCCCATTTCTCCTGACAGTTAACCCATTCGGTCCGAGCAGTTCAGCGGCGGACCGGACAACAACTGACACCCAGCCAGGAGAACCCATACCCATGACGGTTGAATCGCAGAAAGAAACCTTAGGTTTTCAAACCGAAGTGAAGCAGTTGCTTCACCTGATGATCCACTCGCTCTATTCCAATAAGGAAATTTTCCTGCGCGAGCTGATCTCCAACGCTTCCGATGCGGAAGACAAACTTCGTTTTGCTGCGCTCAAAGATGACAGCCTGTTTGAGAATGATCCTGAGCTGAAGATTCGCCTCGACTACGACAAAGAGGCCAACACAGTCACCCTGACCGACAATGGCATTGGCATGAGCCGCGACGAAGTGGTGCAGAACCTGGGCACCATCGCACGGTCTGGCACCGCCGAGTTTCTGGGTCAACTGACCGGCGACGAGAAAAAAGACAGCAAGCTGATTGGTCAGTTTGGTGTGGGCTTTTATTCATCGTTTATCGTGGCCGACCGGGTTGACGTTTTTACCCGTAAAGCTGGCACGTCGGTGGAAGAGGGTGTGCATTGGGAATCCAGTGGTGACGGCGAGTTTTCCATTGAGCCGATGAGCCTCGAACACCGTGGCACCAAGATCACCCTGCACCTGAAAAAAGATCAGGCTGAATTCGCGGATGGATTCCGGCTGCGCAACCTGGTCAAAAAATATTCCGATCACATTTCGTTCCCCGTGGTGATGAAGGTCGAATCGGAAGCAGAAGACAAGAATGACACCGACGAAACCGTCAACGAAGCCACAGCGCTTTGGACTCTGCCACGTACTGAAATCAAGGACGAAGAGTACAAGGAATTCTACAAGCTGATCGGTCACGACTTTGAAGATCCACTGAGCTGGTCTCACAATAAAGTAGAAGGCAAGCTGGACTACACCAGCCTGTTATACGTGCCAGCCCGCGCACCGTTTGATCTGTATAACCGGGAAGCACCCAGAGGCTTGAAACTTTACGTGCAGCGCGTCTTCATCATGGACGACGCCGAGCAGTTTCTGCCACTGTACCTGCGCTTCACCAAGGGCGTTATCGACTCCAATGATCTGTCGCTGAACGTTTCCCGCGAGATTCTCCAGAACGACAGCACTGTGGAAAGCATTCGTTCGGCCGTGACCAAGCGGGTACTGGACATGCTGACCAAGCTGGCTAAGAAAGAACCCGAGCAATACCAGAAGTTCTGGACTGAATTCGGCAGTGTGTTGAAAGAAGGCCCGGCTGAAGACTTCGGCAACCGTGAGAAAATCGCCAAATTACTGCGCTTTGCCTCAACACACTCGGGCGACGACACCCAGAACGTATCGCTGGACGAGTACATCGCCCGAATGAAGGAAGGTCAAAGCAAGGTGTACTACATCACCGCCGACAACTTCATGGCCGCCAAGAGCAGCCCGCACCTGGAAGTGTTTCGCAAGAAGGGCATTGAAGTGTTGATTCTGTCAGACCGCATCGACGAATGGATGATGGGCTACCTGACCGAATACGATGGCAAGTCCCTGCAGGACGTTGCCCGGGGTGAGCTGGACCTGGGGGAAGTGGAAACTGAAGAAGACAAAAAGCATCAGGAAGAAGCCACCGAAGCCCACAAAGGCCTGCTTGAGCGTATCAAGGCGGCGCTGGCTGCCAGTGTTCAGGAGGTTCGGGTGACCAACCGTCTGACCGATTCACCGGCGTGCCTGGTGGTGGCGGACCACGACATGGGTGCCCAGATGAAGAAAATCATGGAAGCGGCCGGTCAAAAGGTGCCGGACAGCAAGCCGATTTTCGAAATCAACGTGGAGCATCCGCTGGTTCAGCGTCTGGAAAACGAGCAGGGCGATGAACGCTTCAACGAACTGTCTGCGGTGCTGTTCGATCAGGCCACACTGGCCAGTGGCGAGCAGCTCAAGGACCCGGGCGCATACGTCACCCGTCTGAACCGTTTGTTGCTGGACCTGAGTAACTGATCCACCATGCAACAGATTTTTGTGGACATTGCGATTACCTCTGACGAATGGCTCAAGCTTTACCAGGGGATCGCCCGTGATGTTCACACCGTGGCCCGGGACGGACGCAGTGTCCGCTTCCCGGCCCGGATTCTCTCCCGCTTTTACCTCCGCGACGGAGTTCGTGGCAGTTTCTGCATTACCTTTGACGACGCTGGCAAGTTTGTCAGTATCGAACGGACCTGACCGCGTCACCCTCCAATCCCAGCCGTGCCATGGCTCAATACGCTTGCTGCCGTTGCAGACCGCCAACCATGTCTTATTGGCCAGAGGGTCGAGCAAGGCAATGGAGCGCCAGTCGCAGGGCTCGACACAACTCATTTGCCGGGGTCAGGGCAAGCCCTCGGCGCAAACACCGTGCCCTGATGGACGAGGCTGTTATGCAAGTACTGGCTTTTTTTTATCCACAGAACGGTTAGAATGCCCACCCTGAACAGCCGGTATCCGCCGGCCTGAGGTTACCCGGAGCAGCAATGCGGATTATTCTTGCCCCCATGGAGGGACTGGTCGACTCACCAATTCGTGAATCCCTGACGCAAGTCGGAGGGATTGACCGGTGTGTGACTGAATTTATCCGCGTGACCCATGGCATGCTGCCGCCACGGATCTTCTATAAATACGCACCGGAACTACACCGCCAATGCCGCACCCACAGTGGTGTACCGGTGGCCGTGCAATTACTGGGTTCAGACGCCGCCCAAATGGCCCTGCATGGGGCCCGCGCGGCTGAACTGGGCGCCCCCCAGATTGACATCAACTTTGGCTGCCCGGCCAAAACTGTCAACAAACACAAGGGTGGGGCGGTGCTGCTGAAAGAGCCGGAGCTGCTTTACCACATCGCCAGCGCAATTCGTCACGCGGTTCCAGCGCACATACCGGTGACCGCAAAAATGCGCCTGGGCTATGAGGACCGGTCCATGGGGGTGGCGTGTGGCCAGGCGCTGGAAGCGGCTGGCGCCGCCGAAATCGTTATCCACGCCCGCAGTAAAGTTGACGGTTACAAGCCACCGGCTTACTGGGAGGAGGTCGCCCGGGTCCGGGAAGCTGTGGCAACTCAGGTCATCGCCAATGGCGACATCTGGACCGTGGCCGATTACTGGCGGTGCCGTGAGGTGTCCGGCTGCGCCGACGTGATGATCGGCCGCGGCCTGATTTCCCGCCCCGATCTGGCCGCACAAATCAAAGCCAGCCAGCGGGGCGAATCCCGGCCCGAGATGACCTGGCCGGAGGCGGTTGCGCTGGTGAAGGACTACGGCCGCGCCCTCCAGGGCCACCTGGAAGACAAATACGTCACCGGTCGCATCAAACAATGGCTGAACTACCTGCGCCGCGGCTTTGCGGAAGCCGAAGCGGTCTGGCCACAAGCACGAAAATACCGCGAAGTGGACCCCCTGTTTGCTTGCCTGGACGCCGTCGCGTTAAAACAACGCGCCGCTTAATAGCCCCCTCATCCCGCCGCTTTGCCAGGTGTGCACAGAACTGGACACCTACAGCGCTCAGGTGGAGGCGACCGGCTTCCCTTCGACGAACTCGACAATGATTAACCCGGAAACCCCGCCTGCACGCAATGGCACTGTTGGATTTGCCAGCCCCTGATGGCGGTTCCCATTATCTCTGGTTCCCCTACGGCGAAGTCTGCCGCCGATCGACACTCAGTAGCAGGCGACGGCTGTGCGAGCACGAGCGGTGCTGGCATTTTCGATTGGCCAATAGGGTCAAAAAAGGACAGTAAATATTCAGTGCACAGAGGTATATTGATCATTGCAGGAGCAGTAAACGTTTCGTGAGTTTACCTTTCAGAGGAGGAAGGGAAATGACTTTATCGGAAATTGTGCAGCGGGGATGGGATGCGGTCGGTTCGGGTGATTTGGACGCATTGGTAACGGATTATGAGGAGGATATGACGTTCATCATGCCTGGGCAGGCAGACGTCCTGAGAGGCAAAAGGTCGTTTCGCGCCGCGCTTGATGGCCTTGGTAAGCTCCTCCCTCCCGGGTTCGAGATTACTGGCCTTCGCCAGATTGAGGGGGAAGGCGAGGTTGTATCGATTGTGGAGTGGAAGTCCTTAAACATCGAGGCCTCTCAGCT
The DNA here is from genome assembly GCF_011074955.1 of Marinobacter caseinilyticus. Lineage (GTDB taxonomy): Bacteria > Pseudomonadota > Gammaproteobacteria > Pseudomonadales > Oleiphilaceae > Marinobacter > Marinobacter caseinilyticus. Next base: position 227,877 of record NZ_WUQJ01000006.1, on the reverse strand, counting down.
TTCTGTCCTGTTCAGGTTTAAAGGCGACAAAATTTACGAGGAACGGTGGTTCATCGACACCGAGCAGTGGAAGGGGGCATTCTGACGCTCACCGAACGCCAGGGCAGGCGCGAGAAAATTTCCAGGGTTGAGGCTGGTCCAGTCAGGCTGGGCACACCGAAAGGTGTTTCGGTGGGCGTCGGTCCGTTGGTCGCTAACCCACAGGCTGGAACCAAGCACATCGAATACCGCGTATGACCTAATAAGCGATCGGGGCGGGGAACACAAAGCGCTGACAGCGCAGGCCAACTCCGTTGGGTTTCGGCGTCAGCCATGGCATTCGATGATCGTCAAGATCCCCCCCACGGAGCATTTGAGAAGATGTACAACGGATCAGGACATTGGTTTGGCAGGCATCCGGAGGTAAGCGGTGGCCGAGCAATGGCCTATTTCAGGTATCTGTCAGCAAACAACGCACACTCAATCAATCAGCGACGCCAGTCTGCGGTGCGACAAGAGCGGTTTCACGATGCGAATCCCTGGGGATCATCGGCATAGTAATTATCTATCGAACCACTTAAAACAATTAAATTGAGTGGGCGCCCCTCAATCAATAGTGTAGGCACCCAGTTAAGTCATGATTAAATTCATTATTTGGAGATGCTGTACATGGGAATTATTAATAGCGAGATCAAACCCTTCAACGCAACCGCTTTCAAAAACGGCGAATTTGTAGAAATTTCGGACGCCGACGTCAAAGGTAAGTGGGCCGTATTCTTTTTCTATCCAGCCGACTTTACCTTTGTTTGCCCCACTGAACTGGGTGACGTGGCCGATAAGTATGAAGAACTCAAGCGGTTGGGCGTGGAAGTGTTCTCGGTATCCACTGATACGCACTTTACACACAAGGCATGGCATGGCAGTTCAGACACGATCGCCAAGATCAACTACTACATGGTTGGCGATCAGACCGGCACCATCACCAACAATTTTGGGGTGATGCGTGAAGGTCAGGGTCTGGCAGACCGCGCGACCTTCCTGATTGATCCGGATGGTGTGATTCAGGCCATGGAAATGACGGCGGAAGGGGTCGGTCGTGATGCAGAAGATCTGATGCGCAAGGTTAAAGCCGCACAGTATGTCCGCAAGCATCCGGGTGAAGTATGCCCTGCGAAGTGGAAAGAAGGCGAAGAGACACTGACGCCGTCGCTGGACCTGGTTGGCAAAATCTAACCACTATGTTGTCGAGCAAGCGTTTGAACAGGCCCGCGATGCGGGCCTTTTTTGTATCTGAAGAACGGCGGTCGCCAACGAATAGCAAATTACTATCGAAATGGTTTGATCAATCAATTTGAGCTTAATTCGGCGAGACCCTAATGTGACTGCATCAAATTTGTCGCTCGAAATGAGCTGAAAAATCAGTCTCACCAAGTCAAAAGGGGAACAGCGCATGTTGGATGCCAACATCAAGGAACAATTGCAAGGTTACATGGAAAAGCTGCAACAGCCGATCGAGCTCGTTGCCGCTTACGACGATGGCGGAAAATCGCGAGAGCTCAAGAAGCTGCTTGAGGAAATCGAACCAATGTCTGACAAGATCAGTCTGCGCACTGAAGAGTCATCTGACGTTCGCCGGCCATCGTTTGCAATTAACCGTGTGGGCACGGATGTTGGTGTGCGTTTTGCCGGCATACCCATGGGACACGAGTTTACCTCACTGGTTCTGGCCCTGCTGCAGGTGGGCGGCCACCCGTCAAAGGCCAGTCAGGACGTGATCGAGCAGATCCAGAATCTGGATGGTAAATTCGAGTTTGAAACCTACTTTTCGCTGTCCTGCCAGAATTGCCCGGATGTGGTCCAGGCCCTCAATCTCATGAGCGTGTTGAATCCGAATATCAGCCACACGGCGATTGACGGTGGCCTTTTCCAGGACGAAGTCGAACAGCGTGAAGTGATGGCGGTGCCCAGCATTTTCTTGAATGGCGAATCGTTCGGCCAAGGCCGTATGACGCTGGAACAGATTATTGGCAATTTGGATACCGGAGCCGAGGCCCGCGAGGCTGAAAAGCTCAAGCACAAGGACCCGTTCGAAGTTTTGATTATCGGGGGCGGCCCAGCGGGTTCGTCCGCGGCTATTTACGCAGCCCGCAAGGGAATCTCCACCGGTATTGCCGCCGAGCGTTTCGGTGGCCAGGTGGCCGATACCATGGGGATCGAAAACCTGATTTCTGTGCCATACACCGAAGGCCCCAAACTGGTGGCCGCCATGGAGCAACACGTCAAAGAGTACGACGTCGACATCATGAACCTGCAGCGCGCGGAGAAATTGATTCCTGCCGCGAAGCCGGGCCTTCTGCATGAGGTGCGTCTGGCTAACGGCGCCTCTCTGAAGTCGCGCTCGCTGATTCTCTCCACCGGGGCGCGCTGGCGCCAGATCGGGGTCCCTGGCGAGGAGGAATACCGCAACAAGGGTGTGGCTTACTGTCCCCATTGCGATGGCCCGCTGTTCAAGGGCAAGCGCGTGGCGGTTATCGGAGGGGGTAACTCCGGTGTGGAAGCGGCTATAGACCTGGCCGGTATCGTCGGGTACGTGACGCTGCTGGAATTTGGGGCCGAATTGAGGGCAGACGACGTTCTGCAAAAGAAACTCCGCAGCCTGAAAAACGTTGAGATACTCACCTCGGCGCAGACCACCGAGATTGTGGGCGAGGGTGGTAAAGTCAGCGGCCTGCACTACACGGATCGCCGCACCGAGGAAACACACGACGTTGCACTAGAAGGCGTGTTCATTCAGATCGGTCTGATACCCAACACCGAATGGCTGAAGGGTGATATCGAACTGAGCCGACACGGCGAGATCATTGTCGACGAACGTGGGGAAACCTCCATTCCAGGCGTCTTCGCGGCAGGCGACGCCACCACCGTGCCGTTCAAGCAGATTGTTATCTCCATGGGCGATGGCTCGAAGGCAGCGCTCAGTGCGTTTGACTTCCTGATACGCAATTCTGTGGAGGAGGAAGACGAACAGGCGGCCTGAATCAAGGCTTGAAAATGGGTAGACACACGGCTGATCTCCATTCCGGTCGCGTGGTCGAGCCCCGTTAGCCGGTTGCCGGTTAGCGGGGTTTTTTCGGGGGGTTGTTCGAGTGATCCGGTGTTGATCATCGGTGCCGCCCCGGGTTTCAATTTGGAGCCTCAGGTGTATCACTTTGCCAGTCGCAGGACCTGCGCCAACAACTCCGGTGTTGCAGACCGTGCAATGGGGGCGAACCCGAGAAAACAGCGGTGGCGGCGGGCAGGCATTTTTTTTCAACCGGTCGAGACGAAGCGCTGCAGAAACTGGATAATGGCGGAGGTTTAAACCGACAGCGCGGCAAATTCTACAAACCGGGTACCTTTGTAATGGAAATCAACGTCAATTTTCTCGACAATCTCAGACTTGAAGCCAAGTTTGACGATTTCACCGTCATTACCGACCAACCCATACGCTACAAAGGCGATGGTTCGGCACCCAGCCCCTTCGATTATTTTTTGGCGTCGTCGGCGCTTTGCGCGGCCTATTTTGTCCGGGTCTACTGTTTGGCGCGTAACATTCCGACCGACAACATTCGCTTGTCGCAGAACAATATTGTTGATCCCGAGAACCGCTACAACCAGATCTTCAAGATTCAGGTGGAGTTGCCTGAAGATCTCTCTGATAAAGACCGGCAGGGCATCCTGCGCTCAATCGAGCGTTGCACGGTAAAAAAGGTGGTGCAAACCGGCCCCGAGTTTCAGATCGAAACAGTCGACAGTCTGGACCAGGACGCGCAGGCTTTGCTCATGGCGAGCCCCGAGAACGCATCCAGCACTTTCATTGAGGGTAAGGATCTGCCGCTGGAACAGACCATTGCCAATATGACCGGCATTCTGGCGGATCTGGGTATGAAGATCGAAATTGCGTCCTGGCGCAATATTGTGCCCCATGTCTGGTCGTTGCACATTCGCGACGCGGCCTCGCCCATGTGCTTTACCAATGGCAAAGGCGCCACCAAGGAGAGCGCCCTGTGTTCGGCGTTGGGCGAGTTCATTGAGCGCCTGAACTGCAACTTCTTCTACAACGACCAGTTTTTTGGTGAAGAGATTGCCAACAGCGAGTTCGTTCATTACCCGAACGAGGAATGGTTCCAGCCGGGTCCAGACGATGCGCTGCCAGAGGGCATTCTGGATGACCACTGCCTGTCCATTTATAACCCGGACGGTGAGCTGGGCGGCTCCAACCTGATTGATACCAACTCCGGCAATATACAGCGCGGTGTCTGCTCCCTGCCGTTTGTGCGCCAATCGGACGGTGAGGTGGTGTATTTTCCCTCGAATCTGATTGAAAATCTGTTTCTGAGCAACGGCATGAGCGCAGGCAATACCCTGTTTGAAGCCCAGGTGCAGTGCCTGTCGGAAATCTTTGAGCGGGCCGTGAAAAAGCAGATCATCGAAGAAGAAATTGCGCTGCCAGACGTGCCCCGGCAGGTACTGGAACAATACCCCGACATTCTGGAAGGCATCGAGGCGCTGGAAAAACAGGGTTTCCCGGTGCTGGTGAAAGATGCCTCACTGGGGGGAACGTTCCCGGTGATGTGCGTTACGCTGATGAACCCGAGAAACGGCGGTGTGTTTGCGTCTTTTGGCGCGCACCCAAGCTTTGAAGTCGCGCTTGAACGCAGTCTCACCGAGTTACTGCAGGGCCGCAGTTTCGAGGGCTTGAACGACGTGCCGCCACCCACGTTCAACAGCCTTGCCGTGTCCGAGCCGAACAATTTTGTGGAACACTTCATTGATTCGACCGGCGTGGTGTCGTGGCGCTTTTTCAGTGCCAAGCACGATTATGCGTTTTGTGAATGGGATTTCTCAGGCACCAACGAAGAAGAAGCCTCCGGGTTGTTCGGCATCCTCAAGGCCATGGGCAAAGAGGTCTATGTGGCCGTGTATGAAGACCTGGGAGCGCCGGTCTGCCGTATTCTGGTGCCCGGGTATTCCGAGGTGTATCCGATTGAGGACCTGATGATGGATAACACCAACATGGCGTTGGGCTACCGTAAAGACATCCTCAACCTCCATGCCCTGAACGACGGCGAGCTGGCCGATCTTGTGCAGTGCCTGGAAGAAAGCCAGCTCGACGATTACATGACGATCATCAGCCTGATCGGCATTGAGTTCGATGAAAATACGGTATGGGGTCAGTTGACGATCCTGGAGCTGAAGCTGCTGATCTGCCTGGCCTTGCAATGGCACGACGAAGCGCTCGAATTTGTCGAAACTTTCCTGCAATTCAATGACAACACCGTCGAACGCGGACTGTTTTATCGCGCGGTGTGTGCGGTACTGGAAATCGTCCTCGACGATGAGCTGGAATTGGACGACTACCTGGTCAACCTCCGGCGGATGTTTGGTGAGCCGACCATGGCTGCCGTGGTTGGCTCGGTGAATGGCAGTGTGCGCTTTCACGGCCTGACCCCGACCAACACCCAACTGGACGGCCTGGATAAACACCTGCGCTTGGTCGAAAGTTATAAAAAGCTGCATGCGGCACGCGCCGCGACCGTCGGCAACCGCTGAACCGCCGTAAGCTGGCGGTTGTGCATGACGGGTTGCGCCGTGGCGCACAGGGGCTTTAAGCGCAGCGACCTGGGGTGCTGACTTTATAGCCCCAGAGCTCTGGGGCAAAATGGTGGGCATGAAGCTTCGGGCCTATCCTTGCCAGTGATGCGAGCATGGACGGCACCGCCAGCACGGCCCTGATTACCTGAGTGGCAGAGCCCCTCCCGTGTACCGGCTGTGGATAGGCGGTACGGGTGCTCCGCAAGGTACGTCGGTGGTACCCGTCATGATTGAGTGAGACAAACAATTGTTCTCGAAATGGGTCTTCCAAATCGACCGAACTCAAGGGCCGAATTCACCAACCGAACCAGACGTCCCAGAAAACACTTGATTCAGTCATTCGGGGCGTTGCACGATGGCGGCACGCATTCGCACTCGGTCAGTTGAGTCGTTTGCAGAGCTTGTGCGCGTCCGGTTCATTCGCCAAAGGCGGTGGCTCCGGCAGTGCCGGCGCCACCGCTATCCCGTAAGACTTTCGATATTATGGCAACGACAACACCCCCTCAACCCGGCGCCACCGCTGACGAGATCGAAGAGGCGGTTCGCCATGCTACCCAGCGTTATTTTGACGACTGCCGGGAGAGGGTGCCGGCGTTTATTGATCGTCACTTCCATTACCCTGGCGCTTTGGCGACCAATCGGCAGGCGTTTGGTTGGGACATGCTGAGGGCCCCGTTCAATTTGCTGTGGGCTCCTGTGTATGCGCTGGCGTTCATCGTGAAAGTCCTGGTACGCCGCCGCTCGGGACTGAAATGGCTCCATCGGCTGGTCGACCATGTTCCGGCCGGGTTCACCACGCAGGTTCAGCGGTATATCTCGGACCAGATTCTGATCGACTTGTTGAACCATGGGCAGCCATCGGCCAACGTGCTGGAACAGTACCTGGTCGAGGATCTGGAGGCGGTCTACGAGAGCCATGCCAGCGCACTGCCTGATCATCGGAGGTTCAGTAAATTGGTGGCGCCGTTGGTTGAGGATGCGTTGAGTCAGTACCGGGTAACCCGGACGGCCTCGGCCGACATAACGAACAGTCTGTCCTGTACCGTACTGGGTGCTTTTGCGTTCCAGAAGTTTACGCCCGGGGGGATCGGCCTTGGGGTGGTGCTCGCATCAATGCTCGCGCAAATGATGGCGGCCCGGGAGTTTATCTTCGGCGAGACACTGGGGCGTTTTTACTACCGCTGGTTTCCGCCGGAGCCGTCGCTGGCAACCACGGCCGGGGTTATGCTGGCGGTGATGGCGTCATTGGCGGCCTTTGCAGCGTTGTCCGGCGTCATAACCGATCCGGTCCAGGCCGCTACCGGGTTGCATCGTCGCCGCCTGAATAAGCTGTTGGACCATTTGCAGCGCGATGTTGCATTAAATACCCAGAATAGTTTTCGCCCCAAGGATCAGTTTGTGGCGCGGGTGCTGGACACTTTTGACATGATCAAATCGGGCTTGATCTGACCAGTCGCCAGTCGTTGGCCAGGGTCACCCCGGGCCTGTTCAGGCGGGGCCGTGGGTTACAGTCTGATTTCCGCGACGACTTCTCCGCCGGGGTTTTTCTGTTCCAGTTCCACAAAACCAAAACTGCCGTAAAAATCTCTGGCCGTTGTGTTGCTTGCCACGTAGCAAATGGTGATTCGGGCCACCGCATCCATGGCTTTGATTTCCCCCAAAACCAGCTCCATGGCCTTTCGGCCAAGGCCTCGCCCCTGATAGTTCTGGTCGATCATAAAACGGAAGATGTCGCACTCATCCGGGCTTTGGAGACGCTGAACCAGCGCATACATTACAAACCCCACCGGGGTATCACCCCAATAAACAGCTCTTGGTCGAAAGGCATCACTGAACTGGGCTTCTGAAATGGAATAGAAGTTACTGGCAACGTATTTTGTCTGGTCATCGCTGACAGCAAGACGGCCCACATCACTGAAGTTTTTCAGGCTGATGTCTTTAAGTACTATGGTCATGGTGAGACTCTATGCTGCTGGATGCAGCTCGGTTTATACAAGGTGTGAACTGCACCCATAATAAACGGGTATCGCCTGTGTCCGTGAGATAATTCGTGCGTCGGCATTGATTGGTCGCCCGGACTGTGTACGGACTGACTCGAGGAGCGAAAAACTGTTGGCTAAATCAATTGCGGGTCACGTGGGCCTCTATTCCTTGATGGGTCGGCTATTCATTATGGTGTTCGGACTGTTGGCACTGGTGGCGACGGCCTCGGAGACAAAGTCTGCAATCGAACTGGATTTAACCGAAACCCAACTGGCCTGGGTTGGACAGCGGATCTTTCAGAACGAATGTGGGGGTAATCAGGAGTGCCTGGTGCACTGGAATCGGGGTGAGGCGTTTCCGTCGCTGGGTATTGGCCATTTTATCTGGTATCCCGAGGGAGCCGACGGGCCGTATGTGGAAAGCTTCCCCGCCCTGATCGCGTTCATGCGAGCCCGGACCATGGCCATACCGCCATGGCTGGACACCCTGGAGCCCTTCGATGCCCCATGGCCCGACCGTGACTGGTTCATGGCCCTGGGCAACAACCGGCGGGTTGATTCTCTGCGCCAATTCCTGGCCAATACTCAGGCTGTTCAGGCCGAATTTATGTTTGCTCGTGCTCAGTCATCGCTGGCCCGCGTCATACAGGCCGCGCCCAGAGGGAAGCAGGATGTGGTTGAACGTGAGTTAATCGCATTGAGTACAACGCCGGGTGGCGTCTATGCGATGATTGATTATGTGAATTTTAAAGGCGAAGGCATCGCCGCTACGGAAACCTACAAGGGGCAGGGTTGGGGGTTGTTGCAAGTGTTGCTGACGATGCCGGATATCCGTGCTGGTAATCCGCTACAGCGCTTTCAATCTGCTGCGATTGCAGTACTGACTCGCCGGGCGGAGAACGCAGCGCGACCCATAGAGCGAAATCAGTGGCTTCCCGGTTGGGTGAATCGGTTGCAAACCTATCGTGAGTGGCAACTGGCAGACTGACAACATCATGTTGGCGGTAGTTGGGGCGTGCATGACGGAGCGATGCCGTCGTCCTCGAACACTCGTTAACACGCTCTGGATGGCTAGATTCCACTGAAACAGTCTGGTTTTCAATGCCCGGACAGGCGCCTGGCATGAAGATGATTGCGTCTCAGCTGATCAATTTTTTATTGTAGTCGTACAATAGAGTCTTAACAGACAAAAAAGGAGGACGTATGGCTCAGTCAAAAGGGTTATTGCTATCAGCCGTGCTTGTGGCCGGCTGCCTGTCAGGGATGGCCGCCGCGGCGGAACACGACCAGGTTACAGTGACGCCGCTGGGTGGGCAAGACGGTGAGTTCTGTTCCCGGGATAGGGCGCTGGTGTTCGAAGACCCGAACGGCACGCGTATTCTTTATGATGCCGGTCGCACGGTTGCCGGCCCGGAAGACCCCAGGCTGGGTGATATCGATGTCGTACTGGTGTCCCACGTGCACGGTGACCACATTGGCGACCGCCATATTCCGGCGGCCAATGCTGGGTCTTGTGCCACTGCGGATACATCCGTGAACGCGCTGCCCAATTCCAACTCAGTAAACATTGCGGTGAGTAAAGGCGCCAAAATCGTGACCGGCAGTGATATGCCGAGCTTTTTTGCCACCAAGTTGAAGGCTGCCGGTGGCGATCCGGCCAATTCCGTGTTGGTGCGCTTCGGTGCCATGCAGACCGTCGGTGGCGTCGGTATCACTACGGTGCCCGCAGTCCACAGCAATGGCGTTGCGCCGGGTATGATCGAGGGGCCGCTGTCCGAATTATTAGCGCAGTCAGGGTTGAGCGCTTCTGTGGGACCACCGACAGGCTATGTTTTGACCTTCAGCAATGGCTTGGTGGTGTATCTTTCCGGTGATACCGGTATCACCGCGGAGCAAAAACTCGTGGTAAACGATTATTACGATACCGGGCTGGCGGTGATGAATATCGGCGACACTTACACGACCGGGCCAAGGGAAGCGGCGTATGTCGTCAATGACCTGGTGCAACCCAACGCGGTGATCGCCTCACATGCCAATGAAGTGGCGACCAAGGATGGCAAGGTGATACCGGATACCCGAACCGACGTGTTTATCAAGGCAAGCCAGGTTCCGGTGCACGTCCCTTTGAGTGGCATCACTATGTCGTTTGACCGGGATGGCCGCTGCACCAAGGGCTGTTGAACGCCCGGGATTAAAAAAGGCGAGCCGGTGGCTCGCCTTTTTTGTGACGCGCTTAGATCAGTCTTGCAACGACAGCGTCACGTCTATGTTGCCACGGGTGGCGTTCGAATAAGGGCATACCTGGTGGGCTTTCTTGATCAGTTCCTGAGCTTCCTTACGATCCATGCCTGGCAGGCTGATTTTTAACTCCACTTCAATACCGAAGCCGTTGGTAATCGGCCCTATGCCTACTGCACCTTCGATGGCGGTATCGGTTGGAATTTTATGCTGGTCACGGCCACCCACAAATTTCATTGCGCCCAGGAAGCAAGCCGAGTAGCCCGCGGCGAATAATTGCTCAGGGTTGGTGCCCTTGCCTCCAGCTCCGCCCATGTCCTTTGGTGTGGTAAGGGCAACGTCTAAAATGCCGTCGGATGAAATTGCGCGGCCGTCCCGACCTCCGGTTGCTTCCGCATAAGCGCGATAAACGACTTTTTCTAAAGACATATCGGGTTCTCCAGTGAGTCTGAGTCGGACTTAGGGTAAAGATCGGCAGGGCCTTTTTCTACCAGCCGATCCGCACTAAGTCATGGGTTTGCGTGTTACGGCTACAAGATTAACGCACAAAAGGTTAGCGCGCAATATAATATTCTAAAATGATGTTGTGACCGGTTCGGCCATACGAGCTGAGGGGTTTTAAGGTGATTGGTGTTATTAAGGTTATTGGTGGTACTCGTTGTGCGATGAATAGCACGGGTGCCAGTGGTGGCGGACCTAAGTTCAGCCGCCGCGGGTCAATAACGCCTCAGACGGCGTTTTTCAGACTGTCGCGCAGGCGCACAAGCTGATCTTTCAGGGCGGTCAGTTGATCAATGGACTGCTCGGTGGCGCCCGCCACGCAGCTCGGAATCTGCTTGGCTTTTTCACGCAGGGATGAGCCCTTGTCGGTTAAAAACAGTTGAACAATTCGTTCGTCAGACCTGTTTCGCGTTCGACGGATCAGGCCGTCCGCCTCCAATCGTTTAAGTAGGGGCGTCACCGAGCCCGGATCGGTGAGCAGGCGCGCGCTGATAGTACCGACGGTGAGGCCGTCCTGTTCCCACAGCACCAGCATGGCGAGGTATTGAGGGTAGGTCAGTCCCAGGTCTTTCAGCAGTGGTTTGTAGACCTTGGTCATCAACAACGAGGTGGAATACAGGGCAAAACACAGTTGGTTGTCGAGCAACAGGTCAGAACAGTTATCTTGGTTGGCCATTCAAATACTCCACTGCCATAAAAGCGCCGGGGCATTAATTTATCGCGCTAATAGCCTGGATACCAGGGATTAGCCTTAATTCGTGCAAAGTGTTCACGCTGCGACGCTCAGCGGGCTGAGCGGATGTTTTGATCGCAACGAAAAAGGGTGAGCCCCTTGGCTCACCCTTTTTGCTTTGATTGTCTGCGTCAGCTCAGACGTTTAACCACACTTACTGTCGCCGCAGGAAAGGCAGGTCGCACACCCATCCATCACGATAACGGCCTTGGTGCTGCATTTTCCACACATAGTGGAATTGGCAGGGTAGTCACTACCGGTGTCGTCGTTGGTCGCAGCGGCTTTGCTGGCTTCGAACTCAGCACGTTTTTCAGCCAGGATGCGTTTGGTCACGTCGCTCATCTCTTCGCTTTCGATCAGGCCGATGGCTTTGAGGTGTTTCTCGATCACGGCGCCGATTTCTGCCACCAGAGACGGCATAAAGACACCGCCTTTCTTGAAATACCCGCCATTGGGATCGTAAACCGAACGCAGTTCTTCCACCAGGAAGGTGACATCACCGCCTTTGCGGAATACCGCTGAAATAACACGGGTGAGCGCGATAACCCACTGGAAGTGCTCCATCGACTTGGAATTGATGAACACCTCATACGGCTGGCGACTCTCGTGGTCCGTGTCTTCGTTAAGCAAGATGTCATTGATGGTAATGTACATCGCGTGCTCGGCGACCGGCGGCTTGATCTTGTAGGTGGTGCCCAGCAAGAAGTCCGGTCGTTCAATGTACTCGTTCATTTGTATCGGCTTGGGCAGGCTAGCGACTGCTTCGGCTGGTTTTTCGCTGGCGCTATCGGCTTTGGTGACCCGGTAGCCGACGATTTTATTACTGATTTTAACGGTCATGTTCGTTGTCCTGAGTCGGTGTTCCGGATTAATACTTGCCGTAGGTGCCTTCTTTCAAGGCGTCAAACAGGTTGGCAGCGTTGTGAATTTCGCCATCATACTCGACCTGCTCGTTACCCTTGAGCGTGACTTTGCTGCCATCATCCAGGGTAAATTCATACAGCGTATTTTCCAGATCTTTTTCTTTAACCAGTACGCCCTGGAACGCTTCCGGATTGAAGCGGAAGGTAGTGCAGCCTTTCAGGCCTTTTTCGAAGGCGTACATGTAGATGTTCTTGAAATCCGGATATGGGAAGTCCGTTGGTACATTGGCGGTTTTGGAAATGGAGGAATCTACCCACTTCTGGGCCGCCGCCTGAATGTCTACGTGTTGATCTGGCGAGACATCGTCAGAGGTCGTGAAATAACCTGGCAGGCGCGTGCCTTCATCCGACGAGAACGGCATGGCGCCAGCGTTGATCATATGCCGGTAAGCCAGCAATTCGAACGAAAATACATCAACTTTCTCTTTGGTTTTACGACCCTCACGGATAATGTTCCGGGCGTAGTGGTGAGAGAAACTGGGTTCAATGCCATTACTGGCATTGTTGGCCAATGACAGGCTGATGGTGCCGGTAGGGGCAATCGAGGTGTGATGGGTAAAGCGACCGCCTTGCTCCATCAGGGCAGCAACCAGATCGGGTTCCACCTCGGCAATGCGCTGCATGTAATTACTGTATTTGGCGTGCAGGATGCGGCCTTTGAGTTTGTCACCCGGCTTGAACCCATCGTCCTTAAGTTGTGGACACTTGGACAGCATTTTAGGCGTGATTTCGAACTCATCGTTCATGATGGGCGCAGGGCCTTTTTCTTCGGCCAGGGCCAAAGACTGACGCCAGCCTTCGACGGCCATCTCACGCACAACGTCTTCGGTGAACGTTACGGATTCTTCAGACCCATAAGGCATCCGAAGCATTGCCAGAGTTGAACCGAGGCCAAGAATACCCATGCCGTGCCGACGCTTGTATTGGATTTCGTGGCGCTGCTCGGCCAGAGGCAAACCATTTATTTCCACTACGTTGTCCAGCATGCGGGTGAAGATCGCCACTACTTTGCGGTATTTTTCGTAGTTAAAGCTGGCCTTGTCGGTAAACGGATGCTCAACAAACATGGTCAGGTTCACCGACCCGAGCAGACAACTACCGTACGGAGGTAGTGGCTGCTCGCCACAGGGGTTGGTGGCACGGATGTCTTCGCAGAACCAGTTGTTGTTCATCTGATTGACTTTGTCAATCAGGATGAAACCGGGTTCCGCGTAGTCATAGGTGGCGGTCATGATGCTGTCCCAGATGAACTGGGCCTTCAGCGTTCGGTAAATGCGGCAGGCGACTTTGCCTTCCTCATTCGTCACATAGCCATCCAGAATGGGGAAGTCCCGGTATACAAAGGCACCCGCATCGGCAAGATCAAGATTCTCTTCGGCGACCTCTTTCCTGGTGACCGGGAACGACAGGGCCCAGTCGCCATTGTCTCTAACCGCTTCAATGAAATCTTCGGTGATCAGGAGAGACAGATTGAACTGACGCAGGCGACCGTCTTCACGCTTGGCCTGAATAAAATCCAGCACATCGGGGTGATGCACATCAAACGTTGCCATCTGAGCACCACGACGACCGCCAGCGGAGGACACGGTAAAGCACATGCGGTCAAAGATATCCATGAACGACAACGGGCCGGAGGTGGTAGCGCCAGCTCCGGCTACGTAGGCACCCCGGGGGCGCAGGGTGGAAAATTCGTAACCAATGCCGCAGCCCGCCTTGAGCGTCAGGCCGGCTTCGTGATTTTTCTCAAGAATGTCGTTCATTGAGTCGTTGACGCTGCCGGACACCGTGCAGTTGATAGTGGAGGTGGCCGGTTTGTGGGCTTCCGCACCCGCGTTGGAGATGATCCGTCCGGCGGGTATGGCGCCGTGCTTCAGTGCCCAGACAAAATCTTTAAGGTGTTTTGCACGTGCAGATTTGGCTTCTACTTGAGACAGCGCGGTGGCAACACGTTCGTAAGTGGATTCGATGGTCGCATCCACAGGCTCGCCCGTTTTGGTTTTAAGCTGGTATTTGCTGTTCCAAATATCCAGCGACGCATCCTGCATGGGAATGGTGGTGGTCAGTGCCTGAGCCTTCGCGTTCATTGCTATCCTCGGTCTTTCAAAGTGTTGCCAAAAAATGGTGTCGTCTGCGACGTGATCACCATACCAATGTTACTAATTCGTGCCAGAAACAGCGACTGACGGAGCACTACATCTGGTGTTAAGACATCCAGTGAAAATAGTAGGTAGCGCACATTCCAGCCCGGTTCGGGTGCTTGTTGTGGCTTTCCGGCCTGGCGCCTCTGGGTTGAGTAGCTAGAGCTGCCAGATTCAGGCATTTACCCCTCGAACCCCAATATATCGGTCAATCTGAGGCAAGTATAACAGGATATTGTGGTCTGTGAAGAAGAAGAGAACTATCGCAACCGGTGCTGACGGCATAAAAAAACAATGGCAATGGACTTGAAAAATAGGTGAACACGGTCTCATAGAATAGTTTTGACGGGATTTGCCAGCACACAACATATAGTGGTTATAAAGCAATCGATTTTAGTTAGCAATATGAAGGAACTGTGATGCCTCGCACGTCTATTGACAGTACCTGTCGCTAAAGTAGCAGGGTGGGGTAGTTGTAAGTCGTTGCCTCGCAGGGAGCACGAGTCATCAAAAATAAGGATCATAATAATGAAAGGCCTGAAGACGTCTGTGCTGGCGTTAAGCGTGGCGGCAGCGCCCATGCTTGCGGTAGCGGATATACGCATGCTGGATGACAGCGCAATGGGTGACATTACCGGTCAAGCAGGTGTCACCATTGAGTTGGAAACCAAGGTAAACATTGATCGATTCACCTACACGGATGAAGGGTCACTGAACGTCAATGACATCGAAATTGGCGGTACCAACCGGGTAGATCTTTTCTCGGAGCTGGGGGTTAACATCACCAGCCGGCCGCCGAGTGATCTGCTCGATAACATTCGGATCAATATCGATTTGCTCAGTGATGGCGATGCGGTCATCAACATACTGCCGCTCACCTTTGGCGCTGTGGATATTCGCATCAGTACGGGCGAGTGGACCCTGGACGGGGCCACCGACAGCACTACAGTACTGGACAACTTCCACATGGACGCCTTAATCGCCTCGGGTACGATTCGGGTTGATACGGCAACGGATGTAATGAACTTCAGAACGGACTTTGCGATTGACGATATGGATTTCGATGCGCCATTCATGGCCATCGGGGTGCGCGATATGCAGGTAACGGGTGCCGACTACGATCTGACTGCTCCGCAGCCCCTGGATTTGTTCGCCCGGGTAGAAATGGACATCTACAAGGCTCCGAATGCGGCAGGCAATGAGAGCCTGGCGATCGATCTTGCAGAGTTCCGCGCCGATATACGGGTTGGAAGTTTATTGGTTGGTGGCGCATCAGTGGGTAGTATTGCGCTGGACAACCTGGCAATTTCCGATACATCCATGCGGATTTACGGTCATTAAACGGCAGCGATCGTAATGGCCGGGGCCTGTGCGCCCCGGCTATTTATGGTCAGCCCAAGAGCAGACTGTCGTCGGATATCTCCAGGCCACGCTGTTTTTCGAACAGCTCCAGCAGGTCTTTTACTTCAAGACCCTCACGGTCTTTACCTGCGATATCAAACACAACTTGTCCCTGATGCAGCATCACCGTGCGGGTACCCACAGCCAGGGCCTGCTTCATGCTGTGGGTCACCATGAGAGCGGTGAGCCTCTGCTGTTCGATAATCCGGGTAGTCAGTTCCAGTACAAAACGGGCGGTTTTTGGGTCCAGCGCCGCGGTATGCTCATCAAGCAACAGAATGCTGGAAGGGGTCAAGCTGGCCATAAGAAGGCTCACCGCTTGTCGCTGACCGCCCGACAGTAACCCCATCTTGTCACCCAGCCGCTCTTCCAGCCCCAGCCCCAGTGAGCTGAGGCTATCCCTGAATTGGGCGTGGTAACGCGTTTTCACCGCCGTGGTCAGGCCGCGAGACTGACCGCGCTTGATCGCCAGCGAAAGGTTTTCGTCGATCGTCAGGTCTTCACACGTACCGGCCAGCGGGTCCTGGAATACCCGCGCCACACTGGCGGCGCGTTTGTGAGTGGGCAGGCGTGTTACATCCTGGCCGTCTACGACGATGCTGCCGCTGTCGACGAGAACCTCGCCGGCCAGCGCATTGAGAAAGGTCGATTTACCGGCGCCATTGCTGCCGATAACGGTCACGAACTCGCCCTGGTTCACGGTCAGGCTCATGTCTCTCAGTGCCGGATTTTCCAGTGGGGTACCCTGGCCGAAGGTCAACGTGAGGTTTTTTGCCGTAATCATTGTTGGCCCCTTATTGGTTTCGGCGGGCAAAATAAGCCCGGATCGAGGTTTTAGTGCCGGGCAACACAATGGCAAGCGTTACCAGAACCGCCGTCACCAGATTCAGGTCCTGAGCTTTCAGGCCGATGAAATCCGCGTTCAAGGCGAAAGCGATGGCTAGCCGGTAGAGGATTGCCCCCACCACACAGGCGATCAGAGCGCGTAATACGCTACGGGGGCTAATCACCGCTTCGCCCCCGATCAGTGAAGCGAGTCCGATCACGATGACACCCACGCCCATGGTGACATCGGCGGCGCCCTGGCTTTGGGCGAAGAGCGCGCCGGCCATGCCAACCAGTCCATTGGAGAGTGCCACGCCCAGCACCACCATACCTCCGGTGGCGATGCCTTGAGCACGAGCCATTCGGGGATTCGCGCCTGTGGCTCGCATGGCAAGTCCGGTTTCGGATTTCATGAAGCGCCAGAGTAAGATCAGCGAAACAAGCATCACCAGAACGAACAACAGCACCGGCACTTGCTGGTAGGACAGCCCCAGTGAATACCAGGGCGTAAGGACGGTCTCTTCGGACAGCAGGGCAATATTGGGCCGGCCCATGATGCGTAGATTGACCGAATAAAGCGCGATCATGGTCAGGATAGACGCGAGCAAATTAAGAATCTTGAGTTTGACATTAAGCAGCGCTGTTACTGCGCCTGCGGCCATACCCGCCAGCACCGCCGCACCAGTGGCCAGCCAAGGATTGACGCCGTCGATGATCAGAACGGCGGCTACGGCTGCGCCCAGTGGAAAGCTGCCGTCGACGGTCAAATCGGGGAATTGCAGAACTCGAAAGGATAGGTAGATGCCAAAAGCCACCAGGCCATAGATGAGACCGGTTTCGATGGCACCATACAGGGCAATTTCACTGAGCATGATATCGGGCTTATTACTTGAGGGTGGATACGGTGGCCGAGGGTCACGGCCACCTCTGGGGCTTGGTTACTGGCTTTCGACTACTTGTTCCGCGTCGTTAATCACGCTGTCTGGAAGCTCGATTCCCATTCGCGCTGCAGCACCCGGGTTGACGAATAGCGCCAGTTTTTCAACCCGCTCAACGGCGATGTCGCCTGGTTTCGCGCCGGCCAGAATACTGGCCACCATGGCACCGGTCTGGCGACCTACGTCATAGTAATCAAAACCGAGTGCGGCAACCGCACCGCGGGATACGGTGGCCGTATCGGCGGCAAAAACGGGGATTTTCGCCCGCTCACCAACGGCGATGACGGCCTCCGCGGCGCTGATCACAGTGTTGTCCGTGGTCAGGTAAATGGCGTCCGCCTTATCGGTCAGCGACCGGGCAGCACCGAGTACTTCGGATGTTTTAGTCGCTGCGGCCTTGACCAATGTAATGCCGCGACTGGCGAGGTCTTTCTCCAACGCATTGACCAGGGAGACTGCATTGGCTTCGCCAGGGTTGTAGACCGTGCCGATGCGCTTGGCATTGGGTACGATCCGCAACACCATGTCCATGTGTTTGTCGATCGGCAACATGTCGGTGACGCCGGTGATATTGGCCCCGGGCTTGTCGAGACTGCTCACCAGTTTGGCACCCAATGGGTCGGTGACCGCCGAAAAGACAATCGGTATCTCACGGGCGGCAGCCGCCACTGTCTGCGCCGATGGCGTGGCAATGGCGACGATGACATTCGCGCCTTCGCCCACAAACTTACGAGCAATCTGAGCGGCGATGCCGCTATTGCCTTGTGCGCTTTCAAAGGACAGTGTCAGGTTTTCGCCGTCGTTATAACCCCGTTCGGCCAGTTCGTCCTTAACGCCCTGATGCACGGCATCAAGAGCAGGGTGCTCAACGATTTGTGTGACAGCAACCAAGGGTCGCTCTTCGGCCTGAGCAAATCCAACACAAGACATGAGCAGGACACCGATTGCGGCGCCCATCGATAGCTTGGTCATGAACCAGCCTCCAGTATGGGTGAGTTAGATATAAAGTCGGCAAGTTTATCACAGGGCAAAAAGCCACGCTGCCGCCCATCGTGTCCAAAGGGAAGACTTTCAGGGAGGGCTTAGTGGTTGCCAGGTAAAATATTCTGTTAAAAACCGCCGTGGTCTGGCATTTACTCGATATAGTTTTAGTTGCATCACATTTTGACTGGCCTGTGTGTGATGAAATAATCTTCCTGAATGTGACAACTTTAATAAGTGATAACTCTAATAACAGTAAACAAGGAAGGTCCATGGACACGAAAAACAAGCTCCCTCTTGAAATGATCTATCATTGGGAAACTGCCCGCGCTGAATCCATTTACATGGTGCAGCCGATGGGTGGCGGTAAAGTCGTCGAATACACGTGGCGTCGCGCGGTAGGTGAAGCTCGTCGAATGGCGGCTTATCTAAAATCACTCAATCTTCCGGAAAAGAGCCGGATTGGCATTCTGTCCAAGAACTGTGCGCACTGGATCATGTCCGACTGGGCGATCTGGATGGCCGGTCACGTGTCAGTGCCTCTTTATCCTACCCTGAATGCGACGACGGTCGGTTATATTCTCGATCACAGTGGCTGCGAAGTGCTTTTTGTTGGGAAGCTTGACGACTGGGAGAGCATGAAATCGGGTGTGCCGGATACTTTGCCATGCATTTCCTATCCATTGAGCCCGGACAATGCTTTTAAAAGCTGGAACGATATCGTCACGAAATTCCCACCACTGGAGGGCAATGTCCAGCGGGATCCGGAAGAGCTCGCGACCCTTGTTTATACCTCTGGCAGCACAGGCCGGCCAAAGGGTGTGATGCTGAGCTTTGACAATCTGGCGTATTCTGCCGCCGGCGGCACTGACGCGCTCGACATCACCAGCAACGAACGAATGCTCTCCTATTTGCCATTATCCCATGTGTTTGAGCGCTTTGTGGTCGAACTTGGCTCAATGCACAAAGGCTTTGCGCTGTATTTTGCTGAATCGCTGGACACCTTTGTTGAGGATCTCAGGCGCGCTCAGCCGACCCTGTTCCTGGCCGTCCCCCGAATCTGGATTAAGTTCCAACACGGTGTCTTCCAGAAGCTGCCGAAGAAAAAACTGCAAAAGCTGCTGAAAATTCCATTGCTGAACAGAGTGATCAAGAAAAAAGTTCTGACCAACCTGGGGCTGCAGAATGTGAGATTTGCGGGCAGTGGTTCAGCGCCACTGGCCCATGAAATTCTCGATTGGTATCGCAGTCTGGGCCTGGAGTTGCTCGAAGGCTATGGTATGTCGGAGAATTTTGCTTACTCTCACATGACCAAGCCGGGCCGAGCCAAAACCGGGTACGTCGGAGAACCGCTGCCCGGTGTCGACGTAAAGCTCAGTGAGCAGGGCGAGGTGCTGGTAAAGAGCCCGGCAACGATGATGGGGTACTATCAGGACGAAGAAAAAACAGCCGAAACGTTCACCGATGATGGCTTTCTGCGCACCGGTGACAAAGGTGAAATTGATGAACTGGGGCGTCTCAAGCTTACTGGACGAATAAAGGAAATCTTTAAAACCAGCAAAGGTAAGTACGTAGCGCCAGCTCCGATTGAGAACAAGCTGATGAGCCATCCGGACATTGAGATGGTGTGTGTCGCAGGTGAGAACTACCCGCAGCCACACTGTCTGGTTATGCTCTCAGAAGATGCGCACAAGAAAATGGCCGATGAATCCTTCCGTAATGAACTGGAGCAGAGTTTTTCGGCGCTGTTGACCGATGTTAACAAGACGGTTGACCCCCATGAGCAACTGAAATTCATTGCGGTGGTCAAGGATGAGTGGAGCATAGAGAACGACTTCCTTACGCCAACAATGAAATTGAAGCGGAATGTGGTGGAAGACGCTTATAAAGTGGACCTGGATGCCTGGTACGCCAAGCGAGAGCCGGTCATTTGGCAGTAACACATTAACCACTGCCACTGATGAAGACAAACCCTGGCGCACGGCGCTCAGGGTTTTTTTTGTGCTCAATATTAATCATAAGTCTCATAGGGGGAAGCGGATCAGAATACTAAACTCAAGGTATTGAGAGGAGGCACAATGACTCAGTTGGCACGCTTTCGAAAACGCATCCATGACGTCATTCCCCTAACCCAAGGTTTGAACGTTCATCTGGATGCTTACAACGGTTGGCAACTGGTGGCCAGTGCGCCACTGGCGCCCAATCATAACCATCAGGGCACAGCTTTTGGCGGCAGTATCTACGCGCTTGCTGTGGTCTCGGCGTGGAGCCTGGTGGAATTGCTGCTGGAAGATTCTGGTCTGACCGGCAGCGTGGTTATTCAACGCGGTGAAATCGATTACGCTGGCCCGATCACAGACGACTTCTATGCGCTGTGTGCGTTGCCGGACGAGGAGACCGTGGCGCGCTTCCATAAAAGTATCGCCCGTCATGGCAAGGGTCGGCTCGCGTTGACTGCCCATGTCTATCTGGGGCCCGCATCCATGCATCCGATCAGTGCCCCGCTGGCCAGCTTTCATGGTCGTTTTGTTGTGCAGGACGTGCATACCAAGAGAGTTATCCTGTAATCACTACCGCGTGCATGCGCTCGTGGCACCAATGCCTGCATGCACTACTGGAAGCTGCGGGAATTTCCGATCGACCTGCTCATCAGGATGATGGGCACGATGCCGGCCAGGACGATGATCAATGCCGGCAACGCGCTGTGGCTCAGCATCTCGTCGGAGGCGAACTGATAGATATAGGTCGCCAGAGTGTCGAAGTTAAAGGGCCGAAGAATCAGCGTGGCTGGCAGCTCCTTCATACAGTCCACAAACACCACCAGCGCGGCCGTCATCAGGGTGCCTCGCAGAATGGGCATGTGCACTTTGATCAATGTGCCGCCCGGGCTTTGGCCCAGCGAGCGCGACGCCATATCCATACTCGGGGTTACTTTTTGTAGGCCGCTTTCAATGCTGCCGGCTGAAACCGCCAGGAATCGCACGGTATAGGCGAAAACCAGGGCAAACGCGGTACCGCTGAACAGCAGGCCAGTGTTCCAGCCGAACCAGTCACCCATTAAACCGTCCAGCCAGTTGTCAAACCCTGCCATTGGCACAATGACACCCACTGCCAATACAGCGCCAGGCATTGCATAACCCAGGCTCGAAAGCCGCATTAATATTCGCATACCTTGGGTATCATGCAGCCGGCGGCTGTAGGCCAATGTCAGTCCAATGACCAGCGTGGTCAATGCGGCCGTACTGGAAAGAAACAGGCTGTTGAGTGCTGTGCGAACAAACTCGGTGGTCCAGCTCTGGGCAAAATATTCAATCGCATAGTGGCCCAGCACCAGGGCGGGCACCACAAAACCCAGCACCACCGGCAGGGTACAGGTAAGCGTACAGAGCATGCGTAATGGTCGCGATAGGCGGAAGCGGTAGACCGGCTGCCTGTTGTCGCGCGCAGAAAACTGTTTTTGACGGCGCCGGGAGTAGCGCTCAAGCGTGACCAGAATCAGCACGAAGGACAGCATAATGGTGGCAATCTGGGCCGCACCACCAAGGTTGCCCAGATTCATCCAGGTGTCAAAGAGACCGGCAGTGAGGGTCTGAACCGCAAAAAAATCAACCGTACCAAAATCGTTCAGCGTTTCCATCATGACCAGTGAGAGTCCAACGGCAATCGCCGGGCGTGCAATGGGCAGAACAACCCGGCAAAAGGTGCTTAGGGCGGAATGCCCCAGGCTTCGGCTCACTGAAAACAGCGAGGGCGACTGCTCCAGGAAAGCCGCTCTCGACAGCAGGTACACATAAGGATAGAGCACCAGACCGATCATCAGGGTGGCGCCGCCAAGGCTGCGAATTTCGGGAAACCAGTAATCTCTTGCATTGGTCCAGCCAAACCAGTCCCGCAATGCTATCTGGACGGGACCGGCGTAATTCAGCAAATCGGTATAAACGTAGGCAATAACATAGGCGGGCACCGCAAAGGGGAGCAGTAGTGCCCACTCAAAAATCCGCCGGCCGGGAAACTCACACATGGTGACGAGCCAGGCCGTTGACACCCCAATAAGAAGTGTCAGCACCGCAACGCCAAGCATCAGCCGAATGGTGTTATCAAGGTACCGGGGCAGTGTGGTGTCAATCAGGTGGGGCCAGATGTTTTCATCGGGAAAAAACGCAAGGTAGACGACAGAGAATACGGGCAGGGCGACGACAAACGTCGTTAACAACGCTGAGATCAACCAACGTTTTGAGGTACGACCGGCAACCAGAGGTGGGTGTGATGGATAGTCGGCACTGTCCGCAGCCTGATTCATAGGAGTCCTGTTGGAGGAACTAAGGCGCAAAGAGTGTAAACAGCGGTGCCAGGAACTGCAACGGGGTTACCCAAGGGTCTGGGTCCTGGGCCCCTGTGGGGCCCAGGACGCCGGCATCAGTTGTCGTAACCAACCCGATCGACCATTCGCACTGCCGCTTCGCGGTTATTTGCAATGGTTTGCAGAGACAGTGTGTCGGGTTTCAGTTCGCCCCAGCTTGCAACCACCCCGGTTACCTCGACCTTGGGGTTGGCTGGGTATTCCGTGTTGGCTTCGGCATAAATGTGCTGCGCCTTGCTTTCCGACAGGTACGTCATCAGCTTAAGTGCGTTGTCGCGATTGGGAGCACTTTTGGTGAGTGCGATCCCGCTGATGTTAATGTGCGTGCCACGACCGTCGCTGTTGGGGAACACCATGCGCACTTTCTCGGCGGCGGGGCGCTGGTTTTCATCTTCCAGCATGTTGCCATAATAGTAGCTGTTGCCAAGGGCCACGTCACAGACACCCTCAGCAATTGCTTTGATTTGATCCCGGTCACCGCCCTGGGGTCTGCGGGCGAGATTGTCTTTGACGCCCTGTAACCATGTTTCTGTGTCTGCTTCACCGTGATGGGCAATCATCGACGCGATCAGTGCGATGTTATACGGGTGTTTGCCGCTGCGAGTGCAGATGCGGTCATCCCACTTATTATCGGCCAATTGTTCGTACGTGGTCAGTTCGCCTTCCGCCACGCGCTCTTTGGAGGTGTAAATCATCCGCCCGCGTGTGGTCAGCGCAAACCACTTGCCTTCCGGGTGTCGCAGGTGCGCCGGGATGTTAGCCGTCAAAGTGTCGTTGTTCACACTGGCGGTCAGGTCTTTTTCGACCAACTCGTTCAATCGGGAGATATCGACAGTCATCACCAGGTCCGCAGGGCTGTTTCTGCCTTCACGGGCCAGACGTTCGGCAAGGCCATTTTTGGCAAACACGACATTCGTCTTAATGCCGGTATCTTCGGTGAAAGCGTTTAGCAGGGGCTCGAGCAAAAAGGCCTGGCGATACGAATAGATATTTACTTCTTCTTCAGCATGAGCACTCAGGGGCATAATAAGAAAAGCGAGAAGAGCGCTTGCAACCGGCTTCATTCGCATAATAGTTTGTCCTGCTGTGGGTAAGTTCCGTGGCGAGAGGGTCGCCAGCACGCTTGAAAGTGTTAACGCAAACCATTCTCATTATAATTCACCAAAAAGTCAATCAGCCTTGGTGTAAAACTCCTATATGGCGTAAATGTGCTATGATTCAACGACGTACAGACAAAGACAATAAAAGCAGGTATCCGTTCGAGGTGACTCATGCAAGGCAGGCGGCACTGAATGACTACATCTGACCGAAGACAGCACACGCGCACCGCTCTGAATGTGAAGGTCAGGGTGCGTGACTCCAATGACGAGGCCAGAATATTTGCGACCCGTGACATTTCCGACGGGGGCATATTTATCATTGTCGAAGACGGCTTTGAGCCAAGCATTGGCGACCATCTTGAAGTGCAGGTTCAGGGCTTGCCGGTCCCGGCACCGGTTCTCCCTATGGTGGTTGTGCGTAAAACTGTAGACGGATTTGGACTTCAATTTGAGGACCAGTAGGTTGTTTCGCGGCATGCCCAGGTCATAATGCCGGTTCCTTTTCGATGTGATTTAGCGACCCCATGGATGGAAAAGCAATGACACCCTTCTCACAAACGGCTTCGGTTTGCTTATTGCTGGCATCTTTGGTGTTTTCTGGCTGTGCCTCGTATTACGATCATTACGCTGTATTCCCGGCTGCAAACTCGCAAGGTGAGCCTCGCCAGGTACGCTTAAGTTGGCAAACCGCAGAATACCCGGCGTGGTGGATAGCACAGAGCGAAGCGACACCTATAACCGTCGAAAGCCAATGCAGCACCAGGGTTTGGCGTTTGTTTGACCGTACCCAGGAGGCATTCACCTCCGCCGGTGAATGCGGTGACGGCATTCGTGCATGCGGTGACCCTGAGCTGGACCGGGGGGTGTCGGATACCGGTGAAGCAATGAAAGATCAATCGGCATGCATGCGAGTGACTTCAAAGAGTGTCGATCGTATTGCAGCGCTTCCGGCTCAGTTCAAGTTAAAGGTGTCCTGCAAGCCGGCTGAGGTCTCTCAGCCGATAGGGCAGGAGAGTGAAAGCACGGATTATCTCCGGGCGTCTGTCGTGCCTTACGTCGTCCACGCTCGTAAAGTGGCTCGGGGGGGCCTGAATGGCGGAATGCCAGCGCTGGAAGATTCGGTATGTGATAAGGAATAACTCGCCGCAGGCTTATCGGGCGGACCGGTTTGCGCAGCTTCGACCGGTCGATGGATCAGCGATAGTGTGACGCCAGTCACGCTGCTACCTTTTGTTTCCTGAATACAACTTCGGTAACACTCTGTCGTCAAATGGTTACGGCGCCATACAAAACTGTAATGGACTCTTCCCGTCACTCGGTCAGAATAGGCATCGTAGCAATTTATAAATTGAGGTGTGCCGTGGGCGTTCGTCAAAAGAAGGTATCCGTACACGATCTGGAAATCGGCATGTTCGTGTCTGATTTGGATCGTCCATGGCATACGACGCCATTCCCGGTACAAGGCTTTTACATCCGATCGCTGGATGAAATCCGGTCACTGATGTCTCACTGCAAAACAGTGGAAATCGATGTTGCCGAAGTCGCAATGGCCGAAGAATATGACGAGGTCAAAGCGCCCGTCTTTGCCCGCCGAGCTAACCGTCGTAATTCTCAGAATGTTCTCCAGTTGCCACCGATAGCGGTCAGGAGTCCGGTACGCCATGATGTTGCGTCGTCGCTCAGGAAAGAACTGAAGCTCAGTGCCAATTTGTTAGGGGATGCTCGAAAGGCGTTGGACTATGTGGCCAGTTGCATCAAAGCGCACACGATCCCCGATACTCAGCGCCTTACTCGTGTTGCGAAAGAAATGACCGCCAGCATCATAAGAAACCCTGATGCGTTGCTGTGGTTGGCGAGAGTGCGTGAGCATGACGATTACACATACCAGCATGCACTTAATACGTCGGTCTGGGCGCTGGTTTGTGGGCGTCATCTTGGCCTGCAGGAAGGTCTCCTGACCCATTTGGCCGTTGGCTGTTTGCTTGCCCATGTAGGCAAGGTGGTTTTGCCGAAAGAAATCCTGGAAAACGAACACTGCCTTGATGTTGAACAATATTCATTGTTCAAAACCTACGCAGAGCGGGGCGCGGTTCAGCTTGAAGAAGCTGGCATGTCTCGGGCGGTTGTCAGCATCGTACGAGGGCATCGCGAGCGCCACAATGGATCCGGCTTTCCTGCCGCATTGAAAGGCGACAAGATTCCCTTGTTGGCGAAAATTGCGGGGCTCGTTGATCACTATGAGACCTTAATTGAGCCTCGCCAAGGCCATACGCCAATGACACCTGCCCAGGCTGTCAGTCAGTTATTTGAACAGCGTAATATTGAATTCCAGGAAGATTTGGTAGAAAAATTCATCCAGTCCATCGGTATCTACCCCACCGGAACACTGGTTGAATTAAACAGTGGTGAGCGCGGCGTGGTCGTGTCCCATTCGCCAACAAGGCGTCTGTGGCCCAGGGTAATGGTGATGACGAATCGAAACCATGAGCCATTGCGAACCGCGAAGGTAATCAACCTGGCGAGTGTCAATGAAGATCGGACGGCACAGGAGATGTTACAGATCGAAGGGTGCTTACCCTTCGGTACGGATGGTTTGAACCCTAACCACTTTGATGTAACCGGAACCGAATCCCGCTGGAACCTCAAAAAACTGGTCGGTGGTTAATTTCACCCCCGCCGACACGGTAATACCACACTGTGTGGTGTTGCCTGGCAGGCGGTCCGTTATGATTTAATGACGACCCTGATCTGTTTTTTTACCCACCGATAGTCACCCGTTGGCTTGAAGTTAATCAGAATTTCACCTTCCTCTCCGCCATCACCATCAATGAAGTACTCGACGGTCGCTGACTGTCGGTCATAAGAATGTACGATTACATTGAGTGGGTTGGTACTGATCGCCTCAATCTGATCCAGCGAAGGCTCGCCGGCAATTTTTCGAATCTGGACCTTGTGAATTCGAGTGTCGGAAGCGGGGTGCTGTGCTGTTGATGCATCCAGGTAATACTGGTTTGCGATCCGTCGGGAAACGCTGTCGAGTTCTCGCTTCAGGTACTCACGCACATCGGATAATCCGACATCGCCGATTTCGCGTTTTCCGGCCAATATTCGTTCGCGCAGATTTCGGAGGTCGTCCTGATACCTGATGTCAGGATCCCGGTCCTCATCGTTGTCAGGCGGCTCCGGGGCGTTTTCAATTTCACTTATCGTTGGCGTTTCAACGCATAGCTCGCTATCCACCGAGTAAAAGCAGATAGCATCCAAAAGGCGGTTTGCAGGTGATCCGGACGTAATCTCGCCGGTGGCCAGTCCTCGTTGAACCGGTTCGCTAAATTCCGCTTGGCCGGCAGAAAAGTCGATGGTGCTCTCCAGGCTAGGCAGCGCGACATTCAATTGACCAATCGTACGATTCCGGATGTCGACGCCTTGTCCAGAGCTTACGGATCGCTCCCAGTTCAACGACAAAATAAATCGCGTCACATTGATTACTTCCAAGGTCTCAATCAATTGTAATTCTTTCGGTTGGTGGCTCAGAAGGCCTTCATCGGTCAGCTCAGCATTTTCAAGTTGTGCGCGTACGGAGGGGACAAAATCCAATGGTGTTAAAAATCGATTGGCGGGAATCTTGCTGAACAGGGATAGACTGCCAACGCGAAGGTCTACCCGCTCACCCTGGTAGTAGCGAAACGTGCCGCGGCTGTCGGTTTTGCCAGTCTGGCTCGCGGTTTGATACTGGAGGCCTTCAACGCCGGTCGGCGTTATTTGCCCTGTTGAGCGGTCATCGCCATCGGAACCGCCGCCATCCAGACATCCGGAGAGAGCGCATGCGGAAATCAAGATCAAGTGAGCCAATTTCATGGTGGTTCGTCGCATTCCCTGGTTACCGGCCTCTCAGTGGGCGCGATTGTAAATTGTTGTAACCGTTATTATAGGGGACGCAACCCGGGGTATATCGGGATGCCTGTCGCAGTTTAGGGGATTGGCGAGCCGGCCATCGCATGCCCTGTGTCTTGAATTCCAGCCGCAGTGCCACCACCTTATGTCATTCTTCGTTCACTCTTCAATTTATGCAGGCGGCGATGCCTTGAGGTCGTTGCTGTGATAACGGGATCGTTTCATGACTAACGCTTTGCAGATCGATGGGCTCGTCAAAACCTACGGTGACGGCTTTGAGGCCTTGAAAAATATTGATCTACACGTTGCAGAGGGTGATTTTTTTGCCTTGCTAGGCCCCAACGGAGCCGGCAAATCAACGACTTTAGGGATTGTTTGCTCGCTGGTTAATAAAACATCTGGCCGCGTCCAGGTGTTTGGACACGATATCGATACCGATCTGTCGGCTGCCAAAATGAATTTGGGTGTGGTGCCTCAGGAGTTCAATTTTAATCAGTTTGAGAAGGTTTTCGACATTGTCACGACCCAGGCGGGTTACTACGGCATCCCTTTTGCCAAGGCGAAGCTATCGGCCGAACGGTACCTGCGCAAGCTTGGGTTATGGGAAAAGCGCAATTCGCCGGCTCGGATGCTGTCCGGAGGAATGAAGCGTCGACTGATGATTGCGCGGGCACTGGTGCACGAACCCCGAATGTTGATCCTCGATGAGCCGACGGCGGGTGTTGATATTGAGCTTCGTCGTTCGATGTGGGCCTTTCTGGAAGAAATAAACCGCCAGGGCACTACGATTATCCTTACCACGCACTATCTGGAAGAGGCGGAAGCCTTGTGTCGGAATATCGCCATCATTGATAAGGGGCGGATCGTCAAGCACACCAGTAAAAAGGATTTGCTTCAGCAACTCAGTGTTGAAACGTTCGTGCTGGATACCGATCAGAATTTGACGGAGCCTTTGGCATTGGAAGGTTTTACCACCCGTATTGATGGAGAGGGCGCTTTGGAAGTGGATGTGGAAAAGAGCCAGGGTTTGAATGGGGTGTTTATTGAGCTTGAGCGACACAAAATCAAGGTGCTCAGTATGCGGACCAAAGCGAATCGGCTGGAAGAGTTATTCCTCCGTCTGGTGGAAGACAATGCTGGTGAGCAGGGAGCACACTCATGAGCCCACATGCCATTTTTACAGCGTTCAGTACAATTGTTGTCAGGGAAGTGCGTCGATTTACT
Organism: Marinobacter caseinilyticus; assembly: GCF_011074955.1. Classification (GTDB taxonomy): domain Bacteria; phylum Pseudomonadota; class Gammaproteobacteria; order Pseudomonadales; family Oleiphilaceae; genus Marinobacter; species Marinobacter caseinilyticus. The sequence continues at coordinate 199,026 of NZ_WUQJ01000006.1, read as the reverse complement.
CGAATATGGCCGCAAACACTGCTGCCACCGGCGGTCACCATGACACTGTATTTTGTGATATTCGGCAACCTGATTGGCTCACGCATTGGTGATATGGGGGGCTTCAACTATATGGCCTTCATTGTGCCTGGCTTGATCATGATGTCAGTGATTACAAGCTCTTATGCCAATGTGGTGTCGTCCTTTTTTAGTATGAAATTTCAGCGCAGCATTGAAGAACTGTTGGTTTCGCCGGTACCCAATTGGGTTATTTTGCTGGGTTATGTGGCGGGCGGCATGACCCGCGGTCTCGGTGTGGGGCTGATTGTCACACTGCTGTCATTGGCGTTTACCCAACTCGAAATCCACAACCTGCCGGTGATGATTCTGACGGTTTTCCTGACCTCGGCACTGTTTTCGCTGGGCGGCTTTATCAATGCTATGTTAGCCACCAAATTTGATGACATTTCAATTGTTCCCACCTTCATTTTGACGCCGCTTACCTATCTCGGGGGGGTGTTCTACTCAATTGACCTGTTGCCGGCGTTTTGGCAAGGGCTGTCGCTGATTAACCCGATTTTGTACATGGTGAACGCTTTTCGGTATGGGATATTAGGGGTATCCGATGTCAATGTCGGGCTGGCATTGGTTATGATCGTGCTGTTCATCACCGTTTTGTCCATAATCTGTTTGCGTATGCTGCAGCGTGGCAAAGGCATCCGACACTGACTCAGGAACCCGCTATGGCTCTTATTGATGCGCCACTCGGTAAAACCAGCGACTACCCCGATCGTTATAGCCCGGAATTGCTATTTCCGGTCCCCAGGGATGACAATCGTCGCAGGATCGGACTGGAGGATGGCCGCTGGCCCTGGTTTGGCGAGGACTTGTGGCAAGCCTGGGAACTATCCTGGCTCCGGCCCAATGGCGTTCCAGCGGTTGCCTGGGCGGAGATTCGGGTACCGGCCGCATCGGCCGCACTGATTGAGTCCAAGTCGCTCAAGCTTTACCTGAACTCGCTGAATCAGGCGACGTTTTCTTCGGTTGATCAGCTAATGGAAGTCATTGAAGGCGATTTGTCGAGCGCCAGTGGCGCGGCGGTCCGGGTGACACTGCACAGCGTCGACCAGACCTCGGAAGCGTTGGGGCGTCCCGAAGGTTATGTGCTCATCGATGACGAGCCAGTGGATTCCGTGAGTTACCAGTATTGCCCGGAGGCCTTGGCGGCAAAGGGCGGCAGTGTTGTGACTGAGCGGCTGTGTTCGCATCTGCTGAAAAGCAACTGTCCGGTGACCGGCCAGCCGGACTGGGGAACACTGCTGGTTGAGTACACAGGGCCGAAGGTGGAGCACTCCGGGTTGTTGAAATATGTGGTGGGGTTTCGACAGCAACAGGATTTTCACGAGCACTGTGTGGAAACGATTTTTACCGACATCATGACCCAGTGCCGGCCGGACCAACTCACCGTCTGTGCCCGTTATACCCGACGCGGGGGCCTGGACATCAACCCCTGGCGCAGCACCTCAGCTGGAGAGGCCCCGAGTGGTCGTCTCATACGCCAATAGCGTGGCGCGATAGTTACCTCTCAAGCATCCTCTTGTCGTAACCGGTCGGCGGCGTCTTCCAGGGCCGATAGAATGGCCTGGCGCTCGCGATCGGTTACCTTCTCCGAGTCGAGATACATGGCAAAGCCGCTGTGTTCGTGCTCAAGAAAACTGCGGTTGGGCCCCAGGTCGCGGCGGAAATCGACAACTTCGTAGATGGGAACTGGCCGACCGAAGCCCTTGACCGTAATTTCGCCTTTGTCCCGGCACATTATGCAGTCTTTGATTAGCGAAAAGGTCTCGTAAGAGACCAGTATTTCGCCTGGCTCCGCAAGCGACTCCAGACGACTGGCAAGGTTTACTTCTTTGCCAATGATGGTGTAATCCATTCGGTTTTCGGCGCCGAAGTTGCCGACCGTGGTGTAACCGGTGCTGATGCCCATGCGGATTTCCAGCGGGGTCTTAATGCCCTGGCTGCGCCATTTTTGCCGCATGATTTTCATATGCTTGCGCATATCGATGGCCATGGATACGCAAGCCGAGGCATCTTCCCGTTGACCGCGGCTGGTAGGATCGCCAAAGAAAATCATAATGGAGTCGCCGACGAATTTATCGATGGTTCCACCGTACTTAAGGGCGACTTCCGACATTTCGTTAAAGTAGTGATTCAGAAGCTCCGTCAATGCTTCCGGCTCCATTTCTTCTGACAACTCAGTGAAGCCTTTGATGTCGGAAAAGAAGATCACCAGCTTTTTGCGCTGGGTCTCCAACCGTACGTCGCGCTCACCGGTAAAGATCGACTGCCAGACCTGGGGCGACAGGTATTTGGAGAGCTTATGGGAGAGTGCTATGGATTGTTCCCGCTGATTCTGGATTTGAGTCTTCGCCATCATCAGTGCCCGCGCCTGCTGATGGGAGTAAAAAGCCGTTACGCAGATGTAGAGCCCGGTCGCCAGCATGGAAACGATGCTGAGCATCAACGGGGATTGAAAGGTATCTGACGTGCCGCAGATGGCAACGGCTGTAACAGCGGACGAGAGCATGAACAATGAACCCAGCAACCATTGCCGTACCCCGCCAACGATCAGGCCGCTGAACATAAGCATCAGCACCACTGCGATCGTGGGTATGGCAACCAGGCCAATCACACCCACGAACGCCCCGCCGATGACACAATCGATCAACAGCATTTTCTGGCGAATGCGGGCCGACCGTTTCAGGCAGGTTCGCCGGGTCAGGTAATAAACGACGTGCGGCCAGCTCAACGCGCCGGCCAATAGCCACGCCATCCAGGGTGCAAATGCACCGTCCCAGAGGCCTGTCACGATCACAGCGGCGGTGGCGGTATACGCCATTATCCGGCCTTTGTAATCGGGCATCGGAGGAATGGCGATGGGGTTATTCTGTGCGTCCAGCACAATTGATTTGCTCACAGTTAGTGGGGCGTTCATCATGTTAAAACCGAATGCGGCCTGTCAGCATATCCTTCAGCATGACCCAGTCACCCAACAGGCTGTAGAGCGGGTATTGAAAGGTTGCAGGGCGATTTTTTTCAAATACAAAATGACCAAACCAGGCAAAGCCGTACCCAATTACTGGCAGTAGCAGCAGGTAGAGCCAGGTTTGAGATGCCAGGGCATAGAGCGTAACCGCCAGGACCAGAAAACTGCCCATGTAGTGCAGTCGTCGACAGGTCGGGTCGCTGTGTTCTTCAAGATAGAACGGATAAAACTCAGAAAAACAGCTAAATTTTCGATTGTGACTCATGGTATCTCTACCGGATTATTTGTTGTTTTTGGTAGGGGTAACTACGACTAAAGGTTAACAGTATTGCCTGTTAGTCACAATTTAATTGCGACTGGGTTCCCACCCAAGTATTCGTGAACGTACCGACCAGAATAGCAGGGATTTGAATGACTGACGTAATTGATGCAATCCTGAATCGAGCTTCTCAGCCGCGACTGGCACTTCCCGCACCGGATCAGGCGACTCTCGACACGGTGTTTGAGTGTGCCGCAAGAGCCCCCGACCATGCGCTGCTGAGGCCGTGGCGTTATTTAGTGATTGAAGGGCAAGGTCTGGCTGCATTGGGAGAGGTGTTCGCCCGCACCGTTGACGATCCGGACAACCCCCTGGCCGGTGACAAGGAAAAACTACGGCGATCGCCCCTGCGGGCTCCAATGATCATTGTTGGCATTACCTGCTACAAAACTCACCCCAAGGTGCCTGCGATCGAGCAGACCATGTCCTCTGCAGTGGGCCTGGGCTACGTATCGCTCGCCCTGCAATCGGCGGGGTATGGCGTCATGTGGCGTACCGGTGCCCTGGCGTATCATCCTTTGGTGCATCGCGCATTGGGCTTAACCGAGGATGAAGCGATCGCCGGCTTTTTGTATGTGGGCACGGCAGAGTCGGAAAAACCTTCCGTGCCCCGTCCGTCAGTTGCCGAGTTCGTGCAGCGTTGGCCGGCGTAACCGTCAGGGTTTGCACACGGGGAGGAAAGCCATTGCCGCTTTTCACCTGTTTGCCGCTTTCTCTCTGCTCTTCCCATCGATATCCAGGATTGCCCATCCCGCCCCGTGCGCCATTTGGCGCCAATCTGTAAAACTGGCATTGCTGTTGCTTTGGAACTGTTAACGACGCATTTGCCGGCACCCATCGACCGGTAACCAGTCAAACGGTCCGGAGGCCTCCATGGCAATCTCATTCGACAGCGCATTAGGAATACACGAGCAGGCACTGCAGGCTCGTGTTAAACGAGCGGAAGTTCAGGCCAATAATCTTGCCAACGCCGATACGCCGGGTTTTAAGGCGCGTGACATTGATTTTCAGGCCATGTTGCAGCAGGCGACGGCCTCGCAAGGCCTACAGATGCAAACCTCTCATGAGGGTCATATGGGGCTGGGCGGGGGCACTGAAGGCAGTGAGCTGCTTTATCGTCAGCCACATCAACCTTCACTGGATGGTAATACGGTCGATGCCCAGCAAGAGCAGAGCCGTTTTATGCGCAATGCCATGGACTATCAGGCCAGTTTTCAGTTTTTGAACAGTAAATTTACAGGGTTGACCAAAGCCCTGACCGGCCAATAAGCCCGTCGTAGCATGAGACAGGAGAGTTACTATGTCACTCGGTAGCATTTTTGATATTGCCGGTTCTGGAATGACGGCGCAGTCGTTGCGACTGAATACCACCGCGTCCAACATCGCCAACGCTGAAACTGCCAGCTCCAGTACGGACACAACTTACCGTGCCCGAAAGCCAGTGTTCGCGGCGATACAGCAAAGCATGATGAACCCCGGCCAGAACGGTTTGAGTTTTGGTGGCAATGACGGCTCAGGCACCGGCGTTCAGGTTGAAGGCATTGTGGAAAGCGACGCGGAATTGCAGATGCGCTACCAGCCCGAGCATCCGGCGGCCAATGAAGACGGCTATGTGTTTTACCCCAATGTCAATGTTGTCGAAGAGATGGCGGACATGATGTCGTCGTCCCGCAGTTTCCAAATGAACGTTGACGTCATGAATACCGCAAAGTCGATGATGCAGCGCATCCTGACCCTTGGGCAGCAGTAACCACGCATTGAGGAATTTGCCATGAGTACGGTGAACGGTACCGCAGCATCGGATGTTCTGAGTCAGTACAGGACCAAAGACCAGGGTGCTGGTCAAAGTGGTGAGCTCGGTAAAAACGAGTTCATGGAGCTGATGATTGCCCAGCTTAAAAATCAGAATCCGTTGGAACCCCAGGACAACGGTGACTTCATCGCCCAGTTGGCTCAGTTCAGCTCACTCGAGGAGATGCAGTCGCTCTCGGGCAGCGTTGACGACGTTGTCGGTCAGTTTCGCTCTACCCAGGCTCTGCAAGCTTCAGCCATGGTGGGGCGCACGGTGCTGGTGCCGTCCGGGGGTGGTTTGCTGGGCGCTGCAGGTGAGATCAAAGGCGCGGTCAATGTGCCATCCACGACCTCCAGTCTCCGGGTTTCAATCATTAATCAGGCGGGCGAACGCATTCGTCAGATCGATATGGGCGCAAGCCAGCCCGGTCAGGCCAGTTTTGTCTGGGACGGTAAGAACAGCAGCGGAGCGGCAATGCCGGCGGGACCCTATCAGATTGTGGCCGAGGCCTCTTATCCGAGCGGCACTGAACAGTTGGGTACGGTGGTCAGCGCCAATGTCGACAGCGTTTCACTCGGCAAACAGGGCAGCATCACGCTGAATCTTGCCGGCATGGGCTCAATCGGGTTGTCCGATGTTCAGCAGATCAACTAACCAGGTTAGAAAAGACGAGGTGTGGTATGGCGTTCAATACAGGACTTAGCGGTTTACGCGCTGCATCGGTTGACCTGGATGTCACCGGTAACAACATTGCAAACGCGAGCACGGTTGGTTTTAAAGGAAGCCGGGTTCAGTTCGGGGATCTCTACGCGAACGGGTTTCTCAGTTCGGGCTCCAGCCCGATTGGTGACGGCGTTCGGGTGCAGGACGTCCAGCAGAGCTTCGCCCAGGGTAACATCAGCTTCACTGACAACGGCCTGGATATGGCTATAAATGGCGACGGTTTCTTTGTCCTGAACAACGGTGGCGAGGTGCGCTATTCCCGCGCCGGTCAGTTTGGCATCGACAAAGACGGTTTTGTCACCAATAACCAGAACATGCGCGTTCAGGGCTTTCAGGCCGACGATGACGGCAATCTTTCCGGTATTCGTGGTGACTTGCAGGTCGATACGGCCAATCTGGCACCCCAGCGCACGACCAACATCGAGTCAGAGCTGAACCTGGATTCCAGGGAAGGGGTTCTGGAAGTCAGCGGCACTCGGGTGCAGACCGCACAGCCGGCCGTAGGGACGTCCACAACCGCTCAAACGCTGACTATCACTTATTCTGATGGGTCAACTCGAAACGTGTCTGTCCCGGCAGGCAGTGAGGCCAGCGCAACTGCAGATCTGTTGAACCAGCAAGATGATATCAGCGCCTCGGCGCGCACGGAGTACACGCTGGCCGCATCGGAAGTGCAGGCGGGAGAAACGGTTACCGTCCAGGGTACGGACTTTGATATTCCGGCGGGTGAGCCCAATCCCATTGACTGGTTACGAGATGCTCTGAACAACTCACCATTGAACAGCGTAAGCGCCACCATCGATGGCGCAGGCGATCTCCGTATTGTCGAAAGCCGGGGCAATGATCTGACCGTGTCCTACCAGTCGGGCGCGGGTATCGTAACGGAAACTCAGGTCGGCAGCGTTAATATTACCCTTGGCCGTGATGTCACCCTGACGTCGGATGGCAATTTGCTGGCCGGTTCGTCTTCGCAACCGTTCAGAACCAATCAGTTTGATCCCAACGACCAGGGCACCTATAACCACGCAACGTCGACCACAATCTACGACAGCCTGGGTAACCCTCACGAGATTACCCAGTATTTCGTAAAAGAGCCGGTAACCGGTGGCGCCAGTGTCTGGGCGATGTACGTTCAGATTGACGGTGAAGATGTCGGGGATCCGCCGTTGCCCACGGGCGGGCCGTCACCGGCTCGCTACGAGTTGCAGTTTAATACCGACGGCACGCTGGAGAGTATTGATGGCAACCCCAATGGCGAGGTTTTGATTTCAAACTGGACCCCGCTGGATTCCAATGGTGATCCCAATGGTTCGTCAGGTCCCTTGTTGATCAGCAGTGGCGGCGTCACCCCCATTCCAGATCCGCCGACCAGCTCCAACTTCGTCATTAATCTGGAGGATACCACGCAGTTTGGTAGTGATTTCGGCGTCAATGACCAGCGGCAGAACGGTTTTGCCACCGGGCGGTTGTCCGGGCTGGATGTGTCGGACACCGGCATTTTGTTTGCCCGCTATACCAACGGCCAGTCTCAAACCCTGGGCCAGGTCGCATTGGCCTCATTCAACAACACCACTGGACTGGCGCCGGTTGGTGAGACCACTTGGGTGGAAACCTTTGATTCAGGCCAGCCCATTATTGGCCGCCCAGACACTGGTACCCTTGGGGCGATCAAGGCCAGTTCGGTGGAAGAGTCCAATGTGGATCTCTCAGCGGAATTGGTAAACCTGATCATTGCCCAGCGGAACTACCAGGCCAACGCAAAGACCATTGAAACTTCGGATGCGGTCACGCAAACCATCATCAACCTCCGTTAATCAAGTGGCAGGACACCAGATCAAGAGCCCGGGCCCGGGCCTTAGCAGGCCGGGCTCGCGACAGTGTCTCCTGACGCCGCCCAATCCCCCTGACGTTCTTCATTAAGCTTTTGTCCACAATGGCACGACTCCTGCATTAACCCTGCTATCAGTCAAAATTCCGGCAGGAGTTGTCCTATGGATAAGTCGATCTTTATTGGTATGTCCGGCGCCAAGCAAACCATGCTGGCTCAGCAGGCCCATGCCAATAATCTGGCCAACGTTACCACCACGGGTTTTAAAAGAGATTTTGCGCAAGCTCGCAGTATGCCGGTTTATGGAGAGCATTTTCCGACCCGGGCCTACGCCATGACCGAGCGCCCCGGCACTGACATGAAATCGGGTGCGCTGATCCAGACCGGGCGCGACCTCGATATTGCCATGAACGGTGATGGCTGGATGGCTATCCAGAACGACAATGGCGAAGAAGTCTTTACCCGCGCCGGCAGCCTTCAAATCGATGTTAACGGGCTGCTGCGAACGTCGGGAGGCGAAATGGTGCTCGGCAACGGTGGCCCGGTCGCACTGCCACCCTATGACAAGGTGTTGATCGGAGCTGACGGGACCATCTCCATTGTTCCTGTTGGGGGAGCCGCCGGCCAGCTGGCGGAAATTGACCGCATCAAACTGGTTGACCCGCCCAGGGGCGCCTTGGAAAAGGGGCAAGATGGCTTCATGCGGCGCAAGCCTGACCAGGCACTGGTTGGCCCAGAGCCGGCGGAGGCGGACCTACGGATCACCTCCGGCTTTCTGGAGAGCTCCAACGTGAACGCGGTCGAGGAAATGATTTCCAATTTGCAGCTGTCCCGTCAGTTCGAAATGCAGGTGAAAATCATGCAGACGGCGGACGAGAATTCCGAGGTTACGGCACGGCTGTTGCAGAATCTCTAATAAGACACGAAAACCGGAGCCTTTTGGCTGAAAGCGGCAAAATTTCGCCGCCAACGGGGTTCAACGAGGAGTAAGGATATGCATCCAGCATTGTGGGTCAGCAAAACCGGGTTGAGTGCTCAAGACACCAACATGACCACCATTTCCAACAACCTGGCTAACGTCAATACCACCGGCTTCAAGCGAGATCGGGCGGTGTTTCAGGACCTGCTGTACCAGGTAAAACGGCAACCGGGTGGGCTATCGACCGAAAACTCCGAGTTACCGTCAGGCCTGCAGCTTGGTACCGGTGTCCGGGTGGTGGGAACCGCCAAGCAATTCTCGCAGGGCAACTTGCAGGTAACGGATCAGCCCTTGGATATGGCGGTGAATGGTCGCGGCTTTTTCCAGGTGTCATTGCCGGACGGCGAGATCGCCTATACCCGGGATGGTCAGTTTCAACTGAACTCGGACGGCGATGTTGTGAACCCGGATGGCTATCTGCTGGAGCCGAACATTAATGTGCCAGAGAACGCCACCACGGTGACGATCGGCAAAGACGGTACGGTGTCAGCGGTGGTCAACAACCAGGCTGCACCGGTCAACCTCGGTAACATCACGCTGGTGGATTTTGTTAATCCGCAAGGCTTGCAGGCGATGGGTAACAATCTGTACCGCGAGACCAATGCCAGCGGTGACCCCACCGAGGGCGAGCCCGGTATTGCCGGTCTAGGTACCGTCGAGCAGGGCGCCACTGAGGCCTCCAACGTTCAAGTGGTCGAAGAGCTGGTCAACATGATTACGACCCAGCGGGCCTACGAAATGAATTCCAAGGTCGTTTCGGCAACCGATCAAATGCTGCAGTTCATCACCAATAACATTGGTTGATCTGGGCGCAGCGCGAACAGAATGAGGGTGATGGCGATGGCAGGCTTGCGCAGACAGTCAGCATGGGTGATTGGTGTAACAGCGGTGTTGATGCTGCTGCAGGGTTGCACCGCCGTCAGCCGTCCGCGGGCCATGCCTGACGATCCGGCGTACGCGCCGGTCAGGGCGCAAGCCATGATGCAGCGAGATGCCAGTTCCGGCTCGATCTATCAAAGCAGCCGTAACTACAATCTGTACGGCGATACCATTGCGCTCAACGTGGGGGATGTCCTGATGGTGACGCTGCAGGAGTCTACCCAGGCCAGCAAAAATGCCGGCAGCAGCATCACCAAGGACAATGACATCTCCTTTAGTGATGGCAGCATTTTGGGCCGCACGGGTTTGAATCTGGGTACTGATCTCAGCCTGGAGCGGGATTTTGAGGGTCAGGCGGAAGCAGATCAAAGCAATAGTCTGGCCGGCAGCATCACCGTGACGGTGACCGAAGTGCTGCCCAACGGTGTGTTGCGGATTCGAGGTGAAAAATGGTTGTCACTGACCACGGGCGACGAATACATCCGCCTGACCGGGATGGTACGGCCAGAAGACATTACCCCCAATAACACCATTGCGTCCACGCGCATTGCCGATGCCCGGATTTCTTACGGCGGCACGGGTGACTTCGATCAAGCGAACCAGATGGGCTGGCTGGCCCGGTTCTTCAACAGTGAATGGTGGCCGCTATGAATTTGCGTCGCGGGTGTGTTGCAGCGCTGGTATTGGTGTTGCTGTCAGCGCCGGTGCTGGCGGATCGTCTGAAAGACATGGCGCGCGTGAAAGGTGTGCGTTCCAACCAGCTCGTAGGTTACGGACTGGTGGTCGGGCTTGATGGTACCGGGGACAAATCACCGTTTACCAATCAGACCTTTCGCAACATGATGACCAAATTTGGCGTCACCATCCCGGAAGGCACCAACCCCAATCTGGCCAACGTGGCGGCGGTGACAGTTCACGCCAGCTTACCCCCGTTTGCCAAGCCAGGACAGGATTTGGATATCACTGTCTCGTCAATCGGAAATGCCGACAGCCTTCGCGGCGGCAGCCTTCTTATGGCTCCTTTGAAGGGGGCCGATGGCAAGATTTACGCGATGGCTCAGGGCAGTCTTGTCGTGGGTGGATTCGGTGCCGCCGGTGCCGATGGCTCGAAAATCACCGTCAATGTGCCCAGCGTAGGACGTATTCCCAATGGCGCGACCATTGAGCGGGAGGTGATATCTCCGTTCGCCCAGGGCGATACCATTACCTTTAATCTGTTGCGTCCTGACTTTACGACCGCTCGCCGTGTGGTTGAGGTGATTAATGAAACGCTCGGAGCAGGAATGGCTTACGCGCATGATGCGACGTCGGTCTCCGTCAAAGCACCTCGTGATCCCTCACAGCGGGTGAGCTTTCTTTCGATTCTTGAGAACCTGGACGTCAACCCCGCCGAGGACGCCGCCAAAGTCGTCATTAACAGTCGCACCGGTACCATTGTCGTCGGTCAGAACGTCAGGGTCAGCCCGGCCGCGGTGACCCACGGCAACTTGACGGTGACCATTCAGGAAAATCTGGATGTCAGTCAACCGAATCCCTTTACCGATGGGGGCACCGTGGTGACGCCGAATAGTCAAATTGCCGTGACGGAAGAGCCGGCAAGAATGTTCCAGTTCGGGCCTGCCGTTACTCTCAATGAAATTGTGCAGGCTGTGAATCAGGTAGGGGCCGCCCCCGGTGATGTCATGGCGGTGCTGGAAGCGCTCAAACAGGCCGGCGCACTGCGCGCCGAGCTGATTGTGATATAGGTGAAGTGATGCAGGACAGCCGTCTTCAGCAAGCCCAGGTCTATACCGAATTCAGCGGTCTCAACGCGCTGAAAGCTCAGGCGCGGACGGATGAAAAATCGGCACTGGAGCAAGTGGCCAAACAGTTCGAAAGCTTGTTCGTCTCGGAAATGCTGAAGTCCATGCGCGCGGCCAATAAAGTGTTGGCTGAGGGTAACTACCTGAACAGCAGTCAGTCGGAATTCTATCAGGATATGTTTGATAGCCAACTGAGCTTGAGTATGTCTCAGCAGCGAGGTCTGGGGCTATCAGAAGCGTTGGTGCGACAGCTCAGTCGTCAGATTCCCGGCATGTCGGAAACCGGTGAGAAGCTAACTGGGCATCGCGCCCAATTGGCCGATTACGATCGCAGCCTGCCTAGCCTGTCACCAAAGTTACCGGAGCAACTACGCCAGGTTAACCAGGTGATTGAAGCTGGCGTCATGCAATCTCCGGCAGCCGAACCTGCCGGCGCCGACCTACCAGTTCGGTTTGAGTCCCCCGCAGCGTTTGTTCGGCAACTGCTACCGGTGGCTGAACGTATTGCCGATGAGAGCGGCCTGAATCCTCGCCTTATGGTGGCCCAGGCTGCGCTCGAGACTGGCTGGGGCAAACACATGATCGAGAGCCGTGAGGGCGCGCCCAGCTTTAACCTGTTTGGCATCAAGTCGGATAGCCGTTGGCAGGGTGAGTCTGTGGACATCGCAACAACCGAGTATCGAGAGGGTGTCGCCATGAGTGAGCGCGCGGCCTTCCGGGCTTACCCCAGCTTTGAGGCCAGTTTCCGGGATTACGTCGCGTTTCTTGAAAGTAACCCCCGGTATCGGGACGTACTGGCATCAGCTGATGATCCAGCGCGTTTTGCCGATGAGTTGCAGGCCGCCGGGTACGCGACAGATCCCGAGTATGGCGCGAAAATTCGACACATCCTGGCCGGTGAGGCGTTTGAAAACGGCACAGATTCTTCTCTTTCACTGAACCAGGGTTCTGGGGAGTAAACGGCTATGGCGGGTCTCATCAATATCGGCCTGACAGGGGTTTTGAGTCATCAGTCGGCCCTCAATACCACCGGTAACAACATTACCAATGCCAATACGCCAGGCTATAGCCGCCAGGAAGTGGTTTTCGAAACCCAGCCCGGCCGCCAAACCGGGGCGGGTACCATTGGCTCGGGCGTTACTATTACCGATATCCGGCGGCTCGCCAATGAATTTATCACCGAGCAAGTGCGCACGGATTCGTCGCTGTTTAACGAGCAGGACACCCTGCAGCGTGAACTGACCCGTCTGGACAACCTGCTCGGTGGCGAGCGTACCGGACTGAACGATGCACTGAACAATTTTTTTGCCAGCATTCAAAGTGCGGCAGAGGATCCTGCGGCATTACCCCAGCGCCAACTGGTGCTCAGCGAGGCCCAGGGCGTGGTCAATCGGTTCCAGTCTTTGTACTCAGAATTTGTTCAGCAACGTCAATCGGTGAACGCACAGATTGAGGCCAATACCTCGGACGTTAACGCGCTACTCTCAAGCATTGCCGAGTTGAATCTGGCGATCTCAGAATCTCCAGGGCTCGCCCAGGGGCAAGAGCCAAACGATCTGCTCGATAAGCGGGATGAAAAGCTTCGGGAGCTGTCGGAGCTTATGAAAGTCCGGGTTGTCCCCAGTGAGGGTGGCCAGGTCAATGTGTTGATGAGCAATGGCCAGGCACTGGTAGTGGGAGGGGAGGCGTCCCGATTATCCACCCAGCGTAGTGACGAAGATCCCACCGCCCTGCAGTTCAATCTCGAAACGGGCGGTCGAATCCGCGACGTCACCGAACAGGTCGTCGGCGGCAAACTCGGAGGGCTTCGCAGCTTTCTCTCTGACGCATTGGACCCGGCATTCGATGAGTTGGGGCGCATTGCCATAGCACTATCCGATCAGATTAACCATCAGCATCAGATTGGTATGGATCTGGAGGGTGATCTGGGTGGCCTGTTTTTTACGGATATAAACAGCGTCAGTGCACAACTTGGCCGGGTGACCGCCAATGCGGGCAATCAGCAACCCAAGGACGGTGTGGTCGCGGTTGAAATTACAGACAGCTCGGCGCTCATCGGCGGTTCGTTCAGACTGCAGATTACCGGGAATACTGGGCAAAACTATGAACTGGTGGATCGGGCAAGCGGTGAGATTGTGCGCCAGGGCCCGGTGCCTTCGCCGCTTCCGGCCGAAATTACCATGCCGGGGTTCAACGTTCGGATCGAGTCCGGCACGTTCAATGAAGGCGACAGTTTTCTGATTCGGCCAACACGATCGGGGGCCACCAACATAGAGCTCCAGGTTGAGCGCGAGGAAGACATCGCACTCGCCAGCCCGATCAAGGCCGAGGCTGGCGATGGCAACGCAGGTGACGGGGAGATATCCCAAGGCATCATGCTGGACGTGAGAAACCCTTTGACCAATGTGCCGCTGCCGGCATTCAATACCCGTGGCGAGTTGTCACCGCCGTTGATGGTGCGTTTTATCAGTGATACCCAGTACGAGATTCTGGACGCCACCGACCCAACCAACCCACAACCGTTGACGCCGCCGGTGAGCGGGCAAAGCTTTCAGGCTGGGATATCGAACAAGCTGTTCTCGGAGGATCCCAGGGATGACAATTACCGGGGTTTTCAATTCACCGTCAACGGCAACCCCCAGGCTAATGATGTTTTTTTGATCAACTATAACGCTGATGGTATTTCAGACAACCGTAATGCTCAGTTTCTGAGCGGGCTGGCAACCGCCAACACGATGAACGGCGGAAATCAAAGCTTTACGGAAGCCTACGGCGGCTTGGTGGAACAGGTCGGGGTGAGCACCCGCCAGAGCCAACTGGACCTGGATGCCGGGGCCGCATTATTGGAGCAGTCGACCAACCAGCGAGAGTCCATGTCCGGTGTCAATCTGGACGAGGAGGCTGGCAGGTTGATCCAGTATCAGGCGGCTTACAACGCCTCCGCACAGGTCATGAGCGTGGCTCAGGATCTATTCGACACGCTCCTGAGCACCTTTCGCTAGGTTGAGGTAAACGGCCATGGTTCGTATTTCATCGCAACAGGTTTTCCAGGGCGGTATTAACCGGCTGCAGGAACTAAACGCTGGCATTCAGAGGACTCAGCAGCAATTATCTTCTGGCAAGCGGGTGCTCAACCCCGCTGACGATCCGGTCGCGGCCGCCAGGATTCTGAAACTTGACCAGGAAGTCTCGCAGATCAAGCAGTATCAAAGTAACGTCAATCTTGCCGAGAGTCGGCTCGAGCAGGAAGAGAGCACCTTAGCGGATATTAACGATGTCATTCAGCGGGTTCGCGAACTGACGGTTCAGGCGGGCAACGGTTCGTTGTCCTCTGCCGATCGCAAATCGGTGGCGGCTGAAATGAGGCAGCGGCTGGATCAACTGGCCTCTCTCGGCAATACCCGGGATGCGTCGGGTGAGTACATTTTCAGTGGGTTCAAAGGCGGCACCCCGGCATTCGGACAAAATATTTCCGGTGACTGGGTTTATCAAGGTGATGAGGGGCATCGCTCCCTCGAAGTGGATTCCGGTGTCAAGATTGCGATCAGTGACCCGGGCAAGGGTTTGTTCATGGATGTTCCTGCCAGCGAGCCAACTTTTTTTGCTGCGGCCAGCACGGGGAATACGTCCGGCGCCAGAATCAGTACAGGTATGGTGCTGGATCAGGATATCTATAACCAGTTCTACTCTGCCAATAATGACGATCTTGTAGTGGATGTAAATGATGACGGTGCCGGAGGCCTGGAATATGAATTGCGCTTCCGGTCAGATGATCCTGCAGCGGTGGGGTATACCCCTATTGCGACCGGACCCTATCAGGATGGCGCTAGCATCGAGGTCGCCGGAATTCAGTTTGAAGTCACCGGTGCCCAGGCCGGCGACCGCTTTCTGATTCAGACAGCCGAAAAACAATCCGTGTTCGGCACGGTCGAGAAGCTCATCTATGGTTTGGAGAACCAGTCCAAAACGCCCGCCGTGGCAACGTTACCAGCGGCCAGTTTCTCTCCTCAGGCCGATGATACGTTGACGATCAATGGCGTCACTTTTACCGGTTTGACCAACCTGTCGGACCTGCGCGATGCCATCAATGCCAGCACAGATCCGGCATTGGAAAAGATCTCAGCTGAATTGGGTGGTGCTGACCTCAATATCACGTCGCTGGCCGGTGATCTGGTGTTCCAGGCGACCGACGGCGGCACACCGGGCGGCCAGATGGTCGTCAATGGCGCGAAGTTCCAGGATCTGGACCTTGCCGCGGGGGTCACCAGCGCTAACGTTGCGAGCGGCCAGACGGCCTTCGACAATTTAATCGCCAATTCCTTGATCAATCTCGATAACGCCAGTGAGAGCCAGCTCAAAACCCAGACGGCCATCGGGGGGCGACTGAACGCACTCGAGTCAACTCGGGCTTTTCTGGAAGATTCGTCACTTTACGCCCAGGATATTCGTTCCGAACTGCGTGATCTGGATTATGCCGAGGCCGTCAGTCGTCTGAGCTTTGAAAGCTTTGTTTTGGAAGCCGCTCAGTTGTCTTTTGCCCAAGTTTCACGTTTGTCGTTGTTTGATCAGCTTTAATCATAAAAAACCGGGCCCTGGACGGTTGCTTTCATCGGTAACCTCAGTATAATCGCCCCCACTCTCCGATGCCGGGGTGGTGAAACTGGTAGACACGCGAGATTCAAAATCTCGTGCAGGCAACTGCGTGTCGGTTCGAGTCCGACCCTCGGCACCAATTATTGGCCGCACAACAGCGGTATCAGCGAACAGCCCTCTCGATGAACGTCTCGGATTTTCATTTTGACCTGCCGGATGAACTGATTGCCCGTTATCCTTTGGCAGAGCGAAGCGCCTCACGTCTGCTGGCACTCGACGGTGCATCCGGACACATATCCCATCACCAATTTCGCGAGCTGACCCGGTTTCTGGCGCCCGGCGATCTGTTGGTGTTTAACAATACCCGGGTGATACCGGCCCGACTCTTTGGGCGTAAGGAAACTGGCGGTCAGGTGGAAATCCTGGTTGAGCGAGTGACCGGTGAGTGCTCGGTACTGGCCCATGTACGATCGTCCAAATCACCCAAGCCAGGGCAGCGAATCATTCTGGAAGATCAGTCCGTACTGACAATGGCAGGGCGTCAGGAGGCGTTGTTTGAGCTCTTGTGCGAGTCAGGGGAACCGATCCTCGAGTTGCTTGAACGCATTGGGCACATGCCACTGCCGCCCTACGTTGACCGTCCGGATGAGCTTGCCGATCGTGAACGTTACCAGACCGTATACGCTCGTGAATCTGGCGCCGTTGCGGCGCCCACGGCTGGGCTACACTTCGATCAGGCGCTGTTGTCCGAGTTATCGGATAATGGAGTGGAAAGCGCCTATGTGACGCTTCACGTGGGTGCCGGCACGTTTCAGTCGGTGCGGGTCGATCGCGTCGAAGACCACGTCATGCACAGCGAAATTGCCCATGTGCCGGAGGCGACCGTCGCTGCCGTGGCACGAACGCGGGCTCGGGGCGGTCGAGTGGTGGCTGTCGGGACAACGTCGGTCCGTTCGCTTGAGTCGGCGTCCGTTGGTGGCAAGCTGGCGCCATTTCGCGGTGAGACGGATATTTTTATTTTCCCCGGTTATCAGTTCCAGTGTGTCGATGCCATGGTGACCAATTTTCACCTGCCGGAATCAACATTGATCATGCTGGTCAGTGCATTCGCCGGTCAGGCGAATGTGATGGCGGCGTACGACGCTGCCATTCGCGAACGCTATCGGTTTTTCAGTTACGGTGATGCCATGTTTATATCAGGGCAGGTGCCAAGCAGGGGAGCCCTGACTACTCGTAATAATGAAGCAGGAGAATCGCAGTGAGTAACGGCTGTTATATGTCTTTCGAAAAGCTGGGTGAAGACGGTAAAGCCCGGCGCGGCCGTTTGTCGTTTCCGAGAGGCCAGGTCGAGACGCCCGCCTTCATGCCGGTCGGCACCTATGGCACGGTCAAAGGCATGTTGCCCCGTGACATCGAAGCCATTGGCGCGGAGATCATCCTGGGCAATACCTTCCATCTGATGCTCCGGCCCGGCACCGAGGTGATCAAGGCGCACGGGGATTTGCATGACTTCACTCAATGGTCCGGGCCAATTCTGACCGACTCCGGTGGTTTTCAGGTTTTCAGCCTCGGTGAGATGCGTAAAATAACCGAAGCGGGGGTTACTTTCCGGTCGCCTATTGACGGTTCACCGGTGGAGTTATCACCGGAGATCGCCATGCAGGTCCAGCGCGATCTGGGGTCGGACATTGTCATGATTTTTGACGAGTGTACACCATACCCCGCTACCCAGAATCAGGCCAGCGAATCAATGGAGCTGTCTCTGCGTTGGGCCAGGCGAAGCAAGGTTGCTCATGGTGACAACCCGGCGGCGTTGTTTGGGATCGTACAGGGCGGCATGTACCCTGGGCTTCGCGAGCAGTCCCTGGCCGGGTTGACCGAGATTGGTTTTGATGGCTACGCCATCGGAGGGCTCTCGGTAGGTGAACCGAAAGAAGAAATGATCAAGATTCTTAACGACTTGCCAGCCAAGATGCCGGCAGATAAACCCCGCTACCTGATGGGCGTGGGCAAACCTGAAGACATTGTTGAAGCGGTTCGCCGGGGTGTCGACATGTTTGACTGTGTCATGCCAACGCGCAATGCCCGCAACGGTTATCTGTTCACCGCCACCGGTGTCGTGAAGATTCGTAACGCACGTCATCGTCACGATACGGCACCGCTGGACGATTTGTGTGATTGCTACACCTGTAAGAATTTTTCCAGAAGTTATCTCCATCATCTGGATAAGTGCGGAGAAATGCTGGGTTCTCAGTTGAACACCATTCACAACTTACGGTATTACCAGAACCTGATGACCGGATTGCGTGGGGCCATTGAAGCAGGTACATTGTGCGACTTTATTGACGCGTTCTACGCCCGGCGTGGCGAGTCTGTGCCTCCGATGTGAGTCATAGAAACTGCCCCCTCGCCCGGGTGTCGTCCAACGAATTTCAAACGTCCAACGGAGAATACACATGAAAGCTGTACAAACCCTTTTTGTTGCTTTGTTAGCATTGGTACCAGGTCTTGCCTTTGCTCAGGATCCTGCAGGGCAGGGCATGAGCGTCATCGGCCAGGTCATCTTCTTTGCCGGCTTTATCCTGATTTTCTACCTACTGATCTGGCGTCCCCAGTCAAAGCGTGCGAAAGAACATAAGGCGCTGATGTCCGGATTGGACAAGGGCGATGAAATTGTCACTTCGGGCGGCGTTGCCGGCAAGATCACCAAAGTGACTGACGACTTCCTTGTTGTTGAAATTGCCGAAAATGTTGAAGTCAAGGTTCAGAAAGTCGCTGTTGCGGCGGCGCTGCCAAAAGGCACGCTGAAAGATATCTGATCGACGTTTCCACCTGACAATCGGACTGTTGCTTAAAAAGGCACCGCATGCTGAATAAATATCCTCTCTGGAAGAATCTGGTCATCCTGGCAGTGGTGGTGATCGGGTTTGTCTATGCATTACCCAACCTGTATCCGGACGATTTTGCCGTTCAGATAACCGGTGCCCGAAGTAGCACCACGATTGATGAGCGCGCGTTGGAACGAGCTGTTTCAAGCGTGAAAGACGCTGGCATAGACGTGAAGTCTGCCAGTCTGCAGGACCGAAATGGTCTGGTTCGCGTGACCGGCCCGGAAGCACAGCTGAAAGCCCGGCCGATCGTGCAGGCCGCACTGGGGGAAGACTACCTGGTGGCTCTGAATATGGCCCCGTCTACGCCGGACTGGCTTCGCAGCATTGGCGCAGGGCCGATGAAGTTGGGGCTGGACTTGCGGGGCGGGGTCCATTTCCTGCTGGAAGTCGATATGGACAGCGCATTGGCGCAGCGTCTTGATGCCTACTCCAGCGAGATAAAGCGTGAGTTGCGGGATGAGCGCATTCGGTATCGCGGCGGCGACGTCGGCGACAATCGTGACATCGTACTGACATTCCGGGACGAGTCGTCAAGGACGGAGGCCTTTGAGCTGGTCAAGCGGCAGTACAACGAATTCCTGCTTGATGAGCGACGCGGCGATGAGAGCGAGTATGAACTCGTGCTTTCGCTCGCTGAAAAGGAAATACGGCAGATCGAAGACTACGCGGTCGAGCAAAACCTGACCACGATTCGCAATCGGGTCAATGAACTCGGCGTGGCCGAGCCCATTGTTCAGCGCCAAGGCAGAGCCCGCATCGTGGTTGAACTGCCTGGCGTGCAGGACACGGCACAGGCCAAACGGGTGCTCGGTGCTACTGCCAATCTTGAATTCCGGCTGGAGGCAAGACAAGACGCGCCCTCCGGTGCGACTGAGGTGCTGCCTTTCCGCAATGACCCCAATCGGACGGCGCGACTGGAACGAGAGGTTATTGTAACGGGCAACAACGTTGCGAATGCCCAGCAGGCATTCGATGAAAACAGCCAGCCTCAGGTCAATATCACCATGGATGGCCCGGGTGGAGATATGATGAACCGCGCTACCCGTGACGCGATCAAGCGCAGGATGGCGGTCATTTTTATTGAATTCCGTACCGAGACCGAAGAGCGCAGGGTGGATGGCGTCGTCGAAACCGTTGACAAACGGGTAGAAGAGCGCAGCATCATCAGCTTGGCGACGATTCAGTCAGCGCTGGGCGCCAGCTTCCGGATTACCGGGCTGGACTCCATCAACGAAGCATCGGAGCTGGCGTTGTTGCTGAGAGCCGGTTCCCTGGCAGCACCAATGTACTTTGTTGAGGAGCGGACCATTGGCCCGAGCCTTGGCCAAAAGAATATCGACGCGGGTTTCATGTCGGTTACGCTTGGCTTTGTGCTGGTGCTGGCGTACATGTTGGTTTACTACCGCGGTTTCGGCGTAGTCGCCAACGTGGCACTGACTATCAATCTGATGCTGCTGCTGGCCTGCATGTCGATTCTATCGGCCACACTGACCTTGCCCGGCATTGCCGGTATCGTTCTGACCGTTGGTATGGCGGTTGATGCCAACGTGCTGATTTTCGAGCGGATCAAAGAGGAACTGAGGTCGGGAATGCCGCCCCAGTCTGCTATCAACGCAGGTTATTCGCGGGCGTTTGTCTCCATTGTAGATGCCAACATCACCACGTTGCTGGTGGCCGTGATTCTGTTTGCCATGGGCTCAGGCCCGGTCAAGGGCTTCGCGATCACGCTGTGCATCGGTATCTTGACGTCGATGTTCTCTGCGCTGGTGGTTAGCCGGGGTATTGTGAACGCGACCTACGGCGGCCGGAAAGTCCAAAAGCTGTCCATCGGGGGGAAACTGGCTAATGTCTGATGTCGATAAAAAGCCCATTGATTTCATGGGGATTCGCAAAGCCGCGGCTATCATGTCGATATTGCTGGTCATTGGTTCGGTCATCGCACTCGGTGTGAGGGGTTTGAACCTGGGTCTAGACTTCACAGGCGGCGCTTCGGTTGAACTGGACTACCAGCAGGCGCCGGATCTGAATAGTATCCGTAACACTCTGACAGACGCTGGCTACGTAAACTTCGTGGTTCAGAACTTCGGTGACGAAAGTTCTGTATTGGTGCGTCTCTCCGATGCCTTTGACGATGAATTGGCCGGGCGGGTGACCAAAGACTTACGGGCAACGGGCGATGAGCTTGAGTTGGTTAGTTCGGCCTTCGTTGGGTCACAAGTAGGTGATGAATTGAAGGAAGACAGCGGGTTGGGGCTCCTGCTGGCGCTTGCCGTTGTGCTGATTTACGTCGGCATGCGCTTTCAGTTCAAGTTTGGCATTGCTTCGGTGCTGCCGTTGGCGCACGACGTGATCATCATTCTCGGGGTGTTTGCGGTGTTCCAGTGGACGTTTGATCTGAGTGTGTTGGCGGCATTGCTGGCCGTCATTGGTTACTCTTTGAACGATACCATCGTGGTTGCGGATCGCATTCGGGAGAATTTCCGAAAAATGCGGGTGGGGGACTCCGAGCACGTCATCAATGAGTCGATCCATCAAACCATCAGTCGTACCTTGAACACGTCTGGCACAACCTTGGTCGTGTTGATCGCGCTTTATTTCCTGGGTGGCGAAGCCATCAATAATTTCGCCATCGCGTTGATCATTGGCGTCGTCGTTGGTACCTACTCGTCAATCTATGTGGCCGCCAGCTTACTGATTGCGTTCGGCGTCAGTCGCGAAGACCTGATCATTCCGCCCAAGGAAGGTGTCGAAGGTGCGGAGAAGGACGAACAGCCGCCAGAGTGGCTGAACAGGATGTAATGGCAGACCCGGTGTCACTCGGGGGGTGTCTCGCACAAAGGTTCATTGTGGATTGGTGCGGCAGCGCAGACGTTTCACGTTGTGATCGAACAGCTCGCGCAATAATGTAGCCGATGCTTCAGCTTCTCAGCGGGCCCTGAGCCTGGCCTCCTGGGTCCTCGAGGCCTCAGAGCCTGAAGCGTTGGCTACGAAGAACCGTTTGACTGCAGGGCTCGGTGCCGTCGCTGAACACGGCAGCGCTTCCCGGAAAAGTACGAAGAACCATAAAAAAAGCCGCGATGACTTGAGTCACGCGGCTTTTTTTATGGTTTCACCGAAGTAGGAGCAATCGATGAAGGTCAGTGGGTCTACTTTGGCAGGCGGCTCCGGAAAGGGTGGAGCACTTTGAGGACTTCTTTGAACAACTTGGGGTTGGCAACGACCAGTTGCCGACTCTGGGCGGTTGAAGGGTTACCCGAAAAATCACCCGTCAATGAGCCAGACTCGTTGGCGATTATCAACCCTATGGTGATGTCCGCCGCTTGCGGACGGAAAATCACTGCTGCGTCCAGGTGACCGGCAGCCACCCGGGCAATATCGAGGGCAGCGCAGCCTGTTGTGCGAATGGAGCTGGTTTGCTGCGCCAGTGTTGCGGCCAGCTCTCCCCAAATAAGTGGGTCGTCCGTATTGCGAGCCTGGTCCAGTAAGTTGGTTACCACTGCGGCTTCACTCGCATGCTTGACGGAGCCGGCGCGAACACGGCGGCTATTGAGGCCAGCACCGTGACCACGGCTGGAAGAGTACTCTTCGCCAGTGATCGGGTTAACCAATAACAGGTGCTC
Organism: Marinobacter caseinilyticus; assembly: GCF_011074955.1. GTDB lineage: Bacteria > Pseudomonadota > Gammaproteobacteria > Pseudomonadales > Oleiphilaceae > Marinobacter > Marinobacter caseinilyticus. Next base: position 176,575 of record NZ_WUQJ01000006.1, on the reverse strand, counting down.
GGCACGATTGTTTTTCTTCTGAATCAGCGCAAGGGCAAACTCGGGTATACCGCGAAGAAAATTATCTCGGCCCAAAAGCGGAAATATATGCCATGTTTTATCGTGCTCCCCGGCATCAGCTTCACCCATGGGGGCGATGACGTGGTCTTTATACGCTTTCTGAAGCTGTTCAGAAAAATTTTCGTACAGGGAGTGCTCAACCCGGTCGAGTTGATTGTGCAGGTCCTGTTGATCCCGCTCTGATAATTCCTGTCGCTCGAAATGGGCTTTCAGAAAGTCGGAACCCTGACGCGCGACGCGTAGAGCCATTTTAATTGCTGGTTGCATCAGACTATTCGTCACCTGGCTGTGTGAAGGCCGCGTATCATATCAAAATGAGGTTTTGGCTTATACGTTTTTTGGATGCGCAATAGCACGGATGTGTCATATGCTCAGAATATTGGCGCCCGCTAACGCTCTGGACTCGGACCGGGTTCTTGCTTCTGGTATCCTGTGACGCCCACTGACTGGTCTTTAGAGTACACTCCGATATGTATAAACCGGCAATGCCTTCTGGGCACACCACATCTCATTACGATAACTTGCGAATTGTCCTGGTAGAAACATCGCACTCCGGAAATATTGGCGCAGTCGCCCGCGCAATGAAAAACATGGGCTTGTTCAATCTGTGGTTAGTGAATCCGGTTTCGTTTCCCGACGAGACGTCCTATGCACGCTCCGCTGGCGCGTCGGATGTCCTGGACCGGGCGCAAGTGGTTGGGTCACTGGCAGAAGCGATCGACGATTGCGTTCTGGTCATGGGGACCAGTGCCCGAGGGCGCAAAGTTCCCTGGCCGGTGATCGCGCCACCAGATGCAGCAGACAAAGCCGCACAGCATGCTACTCAGGGGCCGGTAGCACTGGTGTTTGGTCGTGAAAATCACGGCCTCAGCAATGATGAACTTCAGCGCTGCCACTTCCATATCCATATTCCCTCCAACGAGGACTATAGCTCGTTGAACCTGGCAATGGCGGTGCAAGTGGTGACGTATGAATTGCGTATGCACTACCTCCGTGGTCTTGAGGCGGGCAAAGGCAAAGCCCAGTTGCAACCAATGCTGTCACCGGGGGACCCCGGCTGGGATGTGTCGCTCGCCCCGGTCAAGGACGTTGAAGGTTTTTTTGTGCATCTGGAGAAGGTGCTCGTGGACATTGAGTTCCATCGTCGTGATAACCCCAGGCAGTTGATGACTCGCCTACGGCGGCTTTTTCAGCGTGCACAGTTGGACCAAATGGAAATCAATATATTGCGTGGCGTATTAACCGCCATGCAGAAAGCAGCCGGCAATAACAGTATCGGTGAAAGCTCGGAGGATGAGTCTGTGAGTCAGCCTGAACAGAGGCAGGACCATAATGTTTGATCGCCTTAAAGAAGACGTTAACAGTGTTTTTCACCGTGATCCTGCCGCCCGCAACACGTTTGAAGTGTTGACCAATTATCCGGGTTTGCATGCGTTGCTGTTCCACAGGCTTTCGCATTGGCTGTGGGGGCTGGGATTCAAATGGTTGGCCAGAACCCTCTCAACGCTGGCGAGATGGTTCACCGGCATTGAAATACACCCGGGAGCCGAGATCGGGCGCCGTTTTTTTATTGACCATGGTATGGGAGTGGTCATCGGTGAAACCACCGTCATCGGTGACGATGTTACTCTGTATCAGGGCGTAACATTGGGCGGCACCAGCTGGAATAAAGGCAAGCGGCACCCAACGCTGGGCAACGCCGTGGTGGTTGGTGCCGGAGCAAAAATACTCGGACCCTTTGAGGTCGGGGAAGGTGCCAAAATCGGCTCCAACTCCGTGGTGACAAAGGCTGTTCCTGCAGGCGCAACCGTGGTCGGTATTCCAGGTCGGGTGATTGTCAAACGCCCGGCCGGTTCCCCCGGCGATGATGGCAAGCGACGTGATATGGAGCGCAAGATGGGCTTCGATGCTTATGGTGTAACCGAAGATATGCCAGATCCGGTTGCTCGCTCTGTCCGCAGTCTGCTGGATCATATGCATGCGGTTGATGATCGTATCGAAACGATCTGCAAGGCACTCCAGAAGGTGAACGCCGAGTATAAGAACGATGCCTTGCCGCCACTGGAGGACGAAGACTTTGATGCCGTTCGTGATGACCATGACCCGCAAGCGTGAATACTTGACTGATTTAGTGGGTCAATTCATACTCGTTTCTTATGGAGTCTGAATTCTCGCCAAGTCGAGGCTTTACTATATGCGACTGACTACCAAAGGCCGATATGCGGTAACCGCTATGCTTGATCTAGCGCTTCATGCGGATGAGGGGCCGGTCAGTCTTGCTGATATATCGAGCCGCCAAGGTATCTCGCTGTCGTATCTTGAGCAGTTATTTTCCCGTCTCAGACGAGAGAATCTGGTGGTCAGTATTCGGGGTCCGGGCGGTGGTTATCGCCTGGCTCGCAGCTACGATCAGTTGTTTATTTCCGAAGTAGTCGATGCCGTAAACGAGTCTCTGGATACCACGCGGTGTAAAAATAAGGGCGACTGCCAAAATGGCGAGAAATGCCTGACACATCATCTCTGGTCCGATTTAAGTGAGGAGATCCACCAATTTTTGAGTGGCATTAGCTTGGCCGATTTGATGAAGAAACGTGAGATACAGATTGTCGCGGAACGTCAGAACCGGCGGCAGAAGAGTGACGATTCCCAAGCCATTAATACCGAACGCCTGGCTGATCAGGCGCCGGCCTGACAATCAGTGATATTATGACTAAGCCTGTGTATATGGATTATGCGGCGACAGCCCCCGTGGACCCTGTCGTGGCGAAAGAGATGATGAACTACCTGACCATGGACGGCGTGTTTGGTAACCCGGCGTCACGCTCACATGGTTACGGTTGGCAGGCTGAGGCCGCAGTCGAAAAGGCGCGTCGACAGGTAGCGAATCTGATTCACTGTGATCCCCGTGAAGTGGTTTGGACATCGGGTGCTACCGAATCTGATAATTTGGCTATCAAAGGTGTGGTTGCCAACTTTGACCGGCCTCACATTGTCACCTCCAGCATTGAACACAAGGCCGTGCTCGACACTTGCCTCTGGCTGGAATCCCAAGGGTGCACTGTTACCTGGTTGCAACCGCAATCTGATGGCGTTATCACAGTTGAGCAAGTATCGAACGCCGTGACCGACGAGACCGTGCTGGTCAGTTTGATGATGGTCAACAATGAGCTGGGCACCATCAATAATATTGCCGAAATTGGCGCAATGCTCCGAAGCCGGGGCGTTCTCTTTCACGTCGATGCTGCGCAGGCTGCCGGTAAAATGCTGGTTGACGTAACCAGTATGCCGGTCGATCTGTTGTCGTTGTCAGGGCATAAAGTCTATGGACCGAAGGGTGTTGGCGCGCTCTACGTTCGTCGTGACCCCCGAGTGCGGGTCAGCGCCCAAATACACGGCGGTGGCCATGAGAGAGGCATGCGATCCGGAACGTTACCGACCCATCAATTAGTGGGTATGGGGCTGGCGTTTGAAATCGCCGGCAATTGTCTGGATGAGGAATTGAGACGACTGGAGTCGTTCCGCGCTCATTTTCTGGAGGCGCTGAGCGTGCTACCGGGCATTTCGTTGAACGGCAGCTCAGAGCAGCGTGTACCAAGCATTATGAATCTTCGCTTTGACGGAGTAGAGGCTGAATCGTTGATGCTGGGTCTCCGTGATCTGGCGGTGTCTTCGGGTTCTGCCTGTACCTCCGCGACGTTGGCGCCCTCTTATGTGTTGAAGGGCATCGGTCTCAGTGATACCCAGGCTCATCAGTCTATTCGCTTCTCATTGGGGCGCTTCTCTACCGCAGATGACGTGGAATTTGCCGCCAGGCAGGTTCTTGAAGTTGTCCGGCGTCTTCGGTCTGTTCGGCAGACAGCCTCCTGAATTGGCACCCCTATGCCCGACGTTGGTAGGAAGTTGCCCACTGACTGCGTATAATCGCTTGCTTGAATTTTTACCTGACCACTAACCTGGAGATAAACTATGTCTAACGAGCGTACGCTCTCGATCATTAAGCCTGACGCCGTAGCTAAAAACGTCATAGGCGAAATCTACAGCCGCTTCGAAAAAGCGGGTCTGAGTATTGTGGCATCCAAAATGATGCATTTGACCCAAGAGCAAGCTGAAGGCTTTTACGCTGAGCACAAAGAACGTCCATTTTTTGCCGACCTGGTTGCGTTTATGACATCCGGACCGGTTGTTGTGCAGGTGCTTGAGGGTGAAGGTGCGGTTCTGAAAAACCGTGATTTGATGGGTGCAACAAACCCGAAGGAAGCGGACGCGGGCACTATTCGTGCCGATTTTGCATCATCCATTGACGCGAATGCTGTGCATGGTTCTGACTCGGCTGAGTCTGCGGAGCGTGAGATCGCTTATTTTTTCAACGATAACGAGATCTGCCCACGCGGTTGATCCGGATCGTTACCGGGCAGGGGATTGCCGCTGTCCCGGTTTTACTGTTTTCAGGCATTGATTTGCTTATTGAGGTTCTGTCATGACGTCGCCCGCTGAAAAAACCAACCTGTTGGGGCTGCCCAAAGCCCGACTTGAAGCATTTTTTGAGTCGTTGGGAGAAAAGCGATTCCGGGCCACCCAGATGCTTCAGTGGATTCATCAGCGTGGGATTGACGACTTTGACCAAATGACCAATATGAGTCGCAGTCTCAGGGAAAAGCTTAAGGAAATAGCGGAAGTCCGAGGCCCGGATGTGCTTTTTGACGAGACATCGAAAGATGGCACCCGAAAGTGGGTCATGCAGATGGACAGCGGCAATAGCATCGAAACCGTTCTAATTCCGGACGGCCAGCGAGGCACGCTTTGCGTGTCATCACAGATTGGATGCAGTCTGGACTGTACCTTTTGCTCAACGGGGAAAAGGGGCTTCAATCGCAATCTTACCGCGGCGGAAATTATTGGCCAGGTTTGGGTTGCACGAAAAGCCTTTATGCCGTTTGAACCCGGTCCCGACCGACCTATTACCAATGTGGTGATGATGGGGATGGGCGAGCCATTGCTCAACTTCGACAACGTCGTTGATGCCATGAACCTGATGATGGAGGATCTCGCCTACGGAATATCCAAGCGTCGGGTAACCGTGAGCACTTCAGGTGTGGTGCCGGCCATTGACCGGCTAGGTGAGGTTACTGATGTTTCATTGGCAATTTCTCTGCATGCACCCAATGATGAGCTTCGTAACCAATTGGTACCATTAAACAAAAAGTACCCCATTGCCGAATTGTTAGCGGCGACCAAGCGTTATTTGAGCCGTTTACCTGACAAGCGGAAGGCCACAATCGAGTACACAGTGATTGAGGGGATGAATGACAAGCCCGAGCACGCGCAAGAAATGGCAGAACTTCTCCGTGGTTTGCCATGCAAGATCAATTTGATACCGTTTAATCCGTTTCCCGAAAGTGACTTTCGCCGGCCTAAACTCTCAGCCACCAGACGGTTCCAGAAAGTGCTGAATGAAGCCGGTTACATTGCAACCATTCGAACCACGCGGGGCGATGATATTGACGCGGCCTGCGGCCAGTTGGTGGGTCAGTTCGAAGACCGCACCCGACGAAGCCAGAGATATATCGCGGTTCAACAGGTGACACCGTAGATCCAAACAGGAACCCGATGTGAAGCATGTTATAAAACCAAGTCTGTTCGGAGCCTTGCTCGCAATGGTTATGCTTGCGGGCTGTGTCACAACGTCCGACAGCCGCTTTTCCAAAGAAGCCGATAAAGAAAAGGCTGTTCGTAACTATGTTCAGTTGGCGACAGCGTATATCGCGCAAGGCAATCTTGAACGCGCCCGAAATCATCTTGAGCGCGCACTGGAAATCGATGCCGAGAGCGCCAGTGGTCTTGCGGCGATGGCGCTGATTTACCAGCGTGAGGGGGATTCAGAACTGGCGGAGCAGTCGTTTAAGAAGGCGATCCAGAGTGATGGCGGCTATACCCGGGGCCGGGTGTATTACGGTGCTTTTTTATTCGGTCAGAAAAAATTCGAAGCGGCTCGGGATCAGTTTGCCCAAGCGGCCAGCAATACCGCGTATGAAGACCGCGGCTCGGTGTTCTTTAATCTGGGTCGTACCTATGAGCAACTGGATAACCCCCAGGCCGCAACCGCAGCGTATCAACGTGCCGTCGAGCTCACCCGCGGGGATGCGCGCTCACTACTCGCTTTGTCTACCTTGCTGGTGGACGCCGGCAATTACAGCGAAGCGTCTCGCTACTATTCGAGATTGACGGGTATGCTTCAACGGAGTGCGCAAATGCAGCACACGCCCGAGAGTTTGCTGACTGGAATTCGCCTTGCGCGACATTTTAACGAGCGAGATCAAGAGGCCAGTTTTGCTCTATTGCTCAGAAACGAACATCCAAAGTCAGACCAATATCAACAATATAAGGCGCTGATTTCAAATGACGAGTGAAGATAAGCCAGAAAGCCCTGATCATGGCACCGTCGGCCGGACGTTACGTAAAGCCCGTGAAGCGGCGGGGCTGACAGTCAACCAGGTTGCTCAGGATCAACATCTTCGCCCATCTGTCATACAGTACATTGAAAATGGCGACTACGAACAGATCGAAAGTGAGTTGTTCCTCAAGGGGTATGTGCGGACATACGCGGGACTGGTAGGGCTTAATCAGAATGAAGTCATCGCAGACCTGGATGATGAGCTTGAGCCATTACGTAAAGAGCGAGAGCAGGCTCAGCAAGTAAACCCCTTGCAGGATATCGAACGCCGTAAACGTCACAAAAAGCGCATTGCCCGTTCGGTGTTTTTGGTGGTGGTTGTTTTAGGTATTGGTATTGCTGCCTGGCGTTACACGATGCTCAGCCAGGACGCTGATAGCCCCGCAGTTCCGGCGGAAAAGGTGAGCAGAGAACCCACACAAGTATCTCCAGAACAACCTGAGCCTTCGGCGTTGATGTCGCCTGGGGACGAGCCGGCAGTCAAGCCTATACCCGATCCATTGGATGAAGCACCGGTAGCCGAAGACGTGGCTGAAGATGAGGGTGAGGTCATTCCTGCTGAGCAAGCGGTGCTCGAAGAGCCGAGCCAGGCAACCGACGCCAACGTGGCAGATTTGGGCGAATCGGCATCAGCACCAGCGGTGAGTAGCACAGCGAGTCTTGAGACCAGCACGACATCGAATGTAATCGATCCACAAGTTTCACAAGTAACGGGCGTGGCCGATTCACAAGTTCGTCTGATTGCGACTTTTACAAACGATTGCTGGGTTCAGGTGACCGACGCTAACGGCCAGACCCTGGTGTCGTCTCTTCGGCGCTCCGGTGGCCGGATAAATGTGGCTGGTCAACCACCGCTGCGAATTGTATTTGGTGCGGCGGATGCGGTGGAACGTGTGGAATTTTCAGGCGAAACGGTGGATATGTCGCCGTACCGAGTGGTGAACAATCGAGTTGAATTTTCACTCGATATTTAACGTCCTCACTTGAGCATTTTCAGGAATTGGCTGACAAGTTATGAAACAGGAATCCCCGATTAAAAGACGCGTGTCACGGCAGATCATGGTCGGCAATGTCCCGGTAGGGGGTGATGCTCCGATCGCGGTTCAGAGCATGACCAACACCAATACCTGCGATGTCGATGCGACAGTTGGGCAGATCGAGGCGCTTCAACAGGCCGGTGCCGATATTGTGCGGGTGTCCGTGCCAACAATGGATGCGGCCGAGGCTTTTGGTAAGATTCGCTCCAAGGTGGGTGTGCCGTTGGTGGCGGACATTCATTTCGATCACAAGATTGCTCTGAGGGTTGCTGAATTGGGCGTCGATTGTCTGCGTATCAACCCAGGCAATATCGGTCGTGAGGATCGCGTCAGTGCGGTCATTTCCGCCGCACGGGATCAGGGCATCCCGATTCGTATCGGGGTCAACGCGGGTTCACTCGAGAAAGACCTCCAAAAAAAATACGGTGAGCCTACCCCGGCCGCATTGGTTGAGTCCGCCATGCGGCACATCGACATTCTGGACCGACATGATTTTCAGAACTTTAAAGTAAGCCTCAAAGCGTCGGAAGTGTTTATGACCGTCGCTGCCTACCGCCAGATCGCGAGTCAGATCGACCAGCCTTTGCATCTGGGTATTACGGAAGCAGGCGGGTTTCGTTCTGGCACGGTCAAGTCCTCCATCGGCTTGGGGATGCTTTTAATGGATGGGATTGGTGACACCATCCGGGTCTCACTGGCTGCCGATCCGGTGCAGGAAATCAAGGTTGGCTACGATATTCTCAAAAGCCTGCGATTGCGTAGCCGGGGCATCAACTTCATTGCTTGTCCAAGTTGTTCGCGTCAGAATTTTGATGTCATTCAAACCATGAACGATCTCGAAGCTCGCCTCGAAGATGTCAATACGGCGCTTGATGTAGCGATTATTGGCTGCATTGTAAATGGCCCGGGGGAAGCTCGTGAGGCAGATGTTGGCCTGACGGGTGGAAGCCCCAAGAACCTGTTCTATCTTGCGGGCCGTCCCAATCAGAAATTGGACAACACAAACCTGACGGACGATCTGGAACGCCTGATCCGCGAAGAAATTAGACGTCGTAAGGAGCAGGAAGACTCTATTATTGCACGCTCGGAGGCCTGATCCGGTCAGTGCCCGGTGGCTTTTTGAGGATGCCGGCAGAATGCAGAGTCAGAGTGCGCGCGTTTTCGTAATCATGAACAGACGAAGGTTTAAAATTGGCTAAAATTCAGGCAATTCGCGGGATGAATGACATCCTGCCCGATCAAACCCCGGTGTGGCAGTTTTTCGAGCGTACCGTTCGGCAAGTACTGAAGGCCTATGGCTACCAGGAAATTCGGATGCCAATCGTTGAGCTAACCGATTTGTTCAAGCGGTCAATTGGCGAAGTCACCGATATCGTTGAAAAAGAGATGTATACCTTTGAGGACCGTAACGGCGATAGCCTTACGCTCCGCCCCGAGGGGACCGCAGGCTGTGTCCGTGCCTCCGAAGAGCATGGCCTGTTGTTCAACCAGACCCGGCGCCTTTGGTATACAGGTCCGATGTTCCGACATGAACGACCACAGAAAGGTCGCTATCGTCAGTTTCACCAAATCGGTGTTGAATGTTTCGGCATGACCGGTCCGGATATTGATGCAGAGCTTTTGATTCTGACAGCCCGTTTGTGGTCGGCACTGGGGCTGCAGCCACACGCTCGCCTAGAGATCAACTCCATTGGCACCGCCCAGGCGCGCCGGAATTTTAAAGAGGCTCTGGTCAATTATCTGACCGAGTTTAAAGACCAGTTAGATGGCGATAGCCAACGGCGACTGGCGAGTAATCCGCTGCGTATTCTGGACAGCAAAAACGCTGAGACCCAGCGCATCCTGGATAATGCACCGGTACTCGACGATTTTCTGGATGACGAATCCATTGCACACTTTGATCGTCTGAGACAATTACTCGATGTCGCCGGGGTGTCGTATACCGTCAATCCGAGGCTTGTACGCGGCCTGGACTACTACGGTAAAACGGTTTTCGAGTGGATCACAGACAGTTTGGGCGCTCAGGGCACCATCTGTGCCGGCGGGCGGTACGACGGTCTTGTTGAGCAGCTTGGCGGTAAATCGACGCCGGCCGTGGGCTTCGCCATGGGCATGGAACGGTTGATTCTGTTGTTGGAAACCCTCAATTTGGTGCCAGACAGCGTCACCGGCGATGCCGATGTTTATGTGACAGCGATGGGCGAAACGGCCGTACCTGCGGCGATGGCATTAAGTGAAGCGATCCGCAATGAGCGGCCCGATGCTGTTGTGATAACCCACTGTGGGGGAGGCAGTTTTAAAAGTCAGATGAAAAAGGCCGATCGTAGTGGCGCCAAAGTCGCTATCATTCTCGGCGAAAATGAACTTGAGGCGGGTACGGTGGCATTGAAGCCATTGCGTTCGGATCAGCCTCAAATTGATATTGTGCAGTCGCAGGTAGCAGCTGCACTGACAGACTATTTAGGTAGCCGATAGAAAAGGCTGTCTTAACACCAACATCATCAGGACTATACCGGGAGTCATCATGGCTGAGTTGCGGACCGAAGAAGAACAGATCGAAGCGATAAAAAACTGGTGGAAAAATAATGGCAGCTCGCTATTGATCGGCATCGGCGCGGCTTTGGCCATCGTATTTGGCTGGCAAACGTGGCAAACAAAACAGGCCGAAGAGCGCAGCGTGGCTGCGTCGCAATTTGCCAGCCTGTTGAATGCGCTCAGTGAGAATAGCGATGAGAAGCGCATTGAAACGGTCACCTATATTACCGGTGATCTGCAGGAAAATTATGAAGACAGTGCTTACGCGGTATACGGATCTTTAATTTTAGCGCAACAGCAGTTGTTGGATCAGTCGAAGCTTGATGCCGCCGAGGAATCGTTGCAATGGGCGCATGCTCGGGTGGAAAAAGGCGCTCCGCTGGAGTTGGTGATTCGCAGTCGGTTGGCCCAGACTCAGCTGACTGCAGGCCGTCATGAGGATGCTCTCAAGACCCTTCGTGAAGCTGGTGACTCTGGGGCTTTCGCGGCCCTGTATGCAGAACTTGAAGGTGATATTTTACTCGCCAGTGGTGACAAACTAGCGGCGAAAGAGGCCTATCGCACGGCCCGAGAGGCGACACTCGGTGGTCGTAACGGTGTGTTAGAGCTCAAGCTGTCAGATCTTGCTGTCGGGGAGGATGCTTAATGCCTGTTGGCAATCGACCAGTCGCACTCAGCCTATGGTCAATTTTGCTATTGGGCTTGCTTGCGGGCTGTAGCACCAATGAGCCTTTTGAACAGCCGGCGCCAGTACCTGAAGTCGTTGAATCGGTAGAATTCAAGCAGATCTGGAGCATGTCTGTCGGTGATGGTCATGATGGCCAATACCTGCATCTTGAGCCTGCGCTTCTGGGGACGATGTTGTATGCGGTGTCTGCCGATGGCGTTATCGTATCTGTTGATCCGGAAGATGGTGCCATTCAGTGGCAACAGGAAATCGATCAGCGGATTATGGCCGGTATTGGGGGTGATGCAGACCAGCTCTATCTGGTCACACGCGACGCCCAACTTCAGGCGTACAGCAAGGAGCAGGGTGGTGCTCGCTGGGATGTTCAGTTACCCAATGAGGTGCTTGCAGCGCCGCAATCCAACGGCAGCATCGTCGTGGTGCAAACCATTGACGGCAAGGTGCTGGCATTTGACGTCGAGACGGGGGCAAAACGCTGGCAGTACGATGGCGTGATACCGGTCCTGACGATCCGCGCCACCGGCAAACCCTTGGTTGGTAAAGAATTAACACTGGTATCCTTTGCCAACGGGCAGCTGTTTGGGTTGTCCTCGGAAACCGGTCAGCCACTATGGCAGTACATTGTGGGTGAGCCTAAAGGCAGGACTGAGCTGGAGCGACTGGTCGATGTAACCAGTCAACCGCTGCTGTTGGACACGGCCGCCCTCGTCACCGGCTATCAGGGTAAGCTGGCCGCAGTGGATATCAGGAGCGGACAGGAGATCTGGAGCCGGAGTACTTCCAGCTTCCACGCACCGGCAATTGCGTATGGCAATCTCTTTGTATCCGAGTCTAATGGCGACATTATTGCGGTTGACGGATCAACCAGGAAAGTACTTTGGACTCAGGACAAACTCTCGTGGCGACAATCGACGCAGCCGCTGGTGACTGGGGACTATGTGTTGACTGGCGACTTTGAAGGCTACCTCTATGCGCTCTCCGTGGAGGACGGCGCTTTACAGGGTCAGCTCCAATTTGATGGTGAAGGCCTTCGCGTGCCCATGCAGCGATGGTCAGACGGCGTTATCGTTTACGGTAACGGTGGCCGCCTCGCCTTGTTGAAACCTGAAGCGAGCGATTGAAAATATTCAGCCCAGGCTGGGCTATATGCTCAGCCTGTATCCCCCTTGGTAGTGGATTACTATGACACCAGTTATTGCCCTGGTCGGACGACCAAACGTTGGCAAATCAACCCTGTTCAATCAGATGACTCGTTCACGCGATGCACTGGTAGCGGATTTCCCTGGCCTGACCCGTGACCGGAAGTACGGTGAGGGGGACTATGACGGGCAACGTTTTATTGTGATCGATACCGGCGGGCTGACTGGTGAAGAGCAGGGGCTCGACGCCGAAATGGCCAGGCAATCACTGATGGCGGTCGAAGAAGCCGATATTGTGCTCTTTCTGGTGGATGGGCGTTCAGGTCTCACCTCCGGTGATGAGGTCATTGCCAGTCAACTGCGTCGTAGTGGCAAGCAGGCACACCTGGTGGTCAACAAGACCGATGGTCAGGATCCGGATATTGCCACCAGCGATTTTTTCAGCCTTGGCTTTGAGTCGGTTTATCAGATTGCGGCCTCGCACAACCGGGGGATTCGTTCGATGCTGGAACTGTTGTTGCCAGCCGTCGATGAGGCAATGGAGCAGGACCGGGCAGATCGTTACCCCGGCATTCGCATCGGGATTGTTGGCCGTCCGAATGTCGGTAAGTCAACCCTGGTCAATCGCATGCTGGGTGAAGACCGCGTGGTGGTCTACGACATGCCCGGCACCACGCGCGACAGTGTGTACATACCTTACGAACGTCAGGGTCACGAGTACACGCTGATCGACACGGCGGGTGTGCGCAGGCGCAAGAATGTTCATGAAACAGTAGAAAAATTCTCGATCATCAAGACCCTGAAGGCCATTGAGGATTCTCACGTCGTGATCCTCGTGATTGACGCACGAGAAGGTTTGGTGGATCAGGATTTGCACCTGATTGGCTTTGTTCTGGACGCTGGCCGTTCTCTGGTGGTGGCCGTCAATAAGTGGGACGGTATGGACCCGGAAGCTCGGTCCAAGGTGAAAGAGCAAGTGAAGCGGCGTCTGGAATTCCTGGATTTCGCCGACAAGCACTACATCTCAGCGCTTCACGGCTCTGGCGTGGGGGTGATGTATGATTCGATTGCCCTGTGCTACGAATCGACAATGGCGAAGTGGCAGACCAACAAGCTCACCGCGATATTGGAAGATGCCATCTCGCAGCACCAGCCGCCGATGATTCACGGTCGTCGCATTAAGCTCAGGTATGCCCACCAGGGCGGCTCCAACCCCCCGGTCATTGTGGTGCACGGAAACCAGACGGATTCCTTGCCAGGGGCTTACAAGCGGTACCTGGAGAACACCTTTCGCCGGGTCCTGAAAGTGCGCGGTGCGCCCATTCGGTTCGAGTTCAAGTCGAGCGAGAACCCGTTTGCGGGCCGGGTCAATCGGCTAACGCCGCGCCAAAAGGTTAAGCAAGACAAAGATCTTAATCTGGGTAAGCGAGCCAAACGACCCAGGATGAAAAGTAAAAAGGGGCATTGAGCCCCTTTGGCTGTTGCTCATCGGTCGCTATGACCTGTTTTTCGCTTTCGGCCTGTTTTGCCGGCACGGCGCGTCAGCGCAAAGGTGGGTACGGTATCGTCAGCCAACGTGCCCCGGCATAGGTTGCTAACCGGTTTTATCCCGCACTCCGGCATGGAGCCGACCCTCATAACATTGTTGCTGCTTTGAACGGCGGCGGCATCACACCGCACGGGCTACCACCGGGAACCGTTGACGAAAGGACCGCCAATGGGAACGTGTTTGCACACGTATCCACCTCAGTGTCCATGAGCGAGCAGTCAAAAGGGATGGGTGAGACTATTTATTGGTTGTTGAAGGTCAGACCTTGGCGCGGTGGTTGGTGCGAATCCAGTGTTCGAATTCGCTTTCCGGTGCCGGGCGAGCATAGAAATAACCTTGAGCATAGTCACAACCTTCCTGTTGCAGGAAGTGTGTCTGCGCCTCTTCCTCTACGCCCTCAGCAATGACCAATAACCCCAGGCTATGCGCCATGTTAATAATGGCCCGGACCAGTGAGGCATCATCTTTTTCGTGCATCACATCCCGGATAAAGGACTTGTCGATCTTGAGTGTATCGAAAGGATAGCTTTTCAGGTAACTGAGCGCTGAGAAGCCCGTACCGAAGTCGTCTACTGACAGGCGAACGCCTTCTTTGTCGAGCCGTCGGAGTATTTCGGCCGTCTCAATGGTGTTGTCCAAGATGAGACGCTCGGTAATTTCCAGCTCCAGCTGCTTGGGGTCAATGCCGGACAGGTTCACCGCGTCCATCACGATCTCAACAAAACCTGGGTCCCGGAATTGCCGCGGTGATACATTGACCGCAATGCTGAGTTTGCTTCCAGTCACGTTCTGCCATCGCACGGCGGCCCTGCATGCTTCTGCGATAACCCACTCACCAATAGGCGTAATCAGTCCGGTTTCTTCCGCCAAGGGAATGAACTTGTCAGGCATAACCATGCCCATGGTCGGGTTATTCCACCGAATCAATGCCTCAGCGCCAGTTAAAGCGCCGGTTGCGGTTTCTACGATCGGCTGATAGTAAAGTTCGAATTCATTTAACTCCAGTGCACGTCGAAGGCGAGATTCAATTTGCAGTCGCTCGTGGGACACCTCTTTCATTTCAGGGGCAAAGCGTTCATAGGCACTCTTACCCTTGCTTTTGGCCTGATACATGGCGGCGTCTGCGTGCTGGAGAAGGGTGCCGCTGTTGTCAGAATCCGTCGGATAAATGGCAATGCCGATACTGGTTGTTACAAAGACTTCCTGCCCGCCCACCAGATACGGTGGCACGAACGTTTGAAGAATGCGGTCGGCCACCTGCTCTGTTGACTCAGGACCGGCCAGGCCCGGCAATATCACAAGGAATTCGTCACCACCGAGTCGAGCAACCGTGCTGGTCCCACGCAGACAACTTGAGATGCGTCGGGCCGCCTCGATCAGCAGGTTATCGCCGGCGTCATGACCCATGGTGTCGTTGATGTGCTTGAAATTGTCGAGATCCAGGAACATGACCCCGACCAGGGTGTCTTCCCGTCGTGCCTGGGCAAGTGCCAGCTTGAGACGGTCCAGAGCCAGCATGCGATTTGGCAGTCCGGTGAGAATGTCGTAATTGGCCTGGCGCAGTAACTGTTGCTCGTACCGCTTACGGATGCTGATGTCTTCACCCAGTATCAGGTAGTGCGTGACGTTGCTTTCGGAATCCTTTATGGGCGTGACGACCACTTGCTCCCAAAATCGTTCACCGCTTTTGCGGGTGCTGTTGACCTCACCTTGCCAGACCCCAACCCGCTGTACCTGTAACCGGATATTTTGCCAAAGCTGTTTGTTTTCGCGTTGGGAAAACGCATCGTCTGTCAGCATACCAGGGTGCTTGCCTTTGATATCCTGCGCACGATGACCGGTCAGTTGGGAGAATTTTTGATTGACGAATTCAATGTGCCACTGACGATCACAAATCAATACCGATGAAGGGCTCTGTTCAATGGCCTTGGACAGTTTTCTGATTTGCGCGGCGTCTTGCGCCTGGCGATCCAGATCCTGGTGCAAACGTTCACGCATCTGGTTTATCGCATCCGTCACCTGAGCCAGCTCGTCGCGGCTATTGATGACCGAGTTGGGCCGGTCCAGTCTGAGGGGTCGGTCAAGACTGTCCAGCGAGAACTGGCGAGCATAACTGGCCATAGCTGACAGGTGACGCGTGACGAAGTACTGAAAAATCCACACGATGAGGATGGATATAAAAAACGTCTTGAAAAACTGCGTGGTAAGAATAATGAACACTTTCCGCCGCATGTTCCTGTAGATTTCTTCCATGCTGGCTGTAATGGTCAGTTCGCCCAAATCGTAGAGCGCGTCACCTTCGTGAGTCAGGGTAAAAGTACGCTCTTTGGTCGAGATATTTCTGGTTTTTTCACCCATGACAAGCTCGGAATCAGGGAATATGCGGAGCCTTAGGTGAATAATGTCCGGTAGGCTTAGGATGCCTTCCATCTGAACCTGAAGCAGTTTCTGGTCCAGCGCCCACAGGCTTCGGGAAAGACTGCTGGAGTAGCTGGTTTCTATGACTGACATGCGTTCATCAATCAGCGACACGTCTTTGCGAAAATCCGTATAGATCTGGATAGCTGAGGCGGCCAGAGTAAACAAAGAGCTGAAAAGCAGTATATAAGCCAGCAGCCTGAATGAGAGAGGTGATCCCGATCGGAACTGTTGCAAGCGTTTTGACAGTGTCTGCATGCCGTTGACTTCAGTCAGCCTATTTTTCCAGGGTTGCTTGGCGGGAAGAGTCCGCTTATCCAAGGTTTTAAACCACAAATTCAATCTTTTAGACGCACTCCGAACTATAGCAGCACTTGGCGAGCCATGCTGTTCTGTGGTCTAAAATTATTAAAGAAAATTTAGCGAGCTTAAGTGTGGACTCCAGGCCTGTTCAGGACGACATTCTCAACCGCAGCTGGGCACAACAGGAGGGTGAGGGCACTATCATCCAGACACAAAAAAACCGACGATGTGTCGGTTTTAATGTGATCTCTCGAGCGCAAAGAAAGTGGCGTCCCCTAGGGGGTTCGAACCCCTGTTACCGCCGTGAAAGGGCGGTGTCCTAGGCCACTAGACGAAGGGGACACAGAGCGCTAATCGCTTGCCTCGTCGAGGAGGCGCGTATAATAAGTAAGGCGCTTTGAGCTGTCAAACATTTTGTGAAAATTAACTGTTACAGGTTGTTGTTTATACAGAACTTCAGTTCCGCGGCCAAGGCGTCGAATACGGGCAGTGCGCCTTTTTCCCGATACAGAACGAACAGGGATCTGGCGGCGGGTTTGTGCTGGTCCGCCAACTGGGGAACAACCTGATCGGCATCAGCGCCCACCAACGCGGCCATCAGAATTTGGTAGCGGGTTTTGTTCTCGCCAGCGCAAAAATAAAAATGACCATCGCGACCAGAGCGGGGTGGGGACCCAGTCAATCTGAAGACGTTGGCCGCACAGTCGGCGTACTCCGAATTCACGACCGAGAACGTTTCGAGTAAGCCCTCGCGTTCGACCGTTTGGTAGAGACTGTGCATGCGCGTCTTGGCTTCGCTGCTCAGGCCCGGTAAGGAGGCCGTGAGTGCGGCTTGGTCAAAGCCCCGATAAATCAGCTGTAACACAGTGACATACTCGCTGGTGATCAATGAGCAGGTCTCGTAGCTCTGTTTGCCATTATTAACAGCCGCATGGACTCCATTGCTCAGTAGCGCAACCATCAGCAGCGTCATTGGCCATTGGCAACATCGGATCATCTCGGCGTGGGCCTTTCCCGGAGAATTCAGTCCAAGGAGCTTATCACGCCGATTCTGGCGTCAATGTGAGCCCAGTCGCGAATCCTCCGGCCAGGGTGTGACATTAACTTGTGCCTTGTGAGGCTGTTCCGGGTGTCATCCTGCTCGCTGTGCGATTGTAGTTCCCGCATTAAACGGTCGGCGAGCCAACAGCATCCTCTAGAGCGGCGCGAAGGTCGGGGTAGTGAAACTTAAAACCAGCATCGAGTAGCCGCTCGGGCACGGCCTGTTGGCCAGTTAAGAGCAGTCGGGACATTTCGCCAAGCGCTGCTTTCAGAACGAAGCCCGGTACGGGGAAAATCGCCGGGCGTCCCAACACTGAGGCAAGTGTGCGGGTAAGCTCGCGATTTTCAACAGGATTTGGGCTCACAACATTGTAGGCGCCCGATGCGCTCTCGGTTTCGAGCATCCATATAATGGCCGCAACCACGTCTGCGCGGTGAACCCAGGGCATGAACTGATGCCCATCGCCAAGGCGCCCACCCAAGCCCAGTTTGAATGGAAGAACCATACGTTGAAGGAATCCGCCGCCGGGACCAACCACTACCCCGGTTCGCGAAAGGCAAACCCTGACGCTGTCCGTAAGTGCATTTGCTGCAGCTTCCCAGTCATTGCAAAGGCGGTTCGTGAATTCATCGTTCGGCGCCGTGGTTTCAGTGACGCGGTTACGCCCTTGGTCGCCATAAAAGCCCACCGCAGAACCGGATACCAAGACCTCAGGCTGCTGGCCAAACGACGGGATGGCGCTCACTAACTGCTGGGTTAATTTTACGCGGCTGTCTCTGAGGGTTTGTTTGCGCGCTTCGGACCAGCGCCTATCGGCGATACCTTCCCCAGCCAGGTTGATTATTGCACCGAAGCCTTTCGCTCCGTTCAACTCCGTGAGTGACTGGATCGGTGTGACCCGGCCACAACGTGCAAGCACTTCAGAATGCGGTCGGCGACTTAGAACGGTTAGCTGGTAGCCTCGATCTGCCAGGCTCTGGCACAGAGGTTGGCCGATGAAACCTGTCCCACCGGTTATCAAAACAGACTTGTCCATAATGTCTCGCCCTCTGGCTGTTGGTTGATCAGATGCCGGCCGGCTGCAGAGCGGCGACCGCTTCGCTATCAGGGGTTGCTTGCCTGCAGCGTTTGCTCAACGACATCCCGAATGGCCAGACCCAGCTGCGGATTCTCCCCAACCGGAGGGGCCAACTGGATGGACACGTCGTGAGCTGTCTCCAGATCTGCGATCATCGCGGGTACATCTTTGCGGAGATGTCGCCCTGCTGCCAAAAACAGCGGTAACACAGTAAACGTTTTAAACCCATCAACCACGGCTTGGGCAACCACCTGATCCATTGAGGGTTCGCTCAACTCCATGTAGGCCACAACGGAATCGGGAACGGCGCTGACAGTGGGCGCTGCGAGTTTTTCAAACGTATGACACCATTTTGGGTCACTGCTTCCGTGGGCGAGCAGTATGATCTTGTGTCTTGTTGGCATGTGTCGCCGGCTCCAGAATGAACTTAGTAGTAGGGGGTTAATACAGTTTAGCAAGTTCCGCGCACGGCCGGGTCGAGCAAAAAGCCATGTACGGTTTTGCGTCCACTATACAAATGGGTGATGTCTTTATGTTCGGATGGCAAGAGATATTGGATTTCTGGTTCGGCGAACTAGATGAGCAGGGGTTGCCGGATGCCTTCCATAGAAACCGCTGGTTTCGTTCAACCAGAGCCTTTGATCAGGAAGTTCGCAGGCGGTTTCTCTCGATGGTTCTGATTGCCTCGGAGAATGGGTTAGAGCACTGGCGTGAAGAGCCCGGTGGGCGTCTGGCAGAGTTGATTTTGCTGGATCAATTCACACGTAACATCTATCGGGGCGGGGCTCTGGCGTATAGCAGCGACAGGTTGGCCCGTTCGCTATGCCGGCAAGGCTTGGACCGATCCACGGATCTGACGCTACCCTATATTTTCAGGGGGTTTTATTATATGCCGCTACAGCACTCGGAGCGCCTCGCGGATCAACAGCTCAGTGTTCAGTGTTATGAGCAGCTTGTCGCGTCAGCGGATGGTTTGGCTAAGCAGTTTTTGGCCAGTTTTCTGCAATCAGCCAAGGATCATTGCGCTATTATTGAGCAATTTGGACGGTTTCCGCATCGCAATAAGGTGTTGCAGCGAATTTCAACCATCGAAGAGCAAGAGTATTTAGAGAATCAGGGTAAACGATTTGGTCAATAAATCCCCGGTGAGTCGGGGCGTGTTTCACGGTGTGCAGGTTGGAATGCCTGCGAACAGGTTTTGTTACCAGCGGTGTTTCGTGACCCCGCCCCCTTTTTTGGGGGTGAGCCTGGCCAAGCCCTACCGGAGTGCTTGGATTCACTGCCTTGGGCAGGTGCAGTCGCGGATTGATAGGTCTGATTTGCGACAAGGCGGTGTACGGTTCTTCGGAGAAGAGTGGGGGCTGGTTTTTACCACGGACTTTATGATGAAAGATTTGAGCGTCAGCGCTTGGCTTTCCTGGTGGTGGCGGTGATGGGTTCGACTCCTACGGGGAAAGTTAAAAACGGTGTTGCACCCGGCATAGGGCCTACGTATAATCCGTTTCCGTTGTTGGCCGGAAGCTTATTTTGCAAGCGTTGAGCCGGTAACAATGTAGCCGGTTTGCAGTGGCACAGTGTGTATTGCGGGAATAGCTCAGTGGTAGAGCACAACCTTGCCAAGGTTGGGGTCGCGAGTTCGAATCTCGTTTCCCGCTCCAAAAACAGTGCCAAGGCAAATTCTGTAAAAAACGCCCCTTAGAGGCGTTTTTTGCGTTTCAGGGCCCTGAAAAACCAAGACCGGCAAGCCGCTGAACCAGGGGGTTGACAAGGATGAGAGGAAGAGCGATTTCTGACGGCGCCCCCACTACGGGCAGGGTTGCCCTGTGTGCTTACCTTGTTTGAATCAAAGCGGTGCCCGCGCCAATGAATCCGACGAGGATAAGGCTCAGCGCCCAGAGCACATCCAGATTGAACCAGCTGCGCGACAGAAACCTCAGCCCAAGCCAGACATAGGTCACGACAGCAAGCCCGCTGCCCGCAAGGCTCATCGCAGCGGTATGTACGACAGCCACTAGCAACGCAAATCTAAGGTTATTGCCCATCAGCGCACTCGCCGCCTCGTGGCCAGCGTCACGCATGCTGGGATCGCTCTCCATTTCCATCCCCATCCCCAGATAGATGGGCACCAGCATCAGCCCCGCACCATGGGCCATGGCAGCGAGGAACGACCAGAGTGCAAGTCGGCTCGGTGGCACCCGCGCGAGAAAACGGGGATGGCGCCGGTAGATCAATAGCATCAGGCCCATCGACAAAACCAGCAGCCCGGCGCCAATGCGTAATTCCCGTTCCCACGTGACAAGAGCCGTCATGAGCGAGAACGGCAGTAGAATCGCCAGCATTGCGAGAAAATGCCCACCGGCCAGCGCAACCAGTGCCACTGGCATCGCAGAGGATCGGCGTTCCATCAGCGCAGCCGACACCGCCAGGGGCCATCCCATGCCTGGGCTCACCCCGTGATAGAGCCCTGAAGCGATGACGGCCCACCAGAGTGCCGCCACCGCTGTTGACTCACCCAACACTCAAACGTTCGGATAGCAAAAGCTATCGGTGGAGCAGTCGCCCCCTTCCAGCCGGATCTGATGGCTTCGATAGCCTTTGGGGAAATCGACCCAGAAATCCTTGTTCAGGATCAGTCCGCCACTTTCCCCTGCGTCAGCGCAAACCATCGCCGCCCCCCGATCACCAGGATAGAATTGATCGTCCCAAGTGGAGTAAAGCGAGTTGGTCCAATAGACGCGTTTGCCGTCGCGGCTGATTTCCACCATCTGCGGACCATAGCCAAAGTCCTGGCCGTTGGGGTGTTTGTGTTTGGCAACAATACCTCCGATGTCGACTTTACCGGCAAGCGTCGGGCGCATCGGGTCGGAAACATCGTATTGATGCATTTCCCCTAGGCCCCAACAGGAGACATAAAGGAATTTGTCGTCCAGGCTCAAGTCAATATCCGTGATCAGCGGAGGTACTGCCGAAAAGCCCTTTAGCATGTCTGGAAGATCGGCCGGCTCCGTTGGGACGGGATCGATCGTAATGGTTTTTTTGGCCTCGAATGTGCCATCCTCATTTCGCCACCAGGTAAATACCGCGCCCTGTAGGTTGGTCGTATCCACCACAACGCCGCAAAAGCCATATTGCTTGGCGGGGTCGTGTGCGGGCCGGATTTCCAGCGCCATCTGGTGGTTGGCACCGAGATCGATGGTCTGGATGTTTTTGCGCGCGCGCAGGTCCCAGAAATGGATGTGGTGTCCGTATTTGTTGCTGAGCAGGTCCTCTGCCACCAGGCCGTTCTCGAACTGCGGCGGCAGGCCCCACTCGGAGCTGACCATGTAGTCACGGGGCAGGTTCCACCAGAAGTCGTAGTGCTTGTCCTGAATGCCCCGGTCCATTTCATAACGGCCAAGGATATCGAAGGTTTCGCAATCCATGATGAAAATGCCCGGAGGGCCATCGGTCCCATCCACGCCGCCGCCGCCTAATGTCGATACATAAATCCCCTCGGGTCCGCAATGTATGGTGTGGGGGCGCGAATAGCCGGTTTTAGCGAACAACTCTTCGGGTTCGATGATCTTGTGAATTTTGGCTTCCAGCGGCTCCTTTACATCGATCACGTAAATGCGGCTGGAACGGATGCTGGGGATAATCAGGTAGCGGCGTTCAAGAAACGCATGACCGCTGAGCGGTGACAAGGAGGAGGAGCAAGCGTTCCAGCCAAAGTGGTGAAACTCGTCGCCTTTGTTGGGCATGAAAAGGCTGTGAACAATCTGAGCGTAGGTTCTTGATGTGGGATCCACGTCGATTACCGCCAAACCATCCGGCTGAGAACCATCCGGACTCAACAACACTGTGAATGCGAGCGTTTCTACCGGGGCTTCCATAGCCATTTTTGCGGTCGGGTGGAATGTTGGGTCGGGTCTGAGGTTCATGGTCATCTCCTTCCTGGAAATTGAACACTGTTTGGGCTACTGACTGACCTTCGCGCGGTCCGGACACTTTGGCTCGCTCCCAGGATCCATTCAGCATTGGCTGTCTGTCCGTATTGTCCAAATATCGACCGGAACACCTTCGACGCGATGGTTTATTGTACTGCTCATTTCTCATCATTGGCATATGAAAATAGTGCTGGAGCGGTGTTCAGCTTCGAATTTTAAAGCCCGGTTTTAATGACTGGGTTTTTTCGCTTTGCGATCTGAAACCCAGCCCATAGTGCGTCTGTTTTCGCGTATACTGTCGAGCTTGAAAATCAATAGCGCTTGCTGTTGACGCGCTGTAATGAAACCAGATGTATGTTGCTTCCCCAGGAAGAATGTCCGGCCAGGTCCCTTATGCACGTTCAATCATTGTACGTCTACCCCGTCAAGTCACTGCCTGGGATCGCTGTCGAGCAGCTGGCGCTGGATCAGTTTGGGCCAGCTGGGGATCGCCGGTGGATGATTACCGACGATTATGGCAACTTCATTTCTCAACGTTCCTTGCCCAAATTGGCCAAAGTCCGGGTCCGGATTGAAGAAAGCGTCGTTTTTATCGGCGTGCCCGGTTACGGAGAGTTTCCTCTCGAGCCTGGGCGGGACACTCGCAACGTGATGGTCTGGGATGACTGGCTTGGTGCTATTAGCGCCAAAAATGGGCCGGCACAAGCGTTAAGCCAGTTTTGCAGTAAGCCTTTGGATATCGTGTATATGCCAAACGACAGCTTTCGGGCGATCGATCGGGTATGGGTGAAGGATCGTCGCCGGGTGGGGTTTGCCGATGGGTTCCCATTTCTGATCGTTAATCAGTCATCACTTGATGAATTGAATGAGCGACTGGAAATCAAAATCGATATGCGCCGGTTCCGCCCCAATATTGTCGTCAGCGGCGCGGCGCCTTGGGCTGAAGACCAATGGGCCGCCATGACTATCGGGGCCGCTCGTTTCGATTTGGTCAAGCCTTGTTCACGATGTGTCATGACGACGGTAGATCCCGTTACTGGTTCCAAAGCGGCCGATCAGCAACCTTTGAGAACTCTGGGGAGTTACAGAATGCAAATTGGTGGAGTAATTTTTGGCATGAATGCAATACACGAAGGCAGCGGCCCGGTGACCCTGGGAGACGCTGTGAGACTTGATGAAATGGGGAAGAATCAATAATGCCGTTGTTGACACTGGATAACCTGTCGCTGGCGTTCGGGTTACAGCCCTTGCTGGATCAGGCATCCCTGACGATTGAATCGGGCGAACGTGTGTGCCTGTTGGGCCGCAATGGTGAGGGCAAGTCGACCTTGCTGAAAATTGTCAGTGGTGAGGTTACCCCGGATGGCGGTACCGTTCGTCTGGATGACGGCGCCGTGCTCGCCGTGCTGCCACAAAATCTGCCTGCCCAGGACCGCCGGTCTGCCTACGAGGTAGTGGCCAGTGCGTTTCCGGAAACGGGCAGTTTACTCTCTCAGTTTCACGCACTATCGCAGTCGGCAGACGAACAGAGCCTTGAACAGTTAATGAAGGTTCAGGAGCGTCTGGAAGCGCTGGATGGGTGGCGTCTTGATCAGAAGGTAACAGCGATTCTGGCGCAGTATCGAATTGACCCGGACCAGACCCTGGATACCCTGTCGGGAGGTTGGCAGCGCCGGGTTTTGCTGGCACGAGCGCTGGTCGGGGAACCTGACATTCTGCTGCTGGATGAGCCCACCAACCACCTCGACGTGCCGGCTATCGCATGGTTGGAAGAAGCGCTCGGGCAATTCCGTGGTGCCTTGTTGTTTGTAAGTCATGACCGGGCCTTTATCCGGAGTATGGCTACCCGCATTGTTGAGCTTGACCGTGGGCATTTGATCAGTTTTGCCGCCAATTATGATCGTTATCTTGAGCTTAAAGAGAAGGCGCTGGAAGAAGAAGATCGACAAAATGCACTGTTCGACAAGCGCCTTAAGCAGGAAGAGGTCTGGATTCGTCAGGGTATCAAAGCTCGGCGCACTCGGAATATGGGGCGTGTTAGAGCGCTCAAAGCCATGCGTGAAGAGCGTCAACAGCGCAGAGAGCGTGGCGGTACCGCGGTATTTGCGGTTGAGGATGCCGCTCGGTCAGGCAAATTAGTGGTAGAGACGCTTGAGGCTGGCTTTGGCTACAGTCAAGACCAGGCAATTATTGAAGACTTGAACATTACCGTCATGCGCGGTGACAAAATTGGTCTGATTGGCGAGAACGGCACCGGTAAAACCACTCTGGTCAGACTGTTGCTGGGTGAACTCGAAGCCACTGAGGGCAGCATACGTCTGGGAACCAATCGCGAAGTGGCTTATTTCGACCAATTGCGTGCAGAGCTGGATTTATCCCTGAATGCGCTCGATAACCTGGCAGAAGGTCGGGAGTTCATCGATATCAATGGCCAAAGCAAACACGTTTTGGGCTACCTGCAGGAATTCCTGTTCTCGCCAGAGCGGGCAAGGTCTCCTGTCAGTGTGTTTTCCGGTGGTGAGCGTGCCCGATTGCTATTGGCCAAGCTCTTTAGCAAGCCTGCAAATATCCTGGTGCTGGATGAGCCGACCAACGACCTGGACGTCGAAACTCTGGAGCTTTTGGAATCCCAATTGGTAGAGTTTGCCGGCACGGTGGTGGTGATCAGCCACGACCGGGAGTTTCTCGACAATGTCGTAACGGACACCTTGTTTCTGAATGGTTCTGGCAAAGTGGCAAACTACGTAGGGGGCTACAGTGATTGGCGTCGGCAGGGGGGCCGATTCCCCGCGGAGGAGCGGGTAGGGAAGCCGAGCGGAAAGGCGTCAAAATCGGGGGCGGGAAAAGCGGCAAAGCCCCAAAAACAACCCACATCGCAAAAGCCGGTAAAACTTAGTTACAAGTTAAAGCTGGAGCTTGAGCAATTGCCGGGCAAAATAGAGGTTCTGGAACAGGACGTGGCGCAACTCCAGACTGAAGTGACGGCGACAGACTTTTACTCGCGGCCCTCTGGTGAGGTCACAGCGGCACTGGATAAACTGGCAGAAATAGAAGCGCGCCTGGAGCAGACCATGGAGCGTTGGATGGCATTAACAGAACAGGCTACTTAATGAACATCACCTATACCTTCGACCTGAAGGATGCTCGCAGAATTGAATTTAAAGTCAGCGATCAGGTCGGACCAGCCAGACCGTCCGCAGTGGCTGATCTGCCCCAGTGGACACGTCTGGAGTACTGCAAATGCTCTAATTGTCCTCTGAAAGCGTCCGATAGTGAACATTGTCCAGCCGCTGTAGAAATGCTGCCCGTGGTGGCAGCGTTTCGAGAAGAGGGTGCTTACCAGCCCGTTGACGTCAAAGTGGCCGATGAGCGCCGAACGTATCAAAAAGAGACAACGCTGGAGGAAGCCCTGCGTTCGTTATTGGGTTTGAAAATGGCCATGAGCGGGTGTCCGGTATTGTCGGAACTCAAGCCAATGGCCGTGCATCACTTGCCGTTCGCTACCTCTGACGAGTTCATCATGCGGAGCGTTTCTCACTACCTGTTGCAGCAGTATTTTGGTAAGCGTCATCATCAGACGCCAGACTGGGAACTCAAAGGTTTGGTTGAACGTAACCAGCGCCTGCAGCTGGTTAATCAAGCGTTGTGGCAGCGCATTCACTCTGTCTGCAAAGGCGACAGTAATCTGAAGGCGCTGCTTAATTTCTTTTCAATGGCGTCCAGTGTCAGTTTTTCCCTCGAAAGCCAGCTAAGAAAGCTCGAATCTCGGATGAATGGCAATTCGAACGGCCAGTGATTGAGTACTGGCTATTGGTTGTCTATTCTCACGGCCAGAACGTCACAGGTGGCGCCGTGAAGTACGCCATTAGCGGTTGACCCAAGCAGTAACTGGAACCCTTTGCGTCCGTGGCTGCCCACAATGACCAAATCGGCGGAGAGCTCCTTGCACAGACGGTGAATCTCCGACTCCGGTCGCCCGACGGTTACAATCTGGTGATCCTCGGGGATCCCGTATTCGTTACCGTACGCCCTCAACTGGTCCTTAGCCGCCTTATCAAGTTGCTCCTGTAACTCAGTGAGGTCCATCGGGATGTCGCCCCCATAAGCATAGCCGACGGGTTCAACCACATGGACAAGGATCAGTGCAAAGTCGTCGCCCTCATGCAGGGCCTTGGCTTTGTTCAAGACTTGCGGCGCTTCTTCGGTTAAATCGATGGCGACCAGTACTTTTTTGTATTGAGACATGGATCTTCTCCTCTGGATTGCGCACGACTCGATCAATACTTCGCACGGATAGTTTTATTTTAGGTCATTTTTTGGGGCTTATAATTGCCAGAGATCAAAAATTTGCGATCACGATCACTGTTTGGTCAGACGACAGGAAGGGTAAGGGCAGTTCAAGAAAAAGTGTACGCAGGAGCGAGTCGATGGTGACTCGCTCCTGCGAGGTGCGTTCAGGCGGTTTTGCGCAACATGGCTATCGTGTTCGCCAGGCCGTCCAGAATGCCTTTCGAGTAACGGTCAATGATGAACGGCACATTGTCATCGTTGTAGTTAACGTAGGAGCCACGAATGAATTGCCACTTTGAAGAAACACTATCAATGGTCTTTTTAAGTTCGCCGCTGGCGCTGCCAGCATTGAGCCGATCCATGAGTTGGTCAAATTCTACCGCTTGTTTATCCAAAGGCGTTGCGGTCGCTGCACCCTGAAAAGTCTGTGCAACGGAGGAATTGGAGCGGGCTGAGTATTTTGACATCATTTGAGCCATCAGCACTGCTGCAGAACGAGCGGCCTCTACCCGGTCATCGGTATCCGTTTCCGAGCTCTCTCTTGCGCTTGCATATAATTCCGTCGAAATATCCCCCAGCGCTTGAGCCTGGTCGGCCAGTTCGGACATCATCCGTATGTCCGGATAGCCATTCTTGCGAACATCGTTAATATTTTGCCGCATTAAATTTTTGAACTTGTCGAACTCAGTTGTCAGTTCACCCAGTTGGTCACTATTCAATACGTCTGTGCCGCTTTCATTGACCGTGTTCAAGGCACTATTGGCACTGTTGATGCTCTCAACAACTTCGTTGAGGATGTCGGTGGCTCCATTAGCGCTGAATTGGTAGAAGGCATTCAATCCAATAAAATTACTGATTCTGAACGCATGGATATTGTCCAATAACGGCGATTCTTCAGCCTTTACCGAGAACGATGCGATTAACAACAAGGACAGCCCGGCAATGAGCGAGCGGGTTCGGAGGCGAGCGTCTTTCATCGGATGATTTCTCCGTTTTTTCAGTTTTATTATTGTATTCCTTGAGCCTGGCCAAGCGTGTGTCGGCTCGGGACGAGCGGCTTTAACAAGACGCATCGACAGGCTGTCAGGCTATTGGACTAAAGTACGAGTTTGAAGTTAAAGTAAGTCCAGCGGCCAATCAAGCAGTTTTCGTGGTGGCGGACCTGATTAAATTGTAACTAACTATTGCAGGTAGCCGCCAGTTCTTGAGTGGCTTCTAAAGAAATTAGCTTAATTCTTTGAAAAATAACAATTGAATCCGTTTTCATTTGAGCAAGCCAGTCCTTTCGGCAGCCATCCGGCGTTCCGGCCCGTAAGAAACAAATTGACAAACGCATCAAATTTTTTCATCGTGTGGCCCTCTCGATTCAAACGACTGTATGAATTTTGGATCGAATGATCGGGCAGTGACCGAAATATTGCTGCAGAACAGGCCATCGACGGCAGGTTGTTCGTTGATGACTGCAAGCAGTTCCAAACACAGACTGGAGATCAGTTGATGATTTACGAAGGTAAAGCCATCACGGTTAAAAAGATCGAAGGCGGAATCGCTCAGCTGGACTTCGACTTGCAAGGCGAGTCAGTTAATAAGTTCAATCGCCTCACCATCGAAGAGCTCCGCGCCGCGACCGACAAACTGAATGCTGAAAAAGATCTGAAGGGCCTGGTTGTGACCAGCTCAAAAGACAGCTTCATTGTTGGTGCAGATATCACGGAATTTACAGACCTGTTTGCCGGATCAGAAGACGATCTGATCGCAAACAACCTGACGGCTAACGCTGTATTCAGTGCCATTGAAGATTTACCGTTTCCAACAGTGACCGCCATCAATGGCATTGCACTGGGTGGTGGTTTTGAAATGTGCCTAGCAACTGACTATCGCGTCATGGGGCCGAAGGCAAAAGTTGGCCTGCCTGAAGTCAAACTCGGTATCTTCCCGGGATTCGGTGGCACCGTTCGTCTTTCTCGCCTCGTCGGTGTGGACAATGCTGTCGAGTGGATCTGTGGCGGCGCGGAAAACCGAGCTGACGCAGCATTGAAAGTAGGTGCCGTTGATGCGGTAGTTGAGAATGACAAACTGGTTGAAGCGGCAGTCAAGCTGATCGATCAGTGCAATGAAGGCAAACTTGACTACAACGCCCGTCGCGAAGAAAAGAAGGGCAAGATCAAGTTGAACGCCATGGAAAGCATGATGGCGTTTGAAATCTCCAAAGCCTTTGTTGGTGGGAAAGCTGGCCGCAACTACCCGGCGCCGGTGGAAGCGATCAAGGTCATGCAGAAGCATGCCGGTCTGACTCGAGACAAAGCCATTGAAGTTGAAGCCAAAGGTTTTGCCAAAATGGCGAAAACCAACGTGGCGGCGTGTTTGGTTGGCCTGTTCCTGAATGACCAGGAACTCAAGAAAAAAGCCAAGCAATGGGAAAAAGAGGCCAATGACGTCAAATTGGCGGCGGTTCTGGGTGCCGGCATCATGGGCGGCGGTGTTGCTTTCCAATCTGCGCTGAAAGGCACTCCGATCCTGATGAAGGATATCAATCAGGAAGGCATTGCCCTGGGCCTGAAGGAAGCCAAGAAGTTGCTTGCCAAGCGTGTTGATAAAGGCAAGATGAAGCCTGATCAGATGGCGGACGTGCTGAATAGCATCACGCCGACGCTGAACTACGGTGATTTTAAAGGCGTTGATCTGGTTGTTGAAGCGGTCGTTGAAAATCCGAAGGTTAAAGACGCTGTTCTGAGAGAAGTCGAAGACTCGGTTCGCGAAGACACCATTTTGACCTCTAACACCTCGACCATCTCCATCGATCTGCTGGCTAAGAATCTGAAGCGCCCTGAAAACTTCTGCGGTATGCACTTTTTCAATCCGGTACACATGATGCCGTTGGTTGAAGTTATTCGTGGCAAGAAGACCAGTGACCGAGCGATTGCTACCACCGTTGCCTATGCCAAGGCGATGGGTAAGACACCAATCGTTGTTAACGATTGCCCAGGCTTTTTGGTCAATCGGGTGCTGTTCCCTTATTTCGGTGGCTTCATTGGATTGGTACGCGATGGCGCGGATTTCCAGAACGTCGACAAGGTCATGGAAAAGTTCGGTTGGCCGATGGGTCCTGCTTACTTGCTGGATGTGGTCGGCATGGACACCGGAAAGCACGCGGGCCAGGTTATGGCTGATGGCTTCCCGGACCGCATGAAGCATGAAGGCACCACCGCTATTGATGTCATGTTTGACAACAACCGGTATGGCCAGAAAAACGAAAAGGGCTTTTACAAGTACGAGCTCGACCGTAAGGGCAAGCAGAAGAAAGTGGTTGATGAAGAAACCTACAAGCTGCTGAAGCCCGTGGTTCAGTCACAAAATGAATTTAGTGACGAAGATATTATTGCGCGGATGATGATCCCGCTGTGCCTGGAAACCGTTCGCTGCCTGGAAGATGGCATTGTGGAAGCACCGGCAGACGCCGATATGGGTCTGATCTTCGGTATCGGCTTCCCGCCGTTCCGTGGTGGTGCGCTGCGTTATATCGACGATATGGGCGTTGCCGAGTTCGTCGAACTGGCAGACAAGTACGCAGATTTAGGTCCCTTGTATCACCCGACCGACAAACTGCGTGAAATGGCCAAGACTGGCAAAAAGTTCTTTGGCTGATCCTGAACGAGATTTCCGAACGGAGAAAGATCTATGAGCCTTAATCCGAGAGACGTTGTCGTCGTCGATTGCGTGCGGACTCCGATGGGTCGTGCCAAAAATGGGTGTTTTCGCAATGTACGTGCGGAAACCCTGTCGGCTACGCTCATCGACGCATTGTTCGAACGTAACCCGAAGCTCGACCCGAAAGAAGTTGAAGACGTTATTTGGGGATGTGTAAACCAAACCAAAGAACAGGGCTTCAACGTAGCGCGCCAGATTTCCTTGCTGACTCGCATCCCTCATGAATCTGCAGCGCAGACCGTGAATCGACTGTGTGGCTCGGCCATGTCGGCAATCCACACGGCGGCCCAGGCCATAATGACCAACAACGGCGATACCTTTGTCGTCGGTGGTGTTGAGCATATGGGCCATGTGCCAATGACCGAGGGGTTTGATCACAACCCGGCAGCCTCAAAGTATTCTGCCAAAGCGTCCAATATGATGGGCCTGACCGCTGAGATGCTGGCGAAGATGCACGGAATTACCCGTCAGCAGCAGGATGAGTTTGGTGCCCGGTCACATCGTCTGGCGCATGAAGCGACGCTGGAAGGTCGCTTTAAAAACGAAATCGTTCCGATCGAAGGTCATGATGAGAATGGTTTCCGCGTGCTGATCGAAGAAGACGAGACGATCCGTCCTGACACCACTGCAGAGTCGCTGGGCCAGCTGAAGCCAGCCTTCGACCCTAAGAATGGTACCGTGACGGCGGGGACTTCGTCGCAGCTGACCGATGGTGCGGCTGCGATGGTCCTGATGTCAGCTGAGCGTGCTGAAGCGTTGGGCCTAAAGCCAATTGCCAGGATTCGCAGCATGGCTGTTGCTGGCTGTGATCCCGCGATCATGGGTTATGGCCCGGTTCCGGCGACCAAGAAAGCGCTTAAGCGGGCGGGCCTGAAAGTCGAAGATATCGATTTTTGGGAACTGAATGAGGCGTTTGCCGGTCAGTCACTGCCAGTTCTGAAAGACCTGAAGTTGGCAGGTGTGATGGAAGAAAAAGTCAACTTGAACGGTGGCGCTATCGCGTTGGGGCACCCTCTGGGTTGTTCTGGGGCGCGGATTTCCACCACCTTGTTGAACGTGATGATGGCCAAAGGCGGTAAGCTTGGTGTATCCACCATGTGTATCGGTCTTGGTCAGGGTATTGCAACGGTTTGGGAGCGTCTGTGACGGTTGCCTGAATGCGTTCAAAAAGCCCGGCTTAGCCGGGCTTTTTTTTGCCAACCCCTCATAGAATGACGGTGCAAACCAAGACAAATGCGAATTTTACGGACAATAATGGGTTGTTTTGCTTATCTTGACCCTGTAAAACAGAGCACCTATACACTGTGACAGGCTTTGGTTGTTTTCTAGCCGCCTGATTTTCCAGCGAGTTTACGGTTCATCGGTTTTTTAACTGATCATTTCCAAGGATACGATCTCCGATATGGGTAAGAGTCTCGTAATTGTCGAGTCGCCAGCAAAAGCGAAAACGATCAACAAATATCTGGGTTCTGACTTTATTGTTAAATCCAGTGTTGGTCATATTCGTGATCTGCCAGTAAGCGGCAGTGGCTCCCAAACTGATCCAAAAGAACGAGCAAGGCTCGCTGCCCAG
The DNA here is from genome assembly GCF_011074955.1 of Marinobacter caseinilyticus. Lineage (GTDB taxonomy): Bacteria > Pseudomonadota > Gammaproteobacteria > Pseudomonadales > Oleiphilaceae > Marinobacter > Marinobacter caseinilyticus. The sequence goes on along the minus strand of NZ_WUQJ01000006.1, from coordinate 144,778 downwards.
ACTCGTAAAATGGATCCGGAAGAAAAGGCCGCGCACAAAAAGCGTAAGGCCCGTGATCAACTCGTTGCCCGTATGGGTGTTGATCCGGACCAGAACTGGCAAGCCCGCTATGAAATTTTACCGGGCAAGGAAAAGGTCGTAAGCGAACTCAAACGCTTGGCCAAATCCGCTGACCACATTTACCTCGCGACGGATTTGGACCGCGAAGGGGAGGCCATCGCCTGGCACCTTCAGGAAACCATTGGCGGTGAGCCCGAAAAATACCGTCGCGTTGTGTTCAATGAAATTACCAAGCGCGCAATCAATGAGGCCTTTCAGGACCCCGGCGCGTTGGACACCAATCGAGTCAACGCCCAGCAAGCCCGTCGTTTCCTGGACCGGGTGGTGGGCTACATGGTTTCGCCCCTATTGTGGGCGAAGCTTGCCCGTGGGCTGTCTGCCGGACGGGTTCAGTCAGTGGCGGTGAAACTCATAGTCGAGCGAGAGCGTGAAATACGCGCTTTTGTACCGGAAGAATACTGGCAACTGCACGCAGACCTGGGGTCAAAAAGTGCCAGCCTGCCAATTCGATTTGAAGTTACCCGTTACGATGACAAGCCTTACCGGCCAGAAAATGAGGCCCAGAGTAAGGCCCACGTTGAGCGTCTGAATGCCAGCGACTTCAAGGTTGCCAAACGGGAAGACAAGCCCACTCGGTCCAAGCCTGGCGCGCCATTTATCACGTCAACGCTGCAGCAGGCTGCCAGTAATCGGATGGGCTTCAGTGTCAAAAAAACCATGATGCTGGCCCAGCGCTTGTACGAGGCGGGTTACATCACCTACATGCGTACTGACTCGACGAACCTGAGTCAGGATGCGGTGGCGGGCTGTCGCGAATTCATCAAGAAACAATTCGGTGAGCGATATCTGCCAGAGGCCCCCCGGGTTTACGGCAGCAAGGAAGGCGCCCAGGAGGCTCATGAGGCTATCCGTCCAACCGACGTCAGTCGTCGCCCCGCTGACATCAGTGGTCTCGAAAAAGACGCTGAGAAGCTCTACGACCTCATTTGGCGGCAATTCATGGCTTGCCAGATGGCTGATGCGGAGTTCCTGAGTACTTCGATTGCGGTCTCAGCTGCCAATTACGAATTGCGTACCCGTGGTCGTATCATCAAATTTGATGGTCACCTCAAGGCGGCGCCCCAGTCAGCCAAGAAAGATGAAGACGTGGCGTTACCTGACATCAAGGTGGGTGAAGTACTGTCACTGGACAAGCTTGACCCGACCCAGCACTTCACCAAGCCGGCACCTCGTTATACTGAGGCAAGTCTGGTTAAGGAACTTGAAAAACAGGGTATTGGCCGGCCTTCCACTTACGCTTCTATTATATCGACCATTCAGGATCGAGGTTACGTTAGGCTCCAGAACCGCCGATTCTACTCGGAAAAGATGGGCGATATTGTCACCGAACGGTTATCGGAATCGTTTTCCAACTTGATGGATTACGATTTCACCGCCCGGCTGGAAGAAGAGCTGGATGAAATCGCCAGGGGTCAAATCGAGTGGAAAAAAGTGCTGAACGGTTTCTACAAGCGCTTCAGTCTGCAGCTTGAGAAGGCCAGTGGCACGGGCGATGACGGTATGCGCGGTAACACGCCGACAGAAACCGACATTCCATGTCCTACCTGTAAGCGACCCATGCAGATTCGCGTCGCCAGTACCGGTGTCTTCCTGGGTTGTTCCGGGTATTCACTGCCCCCGAAGGAGCGCTGCAAAACAACCATCAACCTGACGTCGGGTGATGAAGTCGTTAGCGCGGACGACGACGTGGAAGGCGAGGGCGAAAGCCGGCTGCTACGTAAAAAACGCCGCTGCCCGAAGTGTGGTACGGCCATGGACAGCTATCTGGTTGACGAAGGCCGGAAGTTGCACGTGTGCGGTAATAATCCGGACTGCTCCGGGTTTGAAGTGGAAAAGGGTACGTTCCGTATCAAAGGATACGATGGCCCGACGCTGGAGTGCGACAAGTGTGGGTCGGAGATGCAGCTCAAAACAGGCCGGTTTGGAAAGTACTTTGGCTGCACCAGCGACGATTGCAAGAACACCCGTAAGCTGCTTAAAAGCGGCGAGCCAGCCCCTCCTAAAATGGATCCGGTTTTCATGCCTGAGCTCAAGTGCGAGAAGGTTGATGACACCTACGTACTGAGAGATGGTGCTTCAGGCTTGTTCCTGGCGGCCAGCAAGTTTCCAAAAAATCGTGAGACGCGGGCGCCGCTTGTGAAGGAAGTGAAGCCCCATAAGGACGAACTGGATCCAAAGTACGCATTCCTGATGAAAGCGCCGGAAAAAGACCCTAAAGGGAATCCTGCCGTCATTCGTTACAGTCGAAAGACGAAAGAGCAATATGTGATGAGTGAGAAAGAAGGAAAAGCCACAGGCTGGCGCTCATATTATCGCAACGGAAAATGGGTAGTCGACGAATAGTATGCTCTGCCCGGGCAACCTGATTGCAGGAGCCCGGGCAGTTTGTTTATTTCGCCCGAATGCGCCTCAGTCGTTCTACCAGTGAAGAAGTGTCCCAGCGACGACCTCCCATCGCTTGAACATCCCCGTAAAACTGATCAACCAGTGCTGTAACCGGCAAGGCCGAGCCGTTTCTGTTCGCCTCGCCCAAGCAGATGGCTAGATCTTTTCGCATCCAGTCCACGGCAAATCCGTAGTCAAACTTGCCCTCCAGCATTGTCGCCGCGCGATTGTCCATTTGCCAGGACTGGGCTGCACCCTGGGAGATAACGTCAACCACTTTGCTGGCATCAAGACCGGCATTCTCGGCAAAATGCAGCGCTTCAGACAACCCCTGTACCAACCCGGCAATTGCAATCTGGTTGACCATTTTTGTCTTTTGCCCGGCACCGGCGGTGCCCATAAGGTTGAGGGCCTTGGCATAGCAATTGATGATCGGTTTTGCTCGGCTAAAGTCTTGCGAGTTGCCGCCACACATGATGGTCAATTGGCCATTTTCAGCACCTTGTTGACCACCGGATACGGGCGCGTCAACAAAGCCCAGGCCGGCCTCATAGGCTTTGTTGGCCAAATGTTCCGCGATATCCGCTGACGCGGTTGTATGATCCACCAGAACAGCACCTGGCGCGGCATTGGCGATGATGCCCTCGGGCCCCTCATACATGCTGATCAGGTCAGGGTCTGCGCCAACACAGGTCAGCACAATCTCCGCGCCCTCAAGGGTTTCGGCAATGCTGCCGTGGGCTGTACCCTGATGGCTTTGTGTCCATTTGTTGGCCGTGGCAGCCGTGCGGTTGAAGACCCTGACGTTGAGTCCGGCGGCGGCCAAGTGTCCAGCCATGGGGTAACCCATGACCCCCAGGCCGAGGAATGCGACGGTTGTAGTCATTACGATCTCCAGTTAGTCAAGGAAAGAGGGTGGTTTCAGGCTAAGCACTCCAGATTAGCTTAGAACGAAGGAGCATGCCAAAACTTCGGTCCCAGAGTGGGTGACGTCTCGATAAGGGGAGGCAGAGTAGGGTTTGGGGGCGTATTTTACAGATGCGCATTAAAAAGGCCGCTGTGATCAGCGGCCTTTTTAGGTGTCCGAGGTCAATTACCGTTTCGGGAGATCCCGAGCGGTTGCTCCGGTGTAGAGTTGACGTGGACGACCAATCCTGTAATCACCGCTCACCATTTCATTCCAGTGTGAGAACCAGCCAATCGTGCGCGACATGGCAAAAATGACGGTAAACATGGAAGTTGGAATTCCCATTGCTTTCAAAATAATGCCGGAATAGAAATCGACATTGGGGTAGAGTTTGCGCTTCACGAAATACTCGTCCTCCAGCGCAATTTGCTCCAGCCGCTGCGCGATGCGCAGCAATGGATCGTTTTCCAGCCCAAGTTCCTTCAGAACCTCATGGCAGGTTTGACGCATTACCTTTGCCCGCGGATCAAAGTTTTTGTAAACCCGGTGTCCAAAGCCCATCAGGCGGAAAGGGTCGTCTTTGTCTTTGGCTTTCGCAACGAACTTTTCAATGTTTGCCTCGTCGCCAATTTCGGCCAGCATGGCCAGTACCGCCTCATTGGCGCCGCCGTGGGCTGGACCCCAGAGTGCCGCAATTCCGGACGCTATGCAGGCGAACGGGTTGGCGCCTGTTGACCCTGCCAAGCGAACCGTTGAGGTTGAGGCATTTTGCTCATGGTCCGCATGAAGAATAAAGATGCGATCCATGGCTTTTGCCAGAACAGGGCTGGGCATGTAGGTTTCGCAGGGTGTGCCGAACATCATGTAAAGAAAGTTTTCAGCGTAGGAAAGGTCGTTACGCGGATACATGAAGGGTTGCCCATTGGCGTACTTGTAACACCATGCTGCAATGGTCGGCATTTTCGCGACCAGGCGGTGCGCCGTGATCTCGCGCTGCTCTACATTGGTGACATCCATTTGATCGTGGTAGAACGCGGACAAGGCACCGACCACACCGCACATAATTGCCATCGGGTGCGCGTCGCGGCGGAACCCGTTGAAAAAATTACGCATCTGATCGTGAATCATCGTGTGATTTTTAACGGTGTCACGAAACAGCTGATTTTCTTCCGGTGTTGGCAGTTCCCCGTGAAGCAGCAGAAAACATACTTCGAGGTAGTCTGAGCTTTCCGCCAGTTGCTCGATCGGGTAGCCGCGATGTAGCAGGACGCCGTTCGCACCATCAATGTAAGTAATCTTTGACTCGCAGGCTGCGGTTGACACAAATCCCGGGTCGTAGGTAAACACGCCTTCCTGAACCAATGCGCGAACATCGATTACGTCTGGGCCTGTCGTGCCCGAATAGATCGGCAGCTCAATTGATTTGTCACCCACCGAAAGCGTGGCTTTCCTGTCGGTCATGGTGCTCTCCTGTTATCAGCATTTGTAGCGCGAGTTATTTGCATGTGAAGCGCGAGAAGGCGCACATTATTACACAAGTTGTGCTCGCTTGGTCACTGTAAGCCCATTCGCGTTCAGCGATGGCATGCTCTTTATCTGTTTTTATTTTTTTTACATCGGCTTAGAGTAGTTTTATAAGCAATTGGTTGAACTGTTGATAGCCAATTCAGCATGCTTAATTTGATAAAACTGGCGGCAAAATATAGAGAGTTGGCTTTTTTTGTCAATGAAAGTCAGGATAAAAACCGAAATCTGTGAGTTGTGTGGGGGGTAAGTTTGGACTTAATAATGTTGAAAAAATGATCAATAGAAATTGGCTATCAGCGTTCTAGAGCGCCACAGTACCTGATATGTCAGTGTTTTCGCCGGTTGCGCGTTTGTAATTCATTGGACCACTCCTTATAATCCCTAGCCCGGAACAGGGTACGAACTGGATGTCAGCGACGGAATAACTGTTGGTGCCAGCATCTACCCTGCCGACATGTGCGTCATGCTCAACAGGGCATTAGAGACGAGCATACATACCAACCATCCGCGCCGGCTACGTCGGAACTGCGGAGCAAAAAGAGAGTGTGAGAGCGCTGTGAATAGTAAACGACCAGTAAATCTCGATCTCGGCAAGTTTCATTTTCCACTGCCAGCCATTACGTCAATTCTGCATCGTGTCAGTGGCATCATCATCTTCGTGGGTGTTGCCTTCATGCTATACGGACTTGACGTTTCCCTGTCCGGGGAAGAGGGGTTTGAACAGGTCAATGAACTTCTGAGCGGGTTCTTCGCGAAGTTGATTGTTTGGGGGATTCTTTCTGCCCTGCTTTACCACCTCGTGGCAGGTATCAAGCACCTGATCATGGATATGGGAATCGGCGAGACGCTTGAAGGCGGTCGACTGGCTGCCAAGCTCACGATTGCAACATCAGTCATTCTCATTGTTTTGGCGGGGGTTTGGGTATGGTAAACAGTGTCACTAATTTTGGTCGTAGTGGTGTTCAGGACTGGATAGTCCAGCGGGTATCAGCCTACGTATTGGCTCTGTACACCCTGTTCTTGTTGGGCTTCCTGGTTGTCACGGACGTGAGCTTTGAATCTTGGAGTGCATTGTTCTCGCACACCTGGTTCCGAATTTTCAGTCTCATGGCTCTGCTGTCAATTGGTGCTCACGCCTGGATAGGGTTGTGGACCGTAACGACCGATTATATTAAAGCGGCAATGCCGAGATTCCTCGTTCAGGCAGCATGTGGTTTAACCATGTTTGTGTATGTCGTCTGGGGTATACAGATTCTTTGGGGGCATTAATTGATGGCTAATATCAAGACCATATCCTACGACGCTATTGTGATTGGTGGTGGTGGCGCAGGCATGCGTGCGGCGCTGCAGTTGACCGAGTCTGGTGTTGACACTGCGTGTGTCACCAAGGTCTTCCCAACGCGCTCGCACACAGTGTCAGCACAGGGTGGTATCACGTGTGCGATTGCAAGCGCGGACCCCAATGATGACTGGCGCTGGCATATGTATGACACCGTGAAGGGGTCGGACTACATCGGTGATCAGGATGCTATTGAGTATATGTGCTCGGTGGGCCCGCAGGCCGTATTTGAAATGGAACACATGGGCCTGCCATTTTCACGAACAGAGCAGGGCCGTATTTATCAGCGCCCATTTGGCGGTCAGTCCAAGGATTACGGTAAAGGCGGACAGGCAGCACGCACCTGCGCAGCGGCGGATCGAACAGGTCACGCCCTTTTGCATACCCTGTACCAGGCGAATTTGAAAGGTGGCACCACGTTCCTTAACGAATGGTACGCCGTTGATTTGGTTAAAAACGAAGAAAACCAGGTGGTGGGTGTTGTTGCCATCGAAATCGAAACCGGTGAAGTCGTACACATCAAAGCCAAGGCAACCGTGTTGGCCACGGGTGGTGCGGGACGGATTTATGCCTCTACAACCAACGCACTGATCAACACCGGCGATGGTATCGGTATGGCGCTGCGCGCTGGGTTCCCGGTTCAGGACATGGAAATGTGGCAGTTCCACCCGACCGGCATATACGGCGCCGGCACGCTGGTAACGGAAGGTTGCCGGGGTGAGGGCGGTTATCTGATCAACGGTGATGGCGAGCGCTTTATGGAGCGTTATGCGCCCAACGCGAAAGATCTTGCCGGCCGCGATGTGGTTGCCCGTTCCATGGTCATTGAGATACTGGAAGGGCGTGGTTGTGGTCCCGAGAAAGACCACGTGTTACTTAAGCTGGATCATTTGGGCGAGGAAACGCTCAATTTGAGGTTGCCCGGTATTTGCGAATTGTCGAAGACATTCGCGCATGTGGATCCAGTGAAAGAGCCAGTCCCAGTCGTGCCTACCTGCCATTACATGATGGGTGGGATTCCGACAACCGTCGGTGGTCAGGCGCTGACGCAAGACAAGGACGGCAAGGACCAGGTCATCGAAGGTCTGTTTGCCTGTGGTGAAGCCGCTTGTGTGTCCGTTCATGGCGCGAATCGGCTGGGCGGAAATTCCCTGCTGGATTTGATTGTATTCGGCCGCGCTGCCGGTTTGCACATTCAAGAACGTTTGCGTGCTGGTTTTGATACAACAGCTGCCACAGAAGAAGATATTGAGCGTGCGCTTTCGCGTTTGAACCGTTTGAACAGTACCACGGAAGGCGAAAGTGTGGCTGAGGTTCGAAAAGATCTCCAAAATTGCATGCAGCTCTATTTTGGTGTTTTCCGTGATGGCGATAGCATGGCGGAAGGTCTGAAAAAACTTGATTCCATTGGTGAGCGGGCGCGCAACGTCACTATCGGTGACACGAGCAATGCCTTCAACACTGCGCGAATCGAAGCGCTGGAGCTTGAAAACCTGTTCGAAGTTGCCTACGCGACCGCGTTTTCTGCCATGGAGCGTCGTGAAAGTCGCGGAGCACACGCTCGCAACGACTTCACTGAGCGTGATGATGATAACTGGTTGAAGCATTCGATTTACTTTCCGCTTGAAAAGCGACTGGGTAAACGTGATGTCAACTTTACGCCGAAAACAGTGGACACTTTCCAGCCCATGATTCGGTCGTATTAAGGGGATGCTGATATGTTGGTGAGCCTATATCGTTACAACCCGGAAACAGACAATGCCCCGTACATGCAGGACATTGAGCTGGAGTTGCCGGAAGGCAAAGATTTGATGGTGTTGGACGTCATTACTTTGCTGAAAGAGAAGGATCCGTCGATCGCGTTTCGCCGCTCATGCCGTGAAGGCGTTTGTGGTTCCGACGGAATGAATATGAATGGCAAAAACGGTCTTGGCTGCATTACGCCACTGTCCGAAGTCGTGAAAAAGAACAAGCTGGTTCTGCGGCCGTTGCCCGGTTTACCAGTCATTCGTGATTTGGTCGTGGACATGAGTCTTTTCTACAAACAGTATGAAAAGGTCATGCCATACCTGATGAACGATAAGCCGGCGCCGGCGATAGAGCGGTATCAGTCGCCTGAAGATCGAGAAAAGCTGGATGGCTTGTACGAGTGTATCCTGTGTGCATGCTGTTCGACATCTTGCCCATCGTTCTGGTGGAATCCTGATAAGTTTATCGGCCCGGCCGGATTGCTGCAGGCGTACCGCTTCCTGGCAGACAGTCGTGACACCGCGCAAGAAGAGCGGCTGTCGAACCTGGATGACCCGTTCAGTGTGTTTCGCTGCAGGGGCATTATGAACTGCGTGAGTGTTTGTCCAAAAGGCCTGAATCCAACCAAGGCTATTGGGCACATTCGGGATCTGCTGTTGCAGCGCGCTACGTAAGCAACGCAAGTCCTGTAACCCGCTATACTGTTCTGACAGACGCAAAACTCTCAGGGAGCCCTGCAAAGGGGCGGGGCTTCCACCAAAGGCTTATAGCTATAAGCTTTTTTAGAGAGCAAACTTTGAAAGCCGTTTTGAAGGCCCAAAAAGCTTTCTTACGGCTTTGCTTAGTATCAAAACCACTGGGGACCGGAAAACATCCGTGCAAGCTGTGGTGCCAACAGTCGAGCCTGTAAAAACCCGTATTGACTGTGATTTACCCCTGGCCGACCATAGTGAGCTCCCCGCACCAGTCCAAGGTGAGCTATTCAAAATGCATGAAAGCATCATGGAGCAGTTATGGCAGACATCCCACCTACAAGGGGGGAATCTCGCCTATGTCGAACAGCTTTTTGAAACCTACCTGACAGACCCGAACGCTATTCCTGAGGAATGGCGAAGCTATTTCGACAAGTTACCCAGTGTTGATGGTCATAAAGGCCGCGACGTTGTCCACTCGTCGATCCGCGAACAATTTGAGCACATCTCTCGAAATCAGCGTTTTCTAGCCAACGGTGGTGTACCTGCGAGTGCTATTTCAGATGCGGATAAAAAGCAGATTCGAGTCCTTCAGTTAATTAACGCCTTTCGGTTCCGTGGTCATCAGCTTGCCAAGCTTGATCCACTTGGGGTTCTGGTTAGACCCGAAGTAGAGGATCTGAATCTCAGTTTCCACGATCTGTCGGATTCCGATCGCGATCTTGAGTTCCAGACCGGGTCTCTCTGTTTTGGTGCAGAGACCATGAAGCTGGGCGACATATTCGAAGGCCTGAACCAAACCTATTGTGGCAGTATCGGCGCAGAATACATGCACGTTGTCGATACCAAGATTAAACGCTGGTTCCAGCAGCGCATGGAGCCCGTTCGTTCGCGCCCGGAATTTGAGTCCAAGACTCGCCGTCATATCTTGGAGCGTTTAACCGCGGCTGAGGGTCTGGAGAAATACCTTGGGTCCCGCTACCCGGGTGTAAAACGGTTTGGTCTTGAAGGTGCTGAAAGTCTAATTCCCTGCCTTGATGAACTGATCCAGCGAGCAGGCGGTTACGGCGCGAAAGAAATTGTTTTGGGTATGGCTCACCGGGGCCGCCTTAATGTCCTGGTGAATACCTTGGGTAAGAACCCGAAAGAACTCTTTGATGAGTTTGAGGGCAAGCGGCTCGCGGATTCGGGGTCTGGCGATGTGAAATATCACCAGGGTTTCTCGTCGAATATCATGACGGAAGGTGGAGAAATTCACCTGGCGCTCGCCTTCAACCCGTCACACCTGGAGATTGTGTCGCCGGTGGTGGTTGGATCGGTGCGAGCGCGCCAAACCCGCCGGAGTGACAACGATGGCAGCCAGGTTGTCCCAATTATCATGCACGGCGACGCTGCGTTTGCGGGCCAGGGTGTGGTAATGGAGACGTTGCAGATGTCGCAGACGCGGGGTTATGGCGTCGGTGGCACCATTCACATCGTAATCAATAATCAGGTGGGTTTTACCACAAGCCGACAGGAAGACGCCCGCTCGACGGAATACTGTACCGACGTGGCGAAAATGGTTCAGGCGCCTATCTTGCACGTCAACGCCGATGACCCTGAAGCGGTCATGTTTGCCACTCAAATGGCGATGGACTACCGCAATGAGTTCAAGGGTGATGTGGTCATAGATTTAGTGTGTTATCGCCGTCGTGGTCACAATGAGGCTGACGAGCCTTCGGCAACCCAGCCGATCATGTACGAAAAAATCCGCAAGATGAAAACCACTCGCGAGTTGTACGCCAATCAGCTGATAGAGCGAGGGCTGTTGGACGGTGACGAATCCAAAAAAATTGAACTCGATTATCGTGATGCTCTGGACAAAGGCGACCATGTTGTAAAGTCGCTGGTTAAAGAGCCCAACAAAGAGCTTTATGTGGACTGGCAGCCCCATCTGGGCCACGAGTGGACAGCCAAGTGCAAAACCAGCGTGAACCTGAAGACGCTTCAGCGTCTTGGTAAGAAAATGGGGCAACTGCCGGAAGGCTTTGCGGTTCAGCGTCAAGTCTCCAAGATCGTCGACGACCGCAACAAGATGACTGCCGGTGCATTGCCGATAAATTGGGGCTATGGTGAAGTCATGGCCTACGCAACGCTGCTCAACGAAGGTCATCCGATCAGAATCACCGGTCAAGACGTCGGGCGCGGCACCTTCTCTCACCGTCACGCGGTATTGCATAACCAGAAAAATGGCGAAACCTACGTTCCGCTGCAGCAGCTTTCGGAAAAACAGCCAGATTTTGAATTGTACGATTCGTTGCTTTCCGAAGAAGCGGTTATGGCATTTGAGTATGGTTATTCAACGACCACGCCGGACGCACTGATTGTTTGGGAAGCGCAATTTGGCGATTTCGCCAATGGTGCTCAGGTCGTTATCGACCAGTTCCTTACCAGTGGTGAGCATAAGTGGGGACGTCTCTGCGGTCTGACCCTACTATTGCCTCATGGCTATGAGGGGCAGGGTCCTGAACACAGCTCCGCCCGCATCGAACGTTTTCTGCAGCTCTGCGCGGAGCACAACATTCAGGTTTGTGTGCCGACAACTCCATCCCAGACATTCCATATGCTTCGGCGGCAGGTGAAGAGGCCCTTGCGCAAGCCGCTGGTTGCTATTACGCCAAAGAGTCTTCTTCGGCATAAAGAGGCTACCTCAGGTCTTGATGATTTGACTGAGGGCACTTTCCAGACGGTACTACCGGAGAAAGAGCCGTCAGACCCGAAAAAGGTTCGGCGTCTGATTATGTGTAGCGGCAAGGTTTATTTCGATTTGCTGGAGAAGAAAAAGGTCGATAATCGTGAAGATGTCGCCATTCTTCGACTGGAGCAGCTATACCCATTCCCAGCGGATGACCTGGACGAGCTACTCAGCCAGTACACAAAGCTTCAGCACGTGGCGTGGTGTCAGGAAGAGCCAATGAATCAGGGCGCGTGGTATTGCAGTCAGCATCACATGAGGAATGCACTGCATCGCCATAACCCAAAGCTTTACCTTCAGTATGCCGGTCGTGATGCTTCCGCTGCTCCCGCGTGTGGACATTTGTCCGTTCACATTGAAGAGCAGAAGAAATTGGTTAACGACGCATTTGAAATCTGACGAGCTACCGAACTAAGGATCAGAGATGTCAACAGAGATAAAAGCACCCGTTTTTCCCGAATCGGTCGCCGAAGGTACAGTGGCGACCTGGCACAAAAAGCCTGGTGAAGCCTGCGCCCGGGATGAACTGATAGTCGATATTGAAACCGACAAGGTGGTTCTGGAAGTAGTTGCACCTGCCGATGGCGTAATCGAAGAGGTCCTCAAAGGCGAGGGTGAAACTGTTGAAAGCGGTGAAGTTGTTGGCAAATTCAAGGCCGGCGCCAAAGGCAACGATGCCTCACCGAAAACTGACGAAAGCAAAGCGTCTGAATCAGAAGCTCCAAACAACGACGATGGCGGGGATGCTGGAAACAAAGGCGAAGCAATCCTGAGTCCGGCGGCCAGAAAACTGGCGGAAGAAAATAACGTCGACCCTGAGTCAGTGAAAGGAACAGGAAAAGACGGTCGCGTAACAAAAGAAGACGTACAAAGCTACGTTGAGACCAGTAAGTCGAGCACGCCTCCGGCAGCCAAGGGTGCCGCCGCCATGCCTGAAGTCAAGGTCGCGGCAGGTGAGCGCGCAGAGAAGCGGGTACCGATGACCCGTCTTCGCTCGAGCATTGCCAAGCGTTTGGTCAGTGCCCAGCAAAATGCGGCCATGCTGACCACATTCAACGAAGTCAATATGAAACCATTAATGGATCTGCGAAAGCAGTACAAAGATGGTTTTGAGAAGCGTCACGGCATCAAGCTGGGCTTTATGTCCCTGTTCGTGAAGGCGGCAACGGAAGCATTGAAGCGCTTCCCGGCGGTGAACGCGTCGATTGATGGCAATGACATGGTGTACCACGGGTATCAGGATATCGGTGTTGCCGTTTCCAGCGATCGCGGGCTTGTGGTTCCGGTTTTGCGAGATACCGACGCCCTTGGGCTTGCCGATATCGAAAAGAAAATCGTCGAATATGGCACGAAGGCTAAAGACGGTAAGCTTGGTATCGAAGAAATGACCGGTGGCACGTTTACGATTTCAAACGGTGGCGTTTTCGGGTCTCTTATGTCCACGCCCATTCTGAATCCACCGCAAACGGCGATCCTTGGAATGCATAAGATCCAGGAGCGCGCCATGGTGGTTGATGGGCAAGTTGTTGTACTGCCGATGATGTATCTGGCGCTTTCGTACGACCACCGAATGATTGATGGCAAAGAAGCTGTTCAGTTCCTGGTGGCCATCAAGGACATGGTTGAAGATCCAGCGCGTATTCTGCTGGACGTTTGAATCTGTCACTCAATGAATCAGAAAACGGGATAAAACATGTCTGATAAGTACGACGTTATCGTCATTGGTGCGGGTCCTGGCGGCTACGTTGCAGCCATCAAAGCCGCGCAACTGGGATTAAAAACAGCCTGTGTTGAATCTTGGACCTCGGAGGAGGGCAAGCAGACACTGGGCGGAACCTGTCTCAACGTTGGTTGTATCCCATCCAAGGCGTTGCTTGAGATTTCGCATAAATATGAAGAGGCCGGTCATGGCTTCGCGGATCAGGGCATCGAGCTAAAAGACCTGAAGGTTAATGTTCCGAAAATGATGGAGCGTAAAACCGGCATTGTTAAGCAATTGACGGGTGGCATTGCTTCCCTGTTCAAGGCGAATGGCGTCACACCGATTCACGGCCGCGGCAAGATTCTTGCGAACCGGCAAGTGGAAGTAACGGGTAATGATGGCAAGGCCACGACCTACGAAGCCGACAATGTCATCATTGCGACTGGGTCAAACCCCATCAACATTCCACCTGCGCCGCTGAAGGACGGTTTTATCGTCGATTCCGAGGGTGCGCTGGAGTTTGAAGAAGTACCAAAAAGGGTGGGTGTCATTGGCGCAGGTGTTATCGGCCTGGAGCTAGGCAGCGTTTGGGCTCGCCTGGGATCGGAAGTCACTGTTCTGGAAGCCCTCGATACGTTCTTGCCAGCGGTTGATCAGCAGTGTGCAAAAGACGCACTCAAGCAGTTTAAAAAACAGGGACTGGACATCCAGCTCAAGGCTCGTGTGACTGGCACATCGGTTAAGCGGAACTTGGTTAACGTTACCTACGAGGATGCCAAGGGTGAACAGGAGCTGAAAGTTGACAAGCTGATTGTTGCCGTAGGCCGCCGGCCGAATACCGAAAATCTTTTGGCCGCTGACGCGGGTGTTAACCTCGACGAGCGCGGCTTTATTTTCGTCGATGAGCAGTGCCAGACGGATGCACCTGGAATTTGGGCTGTGGGCGACGTGGTTCGCGGGCCTATGCTGGCGCACAAAGCATCCGAAGAGGGTGTTATGGTGGCTGAGCGCATTGCGGGACACAAACCTCAGGTCAACTACGACTGCATTCCGAATGTTATCTACACCCATCCTGAACTGGCCTGGGTTGGTAAAACGGAAGAGCAGCTCAAGGCAGAAGGTGAAGCCTACAAAGTGGGTACTTTTCCTTTTGCAGCAAACGGCCGTGCTATGGCGGCGAACTCGGCATCTGGGATGGTCAAGATCATCGCTGACGAAAAAACCGACCGAATTTTGGGTTTCCATGTTATCGGCCCCCAAGCATCGGAACTGGTTGCGCAAGGCGTAATTGCAATGGAGTTTGGCTCCAGTGCTGAAGATCTGGCGCTAACCTGTTTCGCGCACCCGACTCTCTCCGAGTCAGTGCATGAAGCGGCTCTGGGTGTCAACGACGGGGCAATCCACATTGCCAATCGTCGGAAAAAGAAATAAAGCGGTTCGATTGGGGCGCAATGGAGCGCCCCTAAGCCATTGATTGGCGATTTCCGAATCTGCTTGGATGCGCTGAGGTGATCCCCGGCGCATCGACGAGAATTCGCAAACAGCGGATTCGATTTCCGTACGTGGTTATCCTCCATCAAAAAGCGGGACATTTGTTATGAATTTGCACGAATATCAGGGCAAGCAGCTATTCGCTGAATACGGTTTGCCAGTATCAGAGGGCATTGCCTGCGATACACCTGACGAAGCAGCCGCAGCTGCAGACAAAATTGGCGGTGATCGCTGGGTTGTTAAAGCCCAGGTTCATGCGGGCGGTCGCGGTAAGGCCGGTGGCGTAAAGCTGCTGGACAACAAAGATGACATCCGGGCTTTCGCTGAAAAATGGTTGGGCAAGAACCTTGTAACCTACCAGACCGATGAGCATGGTCAGCCAGTTAGCAAAATATTGGTCGAGTCTCTGACGGATATCGATCAGGAACTCTACCTGGGTGCCGTTGTTGATCGTGGTACGCGACGTATCGTATTCATGGCGTCCACCGAAGGCGGCGTTGAGATTGAGAAAGTTGCCGAGGAAACACCTGAGAAAATTCTCAAGGCAACCGTCGACCCGTTGGTGGGGGCACAGCCGTACCAAGCTCGTGAGCTGGCGTTTAAACTGGGCCTGAAGGGCGATCAGATCAAGCAGTTCACCAAGATTTTTATGGGCCTTGCTAATTTGTTTGAAGATTATGACCTGGCGCTTCTGGAAATTAATCCGTTGGTCATCACAGACAAGGGCGACCTGCATTGTCTGGACGCAAAAATCGGTGTTGATGGCAACGCCCTGTACCGTCAGCCAAAAATTCGCGATATGCATGATCCTTCACAGGAAGATTCCCGCGAAGCCGACGCAGCCAAATGGGAACTGAACTACGTTGCGCTGGAAGGCAACATTGGCTGTATGGTTAACGGCGCAGGCTTGGCCATGGGCACCATGGACATCATCAAGCTGAGCGGTGGCAGACCGGCAAACTTCCTGGATGTTGGGGGCGGCGCGACTAAAGAGCGTGTAACGGAAGCCTTCAAGATCATTCTGTCGGATGACGCTGTGCAGGCCGTTTTAGTGAACATTTTCGGCGGCATCGTCCGTTGCGACATGATCGCTGAGGGTATCATCGGTGCCGTGAAGGATGTGGGCGTTAAGGTTCCTGTTGTGGTTCGTCTTGAGGGCAACAACGCTGACCTGGGTACGAAGGTACTGGCAGAAAGCGGGCTGAACATTATTGCCGCCACTAGCCTGGCGGATGCCGCAGAACAAGTCGTTAAAGCCGCAGGGGGTAAGTAATGAGCATCCTGATTAATAAAGACACCAAGGTTATCTGTCAGGGCTTTACCGGCGCGCAGGGTACATTCCACTCCGAGCAAGCCATTGCCTATGGCACTCAGATGGTTGGTGGTGTCAGTCCTGGTAAGGGTGGCACCGAACACCTTGGTTTGCCCGTTTTTAATACTGTGCGAGATGCCGTTGAGACAACCGGCGCGACCGCCACTGTCATCTACGTACCCGCACCTTTTTGTAAAGACGCAATCATTGAAGCGGCAGATGCCGGCATTGAATTGATTGTGTGTATTACAGAAGGTATTCCGACCATCGATATGCTTTACGCCAAAGAATACGTAGACCGTAAAGGCGTGCGGATGATCGGTCCAAACTGCCCGGGCGTGATCACACCAGGCGAGAGCAAAATCGGCATCATGCCCGGCCACATCCATAAGCCAGGCAAGGTTGGTATTGTATCCCGCTCAGGTACTTTGACCTATGAAGCCGTCAAGCAGACAACGGACTTTGGTTACGGCCAGTCGACGTGTGTCGGCATTGGTGGTGACCCAATTCCGGGGTCCAACTTCATTGATATTCTGCAATTACTGCAAGACGATCCGCAGACTGAAGCGATTGTCATGATCGGTGAGATCGGTGGCAATGCGGAAGAAGAAGCGGCGGCGTTCATCAAAACCAACGTCACCAAGCCGGTTGTTTCCTACATTGCCGGTGTTACTGCACCTCCAGGCAAGCGTATGGGGCATGCAGGTGCCATTATTGCAGGTGGTAAGGGCACTGCGGATGAAAAATTCGCGGCCCTGGAAGATGCCGGCGTCAAAACCGTGCGCAGTCTCGCTGAAATTGGCAAGGCTCTGAAAGAAGTAACTGGCTGGTAAGTCTCCGCCATTACTGAAAAACCCCCGATCCGACCTGGTTGGATATCGGGGGTTTTTTGTTTTTACATTAACCTCGTCGACACATGAGTCTATAATCGCCGTTTAGTCTCTTTTATGATGGCTCATATTCTCTAATACGAAAGGAGTTCATGCTTTGAGTTCTGTCGAATCCCAGCAACGGGTGCTGTCCGGTATGCGTCCAACCGGTAAGCTTCACCTCGGTCATTACCATGGTGTGCTTAAAAACTGGGTTAAGCTCCAACATGAATTCGAGTGTTTTTTCTTTGTTGCCGATTGGCATGCATTGACCACGAATTACGACGACCCCTCGATGATCGAGGAAAGCGTGTGGGATATGGTTATTGACTGGCTTGCGGCAGGCGTCAATCCGGGGTCGGCCACGCTGTTTATTCAGTCCCGTGTTCCGGAGCACGCCGAGTTGCACTTGCTGTTGTCCATGATTACCCCGCTGGGGTGGCTTGAGCGGGTACCAACTTACAAAGATCAGCAGGAAAAACTGAGAGAGAAAGACCTGGCGACCTACGGCTTCCTGGGATACCCATTGCTACAGAGTGCAGACATACTCATGTACCGTGCGGGCCGTGTGCCGGTGGGTGCAGATCAGGTGTCTCACGTCGAAATTACCCGTGAAGTTGCGCGCCGGTTTAACCACCTCTATGGCCGGGAACCGGGCTTTGAGGAGCAGGCCGAGGCGGCCATTGTTAAAATGGGTAAAAAGAACGCCAAACTCTACAGGTCCCTCAAGCGACGCTATCAGGAAGAGGGCGACCTGGAGGCGCTGGACACGGCCCGGGCCTTGCTCAAGGAGCAGCAGAACATCTCACTGGGTGACAGCGAGCGTTTGTACGGGTACATCGAGGGCGGTGGTAAGGTAATTTTGCCAGAGCCCCAGGCGTTGTTGACACCGGACTCAAAAATGCCGGGGCTCGATGGGCAGAAGATGTCCAAGTCCTATGGCAACACCATTGGCTTACGAGAAGAGCCAGATAGCGTTGCCCAAAAAATACGCACCATGCAGACGGACCCACAGCGAGTCCGTCGTACCGATCCTGGAGAGCCCGAAAAGTGTCCTGTTTGGGGGCTTCATCAGGTCTACTCCGATAAGGACACTCAGGAATGGGTTCAGATTGGTTGTCGGAGCGCCGGTATTGGCTGTCTGGACTGCAAAAAGCCGGTAATCGATGCCATTGTGGAAGAGCAGCGGCCGCTGCATGAGCGAGCGCGAGAGTACGAGGGCAACCCGGACCTGGTTCGATCCATTATTGACGAGGGCTGCGAGCAAGCGCGTGATGCAGCTCGTGACACGCTGGACGAAGTCCGGGCAGCCATGGGACTTCGTTACCGTTGAAACCCCTGAACGACGATCAGTCTGGTGCAGGTTAAGGCATGACCGACGAGTCCGTCAGCGATCAAACCGACGTCAGTGACGACGCAACGGTGGCCGAGACAGCACCATTGGCGAGAGTGTCAGGCAAGGCTCTGGTTGATCTGCCTTCAGATCTTTATATTCCGCCGGATGCGTTAGCCGTGTTTCTGGAGGCGTTTGAGGGGCCTCTGGATTTGCTGTTGTACCTGATTCGGCGCCAGAATATGAACATTCTGGACATCGATGTGAGCGAAATAACCCGTCAGTACATGGATTACATTGGGGCAGTCGAAGCGATACGGTTCGAGTTGGCAGCCGAGTATCTGGTGATGGCCGCAACGCTTGCAGAGATAAAATCGAGAATGCTCTTGCCGCGACAGGTGCTGGATGAGGATGATGAGGTAGACCCCCGGGCGGAGTTGATTCGTCGCCTGCAGCAATATGAACGCTTCAAGAAAGCCGCGGAAGACATTGACCAACTGCCCAGGGTGGAGCGTGATACCTTTATTGGTGGAGCGGGGCTGCCTGTACTGCCCAGCCGTCAATCATCGCCAGACGTAGACCTCCGGGAACTTTTGCTGGCACTTCAGGGGGTGTTACAGCGGGCGGATCTGTTTACCAGCCACCACGTTGAGCGGGAAAAGTTGTCCACGCGTGAGCGTATGTCGGCAATTCTTGCGACACTCAATAACGATCAATTTGTGAAATTTGAAAGTCTGTTCACCGTTGAGGAAGGCCGATTGGGGGTGGTTGTGACGTTTCTGGCCACTCTTGAGTTGGTAAAAGAACAGCTGATCGAAATCGTTCAGGCCGAGGTGCTTGGAGCAATTCATATTCGCTCCCGTGCGTCGAACTGAAGGCCTGGGTTGGTGTTTGATGGTTCCTCAGAATGGGCTCTGTTAGAGTTTTCATGATATGAACGAAGAAAATTTACGCTGGGTCCAGCGGATTGTAGAGGCTGCGTTGCTGGCCGCTGGCAAGCCCATGGGGCTCGATCAATTGCGTGATCTTTTTGATGAAGGAGACCGCCCGGCACGACAGGTTATGGAACATGTCATGTTCCAGCTTGAAAAGTCCTGTGAGGGGCGCGGGTTTGAGCTTGTGAGAGTGGCCAGTGGTTACCGGTTTCAGGTGCGACAGGAGTATGCACCGTGGGTTTCAAAATTGTTCGAGGAAAAACCCCAGCGATACTCCCGTGCGTTGCTCGAGACACTTGCCCTGATTGCCTATCGCCAGCCCATCACCCGGGGTGAAATCGAGGATATTCGTGGCGTCGCCGTGAGCAGTAATATTGTTCGCACCTTGCTGGAGCGCGAATGGGTGCGAGTGGTCGGCCATCGGGATGTTCCGGGCAGGCCAGCAATGTATGCCACCACCAAACAGTTTCTCGACTACTTCAATCTGGCCAGTCTCGACCAGCTGCCGCCATTGTCGGAGATTCGGGATCTGGATGAAATTGGCCGCGAGATTGAGAAAACGATACAGGCGGAAATTGAATTTGAATCTCCGTCAGACGAACAGACCGATGATCAAACTCTTCACTGATGCTTCGCGCTCAGTTGATCTAAAAGGAAAGACCCATGGCGTCAGAACGCCCGCGTAACAAGCCGGACAGGCCGTCACGCACAACCACCCCTGAACCGGAAAGACTGCAAAAAATATTGGCCCGAGCCGGAGTGGGGTCCCGACGTGAAGTGGATGGCTGGATTGAAGCCAGCCGCATTTCCGTTAATGGCCAACTGGCCGAACCAGGCCAAAAGGTCACCATCGACGATCGTATCGAACTGGATGGTCGCAAGCTCGACATTCACGCTGCGGCTGAGACCGTGCGCAGGGTTCTGGTATACAACAAACCGGAAGGTGAAGTGACCACCCGGCGTGACCCTGAGGGTCGGCCTACCGTGTTTGACAGTCTCCCTCGGTTAAAGGAGCAACGATGGATTGCTATTGGCCGTCTCGATATAAATACCACTGGCCTGATGCTGTTTACCACTGACGGCGAACTGGCGAATCGCTTGATGCATCCGTCCCATGAAATCGACCGTGAGTATGCAGTGCGGGTATTTGGTGAAGTTGATGAGGCAATGATGAAGCGTCTGATCGACGGTGTCTTGCTGGATGACGGTATTGCGCGTTTTTCCGACGTGTCATCCGCGGGCGGTAAAGGCATTAATCAGTGGTATCACGTGACGCTTTTTGAAGGCAGGAACCGTGAGGTGCGACGTTTGTGGGAATCCCAAGGGGTCCAGGTCAGCCGCTTGAAGCGTGTGCGCTACGGACCGGTATTTCTGCCAAGTCGGCTCAGTGTTGGGCGATGGGAAGAAATGGAGCAAAAGGGTGTTGACGACTTAAGCAAAGCGGTGGGTCTCGGCTCCATCACAATACCGGCAAAAACGCCGGGTGAACAAAAGGCCATCGAACGTAAGCAGCGAAAACAGCCTGCTTCCCATGGCAAAAAGCAGAGGGGGAGTAAGTGGCAGGTCAGCGGAACCAAACCGCCGGTCACCAAGAAGCCTGCCAGACGTAAGTAGAAGGCCAGGCATAGCTAAGGTCGCGAGGGGACTTTGGCAGCTCAGGAGGGGTGGTTAGCGATGCAGTCGGATACGCGGGTGCAATTGCGACCTTGTTTCTTGGCTCGATACAGCGCTTCATCGGCTCGCGCCAGCCACTCTGACGGAGTCTCGTTTGCCTGGCGCAAGGCTAAGCCAGCACTGGCGGTTGTGGCGACGTCGCTCTCGCCGCAATTAACGACGACCTGCGCAACAAACCCCCTGATGCGATCTGCTACCACTCTGGCTTCGTCTTCCCCGGTATGAGGTAAGATGATGGCGAATTCTTCGCCACCAAAGCGATAGATGCCATCACTGTTCCGGGTGGCTTTGGCCAACTCTTTGGCCACCGCATGCAATATATGGTCGCCAATCACATGGCCATAGGTGTCATTAATGCGTTTGAAATGATCAAGGTCGCAAAGGATAAGCGAACAAACCTCATCGTGACGGTCACCAAGGTGGCACTGTTTTACCAGCGCTTCATCCAGCGCCCGTTTGTTTGGAATTTGCGTAAGTGCATCGGTCAGGGCTGTTTGTTGAACGGCCTCAAACTGACACGCATTCCGAATCGGACAGATGGCAACACTCAGAAGTTGTTCTATTGCTTCCTGTTCTTCCTCTGAGAATCTTGCTCGGCGCGTCACCGTTAAACCACCGTAGTTCACACCTTCCAGACTTAGGCGGTAATCACACCGATGCTGACCGCCCAAGCCGGATGCGTAAACAAAGTCCTGGCAGCCAATCCTGTGGCGATAGGTTAAGTGGTCAAATGCCACAATTGTGCCGAGTTCTTCAGCAAAAATGGCAATGAGGTACTCCAGATTCAGCGAAACTGTCATGCGACGACACAACCGTGTAAACACGTCATCAGCGTCGCGCCAGTGAGCGCTCGCCTTGCGAAGCGCCGCCAGTTTACGAAGTTGATCGCTGGTACGCGCAATAAATGGTGTGGTGGTGCCTGACATTGGTTGCCCCTTAAGTCGTCTGCCAGGTGCAAAGCAGAAATGGTGCCATCAAAAATATATTCAATATAAACAGTCGTATACCGTGTTTTTAATCTGTTTTATGCGGTGTTGCCCCGTTTTACCGTCAAAAAAATGCCGTTCAGGCGGCAATGGCCTTCCGCTTCCTGTCACGCGATTATGAAAAGTCTTCTACAGCGCTGGAGGACGGCCAACGTGTGGTACACTTTGCGTTTTACAAGACCCGTCAAGCGAAAGAATTTATGAGATTTCAGGCACCTGAAAGTCTGTCAGAGCAAATTGCCCAGCACTTGGGCCAAAGAATCATCACCGGTCAGCTCAGGCCAGGCCAGCGCATTCAGGAACTGAAAGTCGCAGGGGACCTGGACGTCAGTCGAGGCTCTGTCCGTGAGGCGCTGTTGATTCTGGAACGGCGCCACTTGATCGAAATATTTCCGCGCCGCGGGGCCGTGGTGTCATTGTTGACCAAAGATCTCGTCAATAGTCTGTATGATATTTACATTGAGCTGTTGTGCATGTTGGGCCGTAAGGTGCTCGAACAGTGGTCTGGCGTTGAACTGTCCGGCATGATGGCCCGGGTTGCGGAGCTTCAACAGTTGATCAATGCCCGCAAGCTCAGTGGGCAGGAATCGATGGAAAACGTTATTGATGCCGGATTCGACGTCATGCGTCATGCGTACCGCCTGGTTGGCAATCCTTTTCTGGAAGAAACGCTCGAAAACTTTAAGCCCGCCATCAGCAGAACCTACTATGTCGCTCTGGAAAATTTCCGGGGAGAGCTTGCTGAGACCGAGCACTTTTTTCAGCAGCTTGCGGAGAGCGCAACCGCTGGCAATACAGCAGCGCTTGAGAACAGTATTCGGGAATTTGGTGAGCATCAGCGCCGTCAGGTGCTCAGTATTCTGGAACATGCGGACACCGCCTGACACTCAGGTTTGGCGAATGTTCTCTCAGTATCTCTCTGGATCAGTAAACGGGCGAAAAGACATCACATGCGTCTGAAATCGATCAAGTTGGCGGGTTTCAAATCTTTTGTCGACCCGACCACGGTACCTTTTCCCTCCAATATGACCGCGGTTGTTGGACCCAACGGCTGTGGCAAATCCAATATCATCGATGCGGTGCGTTGGGTGATGGGCGAGAGCTCGGCCAAGTACCTGCGTGGCGAATCAATGACCGACGTCATCTTCAACGGTTCCAGTGCCCGCAAACCTGTCGGTCAGGCCTCTATCGAACTCTTGTTTGACAACAGTGATGGCTCGGCACCGGGCGAGTTCGCCAAGTTCAATGAAATATCCGTTCGCCGCCGCGTGTCGCGGGAGGGGCAGTCTGAGTATTTCCTGAACGGGGCGAAATGCCGCCGGCGAGACATCACCGATCTTTTTCTGGGTACCGGCCTTGGTCCCCGAAGTTACGCCATTATCGAGCAGGGTATGATTTCACGCCTGATCGAGGCGAAGCCCGAAGAACTTCGAATCTATATCGAAGAGGCGGCCGGCATATCCAAGTACAAAGAGCGTCGCAAAGAGACAGAAAACAGGATTCGCCGGACCCAGGAAAATCTGGAGCGTCTGACCGATCTGAGGGAAGAACTTGAGCGTCAGCTTCAGCATTTACAGCGGCAGGCTCAATCGGCCGAGAAGTACAAATCTTTCAAGCAGGAAGAGCGCCAGACGAAAGCCGAGTTGACGGTGCTGCGGTGGCAAGCCCTGGATGAAGACCTGCAATCCGCTCGCGTTCGCATCCGTGACACCGAACTCGAGCTGGAACGGGTGTTGACTGAGAGGGTGAGTACCGAAACGTCTCTTGAGTCGCTGCGAGAAAGCCACTATGAGCGCACTGAGCACTTTAACAAGGCTCAGGCCCGGTACTATGAAGCGGGTTCGGATATCGCCCGGATTGAGCAAAGCCTCGAACACCAGCGCGAGCGCGGTCGCCAAATGGCTATTGAGCTTGATCAGGCAATGTCGAATCAGAGTGAGCTGAGCCTGGAGCTTGAACACGACGAAGATAAACTGCGGACGGCCGAAGAAGAGATTGCCATGTTGACGCCCGAGCAAGAGGCGTTGAGCAGGCATGCGGAACAGTCCGGCGAAAAACTTCAGCTAGCCGAACAGGCAATGAGCGACTGGCAACAAACCTGGGAAGCATTCAGCAACCGTTCATCGGATGCCCGTCGACAGGTGGAGCTTGCCCAGTCCCGGATTCGGTCGATGGAAGATGCCATTGAGCAACTGATAAACCGTCAATCACGGCTGGATGAAGAGCGGTCCATGCTGCAGAGTCAACTTGACCGCGAGGCATTGTCAGAACTGGCCGAACAGGAGGAACTCTGCAACCTGCAAAGAGAAGACGCAGCGGCAAGCATTGAATCCATTCAGGAGCATCTTCAGAACGCCCGTCAACGACAACGGGATGCTGAGATCGCCGTTGCGGACAAGCGCCAGCATGTTCAGACGCTGAAGGCGAATCTGAATTCCCAGCAAGCGCTGCTGGACGAGCAGATGGGCGGCCAGGACACCGATTTGCAAGCCTGGTTGGCTCAGTATCAGTTGGCGAAGCTTCCGCGCCTGGCGCACAGGCTCGACATCGATCCTGAGTGGTCGTTCGCGGTTGAGCAGGTGATGGGTAATCTGTCGCAAAGTTTGTGCGTGTCGAGCCTGTCGGAACTTGAAACTGCCTTGGTAGAGGCGCCGAAGGGCGTTGCCGTTGTCGAGCATACTTCACGGGCGAATACCGCTCGGACAGGGCAGGGCCTGCTATCGAAAGTGGGCAGCGCCGGCGGTTTTAGCGCACTGTTGTCGTCGATTAATATCGCCAGTTCACTGCAGGATGCGATCGCTCGTCGTGATTCGTTACCTGAGGCATCGAGTTTCCTGACCCAAGACGGTATCTGGATTGGGCGTCACTGGCTGCGTATGCCGTTATCCGACGCAGGCCAGGTTGGGGTAATCGAGCGCCAAAGGCGAGTCGAGCAGTTGCAGGGTGAGTGCGAGGCGGAGTCAGAGACACTGGAGGGTTTGGAGGAAGCACTGACAGCCGTCCAGACGCGTATGGCGAGTCTGGAAAACGAGCGTGAAGATGCGCAGAAAGTTCTCAGTGATGCCGAACGTGAGCTCAGCAATGTTTCGTCCCAAATCAGCGGACTTAAAGCCAGAACTGAGCAGATTGACGCACGACTGAACCGGATTAACGATGACGTGGCCGAAGTGGCTGCAAACCTGGCCGAGCAGCAGGAGCTGTTGGCGGAGGCACGCTTCGAGTGGCAGGAAGCACTGGCCGCCACCGAAGACAACGATGAAGAGAAAGAATCATTGCTGGCCCGCCGGGATGGCCTGCGGGAGAATCTTGACCATTTACGTCAGGAAGCCCGTCACGACCGCGACCGTGTGCATCAGATACAGCTTCAGTTGCAGTCCTTGTGCAGTCAGAGGGATGGATTAAAGCAGACGCTGGACCGAATGCAATTGCAGAAAGAGCGTCTGGAGGAGCGTGTGGCGATCCTTCAGGAAGGCCGGGAGTCTGCTGAGGAGCCTGTTGAAGACCTGCAGATGCAGCTCGAAGGTCTGCTTGAGCGCCGATTGGCGGAAGAAGAAAAGCTCTCGGTGGCCCGGGACGCATTGGAGGATATTGACCGGGAAGTCCGGGATAAGGAACAGGGCCGCAGTCGTGCGGAGCATGTTATCCAGGACATTCGCGCCAATTTAGAGAAAATGAAACTGGAATCCCAGGCTCTTGATATCCGCTCAGGAAACCACCTGGAGCAACTGAAAGAGCTGGATGTGAGCTTAAAAGACACATTGGAGCACATGTCCGAAGACGCCACCGAAAGCGTTTGGGCAGAAGAGCTGGAGAAGATCGGTAACCGCATACAGCGCCTGGGTGCAATAAATCTGGCCGCGATCGAGGAATACCAGGTTCAGAGTGAGCGAAAAAATTACCTGGATAGCCAGCATGAGGATCTGGTTGAGGCGCTTGAGATACTGGATAATGCCATTCGTAAGATTGATCGAGAGACGCGTCAGCGATTTAAGGAGACCTTCGATAAGGTCAATGGTGGCTTGCAGGCGCTGTTCCCGAAAGTCTTTGGGGGCGGGAATGCGTCCCTTGAATTAACCGGTGAAGATTTGCTTGAAACCGGCGTAACAATAATGGCGCGGCCGCCCGGCAAGAAGAACAGCACAATACATCTGCTGTCCGGTGGCGAGAAAGCACTTACTGCCATTGCCCTGGTATTTTCAATCTTTCAGCTCAACCCGGCGCCTTTCTGTATGCTGGACGAAGTGGACGCGCCGCTGGACGATGCCAATGTCGGACGTTATGCCAACCTGGTGAATGAAATGTCCAATCAGGTACAGTTTATCTATATCACTCATAACAAGATTGCCATGGAAATGGCCAGTCAGTTAATGGGTGTGACCATGCATGAGCCGGGTTGCTCCCGTTTGGTCTCGGTGGACGTAGAGGAAGCGGCTGCCCTGGCCCAGTTATGAAGATCAAACACTTAAAAAGTGACAAAAAGGCCATGTTACGCTGGGCCGCGTTGTATTCGGAAGCGGCATTGAATAGAGTAACGACGTTACGCGATTCGCACACAGGACTGCATGATTATGTCTCTTAGGGAATGGTTAATTGCCATAGGTACCCTGGTGATTTTGGGCATTGTAATTGATGGCATTCGCCGCATGCGGCGTGCACGAAAAGACGCAATGGCGATATCATCGGGCATGGGCGCCGACGAACTGAAGGAGTCGCCACTGGACGACGCATTCAACCCGGAACTACCCAATGGCGGTGCCCGACCCATTACCCGGGACACGCTTCAGGAGCGAGGTTACCTGAAAAAATCCGGACGCAGCCGCTTTGCCAACCCGGAGCCCAAACCAACGCGCCCCATTGTGTCGTCACGGCCTGTCAAGGCTGAGCCACAGGCTTCGGAAACTGAGCCGGCATCCGTCAAAGCGTCTGATCAGACGACTCAGCCCGATGAACTGTCGGGCGCGGATAAGTGGGAGCAGGCGACCGGTGAGTCGGGCTGGAGTGCAATTGACGACGAGCCGGACGTTAATGACGAGACACTGAGCCAGGCCCGCACGGTGAACCCGTCTGACGATTCCGAAGCAGACGTGGATACGACCGATGACCGCTCGGATGACAAAAACGACGACGATCAAGCGCCGCCGATCGTTACATCCGAGGTGGAAGAGGACACGGCTCGCCGTGCCGCGCCGAAGCGTAAATCGAGTCAACCGGTCGCGGGCGCGAATCGACCGGATGCCCAGGAAGTCATTGTCATTAATGTGTTGTCCAAACCTGACCAGGCGTTTGCAGGGCCTGCCCTGAAAAAGCTGTTCGAGGCTTGCGGTCTCGAACACGGCGATATGGACATTTACCATCGTCATGAAGGAGTTGATACCAACAGTCCGGTACAATTCAGTGTCGCCAACGCCGTTGAACCGGGCACCTTCCGGCCGCGGGACATGGCGACAATGTCGACGCCGGGTATCAGTTTTTTCATGAGCATGCCGGGCCCGTCCAACGCTATGCAGGCGTTCGACTTTATGCATGAAACTGCTCAGTGTGTGGTTCGCAATCTCGGTGGCGAATTAAAAGATGAACGGCGAAGCGTCATGACGCCGCAAACCGTTGAGCATTGTCGGCAAAGAATCAGGGAATATGAGAGAAAGCGGCACTCTCAGCACTCTCAGCGAGTGTGACCGCCTTTCTGGTTTTATCGTGGATGCCCGGCTTGCCCGGGCATTTTCGTGTTGAGCAAGGGTTTTTTCCGTATGGCTAACACATCAACCGTCGCACACCGGATAGAGCAGCTGCGAGCGGAGATAAACGATTATAACTACCGGTATTACGTGCTCGATGAGCCAGCCGTTCCGGACGCGGAGTATGATCGTTTGTTTCGCGAGTTGCAGGCGCTTGAGACTCAGTATCCTGACCTGATTACGCCTGAGTCACCGACTCAGAGAGTGGGCGCAACTGGCGAAACCACCTTTGACGAGGTGGTGCATCGCCTGCCCATGCTGTCGCTGGACAATGCCTTTACCGATGAAGAGTTAAAGGATTTTGACCGTCGCGTAAGGGAGCGGTTAGGGACGGACGAACCCGTGGAGTATGTGTGCGAGCCGAAGCTCGATGGGCTTGCCGTCAGCCTGCATTATGAGAACGGTCGTCTGATTCAGGCGGCGACCCGTGGCGATGGCTACGCCGGCGAGGATATTACTGCAAACATTCGCACCATTCCGTCGGTTCCGCTGATGTTGAGAGGGCAAGGGTACCCCAATCTTGTCGAGGTTAGGGGGGAGGTATACATGCCTCGTGCCGGGTTTGAGGCATTGAACCGACGATTGGCAAACAAGGGCGACAAGACATTTGTAAACCCCCGCAATGCCGCGGCGGGCAGTCTGCGACAGAAGAACCCAAAGGTGACTGCGCGGCGACCGCTTGAGTTGTGTGGCTACAGTGTCGCGGTTGTCGATGAGGGGCTGTTGCCGGACAACCACTGGGATTGCCTTAATTTGATCAAAGACTGGGGATTCCGGATTAATCCGGAGATGCGTAAAGCGTCGGGTGCGGAAGAATGTCTGGATGCCTATCGAAGCTTGCTGGATAAACGCGCAACACTGCCGTATGAGATAGACGGCATTGTCTTCAAAGTGAATGATTTTTCCCAGCAGCGGACTCTGGGCTTTATTTCGCGTGCGCCTCGTTGGGCCATCGCTCAAAAATTTCCCGCGCAGGAAGAGCTGACCACCATTGAAGATGTTGAGTTTCAGGTCGGCCGGACGGGGGCTGTGACGCCCGTGGCTCGTTTACGACCGGTGTTTGTGGGTGGTGTGACCGTCAGCAATGCCACTCTTCACAACATGGACGAGATCGCTCGGCTGGATGTTCGAATTGGGGATACGGTGTTTGTTCGGCGGGCCGGGGATGTCATACCTCAAGTGGTCAAGGTAGTCCTGGACAAACGCCCGGAAAATGCGCGTCTGATTGAACGGCCCCTTCACTGCCCGGTCTGTGGTTCTGATATTGTCCAAATTGAGGGTGAGGTGGTTGCCCGTTGTTCAGGCGGACTCTATTGCGCCGCCCAAAGAAAGGAAGCCATCAAGCACTTCGCCTCTCGCAAAGCCATGGATATTGAAGGTTTGGGCGACAAATGGATTGATATCCTGGTTGAGAAAGGCATGGTAAAAACCGTCGCGGACCTTTATCACCTTACGGTAGTCGACCTGCAAAGCCTGGAACGAATGGGCGAAAAATCAGCACGCAATCTGGTTGAAGCCATTGCGGCCTCCAGGCGCCCCCAGTTGTGGCGGTTTGTCTATGCTCTGGGCATCAGGGAGGTGGGGGAGGCAACTGCCAAGTCCCTGGCACGCCACTACGGCACGTTGGAACGCATTGCTGCGGCGAGTGACGACGACCTGCAGACGGTTCAGGATGTCGGTCCTATAGTGGCAGGGCACATCCAAAGCTTTTTCAACCAATCGCACAACAAGGAAACCATCGACGCATTAAGATCGGCTGGGGTTGAATGGCAGTCGGAGTCTGTCGATCTGGCTGCCCAACCATTGGCCGGTGAGACCTGGGTGCTGACCGGCACCTTGTCGGAGATGACTCGGGACGAAGCCAAGGAGAAGCTGGAATCCCTGGGGGCAAAAGTAGCGGGCAGCGTATCGGCCAAGACCACCAGCCTGGTGGCAGGCGCCGCAGCAGGCTCCAAGTTGACCAAGGCGGAATCCCTTGGTGTCAAAGTACTCAGTGAGCAGGAATTTATTACGTTTCTGGAAACCCGTCAGCAGTCGTAATGACGGCCCAGGGGGCCTTTGGACTGCCTCGCAGCGTGAATCTGAGAACTGGCGCAGGTAGCCATCAGGCTAAATTGATTACTATGGGCGTGTTCTGTAACGGTGTGTAAGACACCGTATCCATAACAATAAATTTTGAAATGGATTTTTGCATGCGCGCCGAACTCTCCTTGTCTGTCCTTGCCCGCTATTGCCTGGTTATTGCTGCGTCCTGGGGTGTCGCCAGCCTCAGTGGCTGTAAGACCAAAAAAGACCCGGATCAGCCCACCATTCTGGGCCAGCCGGCCGCCAATGCGTATCTGGGGGTCGAGTACTATTACAATTTTGGTGCGTATGGCGGTGAAGACGTTCTTGATTACTCGTTGACGAAAGCACCTTCCTGGTTAGCCCTTGAAGCCATCAACAATAATGCGCGGCAAGGCATCATCATGCGTGGAATCCCAGGCATCACCGGAGGAAACCGCGGTCGCAGTGACCTGGGCAAAACAGAAAATGTCACCTTGCTGGGTACAGACGGTACCCTGGTCGGTTTGCGGCCGTTTGATGTCGATGTAAAAGAGAATGTTTTGTCGCTCAGTGCGGATGAATCGTTTCGTGAAGGCACCTCCGCTGCCCAAAAACCGGACAAAGCAGGGCAGATCAGAACCTGTCAGTTACCGGAAGATATTGGTATTACCGAGACCGAAGCTAAGGCTCGGATCGAGTCCGGGGAGGAGGAGCCCCCTAGAATTCAAGGTGAGCACACTTATCTGGCCGATCAATACAACGATGATGGCTCAGTCTCCGGTGTTGTGACACGCACCAAACCAACCAACCCCGTTCTGGTTCGCGTTCTGCTGGACCAGCCCTCGGTGACGAAGGTCAAAGTCGCTTTTGAGCTGCTGTCGGATTTTGACCCGACCGAATGCGATGCTGGCGCCAACATTGCGCCACCGCATCAGAAGTGCGCCAATGGATTTGAAAACAGGGATAAGGCGATTATCGGTCAAGACATCGTTGGGCTCGGCAGTAACAGCGCGTCTCAACTGCCGGTGCCGGATTACCTTGAATACCTGCCAGACGACAATAATAACCTGACACGCGGTGTTATAACTCTGGAGCCTGGCATCACCGAGTGTTTTATTCGCCTGGAAGTCGTTGATGATGACAGTCCTGAAAAACTTGAGTCTTACCGTCTGGAGTTGACGGATGTGCGTGAGGGACTCGCGGCGCTTGGGGCCGGCAATACGGTGGTTCGTCAGACCATGTCCATCGTTGATAACGAAGTGTCTGTGGTATTTGAAACGCCTGACGGGGCCCAAACCGATGTCATCAACGCCGGGGAAATAAGGCCTTATGTCGCAAAACTGATCGGTCGTGAGGATAACGGTGCGTCGTACCGCGTCCGGCTAAAGGATGGAACAGGGACGACAGCAGTGCCGGTGGAGGACTTTGAGATCCTTGAGAAAATCAACGAGCCGGATCTGCCAGGCCCGGAGGACGATGTCTACCAGAGTATTGAGGAGTTGGTGTTCGCCGAGGCGTCAGTGGGTGATACACCGGTTGCGGCCGAAAACGAAGTAACATTCTATTTGTCGGCCCAAAATGGCAGTGCGCTGCCTCTGGATGCGGATAAAGTGATCGTGGTGGCGGTTGACCAACGATATCAGGACGGTCGCGATTTTTATGCGGCGCAGGCCGATGGCGGGCTTCGCGTTAGTATCAATGAATTTACAACCGAATCGGTGATACAGAGTCAGGACGGATTTATTCCGACCGACATGACCTTTGCGGCTAATGGGCAGTTGGTAGTCGCGGGCATAGATGTCAGTGGTGGCCCGGACGTACCGGCAAACTCTCCCGTATTATTGGCTTATGATCGCCAGGGTCAGTTGGCGGATGCCTACTTGATCGCCGGGACGACCACTGACCTGATCAACCCTCCTGTTTTATCGTATTCGGAAAGAGCGATTGATGGCGATGACAGCACCGTCATTGTGCGAGAGCTGATCGTTGCTTTTGGCACTGAGGATGCGCTGCCTGCCGCTGCCAATGCTGGCGGCATTGACAGCATTGCTGCGCTGTTCCGTTACGATTCCAGTGTGGCCGGGTATGCCCGAATATGGCAATTCCAATCCGGAACGGCGGGAGATGATATTCCCCGTGCCGTTGCTCTGGATCGGTTTGGTCACGTATTTATTGGAGGCGAAACCAGCGGTGCGTGGCCTGAAAGTACATCCGCCGGAGATCTGGACTCCTATGTGCAACGGATTGACACTGAATTGTCGGAGGATAACTTGTTGCCAGCGCTTGCCTGGACACGCCAGGTTGGTTCTGGCCTTGCGGATAAGGTGCACTCGCTCGACCCGCAAAGCACGGGTGTATTTCTCATCGGCAGTAGTCGGGGAGCCGTGGCAGGGGAGCCCCAATTGGGTGGTGAAGACTACTTTTTTTACAACGCCTCCAGTGCAACCGAAGCGATTACGGTTAGACAGCGGGGAACCAATGCAGAGGATCTTGTCACCGATGCATTGTTGGCCGATGGTCAGATATGGATTGCCGTAAAACCGGATGAATACCGACGTTTTGGCATTGTCAGCCGGTTTTCGGTGAATGATTTGACGTTGCGGTCACAACGGCTGAACAGTGCGGCTGCCTCGATCCTGAACTATTCGATTCCGGCGGTATTGTCCGGTGCCTTGACCCTGAACGATATCGACGATAATGCCCAGGACGGATTTTCTACTGTCACGGCTTTCGAGTCGGATATCATCTCAGCGGGATTCACCGAAGGTGACTTTGTTGCCAACGATGCTGTTGCTTCGAACGGCAGTCACGCGATCATTGCCCGCGTTGGACGTCAAGTGAGAGAAACACCAGACGCTGAGGCAACGTTCAGCGATGAATTGGTTGAAGTGCCTGGGTTGGAGGAACTGTGGCGAACACAAAGTGAGAAGCCAGGTTCACGCGTCATTGCGCTGACTCAGTACCGAAATGAGAAATTCATCGCATTGATTGAGCAAGATCAACCGGATGGCCAGTTATGGTATTTGTCTGTGTTTAGCGGTTCCGGTCGTTTGTTAAACCCGTGAGCTCCGACGCTTGATGGAGCCTGGTCGTGAATACGCACAGGCCACGAAGAGCGTCTTAAACGCTACCCTCCTTGCGGCTGACATTCGCGTACAGGCGAAGATAGTCCGTCACTGTCACAATGCCCTCTGGCGCCCCGTTATGGTCCATCACCAGTGCGGCATCAAGTCGATGAGCCAGCATCAGTCGCGCGAGCTGATGGGCATCCGTTTCAAGGGTAGCCGTCAGAAACGAAGGCAGCTCAATATTGGTAAAACTCTGGTCCGCTGCATTTTTCTGGCTGTCGTGTAGCCAGGTGAGCGTCCAACTCAAATCAATGAGGCCTGCCACGGCGCCCTCGGCGAGAATGACCAGGTGATGGATACCGTGCTCGCCCATTTCCGCCAGCGCCTCTTTCATGCTTGCAGTGGCGGGCAATGTAAACAGAGAGGGGGTGTATAACCGTGAAACCGGCAGGTAGGCGCGCTCGGCTTCCGGCCCGGAATCCATGTGTTCACTGTACTCGCTAAAAGCCCGCCTCGCAGCGGCTTGCTGCGCGTTCAAATAACTGGCGTCAGACTCGTCATGCCGCTGTGTGTTCAGTGCGTGGGACTCAGTGCTCTTGTCCATCGCATCGACCCGAGAACTACGGAAGGCTTCGGGAATACGGGTTTCTATTGGTCGTCCCGGCTCACTGACAAATATCGGCATAGACTTTCCATCTTACACAGGTGTACTTGTGTTATCGGCCTTCAACCCAAAAACTTAACTATTTTACTCGAGATTACGCGCTTTGCCTTTGTGCCGGTACCCGGCAGCGATCTGGAAGCAGTCGGGTAATGAGTGACCTGGGTAATGCTCGCGGCTGGCCGCTAATTTCGTCGGCCAGGTATTCCGCCAGTAGAGGGGCGTAGGTGAGCCCTTTACTGCCAAGGCCCGTCAGCATATCTATGCCTTCCAGAGTCTGACCTCCCTGGTCGGTCAATGCGCCCACCGCTGGTTGGTAGTCGTGGGTGGTGCAACGAAAAGCAACACGACCATCCAACGACTCGGGACAAGGTTTCTCCGTTGTCCAGATGTCGGGAAGTATGGACTCAAGCTGATCAAGGTTGTCGGCGTGGCTTTTCAGTTTGATGTCCGGGCAAGGGTCGTGCAGGTCAAAGCTCGCACCCGTTAAACTGTATCCGGCGTGAGCTGGGTTGACGTAGCAGGGTCCACAGACAACCGCCTTTGGCGACTGCAAACTGAACGCCGGTAATTGTGTGACTTGGCCACGTATTCTTTTGAAGCGAAAATCCGCGAACGCCGACAATATCACCGGTGTCTGATCACCTGCACACAACACCAGTCGCTCGCACGCCCATTCCGGACTGTCCTGTCCGGAAATATGCCAGCGCCCGTTGCAGGGCATGATGCGAGTGACCTGAAACCCAAAGTGACATTGAATATTCGGGTGGTTCAGCATTTGCTGACACAGGGCTTTGGGCTGCAGCCAACCGCCGCCTTCAAACCAAAGTCCGCCAGACTTAACCTGACTACCGGTCAGTACGCCTGCTTCCTGGCAGTCGACGGGTCTGACAACACATTCGGGGTAGTTATTGCGTTCACAAAACCGTGCCTGGCGGTCCGCTTCCTGTGGATTCCAGGCCAATTGCAACAAGCCAGTCTGATGCCAGTCTGTGGAGGCATGCTCGGTGTAGAAATGTTGACTGTAGAGCAGCGATGAAAGAGCGAGCTTGGTTTGATGGTTGAAATCTACGCCAAGTTTGACGTAGAGCGCTCCCTGACTGTTGCCAGAGGCGCCGCTCCCCGGAGAATTAGCGCGATCCAGGACTGTAACGCTCCAGCCTCGTTCAGCCAGATTTCGTGCCAATAGCGAGCCACCGACACCTGCGCCTATGACGGTCACTGATCTGGACGGTGGAGCGGCTTCATCCGCGCTCCCTTGCTGGCGTGGACGCCAGTCTGCCACGAGTGTCCCAGTTGCCTTCTGATGCGACGAAGTCGGCTGGGTTTCAAACCCGGCGCTTGCCAGTGCGGCCAATGTATCGGCCGCCGGTAAAGAGTCTGCCACCAGGGTGCAACCCTTATTGCTGTGAAGCGACAGGGTGTCGGCAAGTTCCGGGCCCCACCAGCCGTGGTTTTGGACAGCTGCACGGCCAGTTAGAAACCACGCATCCGCTCGGAAGACCATGTCATCCAACGCCGGTAGGGTATCACCGAAATAAAGTGTCAGTCTGACCTGCCCACCATCGAATTGTCGGCGATGTAAGCCCGAAACCGCGGGCGGATAGTGGGCGAGTAGCTGGTCGACGAGCGGCTGGAGTTCAGGCCACCGGCATAGGATCAGACTCAGGTCCTGGTGGCTGACGGGGTAACGTTCAGTGGAAATGAAATGCAACACGGCCCCCTCGGGGGTACGCGTTTGCTGCCACGCTTGCCATGCCGCCAGAAAATTCAATCCAATGCCAAAGCCTGCCTCCGCAATAACGCATGATTCACCGGCTCCAACGGTTTGAAATCGTCTCGAGATATTGTTTTGAGTCAGAAAGATTTGCCGGGCTTCAACCAGCCCGTCTCCGTGGCTCAGATAAATATCGCCAAAACCTTCAGATACCGGGTGTCCGTTCTGCCACTTTATATCGGCTGGGCTGACAGCGGGTGGGGTGCTGGCCTCTGTCGTTTGCATGGAGTCACTCGTCCAGTCGACGGATGCTTTTTATAACAACGGATTCGACTGGCACGTCCGCCATCCCTTTTTGCCGAGTTGTCGCCTGATTGGCAATGGCATCCACCACACCCATTCCGGCTGAGATTTTGCCAAATACGGTATATCCAGGGCCCCTGACGCCAGCGTTTAAAAAGGCGTTATCAACGATATTAATAAAGAACTGGGAGGTGGCTGAATCCGGATCGGAAGTCCGTGCCATGGCGACGGAGCCTCTCAGGTTTTTGGCGGTCGGCTTTGCTTCGTTTTTTACGGGGGCGCCGGTCTGTTTTTTGGAGAGTCGGCGGTCATAACCACCGCCTTGAATCATGAAGCCGGGAATGACCCGATGGAAGACCGTGCCATCGTAAAAGCCGGCATCAACGTACGCCAGGAAGTTCTTTACGGTTTCCGGCGCCAAGTCTGGCCGCAGAAGCAGTTCCATTTCGCCTTCAGTCGTCAGAATTGCGACTTTCGGGAGAGATGCGTCGGTTACTGGTGTGGTGTTGTCGGCGATGGCACTGGATGTAAATAGTAAACTCACCAAGCCTGCAAGAATAAGGTTGGTCACAGTTTGGCGATGTTTTACGTCATTGTGCGTTTTGCGGGTCTTCAAAGCATTTGCCTCATAGTGTCATTCGGTGATTGATGCCTGCTCAGTCACGGTGGATGCTGGGCCTCGTGCCTCAACGTCTGGCCCGGTCGATGTGCCCGGTAACCGACAAGCACAGCGGCGTCGCCTAGCATTACATACAAAGCGTAGTTTGACATACATCGTAACCTAGCGGGCTTTCAATTCTGTTAGGAATTGTCCTGCAATCGGATGTTACGGAATAGCGCGAACCGTTTCTGTACACCCTGGCGGCGGACACGCCATGATTGACAATAAGTTGAATCATGCGCCGGTCGGCGAAGTGCGGTGAAATTGCTGTTAATCAGTGGAGAAAAACAGTGAATATCAGTCAGGGTCATCAGGAAAAATCTTGCCTCGGGCGTCTATTGGTTAATCGGGGATACCTCACCGAATCCCAGTTGGAGCAGGGTCTGGCCTTGCAACGTGAGACAGGGCAAAGGCTTGGTGAAGTGCTCGTCCAGGCAGGGTGGGTATCTGAGAAAGAACGGGACCGTGTACTCAAGCATCAGTCACGTTATCGCGGCGCGGCTGCCTTGGTTGCGGTTGTAGCGCTGCCGTTCCAGCCTTTGCTTTCTTTTGCTTCAACCAGCGCGCCCACGACCGAGCGTTCATCCGACGCCAGCCAATTGTACGAAAGAGAAGGGCAGGTAGGGCTTACCCCCATGACGGATGGGGACATGGCAAAAATTTCCGCGCAAGGTTCGGATGCGTTCCTGGACCGCATTGCTGTGGTTGATCGCATGGCAATGGATGCTCGTAATAGTCAAGCGAGAGGGGAGTTGTTAGAGGATGCGGATGTTTTAGAGGGGCTAAAGCTGGTTGCGGATACTTTTTCCCCGGTTTTAGGTTTCCTGGAATCGGACGTTACTGTGTCGGGTGTTCACTACAGTAAGAGCAAGCTGCGATTTGAGCTTCTTGAAAATGGTGGGCTTAAATTCGCATTGCCGGACCGCATTGAAGCAATCCGCATGGACAATATTCGGGTACAGGCTGGACAGGGAGCGCCTATGGGCAATATCAGTTTCCACGATATTCGTTTTCACCCTGACTCCAGTATGACGATCTCCACTCGCTAGTCGATGTGTGTCAGGCGAAAACGAAAAAGCCAGCATGCGATTCGCATACTGGCTTTTTCATCGCTTGGTGCGGAAGGTTAGGCGCTTGCCAGAATATTCCGTTGTCCAAGGTTCGTTTGTTGACCTTTAGCTCCGTAGAGTTTGGCCTGGCCAGCAGAGCCCCTAAAAATGTCGGACAATATGGACAGCCGCTTCTGCAGGTGACTCACCACTCGACTGTTAATGGTATTGAGTTGATGGCAGGTTTTGAGCCGCTGCTCTGCTGATAGCCACAAGGTTGTCAGCTCTGCCATGCCAGCACTTCGAATAAACCGTGATGGTTCCCCATTCTGAGGGCGGTAGCCCATGGCCACCAAGCGATGAATTTTTTGCTTCGCCCGTTCCCGAACTCGTTCCAGGATAACGTTTTTGTGTTGTGTCAAAGTCTCAACGGCACGAATATCGGAACCCTTGAGCATCAACTTTTCTTCTTTTAACAAATCAGCCAATTGATCCAGATCCCCTGCATCATCTATCAGCAATTGCTTTAATTCATCGATTGCGGCCATGATTCACTCATCCGAAAATGCTTTGATCCATATCAAGCATTTTCTGGGCCAGCTTCTCAGCATCTATTTTGTATGAACCGTCGGCCAGGGCAGCTTTGATCGCTTCGATTCGTTCATCGTCCATTTCTGGAAAGCTATCCAGTCCCTGCTCCAGCTGCTTCAAATTCTTTGCCTGGGAACTGAGGCTTACACTGTCCCCGCGAGTGGCCTGAGCTTTTGACGGCTCCGGTGCTGCCTGCTGCGTAGATTGTGCTGGTGACTTCTCAGTCGAGGTTTTCTGAGTGTTGACCTGGCCACGGCCGATTCCATTTAAGTCAACTGCCATAACGATACCTGCTTGCTTACTGGGTGCCCTATAAGTAGCGGCAACGTGAAAGATTAATTGTCTATCGGCTTACCTGCCACATTCTTGAATTGTTTTTGCGCTTTATTCATTACTACTTTGTAAGGCGGCAATTTCTGGCCGGTGACCGGCAAATTCTGGCACTGATAATTCGCTGCCGCTTCCGGTTCGCGACGGGTCAGAGCCCGCAATCTCACATCGGAATCCTTACGCGTCCAGGTGCCATGATCACCGCACGAACCGTTCTGGAGGAGGCCAGGTTCTGAATCAATACCTGGTCACCAATCCGACCACTGTTCAGTGCCTTACCTCTTGATTGAACTGAAAAACTGCCCGATTTTGCGGTAATAATAACATGATCACCACGAGCGACTGCATCCGGTGCCGAGACCAAGTCCGGCGTAAAGACCGTGTCTGAATTTATGGGCCGGTTTATTTCCATTCCAATCAATTCGCTGCGAGTCGTAATGGCGCCTCGGCGCACTTCATTGATGACCACTTTGCGGGTGGCAATCATTTCATCCCGAATTCGATCGCCGCGACCAAGAGGTCTGGCGGCTACCAAGGCGTCGCCCTCGATGGTGAGCAAGCTGGATAAGTAAAGCTTCCAGGGACGTTCGCCCTCACAGGAAACCGTCAGGCGAGGGTGAGTCGAGCGCCAGGGATCGCCGTTGAAAACCACGTTGGGGCCCTTTTCACAGGGAGCCAGTGTCAATCGTGAATCAAGACTGCCTAGCTCGTAGCGGACCTTGAAGCCCTCGGCTGACCTCTGCTTGGCAAATTGATCAAGAAACTCCGTTGCAGCCTGCACTACCTGCCCAGGTGCGACCTCTTCGCTGGGGCCGGCCCAGGCTGAAACTGCCGCAGTGGCTAAACCAATCAAAATGAGGATGCGCATATGCTGTTGTTTGTCCTATGCTTTGATTTAATGTCAGCGACACCCAGTAAAATAACGGCTGCTGATACTCAATATTGTTGAATTTCTGCCGATATATAGGGAGTCACTGCTTTGTGTGTAGGTTGCACGCAAGATATATGCCGAACATCGGTTATCGGCGCGATTTGGGAGTAAGTTGATAATGGCAGGCGTACTGGACAGCGTAAATCAGCGAACGCAGTTGGTGGGGCAAAACCGGCTGGAGCTTTTGCTTTTTCGTCTGCGGGGGCGCCAGATATATGGCATCAACGTATTCAAGGTGAAAGAGGTATTGCAGTGCCCGCGACTGTCCTCGCTGCCCAACAGCCGGCCGGTCGTTCGCGGCGTTGCCCATATTCGTGGTGAAACGATTCCGATTATTGATTTAGGGATGGCTATTCGAGTGCCGCCGATTCCGGCCGAAGAGGTGCCAAATAGCTTTGTGATCATTACTGAGTACAATCGGAAGACTCAGGGCTTCCTGGTTACCGGTGTCGACCGCATCGTCAATATGAATTGGGAGGATATTCTCCCTCCTCCAAAAGGAGCCGGAAAAGACATTTATCTTACGGCAGTCACGAAACTTGACGATAAACTTATTGAAATCATTGATGTGGAAAAGATACTTTCGGAGGTATCACCGCTCGAAGATAGCGTAACTGAAAAGGTGCTGAGCCGGAACGAAGAAAAAGACCGAGGCAGTACGTTGCCAATTCTGGTTGTCGACGACTCCGCCGTTGCTCGTCGTCAAATTGAGCGCTGCATTTCCGCGATAGGCATGGATGTCATAACGAAAAACGATGGCAAACAAGCCCTGGATTTTTTAAAAGAGCTGACCGCGGATGGCTCCAAGGCCACGGATCATATTTCAATGATGATCTCAGACGTGGAAATGCCAGAAATGGATGGTTACACGCTGGTCACCAGATGCAAGAGTGACAGCAATATTGAACCGCTGTACATCATGTTGCATACGTCGCTGAGTGGTGTCTTCAACAAGGCCATGGTTCAGAAAGTCGGTGCCAATGATTTCATGGCGAAGTTCAGCCCAGACGAGCTGGCAGAGCGGGTCATGGATATTCTTGATCAGGCGTAATGGCCGCTTTTTTCAAAGCCTAAAACTTTAGAGATCCAATGAAATCAGAGATTACACTTCAGGAATACGAAGCCTTCAAGTCATTCCTGCAAGATGCGTGTGGCATTTTGCTGGGTGAGAATAAACAGTATCTGGTGAAAAGCAGATTGAGGCGGATTCTTGAGGATAACCAGATGTCCAGTCTTGGTGATTTGCTCGAACGGCTGAAACGCCCAGGGAGAAGTTCTTTGCGGGAGATTGTGGTGGACGCCATGACCACCAACGAAACGCTCTGGTTTCGTGACATTCATCCATTTCGAATTCTGAATGATAAGTTGTTGCCAGAGCTTGCCGAGCGCCGCCAACTGCAGCCCATTCGATTCTGGTCAGCAGCCTGTTCAACCGGGCAGGAACCCTACTCGATTGGGATGGCAGTGGATGAATATAGGCGGGTCAAACCGGGTAAGCTCAAAGCGGATGTAAAGATTACCGCGACGGATATTTCCAAGAGCGTACTTGAGGTTGCCCGCAGTGGTGAATATGAAATGCTGGCGATTGGGCGTGGCCTGTCGCCGGAGCGTCAGAAAAGTTTTTTTGCCCAATCGATGAATGGTGGGTGGCAGATAAAACCGCACATAAAACGCATGGTTGATTTCAAGGAGCTCAATTTGCTTGAGCGCTACATGCTGGGCAACTTTGATGTGGTTTTCTGCAGAAACGTGTTGATTTACTTTTCGGCAGAGCTCAAAAAAGACATTCTTACCCGTATCCATGCGACGTTGAACCCCGGGGGCTACCTGATACTTGGTGCATCCGAGTCGTTGAACGGGCTATCCCACCTCTATGAGATGGTCCAGTGTCAGCCAGGTATCATCTACCGTAAAAAATAGCATTATGGCAAAAACGGGCGATTCAGATTCATAAGCAATGCGGTTGAATCTTACTGTGCGCGCCTGAATTCAGACATCATGCCGTTCCAGGCGGCCGGGCCAAGCTGATTCGCCGGCTAAGCCCGTAACCTCTTCCGTTCACCTGATGCTGTTGACGGCAAGTGGGCCGTTAATTGCGGTCAAGGGCTTGCTTGACGGAGCGGTAGAGCTCGCTGGTCGTTTGGTCGAAAACCCATTTGATAAACTGATACGTAAGGTTGACCACTTGCACAGCCACCTTGCCTGCAAACACCAGCATGTGTCCCAGCAACCCCGCGGTCTGTTCAGCAAAACGAGTGGATGCCTTTGCAATATCCTCTAAAGTACGGGCGACCAGGTCATAAAAGGTAAGGGTGGTCCCGATGCCAGCCTGGGCAATAATTGCCGAATAATACCCGGCATCTTTTAACAGTGTGATTAACGCCGCGCTGATTTTGTCGGCCCAGTAGCCTGAAAAAGACGCCTGGTGACGGTTCTGGTAACTCAGTCTGACGGGGCTGTTGAGGAACCCTTGAGACATCTTTTGCAGGGTTTGCCCGTCATCGCTGTTGGCTGTATTGCGGTAGCCGGGGGTGCTGTTCCTATTCATGCTGTGAGCCGCAATACTAATACCGCGGTCATTGTCCAATCGATATTCAGAGCCGTCTAATGGTGCGTGAATAAATGGCCATAATGGGACTTTGGGCACAGGGTCTGCGCCGTGGGTGCACCGATATATTCGGTCTACGCCGAACGAAGTTTTTCTCGCAAAACCGCTCAAACCCACTCTGGGAGCTCCAAAAGTGTACAGATTGACAGGCCTGTCGAATCGTATTCTGATCCAATCTGCAGTCAGTGAGGCCAGCGCCCCTCCCAGGCTGTGGCCAACGCAGTGAATTGGCTTGAATTTTGAGCCGCGAATGTGTGGAGTAAGTACTCGATCGAGTACGGGCCTCATGCTTTCAAAAGTATCATTAAACCCAGAATGCACTGACGATCCACTGAGTCCAACAGAAAGCCCTACATTCCCGTTGGTTAGCCAATCGTGACTGCTGTGAGTACCTCGGATTGCAACTACGATGTGTCCTTCATAAAACCCTTTTCCTCGGCCAATCATGGCGAAACCAGTGGTTTTTTGAAACAGCCCGAGAAAACCGCCTGAACTCCCAGAAACGGGTCCTTCCGATAAATCAAAAGTAAAGCTTCGATAGACATCGGGGCTAGAATCAATCCGAAAATCTCCAGATTTGGTCGGGCGTTTTATTTGATACACAAGATCTGCGAGCTCGGCTGCGATACGAGGTGAAATGGCAGTCACTATAAAAATCCTTTTATTGGGTTTCTATGTTGGCGTGTTCCCTTTACCAACGGCAAATACTCAAGATAACGTGATAAAACGATGGATTTTCATGAATTCTAAACTCATGCCTTTTTTCAGGGTTGGCTAAATCACAGGATAAATTATTGAGTTTTTCGACAAGTACCTGTTCTGCAACAAGGCTGCTTGTTGTTGTATACCAGAGCAAATATCTTTGACCTTGATAACTCAGACCGATTACCTGACGGATTCTACTTTCGTCCAGCAACTTCCCTGGTCTGCTGGATTTAATGTTCTTTGCTGGAAAGTAGAATCTGCCATGTTGGTCGGTGCGCGTGGTTTCGATGTATTCCTGGTCATAGTCAAGAATTCGTTCTATTTCTATATCGGGTATTGATGTCCCATTAATCGTAATTCGGCCTTTGACCTCCGGAGACAAATGGACGTTGTATTGCTTAAAAAATCCAAACATACCCGCGTTAACCTCTATTGAGCCCAAAACAGTGCACAGCAGCAGGGCTACTGAAAACAAAGTGTAGTGAGCGAGATTGAAAGTCAGTGGTGATTTTGGCATGCGGGCTTCCGGTGAGAAAACTCATCGAAGCGACAAAGGCAATCCACGGTTACGTTGGTCAGTCGTACTGATAAGGCCGGGCTGTGAAGGCGGGCCAGGCGTGGGTATGGCATGGGTAATGTGAGGTGTCTCATGGGCAACATATCCTATGTTGGTTATTCACATCGCAATGATTGCAATGCCTTCCTTGAATTTCCGATCAACAATTGTGGCACGGAAAAACGACGTTAACTGAGGCTTCGTCGTCAAATTAGGTCAAAAAGTGATGGAGGTGGACACCTTGGAATATTCTCGCGAGCAAGGTTGTGGTGAAGTTCAGGGCTATTTTCTATCCCGCCCAATATCGGCGACACCCGTCAGTAAGTTTTTTAGTTCAGGCGCTTCGGAGACGGTAGACACGTGAAGAAGGTTTTTTACCGCTCCCAGAGTCGGGTTGCAGAGATATTAGTCGTCGCATTGCTCCGACGTTCCTTCGCAGTCATAGCCTGCTGCGGTCGAACCCGAGGGTTCTCATCGCCTTGTTCAGTCAATAAAAAACCCGGCACAGGGCCGGGCTTTGTATTGGCGGAGAGAGAGGGATTCGAACCCTCGATACGCTATTAACGTATACACACTTTCCAGGCGTGCGCCTTCAGCCACTCGGCCACCTCTCCAATAAACTTTTCAAACCGGCGTGCCGATCTGAGGGCGCAAACTCTAATGGTTTTCATGGGTTTTGGCAACTCCCAATGACTTGGCTGCGTTAGTTTTTTGCTGCCACGGAGCAAGTGGCGGGCAGGGGGCTGGCCATATTCTGAGGGTTTTTGGGCTTGTTACAGTGCTTAGGGTCTAGCGCCCTTGGTTGGTCGGCAACAGATGTGGGCCGTGTGGGCTCAGGTCTAGCGGCGAGTTTAAAATGTATTCTGGGCGTTATGAGTTGAAAATCTGGAAGTTGTCGTAGTAGGGCGTAGCCGCTGCTTTTTCGCATTCAATGTTAGTCACCTCGGCATTGGGTGGCCCTTGCCAGCACCACTCAAGCATCTCATTCAGCGCCGCTTCCTCGCCCTCGGCAACGACCTCTACTCTGCCGTCGGACAAGTTCTTGGCATAACCGGTGACCCCCAGGTCTGCGGCCTTATATTTGGCGGATGCCCGATAATAGACGCCTTGAACTCGACCGTTGATCCTCATTAGCCAACGTTGTTGGGCCATGACCAGTCCCTCCCATTGTAGCGACATGATGTGCTTTACCAGCCTGAGCATGTTCTACAGAACCAGAATAGAATTACTTGCCCGCG
This sequence comes from Marinobacter caseinilyticus, assembly GCF_011074955.1. Lineage (GTDB taxonomy): Bacteria > Pseudomonadota > Gammaproteobacteria > Pseudomonadales > Oleiphilaceae > Marinobacter > Marinobacter caseinilyticus. The sequence goes on along the minus strand of NZ_WUQJ01000006.1, from coordinate 100,824 downwards.
AGGTCACGCTCAAAGTCGGTTAAATCGAGTTTAGTCAAATTAGCGGCGGGTTATGGCGATAAAGGTGTCAAAAAAGTCCATACTCTGATTGTTAGATTTTGATTCTGGGTGTCGTTACATTCGCCCTTGTCCGTGCCCGAATTGTGCTTTTCTTTGGCCTGGTCGATCAATACACCTGCCGAGCAGGCAATGGATCAGTGGGTTACCGAGATTCATTGTCAATGAGTGGCGATTACCTGCTTTTGAATAAGTCACCCTGTAGTTGCAAGGCCTGGCATATAGTTGCAAGGCCTGGCATACAGGATCAGGGCCCGGTTTTACTGTGGGATTAAATGCGGTCTGGGTGTTCTTTGCGAGGTGAATCGGGCTCAATGCGTGTCCTGGTGATGAGACGCTCCGCCTATAATAATTAGTTAGCGAAGAATAGGGGTATCACCAACCCCGGCGGTTCGGTTAACCTGCGCTAGTCCATTACAGTTGGGTAACCGGTTATGACGACGACAGACGAAGCCTCCCAGCAGGGGCAGCAAGACCCCAGAGAGGAACCGTTCGAGGTGGACGTCGAACTGCTGACGCAGGATCAGCTTGACGGTCTTATTGACGAGTATTGCACACGCTTTCACGGTTTGAACGAAAGTGAGTCCCCTCTGGCAGAGAGAGGCAAGGTGGCAGCGGCGATCAGGCGTGGCGAGCTTAAGGTCTGGTTTGATCCCGTCGAAAACACAGCCGGCCTTGCGACTGGCGGTTAACCCGATAGGGCGGGAAGATTTTGGCTAGGTGAAATGCTTGAATCTGGTACCGCTGAGGGTGTCGAAGCGGTACAATTCAGATGTTTTTAGAATCTAAATTAGCCTTGGGCGAGGTGCATTTTGATAAGGGTACTGGTTGTCGATGACCATGAGTTGGTGAGGTCTGGTATTACCCGGATGCTGGCCGATAATCCCGACATTGAAGTGATCGGGCAGGCGGCGTCTGGGGAAGAAGCGATTGATATGGTCAGGGAACAGACGCCCGATATCGTGCTGATGGACATCAGGATGCCAGGTATTGGCGGGCTGGAAGCAACCCGGCGCATCCTGCGAATTGATGACGGCATTCGCGTCATCGTTGTCACTGCCTGTGCGGATGACCCCTATCCGACGCGAGTCATGCAGGCCGGTGCCTCCGCTTACATTACCAAGGGTGCCGATATCCGCGAGATGCTCCGGGCGATCCGTATGGCGCATTCGGGACAGCGCTATATCAGCCCTGAAATTGCCCAGAAAATGGCCCTCAAACAGTTGGGGGATAATGGCGATGCTGACGGCGAATCTGTTTTTGACCGCTTGTCAGAGCGAGAACTGCAAATTGCCATGATGGTGGTTGATTGTCAGAAAGTTCAGGATATTTCAGACAAGCTGTGTCTCAGCCCCAAAACGGTTAACAGTTACCGTTACCGTATTTTTGAGAAGCTGGAGATCTCCAGCGACGTTGAGCTCGCACTGATGGCCGTACGACTTGGGTTGCTTGATGCCGACAAGGTCTGACCAGCCAGTACAGGGCTTTGATACCAAAACCTTTCTGAAGCAGCTTACCGAGCGACCCGGTGTGTATCGTATGTACGACACCGAGGGCTCGGTGTTGTATGTGGGTAAAGCCCGGAATCTTAAAAAGCGCGTTGCCAGCTACTTTCGAAAATCGGGTCTTGCGCCGAAGACCGAGGCGTTGGTTGCCAAAATTAACCACATCGAAGTCACTATTACCGGCAGTGAAACGGAAGCCCTCCTGCTCGAACAGAACCTGATTAAATCTCTGCGGCCGCCTTACAACATTTTGCTGCGGGATGATAAATCTTACCCCTACATCTATTTGTCTTCCCATGACGACTATCCTTCATTGACCTTTCGCCGGGGCCGAACCCGTAAAGGTCAGGGTACCTGGTTTGGGCCCTTTCCAAGCTCTGGAGCGGTCAAGGAAAGTCTTAATATATTACAGAAGATATTCCGCATAAGGTCCTGTAATGAAAGCTATTTCAGGAACAGGAATAGACCTTGCCTGCAGTATCAGATCAATCGCTGTACGGCGCCTTGTGTCGGGTTTATCTCGCCGGAGGACTACCAGCAAGATATTCGACACGCCTCCATGTTTCTGGAGGGCCGGAATCCCGCGATCATTAATGACTTGATGACGGCAATGGAGACGGCGGCGACGGACTTGCAGTTCGAGAAAGCAGGGCAATATCGTGACCAGATTAATTATCTTCGCCATGTCCAGGAACAGCAGTCGGTGGATGGCGAGGGCGGTGACGCCGACGTCATCGCGATGGCACAGGATGCCGGTGTGGTGTGTGTTGTGGTCATTATCGTCCGGGGCGGCCGGGTGCTGGGGACCAAAGACTATTTTCCGCGCTACACGATTGAGCAAACCGAAGGGGAGCTGTTAAGTGCCTTCCTGGGCCAGTTTTACTTTGGTGGTCAGGCTCAGCGCGACATTCCGCGTGATGTGCTGGTCCCGGTGGAAGTGGATGAGCAGGACTTGATGTCGGCGGCGCTGACAGAGGCCGCCAAGCGTGAGGTTCGGGTGCGTCAGAATGTCAGGGGTGAGCGTCGGCGGTGGCTAGAGCTCGCAATGACAAACGCCCAGCAGACACTGTTGACACACTTGGCCAGTAAAGAAACAGTGTACCGCCGCTTGCTGGCGTTAAAAGACCTGTTGGAGTTGCCCGGAACGCCAAAACGGATGGAATGTTTCGATATCAGCCACAGCCATGGTGAGAATACGGTCGCGTCCTGTGTGGTTTTCGATGAAAATGGCCCATTAAAAAGCGATTATCGTCTGTACAATATCGAGGGCGAAACCGCTGGCGACGACTACGGCGCCATGCGACAGGTATTAACGCGGAGGTACAAGCGGATGATGGCCGGGGAGGGTAAGCGACCTGACCTGGTGTTTATTGACGGTGGTAAAGGCCAGCTAAACATCGCTCGAGAAGTGTTTGAAAGCTTGGACATTGTGGACATTCCGTTGGTGGGTGTCGCCAAAGGCGTCACTCGCCGAGCCGGTATGGAGCAGTTGATCGATGCACTAACCGGCCGTATGTTTCGGGTACCGGCGGATTCACCCGGGTTGCACCTGATCCAGCACATCCGGGATGAGTCCCATCGATTCGCCATCACCGGGCACCGTAAGGGGCGAGATAAAAAGCGTCGACAATCCACTCTTGAAGGCATAGAGGGAGTTGGGGCTAAGCGCCGACGGGAGTTGATCCGGTATTTTGGTGGTATACAGGAAATCAGGAAGGCCGGTGTGGACGAGATCACCAAGGTCAAAGGGATCAGCAAAGCGCTGGCAGAATCTATTTACGCGGCATTGCACAATGAATAAGAGCATGAATTTACCGAACATCCTGACCCTGTCACGAATTGTCATGATTCCGATATTCGTGGTGATTTTTTACCTACCCTACGGGTGGAGTTACATGGTCAGCGCTGGGATCTTTGGCTTTGCAGCTGCCACAGACTGGCTTGATGGGTATCTCGCAAGGCGACTTAATCAAAGCACGCCTTTCGGTGCCTTCCTGGACCCGGTTGCTGACAAGTTGATGGTCGCTGTGGCGCTTACAGTGCTCATCGAAGAGCATCACAACATCTTGCTGACATTGCCGGCAACAATCATTATCGGTCGTGAAATCGTCATTTCGGCGCTGCGTGAGTGGATGGCGGAAATCGGCAGTCGGGCCAGTGTGGCGGTCTCGTATATCGGCAAAATCAAAACCACCGCCCAGATGGTTGCGATCGTGATGTTGCTGTCAGTCCCGCCAGGAGAGGTTTGGGCTTTTGTGGGCGTGGTCTTGCTCTACATTGCGTCCGTGCTCACTCTCTGGTCGATGTTTCTTTACCTCAAGGCGGCGTGGCCAGACCTGTTCCCAAGTGATCTGCCGACAAAACCAGTCAGAAAGCAGTTGATTAAAGAATAATCAAACAGTTACGTGTGGTTGAAAAGTAAAAAAAGGGTTGACTCTCAGCCACGATTCATTAGTATATGCGCCACTTCAACGGCAACAGCCACGAAGTATGTGAGTAAAGCGGGAATAGCTCAGTGGTAGAGCACAACCTTGCCAAGGTTGGGGTCGCGAGTTCGAATCTCGTTTCCCGCTCCAATTTCTCAACCGGTTGCACGGAAGAGATTGGGAAGTAGCAAGACCTCAGTGGTGATTGACATCGACTGAGACGCAGTAAAAAGTCCCCAATTTCCCTTCGGACTTTTCCCGGCGCGGTGGCAGAGTGGTTATGCAGCGGACTGCAACTCCGTTAACGCCGGTTCGATTCCGACCCGCGCCTCCATTATTTCCCTTTGATTGAAAGTACGTCAGTTTATTTTCGCAACCGAAAATTCGCTGCCAACGAATGCCGTACACACCTAGAAATGAAATCTTTTCAGCCGTTACCAGGCAATGCGTCCCTCTCCACCTCAAAATCCCTTGCTGGCACTTTTTTCAGCCGCGATCAGATTGTGCATGGTACTTCCGATTGTGCGGCTAACGTCGCTCTAGCCTGATATTTGGCGTGCTTCGATGTGCTGGTCGCCAGGGTGGCACTGTTTTAAAGTAATAATCGGGGCGTAAGTAATTAGGAGGCATGCGATGGCACTTTGGGTTGGTGGCAATCGGTGGGTCCTCGTTCTGCTGGTATTGCTGGGTGGGTGCGCTGTGCAGGGCTACCGTGGGTTGCCAGCGCCGGACGCTGTTGGCGCTCAGGCGTGTCAGTCGACGCTTCAGGACTGGCAGCATCAGGTCATGGATTCCGGCGCCTTCGAGGCCAAAACCACACCAGTGCCAGGCTTTCCGTACCTGAGGGTAAACCGGTTCCTCGCCAGTTTTGATCTCAATCGACTGAATTTGGCTCAGCGAAGTGAGTGGTTAGCGGTGGCGTGGGAGAATGCTCGGCACGCATGGCATCTGGAAGCGGCCAATCTCGGGAAACCGGAATCCGACCTTGCACCTCTGGTCACGTGCGCCGAGGCTGGACTCGCAACACTGAGGGTCGACCGGACGGCGTTTTTGGCAATGGCCTCGTCGGTTGACGTGCCTGACGATTATGTGACGTGGCAACGTGCCATTGGTTTGTATCCGTTATTAATACCTTATGTAAAGTACCGAACCGACAACCTGTTTGATGAACTTCTGACGGCGTTAGATCATTATCAGCCGCAATTCCCCCAGGTTGTCTATCAGCCAAACCTTGAATCTCAATACAGCGACGGTCAACTCGCAGCTGTTATGGAGGCCGCCCGCCAACGCAGTGCTCTGGCCATTCCCCGTTTTAATTCCGACGAACGAGCGAGGCTTTTTGCCACGTTTGCGCCAGTCTGGTTGGTGGAACGTCGCGGTGAGGACGACAAAATCGGCGTACCCGCTCGTGGGGAAGACGGTCTGGTGTTTGAAGCCCAGCCGGTGGTTTATCGGATACTGAGTTATACCCGTTGGGGCTCGCTTACCTTGCCTCAGCTCACTTACCTGATCTGGTTTCCGCGGCGCACTGCCAGTGGGCCCCGGGATATCCTGGCGGGCGAGCTGGACGGACTTATATGGCGTGTAACGCTGAATGAGCTCGGCAAACCGATGCTGTATGACAGCATTCACCCCTGTGGGTGTTTCCACCTCTGGTTTCCGGTTCGTGGCCAGTTGAATCCCCGGCCGCTCGATGAGATCAGCGGAGAGCGACCCGCGATTGGCAGGTCGCTGCCGCATGAAATGAGGCGCCCCGAGCTCAGTGTCGCCGCCGGAACGCATTACTTGGTAGGCATCCGGCCCTGGCGTCAGGGCGACGAACACGACGCTGATCATTCGGCGTTTGCTGGGCAGGAATATGAATGGCGCGAGTATGAATCGCTGCTAACGCCATCGCCGGCAGGGTACCGATTGTTTTCGCCCTCTGGCCTGGTAGAGGGCACTGAGCGGCCCGAACGATTTCTTCTGTGGCCAATGGGGGTGCCTTCTGCCGGGGCAATGCGGGAGTGGGGGCATCACGCCACCGCGTTTCTGGGCAGAAGGCATTTTGACGATCCAAACTTACTGAACCGCTATTTTATTACGCCGGAGCAAGACGCCGATTAAGCCCCGGATGCGCCAACGACAGCACAACCAGCAGCATGATGCCTTGCCAGGGGCTGAAAAATGCCACATTGCCAACCACTCGTTGCCACAGCAGAGGTGAGTTCTCTGTTATTGCGAACACATCCCGGATAATGGCCGTCAGAGCGGGTTGCACCGTGGCAAATAGAGCGCCGGATACCGCGAGCACCAGCAGGGTTGCCGTTAAACCGGCGGGCCATTGCCAGAACTGGTAGAGAACCAATGCCAGCGTCATGCCGCCACAAGCCCCGGCAAACGCCAGGAAAAACAATTTTGAGACTCCCGACATGGGCAGGGCGGTCAGGCCGAGCGCGTAGGCAACAATCCATCCAAGGGTAATGCCAGCCAGGGTGCCTGTGAACGCGACGAGTGTGCTTCGGGTTGGGTGCAGGCCGGCGACGCGAAAGGTGATGAAAGCCACCACACCGAAGACCAGGCCAGGGCCAAAGTCAGCCAGCCTGGGGTGGACCAGGGTTAACCCTAACTGGTCATCCAACAGGAAACAGAAAGTGCCGTCTCCAATACCAGCCAATAGGCCCGCCATCAGGCTAAGGCCCAGAAGCCGTGCCCCAACGCCAATTTGATAGGTAAGGTGAGAGGGGTGAGTGAAGAGATACAGTGGACTGTGCATGATGAGACCCTCCAGTGGTCATGAACCATGAACCATGAACCGGAGCGCCGACAGCAAGCTGACGTTCTGCATTAATTAGATCAGATCGACGTCAGCAGCACCAGACGCTTCCGCCCACAGCGGCGCGCTGGGCGACCATCCTGTGACGGCTTTAATGGGGGTGGCCGGTAAGTTCGCAAATGTCCTGGTGCGCAGTCTGTCATTCACGGAACTTCTTCAGATAAGTCCCGTGATCGAAACGGTCATGGAGTGACTGGCTCGCTGTCTTAGGCGCCAAGGCATCGCCGACCCACGCCCTAGTGTCCTGCGGAATCAAAATCAGGAATAAGGCCCAACCCGACGCCCGCACCACTGTCTGGACGACCGTTTGAGTTCGGTAATAGGAAGAGTGGGCGTTAATTCCTCAGCGCCCGCCGATGGTGCCGTCGCGACGTTGGTCGGCGCCTCCAATCAATTGTCCACCGGTAACCCGGATCAACGACAGCCCGCTGGTCTGTTCGATAAGAGTGATAATGTGGCCCCGGTTTTCCAGGGCCGTTGTTAAACCATCGACGTCGTAGTCCAGGGTGACGTTTGGAATGGGAATCTCCAGATCTGTCGTTGTGGTGTTGCGGTTCTGGTAATGGGGAACATTGATCGCCTGCTGCGGATCAAGCCCAAAGTCGAGCACGTTCATAATGGATTGTGCGGTGTAACCGATGATTCGGGACCCGCCCGGCGAACCGGTGACCAGTGCAACCCGGTCGCGGTCATCAAACACAATGGCGGGCGACATGGAGCTGCGCGGTCGTTTGTTGGCCTGCACCCGATTCGCAACCGGGTCACCACTGGGCGTGGTCGGTATGAAAGAGAAGTCGGTCAGTTCGTTGTTCAGCAGGAAACCGCGACCAGGCACCATGACACCGTTGCCGAACGAGCTCTCAATTGTGGTGGTCATCGACAGCGCATTGCCGTAGCGGTCCACGATGGCGACATGACTGGTACCGCTGGTCTTGGCAGTAAAGTCCGGGCCATAAGGGTCGAACTTACCCGGGGGCACGCCCGGCGCCACGGAGCCGGAATCGTTCGGCCCGATCAAGGCCGCGCGCTCAGTCAGGTAGTCTTTGTTGAGCATGCCTGCCGACGGTACCGAGACAAAATCGCTGTCGGCGACGTATTTGTTACGGTCGGCGAATGCAAGGCGCATGGCCTGACTGAACCAGTGCACGACGTCCTCATCCAGTGGCTGTTTATCCGACAGATCAAAATGCGCCATCAGGCCCAGAATCTGGCCGACAGCCAGCCCGCCTGACGATGGTGGCCCCATGCCGCATACGTTGTTCTCGCGGTACACAAAGCACACAGGCTCACGCTCGATCACCTCGTAGTGGGCCAGATCGGATGGGCTCATGGTGCCGGGGATATTGAGATCGTTTTGGACAGCGCTGGCAATGTCATTCGCCATGGCCCCGGTATAGAAAGCATCCGTCCCTTGAATAGCGAGGAGCTTCAGGGTCTGCGCGTAGTCTCGGTTGACGATTTTAGTGCCCGCGGGTTTGGCGCTGCAAGTCGTGCCCTCACTGTCGACAAAATAGTTGAACGCGACCGGGTCACGGAACGTCAGTCGGTCTTCACAGGACGGGTTAAGCGCCAGCAAGCCAGTGACTTGGTCACTGGTGCGCCGGGTCAGGGTAAAACCCTTCAGGGATTGGACAATGCCGGGCACAAACAGCAGCGGCCAGGGCAGTCGGCCGTATTTCCGATGCATGTGCTCCATCATCCGGGGAACACCGGGCACCCCGACAGACAGGCCGCTTTGCCAGGCAGTCACAAATCCTAATGGGTTCCCGTCAGGGTCGAGAAACAAGCCTTCGGTCGCGGCCGCGGGGGCCTTCTCGCGGGCATCCAGAGTCATGGTTGTTCCAGTTTCGGAATCAAAGTAGACGATGAACGCCCCGCCGCCAATGCCAGTTGATTGAGGCTCGACCAGACCGAGCACTGTTTGCACCGCAACCATGGCATCGGCCGCGGACCCGCCCATTTTGAGAATTTTAGCGCCTGCTGCGGTTGCCAGCGGATTTGCTGTCACGACCATTTCACGCTGGGTGGTTTGGGCCTGAGGTAGACCTTTCGCCCCTGCCCACTGCCAGCTAAGCGCAGTCACACAAACAGTGATCGTTAACCAGCGTCGTTTCATGATCATCACCCTGATAATTGAAGTGGGTATTCCGTTACCAACCATAATATGGCACTGCCCACAGAAGTTTGAACGCATAGTTTGCGCCAGAGCTTTCAAAGCGTTCGTTTTCGTTTTCCAGGGGCCTACTTTAAGCCCAACCGCAAACACCCGGACCGCAGGAGAGTAACTCAACAAGGTTGTCCTTCAGCCACCGGCCGTTCGTCAACTCGACACAGCTCAAACATGCGTCAGGCATAGCTTTAATATAGTTCGAATGGAGCGCTGGCGAAGCGCTGACAGACATTCATGCGGCTAGTGTGGCCATGTCGAATTTACTTAATGGTAAATAAAATATATATAACAGTTAGATAAGATGAACTATTAAACCTGTTTCCCCATGAAGGGGGGGTGACTCCAGATGTGTGCGGCGTTGGGTTCAGGCGTCAGCCGGGTACGGCCGGGCGCTAACGAGCTGGCTGGTTTCAAGCGCTGCTCCAGGACGTCATGGACCGTTGCCAGCAACCGGTTTGTGACACCGCATTGAATCCCGCGCGGGCCAGCCGGCTTTCAGTCGCGCAATGAATTGATCCAGAAACGATTGTCCCGCTCGGTTGGGCTGTTACAGTATCGGTTTGGAAAACAGCGGCCTGGTCGTTAACCGTGGGCGCCGCTATGGAGTGTTGCGGCGTCGCATCGGTGGCCAGAACCAGGAGCAAGCATGGGCAAATCCTATACAAGTACCGACAAAGCCGGCGAGCGGCCCACCGGGTTTCAGGTGATCCACGCGAATCGGCTGGAGGACCTGCGGTCATTGACGGTTGAGGTCATTCGGCACTTTCCGCTGGCGCCATTGGACGATGAAGTCTTCCTGGTGCACTCCAATGGTATCGCCCAATGGCTGAAGCTGGCACTGGCTCGCGATCAGGACGATCCGGAACTGGCGGGGGTCGGCATCGCGGCGGGTATGACCTTTTCATTGCCGTCGCGTTTTCTCTGGCAGGTCTATCGCGCCGTTCTCGGCGAACAGGCCGTTGCCAAGCAGTCACCCTATGACAAGGACCGGTTGACCTGGCGATTGCTCCGTTTGCTGCCCGAGATCAAAGACCAACCGGTTTTTGCCCCGTTGGCCCGATTTCTGGCCGGCGCGGAAGGCGATCGGCGGTTGTATCAGTTGGCAGACCGGATCGCGGATCTTTTCGATCAGTATCAGGTCTACCGGGCTGATTGGCTGGACGCATGGCGCCAGGGCCGTGATGAGATCAAGACCCGATCGTCGCGAGTCGTCGCGCTGGCTGGGGATCAGTGCTGGCAGCCTGCTCTCTGGCGCCTGCTGAACGACGACATTGGGCCCCAGCAGAGCGATGCCAGTCGCGCCGACGTGCACAACCACTTCATGACGGCCTCGGCCTCCCTGTCTCCGCAAACCCGCCCACAAGGCCTGCCCAAGCGATTGATTGTGTTCGGGGTATCGTCGTTACCGCAACAGACCCTGGAAGTCCTGAGTCGCCTGGGTCGGTGCTCGCAGGTCCTGCTCTGCGTACATAACCCCTGTCGCTACTACTGGGCCGATATTGTTGAGGACCGGGAGCTGTTGCGGGCGACCAACCGCCGTGGCCGGCAGCGGGAGTCCATGCCCGATGTGCTGGATGAGAATAATCTGCACCTGCACGCCAATCCGTTGCTGGCGGCGTGGGGTAAGCAGGGCCGGGATTACATCCGGTTGCTGGATGAATACGACGATCAGGCGGGCTACGCGGAATGGTTTGATCGCATTGATATCTTCGAATCCCACATTCATGATCCAAGCGCGCCCACGTTACTTGCAGCCGTTCAGGACGACATCCTCGAATTACGCCCGACTCTGGAGTCGGTCCAATGGCAATCGCCTGACTACCGGGGCGATGAATCACTGGTTTTTCACACCGCCCACAGCCCACAGCGTGAAATCGAAATTCTGCACGACCAGTTGCTGGCGGCGTTCAGCGCCGATGACAGCTTGAAGCCACAGGATGTGATTGTGATGGTGCCCGATATCAATGCCTATGCACCGCACATTCAGGCGGTATTCGGCCAACTTGAGCACGGTGATGATCGCTACCTCCCTTTTACCATTTCCGACCAGGGTCAGCGTCATCAGGCGCCGGTTCTGGTGGCGCTGGACATGTTGCTGGGCTTGCCGGACTCACGACTGGCGGTGAGCGATGTCCTGGATTTGCTCGACGTACCTGCGGTGCGAGACCGCTTTGGCTTGCAGACCGATGATTTGCCCCAGCTTCATGAATGGATTCAGGGTGCCAACATACGCTGGGGGTTGAACGCCGAACAGAAACAAACTCTGGAATTGCCGGGCGGCATGAGCCAGAACACCTGGCTGTTTGGCCTGAGGCGAATGCTGCTGGGATACGTTGTCGGTGAAAATGAGGCCTGGCAGGGCATTGAGCCTTACAGCGAAGTGGGCGGTTTGGAGAGTCGCCTGGCCGGTCAATTGGAGGTGCTGGTGAGGGCGCTCGAACACCACTGGCACGTATTGTCTGAGGACAAAACTCCTGATCAGTGGTCGCAAGCCCTGCACGACCTGAAGCATCAGTTCCTAGGCGAGCTGGACAGCTCTGGCGAGTTGGTGGTGAGCCGCCTCGATCAGGTGGTGGACGAGTGGGGCGCCGCCTGTCACGACGCCGGTTTGGCCGACACCAGGCTGCCGCTTACCATTGTTCGCGATGTCTGGCTGGATCAACTGGATCAGGGCGGGCTAAGTCAACGGTTCCTGGCAGGCAAGGTAAATTTTGCGACATTGATGCCGATGCGGGCGATTCCGTTCAAGCAGATTTGTTTGTTGGGCATGAACGATGGCGATTACCCGCGCAGCCAGCCACCCATGGATTTTGACTTGATGGCAAGGGACATCCGCCCCGGTGACCGATCGCGGAGGGAGGATGACCGTTATCTCTTTTTGGAAGCATTGCTTTCTGCTAGAAAACAATTTTATATCAGCTGGATAGGTCGGAGTATTAAAGATAATTCTGAGCGTCCGCCATCGGTTCTGGTGGCACAACTTCGGGACTATATCAACGCCGTGCGACCGATAACGGAGGCTCAGGCTGATGACCAACTTAGCCACCGCCTGACCACAGAACACCCACTGCAGCCGTTCAGCCCGCGCTATTTTGACCGTGAGAATGACCAGCGCTTGTTTACCTACGCACGGGAGTGGCGGGAGGCCCACCAAATCAATGCCAAAGCCCTGGACCAGACTGCGTTAACCGATTGGCCGGAAGGTCTGTTTGACGAGCCGGTAACACTGGCGATGCTTGGTCAGTTTCTGAGAAGTCCTGTGGACACGTTTTTCCAGTCGCGGTTGGGCGTCTATTTTGACCGTGCCGATCTGAGCACCGAAGACAACGAGCCGTTTGTGCTGGACGGGCTTGAAAACTGGAAGCTCAGCGATGAATTGATTCGTCGTATCATCGCCCAACCCGGCGCCGTTGAAGACCTCGACCAACGGCTGGATGACCATATCCGCCACCAGTCGGCCCGCGGTGAGTTGGCTCAGGGCGGGCTTGGTCAGTTACAGCAGCGCAGGCTCAAGAAGGATCTTCCAGCCTTGTCCGAGCGTTATCAAAGCTTGCTGAGCGCGTACCCGGTGGCCATGGATTTACAGTTGGTGTCACTGGAAGCGTCTGTGGGCGACCAACGGCTGCAACTGGAGGACTGGCTGGGCAATTTGCGGGCCAATGCGGCGGGCGACCAGGCATTGGTGTTTCTGCACAGCAGCGGACTGACCACGGCGAAAAACCAATACAAGTGGGTTCAGTTTCTGCGCCCGTGGGTGCACCATCTGGCGGCCAACGCCCTCAGTGACCAACCCATCACCACCCATGTGCTCAGCAAGGCGGGTGACATTGCCTTTCATCCCTATGGTCAGGCGGACGCCCGCCAGCACCTGACGGACATTTTAATGGCCTGGCTTGAGTCCCATAAAACCCCGTTGCCATTGGCCCCCAAAGCGGCCTTCGCGTGGCTGGATTCGGTGGTGAAACAGGGTGAAGAAAAAGCTGCGGAGAAGGCCCGTAGTGCCTACGAGGGCGGCTATAACCTGACCGGTGAGGTAGCCGACAGCCCGGCTCTGCAGCGCTGCTATCCGGAGTTTGAGTCGCTTCGCAGGGATGGTGAATTTACACGCTGGCTGGCACTTCTCTATCGCCCGATATGGCGCAACGTGAAACAGGATGGGGGAACACCAACGTGACCCAGGATACGCACCTTAACCCCTTGAGGTTGCCGCTTCATGGCAGCCGGTTGATTGAAGCCAGTGCCGGTACGGGCAAAACCTTTACCATTGCTCTGCTGTACGTGCGTCTGATCCTCAACCATGGCGATGTGGCCCGAACCAGTGCACTGATGACGCCCCGGGACATTCTTGTGGTGACGTTCACCGAAGCGGCCACCAAAGAGCTCCGGGACCGGATTCGCACTCGGTTGACCGAGGCCGCTGACGTGTTCCGGGCGGCCCCCGTCGCCTTCGAGGCGAAAGCGCCGGGTAAAGATCCTCTGCATGATCTGAGAGCCGACTACGACCCAGCGCAATGGCCGGCGAAGGCGCGCTTATTGCAGCTAGCGGCCGAGTCCATGGATGAGGCTGCCGTGCATACCATCCACGGGTGGTGTAACCGGATGCTGAAAGAACACGCCTTTGACAGCGGTGGCCTGTTCAATCAAAACCTCGAGACCGATCAAAGCGAACTGCAGGCGCAGGTAGCCCGGGATTACTGGCGCTCGTTTATCGCCGGGCTTGACGAGGATGCAGTGGAAGCCTACCTGACAGCGGTGCGCTCACCCGAGGATCTGCAGGGCCACGTCCGGGGGCTACTGAACCTGAGCCAGCACCTGCCGGTCGCGGCGTCCTCTCCGGCGGATTTGTTGGGCACCCTGGTTGGTGAGCGCCGGCAGGTGTTTGATGCCGTTCGGGCCCGGTTGCCTGATCTGATCGAAGATTTTTTGGTCCTCTGCGGCGAGGCCCAAGCACGCAAGCAGTTTGACGGCCGAAAATTTCGGCTGGCAAATGTGCAGGGTTGGATGAGCGTGTTGCAGGAATGGTCGGCTGCGCCGTCGATTGACCCTCCCGCACTGACCGATGCGGCCTGGAATCGCCTGTCGGCACTCGGCATTGAGGAGGCTTGGAAGACCGAGCCAACGCCGGCCAGTCACGGCCTGATCGTCGCTGTGTCAGAGCTCAATGCGCAGCGTCTAACGCCCGTGCCGCGGCAAGCATTACTGATCCATGCGACCCAATGGATTGGCAAGCGACTGGAAAAAGAAAAGTTGCGACGGGCCGAATTGGGCTTTGATGACTTGCTGACCCGGCTTGATTCTGCGCTACAAGGTGAGGGCGGCGATCGTCTGGCGGGCACCATCCGAAATCAGTTTCCGGTGGCCTTGATTGACGAATTTCAGGATACCGATCCGACACAATATCGCATCTTTGATGCCATTTACCGGGTAGCGGACAACCTGGCAGATACCGGGTTTTTTATGATTGGCGATCCTAAACAAGCGATTTATGCGTTTCGGGGCGCCGACATCTTTACTTATCTTAGGGCCCGCAAGGCGACCGAAGGGCGTCACGTCACGCTGCCGAAGAATTTCCGGTCGTCCGCTGCCATGGTACAGGCCAGCAACCGTGTATTCGGGTTTGCCGAGGCCGGGCAGCCTCATGGCGCATTTCTGTTTCGTGGCGGTTTGCAGACCTCTGATAACCCGCTGCCGTTTCTGCCGGTTGAGGCCAATGGCCGCGAAGAAACATTCACCATCAATGGCACGGTGCCAGACGCGATCACTTTTTGGACACACAGTAATACGGATACCAAGGACACCGTGACCACAGCGGTGGCCGAAGCCTGTGCCAGTGAGATCGCGCGGATGCTCAATCTGGGGCTGAATGGCCAGGCCGGCTTCACTAAGCCGGGCCACGCGTTTCAGTCACTGCAATCGTCGGATATTGCAATTCTGGTTAACAAGGGTGCTGAGGCCCGGGCCATTCGTACAGCATTGGCAATGCGTGGGGTGCGAAGTGTGTATTTGTCAGACCGGGCTTCCGTACTCCAGAGCGTTCAGGCGATAGACCTGATGCACTGGCTGGAGGCTTGCGCAGAGCCTGAGCGGGACCGGTTAGTGCGCTCCGCACTGGCCACCGCCACCCTCGGTTTGGGTTGGCCGCAGCTGGATCATTTGCGGCGTAATGAACTGGCCTGGGAGGACGAGATTGAACGATTCCGGGGGTTCCGGTTGATCTGGCAGGGGCAGGGCATCCTCGCCATGGTCCGCCGCCTGTTGACCGCCTTCGAGGTGCCGGCCCGCCTGCTGCAGGAGGATCAGGGGGAGCGTGCATTGACGGATGTTCTGCATCTGGCCGAACTGCTGCAGTATGAAAGTCAGCAAGTGGATGGCGAGCAGGCATTGATCCGTCGTTTCGGCGAAATGATAGCGGACGCCGGCCGGGACTCGGAAGCCATGCAACTGAGGCTGGAAAGCGATGCCGATTTGGTGCAAGTGGTGACCGTTCACAAGTCCAAAGGTCTGGAATATCCTGTGGTGTTCCTGCCATTTGCCACCAGCTGTCGTCCCGTCGGCAAACGGGACAATACGGTTACGTGGCATGACGACGAAGGGCGCTTGCAGGTGGCATTCGAGCCCGATGACGATGTGTTGGCGAAAGCCGATCGGGAACGCCTGGGAGAAGACGTCCGCAAACTCTATGTGGCTCTGACCCGTGCACGCTATGCGACCTGGGTCGGCGCCGCAGACATGGGCGGTGATGAGGGCCGCAGTGCCTTGGGGTATCTCGCTGGCGCCGACGCGGCGTCATTGGAACCCGGGCTCACGGCGATGGCGTCCGATACGCCTACCCTGCGCGTGCAGGGATTGCCTTCAGCCACCGGCGAGCTGTACCGCGCGCCCTCCGGGGCGGCTTTGGGAGATGCCCGGCGCCCATCACGCACGGCCAGGGAAGACTGGTGGATTGCCAGCTACTCGGCGATCCAGTACACCGCAGGCGCTGCCGAGCCATCGGCCGGTTTAATGGCGGGCACCCGGACCGCGCCCGAGGCCGAAACCCCGGAGGCCGAGCGCCTGCAGGAAGATCGCGGGCCGACTCTGTCCGCCGATCAGCCGCCGGTCACGAATCCCGATCCGGAAGAACGCCGCCTGCATGGCTTTTTCAGAGGGGCCGGTCCCGGCACGTTCTTGCACCACGTGCTCGAATGGTGTGCGGACCTTGGTTTTGGCGCGGTGTCAGAGCGCAGCGATGAGCTGCGCGCAATGCTTGAGAAGCGCTGCCTCGTGCGGGGCTGGAATCCCTGGGCTAACCCGCTTACCCACTGGGTGAAAGACTTTATCGACACGCCATTAATACTGCCCATGCAGGCTGATCAAACTCAGCCTACCGCAACGCTGGGCACCATCGGGCAAGCCATTCCCGAGCTTGAATTCTGGTTTTCCAGCCGGCACGTGAAGACTCGCGCGCTGGATGCCATTGTGCGTCGCTACACCCTGACCGGGGTTACTCTGCCGGTGGGGACCGCACGTCCGCTTGCGGATGAAATGACGCTGAACGGCATGTTGAAGGGCTTTATCGACCTGGTGTTTGAGCATGACGGCCGCTATTACGTGGCCGACTACAAGTCCAACTACATTGGTCCAATGGACGACAGCTACACGTCGCAGGCGATGGCGCAGGTGGTGAGTGAAAAACGGTATGACCTGCAATACGCGCTGTACCTGCTCGCGCTTCACCGGTTACTAAAGGCTCGGATACCGGATTATGACTACGATCGCCACATGGGTGGTGCGGTCTATCTGTTCTTGCGTGGCAGCGGGTCAGACAGTGCCGGCGTTCACTGCGACCGGCCAGATCGGCGCATGGTTGAAGAGCTTGATAACCTGTTCCGTCAACGCAGCCCGCACCAGCCTGCCTCTGAGCCTGCCAAGGAAGTGGACCAATGATAACGTCGCCGGAATCCATCGCACCGTTCAATGCCGCCGAGGTGCTGACCAGCCCGACCGCGTTGTTCAGCCTGCTTGAGCAATGGGTGACGTTGGGATGGCTGAGACCGTTAGACACGGCGCTGGCGCGGTTTCTTGATGATGAAACCCGGGTGGCCAATCAACCGGCATCCCCTCTGTTATTGTTGTTGGCTGCCCTGGCGTCACACCAATTAGGCCGGGGACACGTGTGTCTCGATATCGCGGCGATGCAACACGAAGGCTTGAACGATGCCCTGTCGTTACCGCCGGAAGATCAGACCCTGGCGCACAGCAGTTTGCTGCCATCGGACCTTCTGGCCAGTACCGAGCCAGCCGTCTGGGAGGACGTCCTGACGCACCCACTGTTGGTCGCCAACGCCGCCGACGCCGGCGCTGCTGGCAATACGCCTCTGGTGCGGGACGGTTTGCGGTTGTATCTGAGACGTTACTGGCAGTACGAACAGTCAATTTTTAAGCACTTGGTGCAGCGACTGGACCAGCATGAGGCTGTGGCGAACGCCAACTCTGAAACCGCTCAGGCGCTGAAAAGCACCCTGGACGCACTGTTTCCGCAGCGGGCATCCGCTACTGACTGGCAGCACATCGCTTGTGCCAACTCTGCCAGACAAGGTTTTAGTGTGATTACGGGCGGCCCGGGAACCGGCAAGACCACCACCGTGGTGAAGTTGCTGGCGGCGCTGCAAAGCGTGGCTCTCAGCGTCGGTGCTGGCACCCGGGCGTTGCGGATACGGTTGGCGGCCCCCACCGGCAAGGCGGCCGCCAGGCTCAACGAATCCATCTCTGGTGCCACCACCGGGCTGGACTTGAGCGGGCTGGCGCACGCCGATGTATGTCGTCAGGCAATTCCCACCGAGGTCACTACGCTGCACCGACTGCTGGGAAGCATACCCGGTTCCCGTCGCTTCCGGCATGACCGGGACAATCCATTGGTGGTGGATGTGCTGGTGATTGACGAAGCATCGATGGTGGACATTGAAATGATGGCTCGCGTGCTGGATGCACTGCCAGCCAAGGCCAAACTGATATTACTGGGCGACAAGGATCAGCTCGCCTCCGTGGATGCCGGTGCAGTGCTAGGCGAGCTTTGTCAGCGCGCGAGCGAGGGTCATTACACCCAATGTACTGCCGAATGGCTGTCTGCGATCAGTGGCTGTCCCGTTGACCCTGAGCTGGTGGATGACCAGGGTAAACCGCTGGATCAGGCCATCACGCTGTTGCGCAAGAGCTATCGTTTCGATGCCGACAGCGGGATCGGGCAACTGGCGGCGGCCGTGAATGGCTCGGAAGTTCAGCCGGGCAGCGGTGCGACGGCAGTCAGGTCGGTCTTTCGTGCTGACTATGCTGATCTGGCCCGGCTTGGCCTCAATGGTCGGGAGCCGGAGGCAGCGATCAGTCACCACAGTATTGATGGCGGTGCCGAGTTGTTTCCGGGCCGGGGCCAGGGGCGACGGGTTCAGGGCCGAGATATTGTTGCACCGGTGGGATATGCCTACTATCTGGCCCACATGCACGAAGCCCGTCCGGCCGCGTTGGAGACCATGGCGGCGTACGACCGCTGGGCGCGTTCGGTGCTCGACGCCTACAGCCAGTTTCAACTGTTGTGCGCCCTGCGGCGCGGCTCATTCGGCGTCGAAGGGCTGAACCAAGTGATAGCGGGCGCCCTGCATCGGGCAAAGCTCATCAGAGCCATCGACGGGTGGTACCCCGGCCGACCGGTATTAGTGACTCGGAATGACTACAGCCTGGGCTTGATGAACGGCGACATAGGGATCTGTTTGGAGTTGCCGGCGCGGCAATGGATCAAGGGTGAGGAAGTGATCGATTCCGCCCGACTTGTCCAGCGTGTTGCGTTTCCGGCGGGTGACGGCAGTGGCGGCATTCATTGGGTTTTACCGAGCCGCTTGCAGGCCGTGGAGACGGTTTACGCCATGACCGTCCATAAGGCCCAGGGATCGGAATTTACCCACGCCTGCCTCGTACTGCCGGATCGTCCAAGCCCGGTGTTGACCCGGGAGTTGATTTATACGGGTATCACGCGGGCCAAACATTGGTTCAGCCTGCTGCTGCCCAATGACGGTGTGTTTGAGCAGGCGGTGGAACGGCAAGTGACAAGAACCTCGGGCCTCGGACGGCTGCTATTGGGAACTTCAGCGGCTGAGAAATGATGCCTTCCGTTGCTGTGTGAAGCAGGTTGCAACAAAAGGTGCAAGGCGCTACGATTGGGTTTGGGCTTAAGAGTGGGAGAGTGCTATGTCCATACCTGTACGTCTTGATGAGTTTCTGGTCCGCCACGCAGCGGCCGAGAGTCAGCTTCAGCGCCGGTCTGTTCCCAAGCAGATTGAATTGTGGGCAGAAATTGGTCGCTGCATTGCGAGCGAGGTCTCCGCGGAAGACCTGATCGCGCTGACGCAGGGCCTCAAAAAGGTCCGGGTGGAGCGGGTGCAGGCCGAACCTCTGGACTCCGATGACCTCTGGTCCGAAGTAGAACGGGCTCGGGCATCCGGTGAGTTGTCACGCGGGATCACCCGTCAGCGCACGGTCTATCAGGCATCGGCCAGTCAGCCAGGCTATCTCGAGGCGCTCTACCCGGACGGCAGCCGTGCAGTCGGCCGTTTCGTGAATGGCGCCTTCGAAAAACTTGATGGGCGGGACAATGCCGCCTGAGCTCTGGTTGTTGGTCGGCGGCAATGGCTCCGGGAAGAGTACGTTCTACGAGACGTTCCTGGCTCGCAAACACATTCCACTGATCAACGCTGACAATATAGCTCGCACCCTTTGGCCGGATCAGCCCGAGCGTCACAGTTATGAAGCGGCGTTACTGGCTGAGAAAGAGCGCTTCCGGTTGCTGGATGAGCGTCAAACCTTTTGTTTTGAAAGTGTTTTTTCGCACCCTTCCAAACTCGATTTTGTCGGTGCCGCAAAAGCGGCGGGCTATGTCATCAAAGTGTTCTATTTTCATTTGAGTTCCGTGGACCTCAATATTGCCCGGGTCGCCTGCCGGGTGACTGCGGGCGGGCACAGCGTGCCGGATGACAAGGTGAGGGGGCGGATTCCACGCACCCTCAATTTGATACGGGACGCTGCCGGCCTGGCGAATGAACTACACCTGATCGACAATTCCAGTGCCGATCAGCCATATCAAAGGCTGGCGGTTTGGCGGGAAGGGCAGTGGACGCTGTTGGTTGAGCATCCACCGGCCTGGGTCATCACCTTTACCGGATAACACCACCGGCCGTCGCTTTGGTCAGATGTGAGTGAGAGTCGAACCCTCTGTTTTGCCCGCATGGGATTGACGTGGCGACCGGTTCAAACCGCCGGCTTCGGTATTTCTTATTTCAGCGTATTGACCAGTCGTGAATTCAGTCGTGTCCAATGCTCAAGCTTGGTAGCGTCGCCGATGCGCTTGTGGCTGCCACCGAGCTGGGTTAGCCACAAGCCCTCTCCGTTGAAGCTGTAAACCGGCTCAAGATCAAGACGTTGAGAGGCGGGTTTGATCTCGTCAATCAGGTTGTCGAGGATCATTGGATCGGCATCGGGGGTCGGGTACCAGGCCAAAATCATGTGTGCCTGATTCAATTCGAGGGCTTTAACATAGGTAATGCGAAGCTGTTCGTCGGGCACCCCCATGGATTTCAAGGTGAGGTATTTCGCGATGGAGAAATCCTCGCAGTCGCCGCCATTCGTGGCGAGCAGTTCGACCGGTGTTGCCCAATAGTCTTCCTGGCCCCAGTGTTTGAGGTCATTAATGAATCGGGCACGATTGAAAAATGAATTGACCAGCGACAGCTGCCGCTCGGTGGTCGCTGTCGCAGCCATGTCATGCAGGTTCTGCCATTGCTCAAGGCGAGCCCGGGCCTCTGTGCCGAATTGCCGCTGCACGAAGGTCAGTAGTTCGGGGCTTAACTCGAGAGCAGTGACGGTGCAGGACGCCAAAATAACAAACAATAATGCAACCCGTTGAATCGAGCGCGACAGTCTCGGACGCATACTGGTAACGGCCTAGTTGCTGTTGTTTCTTAGGCGTTCGCGCAACTGCTCCAGACGTTGCCGAATTTCTTCACGGCGCTGATCTGATGATGAGCTGGTTGCCGGTGACCTAGCCTCCGGGGCAGTGGTCGGGGAAGACGCAGCGGGTGTGCTTTCGTCATATTGTTGGGCGGTGGTTTCGTTGATTTCGTTAACCGCGACCGACATGCCTGAAGAGTCGTCAGTTTCTGGAAAATACAAATTTTCAAGTTTGCCGCCTCGGTCCAGAATGACCCGCCTCGGGTGAACCGATCGCAGTTTTGCGCCGCCGGGCAGATCATTGCCCACGACATAAGCGTCGGTTTTTCCCTCAGAGTCTTCAATCAGTGCACTGGCGGGGTACTCACCATCGGCGGCCAGTACACCGCGAAGAAAAATCCTCAGATTGGTTTCCGGCAGGTTTTCAGTATCCACTTCCTGGGGTTCTCCGACACCGTCGGACGAACCGAATAGATTCAGCGAGGACAGATCAACGGTCGGGTTGTTCTTTGCCCTGGACACCAAGCGTTTGGACTGCTCTTTTGTCAGGACTTCAATGCGTTTTTGCTCTCCCAGCCAAAACGAGTAGCCTTGCCAGGCCAGTGTTCCGACCATAGCGGCAGTGAAAATAATCGTGGCAAGCAGGGGAAGCTTGGCATTCATGGCTGACATCGGGTTCCTTTAGCGGGCCTTACTGTTTGAGACACAATGTATCAGGTTTGCCATCAGTATAGTGATGACCGGTTAAAGATATAAACCTTTGTAATGCCAGACAGGCAATTTGGCCGTTTTGACGCGCATAAATGAAGGATTGCCCGCCATTTTGCATCTTCCTGTGGTAGCCTCTTTCGATTAGTAGAAGAATAAGATTTTACTGGCCATGTATGGATGAGGATTACGTTGAACACTGACTCTGATCTCCAGCAGCATGAAGCCCCGCTGGGCCGTCTCCCGTTTACGTTTGCCAAGCGCAATGGTGTCATTTTAACCCGAGACGACAGCGGTGAACCCGTCGTGCTGGTGCGTCCGGGCGCGGTTCATTCTGCGCTCGCAGAAGCAAACCGCGTGAGCGGCGGCCGGGCCCGTTTTGCCCCCATCGACCCGGGCGCTTTTGATGAGGCGCTGAATTCGGCCTACCAGAACGACTCTGCCGAAGCGATGCAAATGGTGGAAGGCATCGGTGACGACATGGATCTGGCGTCGCTGGCGGATTCCGTGCCTGAAACGGAAGACCTGCTTGAACAGGAAGACGATGCTCCGATAATTCGTCTGATCAACGCCATCCTCACAGAGGCCGTTAAGACCAACGCCTCGGATGTCCATATTGAAACCTACGAGAAGCAACTGGTCGTGCGCTTCCGGGTTGACGGAGTTCTGCGTGAAGTCGTCCAGCCCAAACGTGCACTGGCGCCCTTACTGGTCTCGCGTATAAAAGTCATGGCGAAGCTGGACATCGCCGAGAAACGCGTACCGCAGGATGGCCGTATTTCGCTACGTGTCGGGGGCCGGGAGGTGGATATCCGGGTGTCAACGATGCCGTCATCGAACGGCGAACGCATTGTGCTGCGCTTGTTGGACAAACATGCGGGGCGTATTCACCTGGAATCGCTCGGCATGGCCGATCGCGACCTCAAGATTTTGCGAAAGCTGATTCATCGGCCCTACGGCATCTTACTGGTGACAGGGCCCACCGGCTCTGGTAAATCGACTTCTCTGTACGGTGCACTGCAGGAAATCAATGACCGCACCCGCAACATTCTGACTGTTGAAGACCCCATTGAGTACAACCTTCCCGGCATAGGTCAGACCCAGGTTAACCCCAAAGTCGACATGACCTTTGCCCGCGGGTTGAGAGCGATTTTGCGCCAAGACCCGGATGTCGTGATGATTGGTGAAATCCGAGATCTGGAGACTGCGGAAATCGCCGTGCAGGCCAGTTTGACGGGTCACCTGGTGCTGTCGACCCTGCACACCAATACCGCAGTCGGCGCCATTACCCGTTTGATGGACATGGGGATTGAGCCATTCCTGATTTCATCCAGTCTGGTGGGAATTGTTGCACAGCGGCTGGTGCGGGTGTTGTGCGATGAGTGCAAGCAGCCATACACACCCAGCGAAGAGCAGTGTGAGTTCATACAGCAGGATGCCGCCACTCCGCCAACCATCTACCGCGCCACTGGTTGTGCCAGTTGCAATCAGCTGGGTTATCGCGGTCGTCTGGGAATCTACGAGGTGGTGGAAGTCTCCGAGGCCCTGAGCGGCTTGATTCATAAACGGGCGGGAGAGCTGGAACTGGAACACGAAGCTCGTCGACACGGGCCCAGCATTCACGCCGATGGTGTTGCCAAGATCCTTGCCGGGGTCACGACCATGGAAGAAGTCCTCAGAGTAACCTACCGGAGCCAATAAATGCCCGCATTTGACTTCAAGGCGCTGGATTCCCGGGGCAAACAAAAGCAGGGCGTTTTGGAGGCCGATAGCGCTCGCGCCGTACGGCAGCAACTTCGGGAAAAAGGTTTGGCACCGCTTGCCGTCGAGCCGGCAGTGGAAAAACGCAGCAAGAGCAGCCCACTGAGCAGTCGGGGTAGCCTGAGCACTTCCGATCTGGCGTTAATGACGCGACAGATAGCGACCTTGATTCAGGCTGGTATCCCGATCGAGCAGGCCCTGTCGGCAACCGCACAACAGTCGGAAAAGCCACGGGTCAAAAGCATGTTGATTGCCATTCGGGCCAAGGTCATGGAAGGTTATACGCTGGCCGATAGCCTGGGTGAGTTTCCCCGTGCGTTCCCCAGGCTTTACCGCTCAACGGTGGCGGCCGGTGAGCACGCAGGCCACCTTGACCTTGTACTTAACCGTCTGGCTGACTACACCGAAAGTCGTCAGGAGGCGCGACAGAAGATACAGCTGGCCGCAATATACCCCATCATTCTGAGTGTCGTTGCAATTTCGATCGTGGTCTTTCTGCTGACCTATGTGGTGCCTGACATCATCGAGGTGTTCGTCAAGCAAGGGCAGGAGCTGCCAACCCTGACCCAGGCCATGTTAGCGATGTCGGAATTTTTGGCGAGTTACGGTGTCTACATGGTAATTGCCATCATCGTATCGGTGTCGCTGTTTCGCATGTCGCTGCGTAAATCGTCCAACCGGCTTCGCTTTCATAGGGCGTTACTGAACTTGCCGCTGTTTTCGGGCATGGTGAGGGGGGTTAACACGGCCCGCTATGCCAGTACGTTGAGTATCCTGACCACCAGTGGCGTGCCGTTGGTTGAAGCCATGCGCATTGCCGGTGAGGTACTTTCGAACGACTTCTTACGCCAGGAATTACGAGGCGCGGCCCAGCGTGTCAGCGAAGGTGGCAGTCTGCACCGATCACTGGACCAGACCGGCTACTTTCCACCCATGATGCTGCATATGATCGCCAGTGGCGAAGCCAGTGGAGAACTGGACAGCATGCTGGAGCGAACGGCCCGGATGCAGGAAAACACCCTACAGGCAAAAATTGCCGCCATTGTTGGTCTCTTTGAACCCATGATGTTGTTGGTGATGGGGGTTGTAGTGCTGATTATTGTGATGGCAATCATGCTTCCAATTCTGAACATGAGTAACCTGGTGGGTTAACGAATGTCGGAGACAACCACGGCCATCCATTGTTGAACCGCAGATTTTAAACCGCAGAGGATAAAGAGAGTCAAGATGATGAAACAAACAGCTGGCCAACGTGGTTTTACGTTGATCGAAATCATGGTGGTGATGGTAATCCTGGGCCTTCTTGTGGCCATCGTGGCGCCTAACATCATGGGACGCAGTGACCAGGCACGGGTCACCGTGGCGAAGACCCAAATGAGCAACATTGGCAACGCACTGGACCTGTACCGGCTGGACAACAGCCATTACCCGTCGACTCAACAGGGTCTCAAAGCCTTGGTCTCCAAGCCTGGGGGCAGCCCTGAACCCCGTAACTGGAATCCGGATGGCTACCTGAAAACTCTGCCTGAAGACCCCTGGGGCCGTGAGTACGAATACATCAGCCCGGGAATCAACGGCCCTTACGATCTGTACTCCTATGGCTCAGACGGCCAGGAAGGCGGAGACGGTGACGCCGCTGATATCAGCGTCTGGGACACAGAGGGCTAACGCATCGTGCCACCCCGGCATCCACAATCAGGGTTCACCCTGATCGAAATACTGGTGGTCCTTATCGTGGTGGGACTGTTGGCGGCCCTCGCGATTGTCAATCTCGGTGGGGGTACGCAACAGCGCGAGCTTGAAAACACTGTCCGTGAACTGTACCTGCTGATGCAGACGGCTTCTGAACAAGCCATTCTCAATAATCAGGAACTGGGGCTGATCCTGGAAGAGGGCAGTTATCGATTTGTGGTGTTTGACGATCAGCAGCGGGTATGGGCAGCTCAAGAGGAGCGCTTGTTTCAAAGTCGATCCATCCCGGATTGGACCATCATTACACCTTACATTGATAACGATATACCTCGACTGGCCAGCGATGACGACGCACTCCAACCAGACCTGCTATTTTTTTCGAGTGGTGAAACGACGCCGTTCGATATCGAATTTAACGTCGCGAAGCAACCGGACACCCTTCACCGGCTCCAGTCAGATGGCATTGCCTCCATCGAGTGGCTGGCGCCCGGCGAAGAAAGTGATGGCCCTCAATGATTAATCGGCGCAGCGGTGGCTTTACATTGATTGAAGTGCTGGTGGCATTGCTGGTCTTTGCACTCATTGCCACTACTTCAGCGGAGGTGGGCAGTCAGTACATTGGTAGCTACGAGCGTATCCGTGACAAGACCCTGGCGGGGTGGATTGCTGAAAACCGGATGAACGAATTGCGGCTCGAAGTAGCCTTTCCCGCAATTGGCGAGCAAGTCCGCGAGCTGGAATATGGGGAGTATCGGTGGCGAGTGATATCTGAAGTAATCGGAACCGAGGAGCCCACGATCCGAAGAGTTGACGTCACCGTTGAGCGTTTCAGCGGTGAGCAGTCAGAACCGCGCCGGGTCCACACGCTGTCTGGTTTTATCGGCGAGCAGGGACGCAAATGAGGGCACCGATAGCGGCCAGGCACTGGCGTCGTGAACAGGGCTTTACCTTAATGGAGGTGTTGATTGCGGTCACCATCACTGCGGTGATTGGCCTGGGTGTTTGGCAGGTTATTGGGGGCGTGGTGCTGTCACGGGATCGAGTGGATGATGTCTCGGAAGATTTTGAAGCCTTGCAGAAGGCGTTTTTGCTGATAGGCCGGGACATGACCCAGATTGTGAATCGGCCGGTCCGAAACATTTATGGCGATTTTGAACCGGCATTGTCCAGCCGCGACGACGCTTTTGAACTGGTATTAACACGGCAAGGCTGGCGTAACCCGCTGGGCCGTCGGCGCAGTGAACTCCAGCGCAGTGCCTATGAGTTTACGGGCGAAGAGCTTCGGCGACGTTATTGGGTCGCGGTGGATCAAGCGCAGGAAGACGAAAGTCGAGACCAGTTGCTCTTAAAAGACATCAGCGAATTCAATGTCCGCTTTATGGATAAAGAGCGTACCTGGGTCGATGACTGGCCGCCGGGAAATAGCGGTGATGGTTCGGGCGAAAGCAGCGGCAATGGCCAGAAAAGCCCGCAACTACCAATGCCGCTGGGCATTGAAATTTCGTTGAGCCACGATCGTTTTGGTGAGATCACCCGCCTGTTTACACTTCCGGATTTTGACCGCAGCGAAGCTCAGGGCGCCATATCCCGGTCAATCCAGAGTCAGCTGTCGGAAGAAGACGATACTCAACCAGAGCAACCTCCCGTTCAGGGAGCTAACTGATGATTCGGCATGGGGTACTTTGTCGTCAGCGTGGTGTGGCTTTGATTATCGTTTTATTGGCGATGGCGCTGGTGGTCATGCTGGCCGCGGGGATGACTCGTCATCAAAGTGTTCGGGTCTATAAGGCGAGTCATTACCTGACTCAGAATCAGGGTTACAGTATCGCCCTGGGAGCCGAAGCGTTCGCAAAACAGGTACTGGTGCGGGACTTCGAAGAAGACAAAGAAGATAACCTCTACGTCGATAGCCCGGACGAATTCTGGGCCAAGTATTCGGCACTGTTACCGCTGGATGATGGCGTCGTCGAAATACAGGTGGATGACCTTGGCGGGCGTATCAACCTGAATGACTTGATCGACAGCAGCGGTGCCGTCGATGAAGTCACCAAAGATCGGGTTCGCCGATTGTTCATTGCACTTGGTATTACTGGGCTGAATGTGGACACATTGATCGACTGGATTGATAGCGATGACCAGACCATCAGTGCCTACGGCGCTGAAGACGGGCAGTACCTTATCCAGGACCCGCCTTACAGAGCGGCCAACCAGCCGTTTCAGAGTGTCAGTGAACTGCGACTTCTGCAAGGCATTACAGAAGAAGAATATCAGGCCCTGGAGCCCCACGTAGCGGCGCTTCCAGTGTCGGGTGTGGGCATCAATGTTAACATGGCAACGGCGCCGGTCTTACAGTCGCTGCATGATGAGATCAGCCCATCACAAGCCGAGGCCGTGATTCTCAAACGGACCGAAGAGCCATTTGAGAATATTCAGGATTTTCTGGCATTACCGGAATTTGCCGGGCTTGGCCTTAAAGCGAACGGACTGGGGCTGCAAACCCGGTTTTTTGAGGTTGCCTCGCGGATTACCTATGATAACCGGGCGGTCAACCTGGTGAGCACGGTGTATCGCAGTCCGGAAGGCGTGTTATCGACCCTGAGTCGGGATACCGGACAGAAAAACCGGATAACCAAAGAACGTTACGGCGTGTCTGAGGGCTAGTATGCCCTCGGCGACACCCGGGTCTTAGTCAGCCGTTGACGTCGTGCAGTGTTCTGGGTCCATCTAATAAAAGGAAGCCAAAGCAATGTCATATCGCCTTTATACACGGCCAGTGCCGCCGTTTGCGGACCTGGCCTCCGATCCTGAGACCCAGCTTTTTAATTGGGTGCTGATCGATGCCAGTGGTGATATCCAGGCACAGGGTGTAAGGGACACCCGAGAGCACATTGAACAGACATTGACCCAGAACGCGCTTGAGAATGTCCGGTTGATCGGTCTGATACCAGGTGATGAAGCGCTGTTCTGTTTTGCGGACATTCCCGCCAAACAAGCCCGCTTTGTTCGACAGGCGTTGCCATTTGCCGTGGAAGAGCAGTTGGCTCAGGATATTGATACAGTCCACCTCGCCCTTGGCAACCGGGAAGAGCACGGTTTTAGAGTGGCCGCCGTGGATCATCAGCGGATGGGACTCTGGTCGGAGTTGTTCCGGGACTGGCACCATGCCCGGCTTGAAGCGCTCTACGCAGATGCTTCGCTCTTGCCCGTCAGCGAACATGACTGGGCCATCTGCCTGGACGGTGACAGCGCGATGCTGGCAAGCCGGCAAGGCGAATGGCTCAAAATGCAAGTTGGCAACCTCGCCATGTTCGCCGAAACGCTGGCGTTGCCGCCAACCG
The DNA here is from genome assembly GCF_011074955.1 of Marinobacter caseinilyticus. Lineage (GTDB taxonomy): Bacteria > Pseudomonadota > Gammaproteobacteria > Pseudomonadales > Oleiphilaceae > Marinobacter > Marinobacter caseinilyticus. The sequence continues at coordinate 72,379 of NZ_WUQJ01000006.1, read as the reverse complement.
ATGAGGTTATTGCTGAAGTCCGTGTTGCCGCATTCGGCACGCAGGATGAACTGGACCAACAACAGGCGCTGATAGCGGGACTCCAGTGTTCAGGCCGCCTGGTTGTCAGTCAGCACGCATTGGAACTGATGCCGTTGGAGTTGCTGGCGCACTCTCACCACCACCATCTGTGCACCCCTATTAACCTTTGCCAGGGCAGCTATGCACTCAGTGGTGACGGGAAAAGTGCTTTGCGTCCCTGGCGCCCGGCGATTGCTGTCGCATGTCTCTGGTTTTTACTGCAGGTAGGTATTGAAATTGGGCTGGGGGTTTACCATCAGCAAGAGGCCGACGATTTCAATGAGCAGGCAATGGCGATTTATCAGAAAGCTTTTCCGTCCGATACCCGGACCCATGCGGGTAACGTGCGCAGAGTGCTGGAAGGTCAACTCAGGCTGGCTCAGCAGGAAGGGCCAAATGCCGATTTTCTGACGTTAATGAAGCTGGCAGGGCAGCAATACGCTCAGTTGCCAGGTAAAGAATCCGTCGAATTCAATACCATCAATTACAGTCGCTCACGAGGTCAACTGGTGGTTGACTTGAAGGCGGATAATTTTGCCAAACTCAATGCACTGCGCAGTGGTTTAACGAGCAGTGGTCTCAATGCCGAAATTGGATCGGTGGTTAACGAAGCCAGCGGTGCACGAGGCCGCCTGACAATTTCCGGAGGCTGAAACCATGATTCAAAAAATCAAAGAACTGCCCGTCGTGCAAAAAATGGTCGCTCAGTATGACCATTTACCGAGGCGAGATCAGCAAGCGCTTATTGCTTTGACGGTGGCGTTGTTTATCGCCATTATCTATTTCGCTGTCTGGCGTCCGGCGTCAGCATTTCATCATGAAGCAGTCACTGACAGAACAAGTGCCGAGGCTTTGGTGGTCTGGATGGAGGGCAATCGCGATGTCATTCAGCGGATTTCGGCACGCGATAATACCGAAATGACCGGTACTCGTATTGAAGACGGTCGCGCACTGATGTCGACGGTCACACGCAGTGCTGGTGAAGCGGGCCTGTCGCTGCAGCGATTTGAACCCAGTGGTGAAGATGGTATTCGGGTGTGGCTGGAAAACGCACCGTTCAATCAGGTGGCCGGATGGCTCGAAACGTTGAATGCCGACTATGGTATCGCCATTGACCAGGCCGCGCTGGATCGCGGTAAATCACCAGGGCTGGTATCTGTGAGACTGACGCTGCAGATCTGACCTGGGGCATGGTACTGATTAACAAGAAGCACGGTGGAGTTTCGGCATGGCACACGCGAGTACAGATAAAAACAATAAAACCGAACCTGTCATTGTCCGACTGGATGGCACCGCCATCAGTGAGGCCAAGTCAATTCTGTTTCAAGCCTACAGGCACGAACCAACCTTCCATTATCTGTTTGATCATCGTCGCCCCGGCTATGATCAGCGGGTCAGAGCAACCATACGCGAACTGATTAACCTGTATTTCGATCTGAAGCAGGAAGCCATTGGTATCATGCTGGATGAGACGCTGATTGCCGTCGCATTCATTGGTGACCCTGACCTGCGGTTGAATCTGACTGAACAATTGAGTTGGCGCCTGCGGATGGTACTGACGACAGGATTCTCGTCGACCCGGCGCTATCTTGATTACCACGAACAGATAAAAGCCCTGTTGCCTCAACCATTGGCTCATCAGCTTCCTTTAATGGGTGTGCACCCCAAATATCAGGACCGTGGTATTGGCCGGTTGCTGCTGGAGACGGTCGAGCGCTTATGTGCAGAGAATCCTAGAGGCAGCGGGCTGGTTCTGGATACCGGAAACAGTCGTTATTTGCAGTTTTATGAATCCATGGGGTTTCGTAGCCTGGGCCGGATACAACTGGGTGAGTATGAAGACTACGTGCTTTTCCGCGAAGTGGGTCCTGTCAAAAGTAAAGTAAACATAGCCTGAGTGACCCACTGAACCTGAAGTTTAAGGAGATGAAGTGTCAGATAATTTTGATTACGACCTGATAGTCATTGGTGCAGGGTCGGGCGGTGTCCGGCTGTCGAGAATGTCGGCTCAGCGTGGTGCACGTGTCGCCGTTGTCGAATCCAGGTATTTGGGCGGCACCTGTGTCAACGTTGGTTGTGTGCCGAAGAAGCTGTTTGTTTACGGCTCGCACGCAGGCGAAGACATCCAGGACGCGGCCGGTTACGGCTGGACAGTACCGAACGAGCAAGTCTCCTTTGATTGGCCCACGCTGGTCGCCAATAAAAATGCCGAAATTGAGCGCCTGAACGGCATCTATCAGCGAATGCTTGAGAATGCAGGCGTTACCATCATTCAAGGCACTGCATCCTTCAAAGACGCGCACACCATCGCGATCGGTGACCGTATCGTTACCGCCAAACACATAACGATTGCGACAGGTAGCTGGCCGGTAACCCCCGAAATCCCGGGGAAAGAGTGCATTCTCAGTTCAAATGAAATGTTTTATCTACCGCAGTTGCCCCGCCAGGCAGTGGTTTGGGGTGGCGGTTATATCGCGGTTGAGTTTGCGGGAATTTTGGCCGGACTCGGCGTTGAAACAACCCTGATTTATCGCGGCGAGTTGTTTCTGCGCGGTTTTGACGACGATGTCAGACGCTTCACCGCCGATGAGCTGCGTAAAAAAGGCATCAACCTCAAATTCAACGTGACCATTGAGTCTGTACAGGCTGAGGGCTCTCACTACTCGGTTGCACTGACCGATGGAAGTACCATGACTACAGGCCTGGTCATGGCGGCGACGGGCCGTCGTGCGCTGGTGGATGGCCTTGGTCTCGAAGCGTTGGGAGTGAACATGACCGGGTCCGGTCATGTTGAGGTGGATGATCGCTTCCAGACCGCTGTGCCATCGGTTTCGGCACTGGGTGATGTCATCGGAACCCCTCAGCTGACCCCCGTCGCTCTGGCCCAGGGCATGGTGCTCTCCCGGCGCCTGTTCGGTGATGGCGAAAGCGACATGGATTACAACTGCATACCGACGGCGGTTTTTTGCCAACCCAACATCGGAACAGTGGGATTAACTGAAGCGGAAGCGCGGGAAGCTCATGGCAAGCTCCGCATCTACCGCTCGGAATTTCGCCCAATGAAACACACAATGACCGGGCGGGATGAGCGTAGTTTGATGAAACTGATTGTGGAGGATGAAAGCGATCGGGTGCTGGGAGCTCATATGGTTGGCCCCGAGGCAGGCGAGATTCTTCAGGGTCTGGCCGTTGCCATGAAAGCCGGTGCGACCAAAGCAGATTTCGACCGCACCATCGGGATTCACCCAACGTCCGCTGAAGAGTTCGTCACAATGCGTGAGCCGGTTGCCAGTTAAGGGCATTATGCACCGCTGACAGTGCCGTCAGGCCTGGGCCCGGTTAATCCGCGGCTCAGGGTGTTTACTTTCCCCGTCTTACCCACCTGTTTCCTTCACAGTTTGATCCAGCGACTCAATACGATGCGTAAGCTTTCTTTGCGAACGGGTTTGGCCAAATAGTCGTTCATACCAGCGTCGTGACAAGCCGTTTCGGTGCCTGGTAAAGCATCGGCCGTCAGGGCAATGATTGGTGATCGCGGTGACCCTGTTGCCGACTCCCATTCTCGAATGGCACGGGTTGCTTCATAACCATCCATCTGGGGCATATGGCAGTCCATCAAGATGATGTCGTAGCTGCCATGGCTTGCCCGTACGCGATCCACCGCTTGCTGGCCATTGCTTACTGCGTCTGCATCAAACCCCAGTCGGTTTAACAAAGCGGTCGCGACCCTTTGATTGACGGGATTATCCTCCACCACAAGCGCTCTGTTCGGGGACAGTCGGACCGGACCGGAAGACGCGGACGTTTCAGGCAGCGCTTGAGTACTCTCAGACAAACTTCCCGTCAACTCGAACGGCAGTTCAAATTTGAACGACGACCCGACACCCAAATCGGTTTCAACCCGGATGTGGCCTCCCATCAGCTCAATCAGTCTCTGTACCAGCGCGAGGCCAATGCCGGTGCCGCCGTGTTGCCGTGAGTGGGAGTTGTCGAGTTGCTCGAAGCTATTGAAAATCTCCTTCATCCGATCGCTCGGAATTCCGGCCCCCGAATCTTTTACTTCGCAGTTTAGGACAATGCAGCCCTCTTCCAGAGGTTGCCACTGGGTCGCAATCGTCACTTCGCCGTCTTCGGTGAACTTAATGGCATTGTCCAGCAAGCATGCAATCACCTGGCGGAAGCGAGGCGCGTCACCCTTTACCAGGGGAGCCGCCTCTGGCCACGGGCCATCAAAGCTGACGCTTAGCCTTAATTTCTGCTGTTCGGCGACATGCCGGAACGTGGCAGCGCAGTTTTCAATCAATTCACGGGCATCGAATTCGTCATTCTCAAGAACCAATTTGCCCCGGTCGACCCTGGAGAAATCGAGAATGTCGCTGATTACGGTCAGCAGGTCTTCTGTTGAACGTCTGGCAGTCGTCAGGTAGTCGAGTTGCCGTTCTGTCAGTGGCTCGTCGGCCACCAGTTCCACCATGCCGATCACCCCATTTAACGGTGTCCGGAGTTCGTGACTCATCACCGCGAGGAATTCAGATTTTGCGAGGTTGGCCGATTCTGCACGTTCACGAGCACTTTCGGATACTGACAGAGTCTGGCTCTGTAATTCCTGCAGGTGCGCCAAGTGTGCAGCGAGGGCGTTAAGGTTACGTTCAACTTCAACGATTTCAGCGGATGCGCCTCTCTGACTGACGGTCGTTTTGGTGTACTTGCGATTGATAAGATCCTTTACATGGTCCGACAACCCTCGAATCGGGCCAACGATCGTGGTCAGCATCTGTTTGATCACCAGCAAGGTAAAAATCAGCAGTGCTATGCCGACACCGAGAGACGTCCAGATGATATCACTTCGTTTTTCAGCCAAGCGTCCTTCCGATACGCCGACACTGACGGTGCCAACCCTCAATGCACCGGAACCAAGATTGTAATCGGGCTCGAACCATTCAATACGACTATTGCTCTGCATATCCAGGGGTTGTTGAAGAATATCCGACTCAAACACCTGAATGCTGTCCTGCTGGTCAGTGTCGAAGTGGCTGGCACGGCTAACATATCCGACTTCGCTGCCCAGAACGTCGGTAATCCGGATCCATTCAACACTGCTCCGGTTGATCGACCGTTCAATAATTTGATTCAACGCCCGTGAATTGCCCGACACAACCGCGTATTCGACGGCTGGCGCGAGGTTATCGGCTAACAGCTGGCTGCTGTTGAACATGTCGCGACGGGCATCTTCAAGTCGTGCTGAGGTAAAAAAGGTCATCAGCACCAGAAACATGACAATGGCCGGCAGCGCACCGAGCCACAGCAACTGACGTCCCAAGGTCCGGCGATTGGACTTTGTCGGGCTCATGGGGTAACTCCTGTCGGCAGCGCGTTGAGCTGTTCTTTCAATAGACGCTCTAAAGTGGCGACATCGCGAACGGGGATATTCAGGGATCGTGCAACCTGGGTGTTCACATCAACAGCAAAATCCGACGGATGATCTGCAGGCAACAATTGTCCGGACGCGCTATAGGCGTTCAGGTGTCTGGCAACACCGTCAACCACCGTCGTGATTGGGGTATAGGTTGATGCAAGTGCACCGGCGCCGACGAACGCCCGGTTTGGCCCGATCACAATTCGATTTCTGCGATAAGCCGTCAGCAGGATGTGCTTGATGGTACGCGGATTGAAAATGACTTCATCCGGCAGCGCGAGCAGGAAGTCACCATAGCTGAGTGCTCGCGACAAGGTGGCTATCAGAGTGTCATTGCCATCCACAGTAAACACTCGGCCATCAAGGTTGAGTTTCCTCAGGTTGGCGATCAGTGGCTCGAAATCTTTCTCTTCACCCGGGCGAACCAGCAACGCGATTCGGGTCGCTTGCGGCAAAATCAAAGTGCCCAGGAGGGCTTGTTGCAGCAGCGGCGGGTCGTTATAGATCGCCGAGATTCTGGCCCCCGACCGGTCGCGGTAGCCAGAGAACTGTTTCTCACTGACCATCAGGGCCAAGGTCGGGGGTTTAGGGGATTGCTGGTGGACTCGGCTCAGAGCTCTGGCCCCGAGTGAGATTACGAGGGTCTCGGGCTGGGCGATACTCGCGCTGTCGGAATAGGGTGTAATATCGACTTCGGGGCCGAGCTTGGCCTTGAGAAGCTCAACAAAATGCAGATTGAAAGCGGTATTGCCGGATCCTGCCACGAACACTTGGTCCGGGTGCTTGGGGTTAGGGAACACACCATTCTGACTGAACGACTCACCGGGGAAAAACAGCAATAAAACCAACGCCAGGCCCATTAAGCCTGTTAGCTTGCCAGCACGGCGAAGTCTGTCTGTTTGGCGATGTGTGTTTGTCATACCAGCCCTGGTCTTTAGCCTGTCCCCGGGGAAGCAGGCTAAGCTCCGTTTAAAATCTCATACTCGCTTCAACAAAATATTGGTTAAGGTCTTTAATATTGTTGTCGACGCTTTGGGGCGGAAAATCGTCGAAATAGTGCTGCATGATGAACGCCAACTCGTAACTGAACCTTGGCTGATGGAAGGCTTTTGCCACCCGTAAATCCGCTCGTTGGAATTGGTTTCTTTTAAAGGAATCCACGAAATAAAACGCAGCAGCCGTTGTAATATCGAAGTCGTAGCGTTGTATCCACGCCAGGCTTCCAGAATGCTGAGCCGTGAGTCGACTTTCAAGATCAATGAATTTTTCCTTTTCTTCCGCGGACAATGGCGGGTTCTGGGGTTGGCCACGGTACTCCCCATTCTGATCCATGTAAGCATAGCTTGCGCGGAACTGGCTTTCACGGAATTCCAACGACGTCTCGACCTCAAAACCTTGCTGATCCAAAGCGACATTGTTTTCCAGGTTCCAGTCCTCTGGGCTCAAGAATCCGCTGATGACATCCCTGATGTGGTCATGGAAGTACTTAACCTCAAAGGACAACAGGCTATGGTTGAACTTATGTTGGCCGAAGTAGCTGATTTCACGGGATATAATGCGTTCTTCGCGAAATGGCTCAAGATTTTCGAAAGCATACAGATCGGGAAGAAAACGTTCGCCTTCAAACTCTCCGTTGGGTCCGGGGGGTTCCACATTGCTCATGCGATAACCCCAGTCAGCATTCTGTTCAAATGTACTCGGAATTCTGACGGCTTTTGAGAACACAAAGCGCAGGGTGTGGTGTTCTGCTAACTGGATATTGGCCGCGACTCTGGGCGAAAAAAAACCTCCGTCAAGGTTGGTGGTGGTCTCGTAGTTACCGCCAAAATTAAAGGTCAGACGCTCAAGCGGCGTGTATTCAAGGTTTGCAAAGACACGTGCCTGATAGTTGTGTTCAATGCCGTTGAAATACGTATCGGATTCAACCCGGTCCTGGCGGTAGTCCAAACCGGAAACCAACCGGACGTCCGGTGTAAAAGCAAACGTATCCTGAAGTTCAAATTCAAGCCGTGATTCGTCAATGTCCTGGTTGGTTGTGAAGCACCGACCAAAGCCATCCGGGCACCAACGCCAGCGCTGGCGCCGGCCATAATCCTGATAACTTGCCTGTAGGTGAAAAAAATGATGACTGGAGAGCGTGACGTTCCAGCGTGTTTGGAGATAATAATCGTTAACGAGTATGTTGGGCTGGGTTTCAAAATTGTCGGCTTTGAGTCGGTCTTCCTCGTCAACCCCTTCGGTGACACCAAGCCGGATATCCAGACTTTGACCATTCCCTAACGGTTTATTGGCATCGTAGGTCAGCAGGTTAAAGGAATACCCATCATTGAAGGGTTCCTGCATGGAAGACTCTATTTGGAAATCAAAGCCGTCGTCTTCTCTGCGCTGGTAGGCGAGCCGCCATTGGTAACTTTCATCAACGCCACCGACTGAACCATAGAATGTTTTGTGGCCACCCCTGCCATAACTGGCGTGCAAATTGACCCCCTGGGTATCTTCTGGGGATTTGGTAATAATGTTGATCGTAGCGAGGAAGGCATTGATGCCATAAGCAGCGGCATTAGGGCCCCGACTGATTTCAATGCGCTCAATACTTTCAATGGCAACGGGCATGGACTGCCACTCAACGCCCGCCAAATTGGGCTGGTAGGCAGTCCGACCATCAATCTGGACCTGCAGCCGTCGCTGATCGTAGGCGACTGTCCCGTGGTAGCTGGTCACGGGTTTATTACTACCCACCTCTGCCACGGTCATCCCGGGCACCAGGCGGAAGACTTCCACCAGATTGAGAATGCCCAGTTGGCGAATAAAGTCACCTTGCAACACCGTGGTGGTGCCGGGTACTTTGGACTTTGGTTGCCGTAGACGGGTTGTTGTCAGAACCTCTGGAACCGGAGACTCCAATAGAAACGAATAATCCTCTTCAGTCCCTGACGAATCAAAAGCGCCCCATTGCGGCTCTGGCAGGTCACTCTGGCCATAGGCCGGAAGCGCCAGCGTGAAGGCCACGCCAATCAAGACATTGAACACAGACTTATAGACGTTTCGCGAAGCAGGTAAAATCATCGTAAGAGACATTCTTTTTTTGGTAAGGTCGCACAGGTTCGAGACAGCGTAAGCATCGGGTTAACTTATATTAATAATGCGCAATTTGTCAGCCAATTTTCGATATTTATCGAGATTGCAGTGAATCAACCTATGAGGGAGCGAGTGACGATGAGTTGTTGGGATGTACTAGGGATTGAGCCTACCCGGCACCGGTCTGAAATAGACGAGGCCTTTGAAGTTCAGCGAAAGTTTGTATCAGGGGACGAGCAAAAGGTGTTGGAGGATGCCTATCGCCAGGCGCTGAAAGAGTGCGGCGTGAGTAACCCGACACCAGCCCACCGTCACGATGAGTCTGTGGCAACGGCTGAGAGCCAGTTCGCCCCCGAGTCAGAGGAGGATCGCCCACGCCTGAGTGCAAAAGAACAGCAGATCGCGAGGGAAACGGTTATTCAGGTCAGGGCAATGCTGAATGACTCCGCGCGCGCTCAGGATCCTTCGGTATGGCGGGCTATTTTGGCGGAACCCCCAGCCGATGAAGAGGCCATGCGCCAACAGATTGGCCGTGAACTGGAGCAGGACGTGCGGCCGCTGGCCGAAAATGGCGCATTCCCATCGGATGTCGTGCGTTATCTGGGTGACTGGTTTGGTTGGGACAGTTTACCGATGCAAACGCCCGAAGTTCCCCACGACACAGCCAGAATCGAGTCAGCACAACGTCCGGATAGCCATGACTCAGAACGTGAGCAAGAACAGGCCAGCTCACCAAAAATGACGAATTTTTGGCCAGCCGTCATCGGATGGATTATTGCCTTGGTCGTTTTAACGAGTTTTTTTAGTGGCATGGGTGGGGGTAGTTAGGGCATTAATGCCGCCGGATCGTATGTCGGTGCGCGCCACACTCGCGGACTGGGAGATCAGGCGTAAAACCCACCATCAGGCCTTTTTTACGATCAGATGTATACTTTAGAAGAGGCTCGAATCCTTTAACAGTTGGTGAAAGCTAATGTTTTTGCTGCATCGGCCCATAACCAACCACTGCCATGTTGAATGTTTACTGGCCAATTCAAGGGAGACTTCGCAATGTCCATCAGTGATCATGCTTTGGTTATTGATTTCCCGCAACATCGTGAAAACATCAGTAATTTGAATAAGACGGACGACCACTTTCGAAAGCTCAGTAAACGCTACGATGAGCTGGACAAGAAAATTCGGGGTCTGGAAGTCCGGGAAGTTCCAACAAGTGACGATCACTTCAACGATATGAAAATCGAACGTGCTCATTTAAAAGACACGCTCTACCGCGAGCTGACTCGCCACGAAAAGAGGTTGTGAATGCGGCCGGCAACCTCAGGTCGTCACGGAACAGTGGTTGCCGCGTCCAGAGCTAAAAACCATAACAAAACAGGCCCAGAATCCAACTTGCTCGTATGTCATCAATAGAGACACTGGCTATTTTTCGCGGGTAGGACCACTTGTCCTGATGTATTGGTGAAACGTATATGAACAGACTTGCTGTCGTATTTTTGTGTTGCTGGGTGCCAGTACTGTGTTTTGGCCAGGCCGTTACCGTCGTGACGGAAAATTTCCCGCCGTACAATTTTCAGGAAAACGGTGAACCCAAAGGCCTTTCAACCGAAGTGGTATTAGCGGTCCTGCGGGAACTGGATATGGATATCGACATAAAGTTCTATCCTTGGGCCAGGTCGTACCGTTTGGCCTCCAGTCAGAAAAATCACCTGATTTACTCTATTGCCAGAATTCCCGAGCGGGAAGACGAGTTTGAGTGGATCGGAGCGATTGCGCCTTATCAGACGTCGCTTTACCGGTTAAAAAAACGCGATGATATTGTGGTTAACTCGCTGGACGACGCGAAAAACTATGCCATCGGATGCTCCAAGGCCGACGTCATCACCCGTTATTTGAAAGATCAGGGTTTTAGTACCTTGGATGTGGTCTCAAGGGACACCCAGAACCTGAAACGACTGGCCAGAGCCCGGGTGGATCTGATCGCGTACGACGAGGCGTCGTTCAACTACCAGGTCAGGCAACAGGGACTGGACCGGTCTCAATTTGAGCGGGTATGGCGAATTGATGATCTGTCTGACCAACTGTACATCGCGTTCAGCAAGGACAGTGACCCAGAGATGGTACAGAAATTCCGACAGGCGCTGGAAACCATAAAAACGGCAGGAACTGTTGACCGGATTCACGAGAAATATTTTTCGGACAACCGGTAAAAGGGCATGCGACACACATGTGTTTGAACGGATGTCGACGGCGTGATGATCTGTCACCTTTGTAGGATGGCGAATATTCGTATAAAACTACAGAGTAACCAATGCCCAACACAGCAGTTCCAACAATAAGACAAGGAATCACTATGCCATTTTCGCCGGATCATATCGAAGAGCTCAATCTATTGGCTTTGTTCAATCTGTCTTCTGGCCAGGAGGGCATTAAGGTGCATCAGCATTCGGCTGCCCCTGAAACGGTCGCCGCCGCCGAGCGGCTCTACAAGAAAGGCTTAATCACGCAAAAAGACGGGGGTTATCTGACAAGCCTTGGAAGTGAGACTGCGGAGCATACGCAAAAACTGTTGGCCATCCTTTCCAGTGCCTGAGTAGGCGTCTGCGAACCTGTACCGAGTGAGTGCCCGGCTTGGTGAGGTCGGGCACAATGGCAGGGGGCAGAGACTGGTCAGAGTGTAGCGAGAGTGCAGTGAAAGCAACGAAGATGCACTGCCTTTGAGGCCGATTCAACCGACCGGTTCAGTATCTGATCAGGGCAGATCCCCAGGTAAACCCGCCCCCAAACGCTTCCAGTAGCAATATTTCGTTTTTCTTGATCCTGCCATCGCGCACCGCAACGTCCAGTGCTAACGGAATCGATGCCGCCGAGGTGTTACCGTGCTTATTAACGGTGACAACGACCTGGTCCATGGACATATTCAATTTTTTGGCGGTCGCGGTGATGATGCGCAGGTTGGCCTGATGGGGGACCAGCCAGTCGATGTCGGACTTTTTCATATGGTTGGCGGCAAGGGTTTCGTCGACGATTTTGCCCAACGTATTTACCGCCACTTTAAAGACTTCGTTGCCTTTCATTTCCACAAACGCCTTGCCGGCTTTGACATGCTCATAGCCATCGGCGATACCGTAAGGGACCCGTAACAGGTTTTCGTACTGGCCATCAGCATGGATATGGGTCGACAGAATGCCGGTTTCCTCGTTGGCTTCCAAAACCACCGCTCCCGCGCCATCCCCGAATAACACGCAGGTGCCCCGGTCTTCCCAATTAATGATTTTGGAAAACACTTCCGAACCCACCACCAATGCCTTCTTGCTGCTGCCGGTTTTGATGAACTTGTCAGCCACCGAGAGGGCATACACAAAACCACTGCAGACCGCCTGAATATCAAAAGCGGGGCAGCCGTGGATGCCGAGCCGGGCCTGCAATATGCACGCGGAACTGGGGAAAATTTTATCGGGCGTTGACGTTGCAAGGATGATCAGATCAATGTCGTGCGGATTGATTCCTGCCGCTTCGATGGCTTGACGCGAAGCTTCCTCAGCAAGACTGACCGTGGTTTCGCCTTCGACCGCAATGTGGCGTTGTTCGATGCCGGTGCGCTCGCGAATCCATTGATCGCTGGTCTCGACTATCTTCTCCATGTCGCTGTTTGTCATGACATTTTCGGGCAGGCAAGATCCCGTGCCGACAATTCGTGCGTAGGTCAAGATAAACTCCCTCAGAGTAGCAATGGATTCATTGAGGTACAGGACTGACAGGGCGCATATGCAATCGGCAAGCTGATGACTCGTCGATAGGGGCGGCGTCTATGATTCGTTGCATGCGTGCACCGGATACTGCGCAATGTCAGGTCTCGCCCCGAAGCCCCTTTTGGTCCTCGCACAGTGCAGGATGTAAGGCTCAGCCTTCTGGGGCCAATCTCTATACCAACACCCATCTTATACCCATTAGAAGGCTGGAGTTATTAGCAGTTTGTCTGAACTCAGCGAGTCTAATGCAGATGATCCGAGTCGGGTAGCGGTCATGATAATAGTGAACTCGCGGGGCTCAAAATGTCGCTCGTGGCACCTGTTTTTCCCCCGCAGGCAAGGTAATGCCATCCGGTTGGCGACGCTGCGTCCAGTCATCGTGACAAACCTGTTCGAGCACCTCAAATGTGGCCTGACTTTCATGCCCTGTAAACCCAAAAATCCCCTCCGAAACGTGCACATAGGGGTTTCCAAGTATTTTTAAGGCACCAATTTACAATTATTCTACGCGCCAATTCGAGACCGGTTTCGAAGAGAAATCGCCACTTGGTTATCACTGGCTATCACTGGTTATTTAGGAGTTGAGATGAAAAGAGCCGTATCGCTGTACAAAGGCTGGAGAATGAAGCGTAACTTCACCCATTTGGTGTTGAGCCTGGACAGTCGTCTGCTGAACGATGCTGGATTTTCGCCTGAAATCGTCCACCAAAAACTTAACACCCCTTTCTGGAAATTCTGAACCTGGATAACACACCCAGTGTCACCGTCACTGTTATGGAATGATGACTCGGGTGCAGCGAATTGGCAATCGGATCGATAAACAGTCTTGCCCTGAACGGCATGTATCGACATGCCTTGCACGATAGATTTACAAACAACCCCCTGTTTTGCGGTTTCCAGCACTGGATGGGTCTGACTTAGGCTCTCCCTCCAAAGCCAGCGAGACATGCTTTCTCTGACGTTGAATATGGCACCTGAACGTTTGCTTAGAGCAACAGGTGCGCTGCTGCCCCGTGCTAATGTGTCAAGCTGGGCGTAGTCTTGAAGATAACCTTCCCAGACCCGCACGCGAATACGCCAACGCAAGGAGACAGCGCCATGAACAACCGCAAACCGACCGCCGTCATAATTGGTATCGGCCCTGGCAACGGGGCCGCTATCAGCCGTCAATTTGCTGAGCAGGGGTACAACGTCGCGATGATTTCCCGCTCAACGACATTAAGCAGTCAACTGGCTGCGTCGTTCGACCATGCCAAAGCCTATGCCGCCGATGCCAACCATCCTGACAGTATCGTTGCTGCACTTGATGCGGTAGTGCTGGAATATGGCTCGGTTGACACGCTGGTCTATAACGCTGGTGCCGGCAGTTGGGCAAAAGCTACCGATACGCGCCTGGATGACTTTGAAAGCAGTTGGCGAGTCAACGCCTTGAGTGCGCTGGCAGCGGCCCAGGCAGTCGCGCCGGCGATGGTGAGCGAGGGTCACGGTAATATTGTATTTATCGGCGCCACGGCCTCTCTGCGAGGAGGCCTGAACACAACCGGGTTTGCTGCCGGTAAAGCGGCTCAACGCAGCATGGCACAGTCACTGTCAAAGGAACTTTCCCCAAAGGGTGTCCACGTAGCACTGGTCATCATCGATGGTCAGGTGGACGCTGAGGCCGTGGCAGGTCAACAACTCGACGATAAGCTCAACCCGCATGATATTGCCCACGCTATTTTCCAGATCACCCGACAGCCGACGTCCGCCCAGTCATTCCAGGTGGAATTACGACCGAAAAACGAATCCTGGTAGGGGTTATCGATAACCGTTCGCACTCAGTAAACAATGGAAAACGGCACTGCCCAGAAACGCTGACGGGTATAAATCGACTTCCGTTGTGAAAAAGGTTGTCGTTGGGCAGAGTAATCACGCCGTTTTTCTTTTCTTTTCACTTTCAATAACTTCACCAACTTCCTCTAAAGAAAGAGTTTCTTTCTCAAGGACCGCTTTGGTCAGGAGCTCCAGCTGACGCCGATGCTCGGTGAGGAATTCCAGTGTGGCTTTTTCCAACGCCACTAGCTGAGCCTGGATTTCAGTATCGATCAGCTCGGCCATTTTTTCGCTGAACTCCCTGGGCAGCCCCATTTCCCGCCCCAGGAAAACGTGTTCTTCGCCAATGCTCAAACCCAGTGGTCCGATTTTTTCACTCATACCCCATTGACCAATCATTCGCCGGATCAACGTGGTGGCCTCCTTCAAATCGTTTTGGGCGCCGGTGCTGACCTCGCCGTAAATGATTTTCTCGGCGGAGCGTCCGCCAAGCATCACCTTGATACGGTCTTTCAGGTAACTTTCGGTGAGATGGTAGTGGTCTTCCCGCGGGGTTTGTTCGGTCACTCCCATGGCCACACCATGCGGAATAATGGTCACCTTGGTGAGAGGGTCGGCTTTGGGCATGTAATAGGCCATGATCGCGTGCCCGCACTCGTGATAAGCCACTACTTCCCGTTCAGCGGGGGATAGTCGGGAGTCCCGCTCCTGTCCCAGAACGATGCGATCGTGAGCAACGTCGAAGCAATGAGCGTTGACGGAGTTGAGATTCTCCCGTGCGGCGGTGAGGGCCGCTTCGTTTACCAGGTTCTTCAGATCGGCACCGGACAAACCGATCGTGCGGCCCGCCAGCTGTGCGAGGTTGACATCGCCTGCCAGCGGCACTTTGCGGACATGTACGTTCAGAATGGCCTCGCGCGCGTCCCGGTGGGGACGGTCCAAAGTAATCGTGCGGTCAAAACGACCCGGACGGAGCAGAGCGCTGTCGAGCACATCGGGCCGGTTGGTGGCCGACAGCACCAGAACATTCTCATGGGCCTCAAAGCCATCCATCTCGGTCAGGATCTGATTCAGGGTCTGCTCCCGCTCATCGTGGCCGCCCCCCAGACCCGCTCCCCGGGATCGACCTACCGCATCCAGTTCGTCAATAAAAATCAGTGCCGGTGCTTCCTTGCGGGCCTCCAGAAAAAGGTCCCGAACCCGCGCAGCGCCGACACCGACAAACATCTCAATAAACTCCGACGCACTGATGCTGAAAAACGGGACTTCGGCTTCACCGGCAATGGCGCGGGCCAGCAAGGTTTTGCCGGTGCCGGGTGGACCCACCAATAGCACCCCTTTGGGCATCACGGCGCCCAGTGCCCGGTATTTATCCGGAGACTTGAGAAAATCGATGATTTCGGCAATATCGCGTTTGGCCGATTCGATGCCCGCGACATCTTCCAGTGTGGTAGTCGAGGTCTCTTTTCGCGCGCGCCTGGCTTTTGAGCGGCCAAAATCGAACAGGCCACCCGGGGCGATGCGTTTCTGTGCGGCGCCCCAGAACCAGAACATCAGAGCCAGTAGCAGTAGCCAGGGCAGAAAGCCTCTTATCAGCTCCTGCCACCAGGTCAGGCCCGTAGGCAATGCCCGGATAGTCACGCCGTGGTCTTCCAGCAGTGGCAGCAGAGAATCGTCGGCTATGGGTGGACGAACGGTGTGGAAGCCTTCGCTGTCCCTTTCCCCGGTGTCAGTGCGGAACGATGCCTTGCCTCGGTCGGTAAAACGACCCGTTATGTTGTCTTCTTTGAGAGTGATTTCAGCGATCTGCTCATTGACCACGGCGGATTTGAAATCCGAATACGCCAGCTCCTGCAAGTGAGGCTGTCGGTTTTCCTGCAACCAAAGCACCATCAGAAAGATGGCGGCACTGAGCCACAAAAACGAATATTGTTTTGGCACAGAGGCTTGAGGATTATCGGCTGGTGGCTGGCCCTGGTTGTTGCCGGGTGAAGTCATTTGAGTCTCCTGTCACGCGCCATTCCTGAGCAATGGGGCTCGTTCCGGTCATTTCATTTTTGACCAGTTTAAGTGGCTGCGGTTCGCTCTGCCCGCCACTTTCTCTGCCACTTGCCAGGACACTGTCTAAGAATTTCGCCTTGGTACTCGCCCTGGCAGTGGAACCGATTATTGATTGTGTCCGCTCTTTGAGTCTGCCGGACCGTCTGTTGCGCTTTTGCTCTACTCAACCGGCGCCGATCGGTTCGATTCCGGATTACGTTGATGCCAACAGCTCAATTCAAGCAAAGTAGCGTCGCTTGACGAGTTCAGTCGTGGCAATGTACCCGACGGTTATCCCCAACAACGACACCACCATGCCGAGTGGCAGTGATACAAACCCCAGCAGCCAGTTAAGTGCCGGCAGGTAAGGGACCATGAGTGCCACAATAAAAACGAGCAGGGTGGCGACAACAAGCAAGCGTGATGGACGGCTACGCCACATGGCATGGTGGGTTCGCAGTACCAGTACCACCGCCAGTTCCGTGATCAGTGAAGCTACAAACCAGGCGGTGTGAAAAGTCGCTTCTCCTGCTGTGAATACATGCAACAGGATAAAGAAGGTAATCAGGTCAAACACGGTACTGATTAGCCCGAAGGTCAGCATGTAGCGACGCAACGCCCGGACATCCCAGCGCTTCGGGTAGGCACGATCGTCAATGTCCACCTGATCCGTCGCAATGGCCAGGGACGGCAGATCGGAGAGAAAGTTGTTGAGCAGGATTTGCTTCGGTAACAATGGCAGAAACGGCAGTAGTGGCGTCATCAGGGACATGCTAACCATATTGCCGAAATTGGCACTGGTGGTGATGCCAATATACTTGAGCGTGTTCATAAAGGTACGCCGGCCTTCCATCACTCCGTCGCATAACACGTCCAGTGTCGGCTCCAGCAAAATAACACTGGCGCTCTCACGGGCCACGTCCACCGCGTCATCCACTGAGATGCCAACGTCCGCGCTGTGCAGTGCCGGAACGTCATTGATACCGTCGCCCAGATAGCCGACGGCGTGTCCGGCATGCTGTAATGCCCTGACAATGAGCTCCTTTTGTTGCGGATCGACTTCAACAAACAGATCCACATCCTCCACACACTCCCACAGCGTCTTGTCGCTCATACTCGCAAGCTCTGCGCCGGTGATCATGGCCTGTGGCGACAGTTTAAGGGATTCAGCAAGATGCGCGGTGACGAATCGGTTGTCTCCAGTGATGACCTTGATCCGGATTCCAAGGCGCGCCAGCGCCGCAATCGTATCGGCTACCCCGGCTTTGGGTGGATCGAAAAACAGAAGAAAGCCCTGCAGGGTCATTGTTTTCTCATCCTCCCAGGTGTACCCATTCCGGGCCGCGACGGAACGAGTAGCCACCGCCAGCACACGGCAGCCGTCTTTGCCTTGTGCCTCAAACCACGATGTCAAACGGGCGCGGTGTTCACTGTTGAGCGGAGTGTTAACGCCCCCGTCCGAGTGGCAGGTGCAAGCCTCGAGCACATTCGTAAAAGCGCCTTTGGTAATAATCAGATGACGCGACAGATCCGTGCTATCCGCAACGACGATGGTCAGCCGTCTACGAGAGAAATCATAAGGTATTTCGTCGACCTTCCGGGGCAGGACAAGCTTCGGCAAATCGTCCTGGCATGCCCTGATGACGGCAGCATCCAGAGGATTTTCAATGCCGGTCTCCAACAAGGAGTTAAACAACGCCAGGCGGCGAACGTCTGGCGAAAGCGTCCCTGCGCAATCGACGGCAGCGCTCAGAGTGATAACGCCTTCCGTGAGCGTGCCCGTTTTGTCGGTGCAGAGAACATCAATGCTGCCCAGATTCTCAATCGATTCCAGGTGACGCACAATCACGCCGCGGCGAGCCATTGCTCTCGCCCCGCTGGAAAGGGTCACACTGACAATGACGGGCAGAAGCTCAGGCGACATGCCGGCCGCTATGGCTATGGCGTACAGCATTGATTCGATCATCGGACGCTCCAGCAGATAATTCACTGCCATAACGAACACGACCAGTACAACCAGAACACGGAGCAGCAGGAAGCCAAATTGTCGCACGCCCCGGGAGAAGTCCGTTTCCGGCGGTTGCTCACCAAGGCGTTCGCTGATTTCCCCAAAGGCGGTATCGCGCCCGATTGTGACGACAAGCATCCGGGCAGTGCCGCTACGTGCCGAGCTGCCCAGATAGACGCAATTGGTACGCTGGCCCAGTGGAGTTGACGGTGTCACGACACCTGGCCGTTTTTCGACAGGAAACGATTCCCCGGTGAGGGCCGATTCGGTGACCAGGAAATCCCGGGCCTCCAGGATGATGCCGTCGGCGGGCACCAGATTGCCCGCTGACAGCAGCACCACATCCCCCGGAACGATGCGGTCTGCATCGATGGAAGCGGCCTTGCCATCCCGCAGCACCTGTAACGTCAAGGCCAGCCTGCGCCGCAGCGCTGCAAGCGATACCGAGGCCTGATATTCCTGATAAAATCCGAGCAGTGCGCTGCCCAGTACAAGAGCCAAAATGATGGTCGCATCGACCCAGTCTCGGACCACCATCGAAATCAGCGCACCAAACACCAGAATGAGCACCAGTGGGCTGCGAAATTGACGAATCAGAATCTTAACAGGCGAGGGCCCAGCCTTGCGTTGCAGTTGGCGCCGTTCAGCCGCACCACGTCGCCGTTCTACGGCCTCTGTCGAGAGTCCGTACTGGCTGGTCTCCAGTTGAGCAAGCAATTGCTCAGGCTGCTGACTCCAGTAGGCGTGTTGTCGTTTATTCTCTCCGACCATCACAGTGCATTATCCATGCTGCGAATCGATGGAAGCTGACTGAGGACAACGGCTGCGAACCAAACTCAGACAGCGAGGTCCTCAATCTGGCCGATTAACCGTTGCACCTGCGACATGTCCGCCAACTGGCTGCCTGGCGCGCTGATGGATGCGGCAGCGGCGGCAATGCCGTATCGGAATGCATCTTCGATCGTATTGCCGATGCATAGCTGATAGACCGCGGCGGATACAAATGCATCGCCGGCCCCGACGTGGCACACAATGTTGACGACAGGCGGTTTGGCCACCAGGCGCTGCCCGGTACTAGTGGCCAGAAAGGCACTTTTTGCCCCAATGGTAACGATCAGATTTTCCGCATATCCGGCGGCAACCATATCGCCCATGGCCGCAAGCTGAGGCCCTATCGCATCCGGACCGTCATAGCCCAGATCCAGAAATTCCTTTTTGTTGAGTTTCGCGAGATACACGCCCACCTCGAGCGCTGGACGCAAGGCTTTTGACGAAGTATCCAGCACCACTTTGATTTGCCGCTGCTTCGCTGACAGCGCCATGCGCTGAAAAAAGTCAGCCGGTACTCCGGGGGGCAAACTGCCACTGAGCACCAGATACTCGGGCATTGGGTCCAGCTGTTCGATGGCTTCCAGGCAGTCTTGCCATTCTGATTCCAATAATTCTGGCCCCGGGAACACCAGGTGGAAGAACTTCCCAGTCGCGGTTTCCGTCAAGGCCAGGTTCTTCCGGGTATCGCTTTCAATCGGTATCACCTGGCAGGGCATGCTGGTGGCAGTGAGGGCCTCATAAAGAACCTTGCCAGTGAGCCCTCCGGCGGGAAACACCGCCAACACATCCAGGCCCAATCGATGCAGGTTTTTGGCAACATTGACCCCACCGCCGCCGGGTTCGGTGTGGAGGCTCTGGATCCGGCTCTTGGCATCACCGTGCAAACGCTCGGTCTCGCCGAACAGATCCAGTGACGGGCTCATGGTGAGTGTGACGATCCTGCTTATAATTTCTCTCCCTGAAGACCATCCCGGACGCACACGTTGTACGGACTACATCATGCTTGTGCCGTATCGGGGACGGACACACTGCTCCGCTCAATGGCGGGAAAAGGTTTCCGTAAACTCGTAGCGCTGGGCGTTGTGTGTGACAAGATCCTGAATCAGTGCCAGCACAAGTGCCGTACCAAGCTCCACGGCCGTGTTGTGCTGGCCTATCTGTTCTTTCAGAGCATCCGCTGTGCCGTGGCAGATCAAGGGCGGGCGGTGCACCGGCTGGTGGGCCAGGAAAAGGCTGTTACGAACATCGTACAACTCAGCAAAACAATCAGCGGATTCGGGAATCTCGCCCAGCACCAATCGTGCCCGGTTCCGGGTAAGTGCGAGGTAGCTGGGGTCTCGGTGGTCCAGCAGCACTTCCAGTTGATACACCACCATCAGCACCGTTCGGGCACTGTATTCATGGCGCTGTTCTGCCACTTTAAGCAGGGTAAACAGCACCTTGTTGATATCGCTGATTGCAGTCGAGCGGTGACTGACCTCGCACTGATCGAGCCACTCCCAAATAATGGCAAAGGAATGAAAGTGAAGGCTGGGCGAGCCATTGGCCTTCGCGGTTGTCATGGCGCCGTAAAGCAATCGCGAATCGAAACTCTGGGCCTCATAGTGGCGTGCGCCTTCACCGACATACTTGGCATCCAGAATCTGGATAGAACCAGGCAAGGCAATGTTCGCGGCCATCACCAATTGCTGAATGAAGACCGTCGCCACCTGATACGTTTCGAGTTCATCCTGGCTGTGACGCTCGTTTCCAATGGTAATGGTCAGTTCCCCCGACACGGACACACTGGAGTCATCGATGTGTGAGGCCAAATGATTAGAAAAACTACCGGAGACTGTCTGGGCCTCCGTCATCATGTTCACCATGGATTCGGTATTTAACGATATGGTGTAGTGCTTGGCTTTACCGTTGATGCCGCTCTGAGCAACAAAAGGGCGATGGCGAAAATAGTCATCCAGCGATTCCCATAAAGAAATGATGCGGGCGGTATCTTTTTCGTTACCGAAGGGCAGGGCATTGCCGATGTTCAAAGTGATGGTTGCCGGGGATTTCATAGAACGCTCCAAAGAATCGGTCACGTTATCAATCACACTGCAGGTCCTGCGATGGGCCACAACTTGCTGTACTGCGGACTGGGGCTTTCTTTCTCTCAATATCCCACAAGCCACGAGTTTTTCTACAAAATCCGCTAACAAACTGTACAGAAAATGATCTGGGTCATGCCGGTGGTCGAGAGACTTGGAGCGACGTTCAGGCGGCCAGACGGGGTATCCCGTTTCCACTCTCAACGAGTCCTGCCCGAGCCTGAGCCCCTGCTCATGAATTGCGTCAGAATTCCGGTCGGTAGCTTGCTGGCAGTCAAATATGACGCTGAAGCGTTAGAGCGCGCGCCCAGGAATCGCACGATTGCAGGGCAAAGAATTGCCATTGAGGATTGCTCGGGCTTCAGGATGTTGAGGCTGACGACGCTCGCTGTCTCCGGGGTGAATCGTGCCCGCGCCTTCGCCACGCATTTCCATTCTTAGGTGACGGAAGGACTTTTCGAGCCTGATAAAACTGAAATGAAAGATTTACAGCGTTTGGCAGAAGAAGAACTCGCTCAGCCTGAAACCTCATGATCCCGACCTGTTTTTGCGAAAGCTACGTCGTGTCAACCCGCAGCAGAAGGTTGGAAAAACTGGGCGTTGTGGTCCAGATACTGACTGCACGGGGGCTGGCGAGGCTGACGGGTCCAGGTATTCTGGATATTGACCTTCTATATGCGCTCCACGATCCGAAATACGTCTGCGTTTTTCTTGATGGTGAAAAGCCGTTGGCCATGAGTCAGAACCTGCCATGGTCGGCATCGCTTCGCGCCACCGTGCTTACCATGCAGGCAGGTCAACTGAAAGCCACCACCATTGCGATGCAAACCGGGGTTGTCGCCAGTCTCGCCAATGGCTTCCACCATGCCAAATACGCAAAAGACGGTGGCTTTTGCACGTTCAATGGGCTTGCACGGATCGCGCAGGCGTCGCAGATAGCCTTTAAGATGGGCCACTCGATTTCTCATCTTGAAATTCAGAAGGAAGCGGATCGTGTGGTGGGTGATGAGGAAGCACGGCACAAAAGCTCAGAAAACCTGCCACTTGGTATTCCGTTGCAGTGGCCAAGGGCATTGAGCGCTGGTGCAAAAGACCGTCCACGATTCAGGCGCTACGTTGGCCAGAATCATGGACGTTACATCGGATTTAACTGACTTCTTCGACCAGGCTCTAGACGTAGAAATCCAGTTCTTCCTGAGCTTTCAGAAGGTCCCGCATTTTAATGGGATCGTCACCAAAGAAGAAAATTAATCCCCAATGTGTGCCGAACGCCGAGCGGTCAGGAACCGTCTCTTCTGCCGGCGCGACCAATTCGTGGGATTCAAAATAGGGATGCTCAATGGTTTCCTTGGGCATTTCCAGTTTGCTGACGACTCGACGCCTTGGATAGACACCGAAGCATCCTGCGTAGCCCTTCGCGTCGACTACTTCGCGGGGGAAGAAACTATCCACTTCCTCTTTCGTGCTTTTGGGATCAAATACCAACATTGATGCCTGGTAAGCACTGAATCCATAAGCTCGCTCGATGAGCTCGAAAGCCTTGAATCCTGGCGGACGGTAAGCCACTTCGCCAAAGTACATTTCGCCATCCGCAGTCACGAAGTACTCTGGATGGATCAAGCCGAACTGAATATCGAACGTCTTGATCAGCAGTTCGATCTGTTTGGTAATCGCGTTACGCCAGCTTTCAAGTTGCTCGGTCGCGGGTACGAATACCGAATAGCCCAGCGTGACGTATTCAGAAATGTTGAGGAATTTGATTTTGCCGTCGTGTATCCAGGCCTCAACCGCAAACTCCCAACCGTCCAGGTGACTTTCCATCAGTAGGGGATATTCTTCGGCCGGAATGGTGTCGATTTCCTCAATCTTGCGGATCATCCGGTGGCCCAGGCAGCCGGCCTTATCGAAGGCCTTGACGTGAATCGGGTCATCCGGGTCGCCATCAAGCTTGAGCAGCGTCTGGTTGACGCGCTTCATGAAGCGGACGATGTCTTCTTTCTCGTGCGCTTCCTCGAAGATCCCGACGCGAATGCCACCAAGTTGAGCACGGCGCTTCATCAGAGCTTTGTCACGAAACAGAATAGACTGCCCGAACATGCGAGGGTTATTAAGGAGGACAGAGTTAATGGCACCGGACCACTCGACGGTTTCTTCGAATAGCGGTATCGCGACATCGACGCCCTCCGCCTTCAGCCTTTCGGCAATCTCCAGGGATCGATCATTCAGGCGGATAAAATCCCATGGGATGAAAGGTATCTTGTTGGCTGTACAAAAATCCGCAGCCCAATCCGGAGCAACAACGATATAGCGGCGGTCAAACTTTTGCGCAGCCTTGATTGCATTGACGCTCCAGCCAAGCAGGGCAATGTAACCCTTGTTCGGATCTTTGGGAGTCTCGGTGCCTTTAACGGAGTCCATGGTCGGATCGATCCAGCCAGACACATCGCTGGAGGACTGTACTTCGGGTGTTATCGACATTGAGCGTTCTCCTTGCTGGTTAACTCAGAAAACTGCGCCGACACAGAGGCGCATGAGTTGAACTATGCATATCGGCAGTGTCGTTTATTGAGTATTCAGTGATCAGAGCGAGACCTGAAAATTGAATTCTTAAGCGTCTCACCGAGCGAATAAAACAGATAAGTATGTCTAAACCATCTACATCAATATAGCTGGCCTCGTTACAAATAGAAATGAAAGCCCGGGAATCCTTTGCTGCCTCAGCGTCACAAATAACGTCTTGTGTTGCAAAACAACTGCAGACTCCTTGACGAAAATCGCTCAGGGTTACCCGTGTTGGCTTTCCAGAGAGGTTAAAGGTTATGCACTTGAAATTGATTGGGTAGCACCCGGAAGGCCAAACGTCTTGGAGCGTAAAAACAATAAGTTACATTCCTGATGTTATACAAATAGCCAAGACCATAGGGCTGTTTGTACGCATCACGGTGCCTGTCCAACGACCCAACTACATTGGCCCCTGGGCCCTTTGGCCCGCCTGGATTGGAAAGGGCTAAATGGGGCTGTGTCTGGAAGGTAAGGTCTGCAATGGGTTTTCAGGGGATGCCGAAAGCATGGTACTTTCGAGCCAACAAGATTCTGTTGACTAACCTCAAAAAATTGACATTGGCGAGTAGACGTTTATGAACGTGATCATCATTGGCGCAGGGATTATGGGAACCACTTTTGCCACGTTAGCAAAAGAAATGGCACCGGATTTGGATATTACCATTTTGGAGAGACTGGACCGTGCGGGGGAGGGGAATTCGTGGGCATTTAACAACGCCGGCACCGGGCATGAAGCCAACTGTGAGCTCAACTACACGCCTGTGGATGAAGAGGTCATTTCAGTTGAAAAAGCATTGAAAATCCACGCCCAGTTTAATATTGCCAAACAGTTTTGGGCGTACTTGGTCAAAAAGGGCGCTATCAAAGACCCTAAAACGTTTATTAATCAAACCAAGCACTGCACCATTGTTTCCGAATCTGCCATTGAAGAACTGACATTGCGATTCAAGGAAATGTCGGCTCATCACTTTTTTGAACACATGCGTTACTCAGAAGACTTTGATGAAATCAAAAGCTGGATTCCTTACACCATGGAGGGGCGGCCGCGCCATGAAAAAATGGCGGCTACCGTCATTGAAACTGGCACGGATATCAACTTTGGCTCGTTAACGGAGCAGATGGCGGCGCATGCAGTACAAGAGCTTGGTGTAAAAATCGAGTACGGCACTCACGTCAAGCGCGTGCACAAAAGCCCCACCGGACGCTGGATCGTCGAAGCTGAAAACAAAGGGGCCAAAGTTCAGCACAGAGCGGACGTGCTCTTTGTGGGCGCGGGTGGGGGTGCATTCCCACTATTGAAAAGAAGTCATTTGCCGTTTCGGAGTCGATTTACCGGTTTTCCTGTGGGCGGGCGTTTTTTGCAGACTCCGATCAGTGAAGAAGAGGCCAGACATTACACAGCTAAAACCTATGGTAAGGCGAAAGTCGGCGCGCCC
Organism: Marinobacter caseinilyticus; assembly: GCF_011074955.1. Lineage (GTDB taxonomy): Bacteria > Pseudomonadota > Gammaproteobacteria > Pseudomonadales > Oleiphilaceae > Marinobacter > Marinobacter caseinilyticus. Next base: position 47,303 of record NZ_WUQJ01000006.1, on the reverse strand, counting down.
CCAATGTCAGTTCCGCATCTCGACTTGCGGGTGGTAGAGGGTAAGCACTACTTGTTATTTGGTCCTTTTGCGTCCTTTAAGCCGGTTCTCGAGAGAGGTCGTGGGTTTTTTGATTACCTCAGATCAATTCGTCTGCATGATATTCCCGGTTTGCTGAATGTCACCCTGGAGCATTTTCCCCTGGTGAAATATCTGGTTTCGGAAACCTTTAAGGGCGAAAAGAGCATGTTCGAGGAACTTGATAGCTTTGCTCCTGGCTTGAGCAAGAAGTTTGACTGGAAACCGGTTGAAGCCGGCCAGCGAGTGCAGATTATCAAAGACGGTGATTTACAGATGGGCACCGAAATCCTGGTGTCCAAAGACAAGACATACGGGACGTTACTGGGAGCATCGCCCGGGGCGTCGGTTTCGCCCGAGGTCATGTTGCGCTGTCTTGAGCAGTTGTTGCCGTCTATCGTTTCAAAAGAGAACGCCAGGAAAAAGAAGAGTGAGATATTTCCGGAGGATGATCTGGATACATTAATCAATCATCCTGATCGTTACCGTGAAATTCGTGATGCAGTCAACGAACAGTTGGGGATAACTCAGTCCAAGGTTTAACGAGATCGACCTATACTGCGAATACCGCCGGGAGAAATCTATGGACAGCAAAATCAACGTAGCGTCGCCTTTGGTCATCCTTCACGGCGACGAAATGGCCCAGGTTGCTTTCGAGAAAATTCTCGAAAAATTCGTGACTGCCCGTCTGAACATCCAGCTTGAGGAAATCGATTTGTCCGCGGAACACCGCCTGCTGACCAATGGCCAGGCAGTGATGGATGCCATCGACGCCCTTCAGCGTCATGGAGTGGGGGTGAAGAACGCTGGTATGACCGTCAACCGCCAGCAACTGGAAGAATTGCTCCGCAAGCACCCCGATGTGGATTCCGGCAATCTTCATCCTCTGGCCACCAAATCCCCCAACGGCGCCATCCGCAAAGGCATCAGCGGGAACATCACCCGTGAGGACATCCAGTTCCGCAACCTCAAGATCAGCCGGCCAGACTGGATTGGCCGCGACATCGAAGTGGACACCATGGAGTTCGGTGGCATCAAGAGCAGCTTTAACCAGCTCTCCCAGGCTACGGGCGTGGTCAAACTGATGTTTGTCGGCAGCAGCGGCGACCCTGTGGAATTGCACCGCCGAGAGGTCCGCAAGGGCGACCCCTGGCTGCTGGCCACCAACGATGTAGAGGATGTTAAAGCCTGGACTCACCGTTTCTTCCAGCGGGCCATTGATGAGAAACGGGATGTCTACCTGGGACTGAAAGACACTGTTATTCCCGGTTACGACGGTGCCATGCGTTCAGTGATTGAGGACATCTACCACAGCGACTACCAACAGCAGATTAAGGAACTCGGACTGAGCTACTACTACGAGCTCATCGACGCCCAGGCCGCGCGCATTGTCTCCAATCCACCCGAGCGCGCGTTATGGGGCGTGCCCGACAACACCACCGGGCGCAAGCTGTTCAAACTGGTAAACCACCTCCGGGAGTTCGGCATTCCCAGTCGTAGCGCCCACGTGTCTATTTCCCGCATGAGCGCCGGCGGCGGCGACCAGTACGGCAGCTTCAACATGCCGGCAGAGGAAGACGGCATTCTCAAGGTGATCGTTGACGGCGAGGAAAAACATGCCCGCCGGGTAAGGACAGGGGACCCCATACTGCTCATGTCCAATGACCGCGAGGCCATCAAGGACTGGGTAGCCCAGGTGTTCCGTGACGCATCCCGCAAGGACAAAGAGGTCTACTTTGGCTTGAAGCGCGAGTACATGGAATACGACGACGTCTTCAGTGACGTCATTACCGAAGTGCGCCGGGAACTGGCACGTGAGCACACGCCGCCGCCGTCGTTCATGATCATGCGCCCCTCAAGTCAGCTCAAAAAGATGATCACCGACCCCCCGAGAAACGCTCTCTATCCCTCCCAGAACCTGGACGGCGATATTTTCTCTGACATCTCGGCGGCTCTCGGCGGCAGCTTGGCCACTGCCAGTTCCATCATTGAGAGCAAGGACGGCACCATGCTCTTTGAGGCGCCCCATGGCACTGCCCATGACCTCTACCTGAAGTATCTGGAGAGTGACGGCCGAGATGCCCACTTTAACCCCTCTGCCTTGATCTTTGCGCTCGCTAACGCTCTGGAAAATTTGGGGGAGCGCGAGGCCAACGCGCCCCTGACCGAATACGCCGTCAACCTGAAGGCAGCATTGACCGACACTGTTGACAGAGGCATTGTCACCGCCGACCTCAAGGGTAAGACCGTCGATCCAAATTCAGAGCAGGTGGTGGACATGGTCGGCTTTTTAGACGCAGTGGAAGGCGCGCTCCAGTCGCTTCCGGAGGATGCCCGCTGAGGGATCGATCAAGAATCCGGCGAGACGCCTGTTGATAGACGGGTAAGCTCATAATCCGTGATGATCATGACCGCCTGTTGGAATACATGCCAACCCGTGAAATTGTTTTCAAACCAATTCATTCAGAATTGCAGGCCCAGTCAATGGCCAGCACGCGGGCGCTCGATTCATGGACCTACGAAGCAGGGTATAAATCGAGCCGGCTGTAATTTCTCAGATGTTTCTACCCAAATTGGATGGCGAGTAAAACCGCCTCAGTAGCGCCCCGTGTGTGGAAATTTCTGTTTAGCGTAGAAAATCGAACTCCCCAAGTCCCCATCGTTGTTGTTGCCTTAATTTAGGCAGATCGCGTTTCAGTCTCAAACTCCCTTGCCAATGAAACCGATTTCTTCAGTTCGCTGACCAACTCAATAGAGTGAAAACAGCCAGTGTCCCTGACAGGCAGCCGCCCAATTCCGGGACATTGACGCCGGTCTGGGCTCCGGACTGACCATAAAGCTGAAGATTGATCGGTGAAAATAGCCCATTTGGGCTACAGACTGTTACTAAAAATTAACCTACTCTCTTGAATCTGGCTTTCAATGTAACGCCTTGTATCTGCCTTGCCGCCTGATTTGCGGTCGGATTTTATTGTGATTGACAAATTTTCTGGTTCTTCGGGTGAGTGTTTACACATTATTGAGGTTAGGTGATATGAACACGAAAATTAAGGCGGGTCGGTGGTTACGATTAACGGCAGTGCTTCTGGCAACCATGTTCATGGTTGCGTGCGGCGGAGGCGACAGCGGCGATTCAGACGACGAACTGCAAACGTTGGCAGAACGGCTACCTGCGGTTAAGCGGGTGGAATCCCTGAGCCCCCATTACGTTGAGCTGACTTTTGAACAAAGTGCCGATCCAGAGCTTCTCACCAACCTCAAGCTTTACACCATCACCCTGTCGAATGGCAAAACAGCCGCCGTTACCGGCGCCTATCCTGCGCCTGATGGCGGTTCGGTCATCCTCGAGATTAAAACCGCCGCAGAAGATGAGCAACTGGTTCCCAATGGCACCCTGACCTTCGACGTTGCGGGCCTCGAGGATGAACCCATCATCTTCACCGGCGACGCCAGCCAGGAGCTGACCGTTGTGGACATCAAATCGCTGAGTGACACCGTGGTGTTTATTCAGTTCAGTCAGCCGGTCTCGGACAACGCCGGCTACCTGGAAAGCTATCGGATTCGGGCACCGGATGGCTCTTCTCTGGCAGTACAAGCGGCCACACTCGGCGCCAATGCTGATACGGTTGTTCTCAATACCAGCCCACAAGACGACGTCCAGTATACGGTCACAATGGCCGGCGTGGCGGCCCGGGCGAGTGAGATTCCGCTCTATGCCGATGGGGGCGAGGATGCTTTCGTAGGGCTCACGCGCCAAACGGAGATTGCCGAGCCACTGTCGGTGGTGAGCGCCAGGTCCGTGGACAACACCCACGTGGTGTTGGCCTTCAGTAAGCCGGTAAGCGATGGCGCGCTTGATGCGTCCAATTACGGCATTGTGCAGGCCAACGTGAATACCGAGGTCGGTTACCTGGAGGTGGTGGAAGTCCAGTTTACCTCTATCGATCATACCGCCGTTCGCCTGACGACGCGGTCCCAGAATGAACTGACTTACCTGGTGTCGGTGGTCAATGTTACCGACTTGTACGGCCGTCAGATTGAGGTTACACCGGGTATTTCGGAGGTATTAACCGCTAATAAGGCAGAGTTTGCGGGCACGCCGCCCGGCGGCGCCGAGCTGGTGGATACCGACGGTGACGGGCTGTACGACAACGAAGAGCAGGCCGGCTACACCGTGATCATCGAACTGGCAAACGGGGATATCATCACCCGGCAGGTGACCAGTGATCCGGATGTTGCCGATACGGACGGCGATGGCCTGAATGATGGGGTCGAATTGCAATACGGGATGAACCCCAGGGCCACCGATACGGATGGTGACGGTCTCGGGGATAACTTCGAACTTAATACGGTGTTCAGCAATCCGTTCTCTCAGGACACCGACCAGGATGGCCTGGCCGATGGCTTCGAACACTTCGATCTGAAAACCTCGCCATTGCTCGCCGACACCGATGGCGACCAGCTCTCCGACGATAGCGAACTGTTTGAGTTAAACCGGGACCCATTGCTTGCGGACTTGCCCAAACTGCGTATTGATGTGGGCAATGTCCGGCTGCAGATTGATGAGCGCTACAGCTACACCAATGAGGCGGGTGAAGTCATTTCTCAAGAGTCGAGTTCCAATACGACCCTGGCGACTGCTGAAAGTACGTCTTTCACGACTTCAACCAGCGACACCACCGAGTGGGGGGTCGAGGCATCGCTCAGAGCCGGCTTCGGAACCGGCAGCTTCTTCGGCGGCGGTGGTGATAACCCTAAGCCAGGCGGAGGGGCTGAGTTGACGGTCACCGGTGGTTATAGTGCGGCCAACACGGTGCTGACGGACGATACGTCGGCGCAGGAGAGCCAGCAAGTGTATGAGAATTCCTTGACCAAGGGGGCTGAGCTGTCCACCACCAATACCGTGGCCCGCGAAATCACGGGCGCCCGGATCGACGTGGATTTGTCGATCCTCAATCTCGGTAATGTTCCCTTCAATGTCAGCGACATTGAAATTACGGTATTGCAGCAGGTCGGCAGTCGGACCAACTTCCTGCCGGTGGCGACCCTGGTGTCGAACTCGGAGCTGATTTCCGGTACGCCGCTGAATGTCAGCCTTGGGGCGTTCAGTACCGAGCGCGGCCCCTTTCTGTTTACCAGCCGCGAAGTGTTCCCGAATCTTGTCGAGGACATCATGCGCAAGCCGGCCGGCCTGGTCTTCCGCGTCGCCAATTACCGGGTGACCGATGAGTTGGGTCGGACCTATACCTTTATCAACCAGGTGGCACGGGACCGAACCGCTCGCATCGCACTGGATTTCGGCGATGCCGAGGCGGCAACGGATTACCTGGTCGCGACCAGCGGAGTGCTGGATGACGGCGCGGTCGCCGGCGGTGGCTATCTGGGCGGTTTTGCCTCCAATGGCGACCCGATTGGTCTGCCGATCGGTTACGTGCTGGAGGCCATCATGGACATTCCACGACACGACACCACCCTGGACCGGATTGTTCCCGGGGGTAATGGCCTTCTGGACACCGACAGCCTGATGACGATAGGCGGCGACGACATCGTTACCCTGGTGGACGGCGAGCCGGTTGTTGCTGCCGGCCCGAACGGATGGCTGGACAGCCGGCCTGCCGGCGATGATTTTGTCACCAACCCCAAGATCGCCAATGGCATTGTCGCGGGTCTCAATAAACGTGCCGACAGCCTGGCGGAGGGGGACGATGTCCAGCTTGTGCCGAGGGATACCACCGGCCTGAGCCTGGGAACTCTGGTCATAGGGCCCGGAGCCAACGGCAGGCTGGACACGGGCCGTTTCGGTGATGATGCAGTCGAGTTTGTCGGTGGCTATGAAACCAGTCGCTCCTGCGCGGTTACCTCCAATAAAGCGGGCGATGTGTGCCGGGTAGACAGCGACTGCGCCTGCGCTGTCGGCGACTCCGACGTCCGCTGCCTGGCTCCGGTTGCGGAGCCGGTCAATGCCTGTAGTGGTCCGGAACAACTGGTGCGGATTAACACCCTGCGCAATGGTGACCTGAACCGTGGCTGGGTGGTGCTAACGTCTGAAAATCTGCCGGCAGCGGCAGATTTCAATGAAATTCTGGTTGAAGCGGGCAATGATCTGTTCCTGGCCTTTTTGCAGGACCTCGATGGCGACGGGCTGTTTGCCCGCAACGAGTTCCTGTCGGGGTCCACGGACAGCGGTACTGACAACTACGTCAACGCCGACTTCGGGGAAGACTTCGATCCGGATGTGGCCGCAGGGTGTCCACTGCCGGAGCCCTTCTGCGATGGTATCCCGGATTCCCGTGACACCGACCGGGACGGACTCGGCGACTTTGCGGAAATCAACGTCGGCTGGAAGGTCGCTGTGGATGGGGGCAACCTGACGCAAACCTTTTCATCACCCCGTTTCAGGGATACCGATGGTGACGGATTGCTGGACCCGGTGGAGCAGGACCTGCGCCGTTACTGTGAGCCGAATGACCCCCGAACCGACGCCTTGTGTGCCTTCCTGCAGCGGGAAGCGGTCGGTATTGATCAGGCGATTGGCATCATTGCCGGCAGAAACGGTGTAGCGGAGAGCCTGGCCAGCGATACCGACGAGCAACTGGTGCCGGTCGGCACCAACGTGGCGTATGGCACAGCGATAGTTGGTCCCGGCGCCGATAACATTTTGACCACCCCCCTGGCGGGCGACGATCTTTATGAGTCAATAAACAGCATCCCCCCGGCGACGGATCCGACCCAGCGGGACACCGACAGGGACGCCATCTCGGACTTTACGGAACTTGACGGCTTTGCTGCGGGACTGGCCATCGTGGATGGTAGCAATGGAATCGTCGAGTCCGTGAAGAATGGCGACGACATTCAACGCGCGCTTGTGGGTAATCCCGTGGGTGAAGGGAGTGTGATAATTCTTCCGGGTAGCAACCAGTTGATCGACAGCGTCGCCCTGGGTGACGACACGATTCGACTTGCCATAGAAAATCTGGTCACAGATCCGCTGCGGCGGGACACGGACAACGATACCTTCGTGGACGGTCTGGAACTGAGGTTGGGGTCGATCCCAACCCAGTTTGATGGCACCGACTTTATCGATTCCGATCTGGATGGTCTGTCGGACCGTGAGGAAACTGAGTTGGGGTGGCTGGTGAGCGCGAACGGGGCCATTGGCTACCCGGTCAAGTCGAGCCCGTCGCTGCCAGACACCGATTTTGACGGTTTGCCGGATGTAATTGAGCGGGACTTGCGAACCGATCCCAATAACCAGGATACGGACGGTGACGGACTGTCGGATTACGAGGAAGTGAATGACCTGAGAAAGTATTCCGAGCTTGCACAACTCTATCCGGTTCTGGATTTCCCGAGCTCGACCGGGGGCCTGGGGACCAGTCCGTTGCTTTCGGACAGTGATTCGGATGGTTTGTCGGATAAAGCAGAAACGCAGGAGGGATTTCTCCTGCTGATTCCTGGCCGCTCAACGGCAACGACTTTCTACACCAACCCATTGCTGGCTGATACTGATCTGGATGGCATAAGCGATGGTGACGAGGTGAATCGTAGTGGTGGGGTAAATCCCGGGCCGACGGACCCGACCGATCCTGACACCGATGACGACAATCGTACCGACGGTAAAGAACAGACAGCTGGCAGTAATCCGTTTGTTCCCGATGCGGTGGTTACCCTTCGCTACACTTATCTACAGCTGGATGGTGGCGAGAGTGGTTGGGCTTGGTATTTTTACGCCCAGGGTCCAGGCCAACGTTTTCCGGGCAGCCTGGTATTGGATAACGTTGAATTCACAAACAATTCATCTTACGAATCAAGCACGCTTGATGGTCTCTGCCCCTATGTCAACCTGCCGAACTTTGCGTTGCTCTATTTCGCCGGTAGTTATGCAGAGCAAGAGTTTGTCATGAAGGCAGGCGATGCCATTGTGCTGAGTGGAGAGGTTAAGGAACTGGATTCATGCACAGAATTTGCCACCAATGTCTCACAGCTCGCTACCATCGAAAAAGTTCTGACCTTTGAAGACATTGTTGGCAGTGCCGCAGGCCGAATCGGAACCATTAAGACGGTCTCGTTAATTGGTAGCGTGACTCCGACTGTTGGCTGGGAGGTGGTGGTCGAGTAGCGGATAGGCGCTCGGTATGAGGCTGGCCCACAGGGCCAGCCTCGTTTCCGTAGGGTTGTCTGTAGACGCGGGTGGGCTCACTAAAGAGTATTCGGACCTCTGCTTCCGGAAGACACCGATTCTGCCCTTAATAGAATGGCCTTATTCCATTACGGGACGAGTCCGTTATTGGTTAACCTCTACCATCAGCCGCCTTACCGCGCACGGGGTAAATCACTCCAGCGCGTGGTGAAGGCAGGCGACAGGTAGTCCCGTCGCATGGCCCATGGCTGCTGGCCCCATTGAGCCTGTCGGGCGAACGTTACGGTACCCGTGCCAGCCACTCGATTGATCCGATCCAGCGCCGTCATCAAAGCGCGGCTCCGCTCTGAATCACCTTTATTATCAAAAATATCCCCCTGACTGTTCACTGATTCCCTGAAGTCCATGAGCATAACGCCAGCCTTATTGAAGCGGAATCCATCTCGCCAGAGTTGGGTGATCAGCCGGGTAGTTGCCTCGACAAGAACACGGGTGTCGCTACTGGGATAGGGCAGGGTTTGATTGGCGGAATTGCTGTAACGCGGCCCCTCTGTGAAGCGGTTGGTCGAGAGGAATGCTGAAAGCTGCCCGGCCACCCGTTCTTCACCCCGAATTTTCTCTGCTGCCCGGGTTGCGAACCCGGTAACAGCCGCCAACATATCATCAAGATGGGCCACCGGTTGACCAAAGGATCGGCTACATACGATTTGCTGCTTGGCCGGGGGACTTCGTCGATTTCCTGACAAGCCACGCCGCGAAGCTCCCAGGCGGTTCGCTCAACAACCACGGAAAAGTGGCTCCGAACCCACGCCGGATCTGCCTTTGCCAGATCCAGGCCCGTGACGATTCCTAGAGGCTTCAGCCGTTTGGCCAGACGCCACCCGATGCCCCAAATTTCTTCAACCGGGGTAATGGCCAGCAATTTATGTTGTCGCTCAGAACTCGTCAGGTCCACCACACCCCCGGTTTTGGGGTATTGTTTTGCCCCGTGGTTTGCGAGTTTGGCCAGCGTCAGGGTGCTCGATATACCAACGCAGATGGGCAATCCTGTCCATTGCGCTACTCGGTTCTTGATCTGGTGGCCGAATTCTTTCAGCGACATCGCCGATTTGACTCCGGAAAGATCGAGAAAAGCCTCGTCAATGCTGTAAGGCATGACATTCGGCGACAGCTCTTCAAGGGTCTGCATGAATCGGTCAGACATATCCCCGTAAAGCGCGTAATTGGAGGAGCACACTACAACGTTATGTCGGCGCACGAGATCGCGGATCATGAAAAGCGGTGCGCCCATCTTGATGCCAATCCGTTTGGCTTCTGTGTTACGGGCCACAGTGCAACCGTCATTATTCGACAGCACGATGAGCGGTCGTCCCCGGTAAGCGGGCTGAAAGATCTGCTCGACGCTGGCGTAAAACGAGTTCGCATCACATAAGGCGTACACGGTCATTCTCAGGGTCCGATCAGCGAATGAATCACATACGTGACGACACCGAAGATTTCCAGCTCGGATTCGCCCGATAAAATGATGGGGGTGTAGGCGGGGTTTTTCCGCAATTAACCGAGGCGTGTCGCTTGTCAGGTGTAGTCGTTTACACAGGAAATCACCGTTCAGAGACGCAATCACTATGTGGTTGTGAAGGGCTTTGAGGCTCCGATCAACAATCAAAATATCACCATCGAAAATACCGGCGTTAATCATTGAGTCCCCCTCAGCCCGCACGAGGTAAGTCGCTGCGGGCCGGCGAATACAGAGTTCGTTGAGATCGAGTGCCTTGTCGAGGTAGTCGATGGCCGGGCTTGGGAAATCCGCCTGAACAGAATCCAGGAAAAACGGTAATGGTAATCCGGGCGTGTCACAGTCGGCCCGGGAAAAATATTTGATGAGCACAGGGGGTCCTCTTAAAAACTGTATTTATATACAGTATAGCGATAAAAAGAGACCGTGCCGAGGAACATGGCAAGTGATTTTGGGCAGGGTAGTTGCATTGGCCGAAAAAGGGGTGAACAAGTCGACTGGAAGCACTTGTGAGATCTTGACGTCAATCAAGTTGAGCAAGCGCTGATATGCTCAAAATATGAGCATCGGATGTCAGCGGGGGTGTCGGGTCCGTTTATCCAGAGGGGGCAGGATATGGACTTGAATCTTAATTCGGAAACAGTCTGCTTTTTGATTGCCAAAGCTCATGAATTCCATGCCAAGGAAGGGGTCACCATTGAGGAAAGCCCCACCAGCCCGTCGGATGACTGGGCCATGCAGGTCCTGGCCGACCACAGCGACGATGCGACTTACCAGGAAATGGCCTACGTCATCAATGACCTCGATCCGGATCAACAGATCGAACTGGTGGCCTTGATGTGGTTGGGGCGGGGAGATTTTTCCCTGGACGAGTGGGATCTGGCGCTGGAACAGGCCGCTGATGCAAATACCTCCCATACCGCCGAGTACCTGATCGCGACCCCACTGGTGTCCGATTACTGGCAGGAGGGCCTGGAACTGCACGGTTATAGCTGCGACTGATATACCAGGTAACGCACGAATGACAAATCACTTACGCCTACTATTATGCGGTGATGTGATGACCGGACGGGGCATCGACCAGATCATGCCCCGGTCGGTTGACCCCATTCTGTTTGAGTCCGTGGTGCAATCGGCGGTGGATTACATCGCCCTGGCGGAAAGGCGCCACGGGCCGATTCCCCGCAATGTCGAGCCCCATTACATCTGGGGGGAGGCGTTGCCATTGATGCAGGCGATGTCGCCCGATGTCAGGATCGCTAATTTGGAAACGGCGGTCACCACGAGTGGCGATCGCCAGCACAAGGGCATCAACTACCGTATGCATCCGGCCAACGTGGCGTGCTTGCAGGCCGCCCATCTGGATGTCTGTACCCTGGCAAACAACCATGTGCTGGATTGGGGCGAACGCGGGCTGCGGGAGACGCTGGAGGTGTTGCGTGATGCCGGGATCAAGACGGCAGGCGCGGGAATTGACCTCAACGATGCGATGGCACCGGCCGTGCAACCTGCAGGCGAGAGGCGTGTATTGATCTTTGCAGGCGGATACAGGAACAGTGGTATCGATCCCGGCTGGGCCGCTACCCCCCATGGCCCCGGTGTCCATTTACTTCCGGATTTCTCGTCACGGACCGCCGCTGGAATCGCGCAGGCTGTTCAGTCGCTGCGTCGGGACGATGATGTTGTCGTTTACTCCGTGCATTGGGGCAGTAACTGGGGCTACGACGTACCGGAACCGCATCGGGCATTTGCCCATACGCTGATCGATGAGGCGGGCGTGGACCTGGTGTTTGGTCACTCGTCCCACCACCCCAAGGGTATCGAGGTCTATCGCAATAAGTTGATCCTCTACGGTTGCGGGGACCTGATCAATGATTACGAGGGGATTGCCGGATACGAGGCGTTTCATCCCGACCTGCGGGTGATCTATTTTCCCCTGCTCGATCACTGCAGCGACCTCAAAGGCCTGGACATGGCGGTATTGGAGACGGGCGGCTTCGCACTGCACCGAGCCCCAGCAGAAAAGGTTGACTGGCTGGGCGGTTGTTTGGCGGCGGTTAGTCGGGAGTCGGGCGTTGGCATACGAAGCAGTGGGGATAACTTACTTGAGCTTTACTGACAAGGCGACGTACGCCGGCCTTTTTTCCCAGTGGAGGGGACGCTCCGATGGAAACAGAAATACGGGAACTTACCTTGAACACCACCGATGCGAATCTGGACGGCATCCTGGGCCTGCCCGCACATGCTTCATCGCTGGTTGTGTTCGTTCATGGCAGCGGCAGTAGCCGTTTCAGCTCGCGTAACCGGCAGGTCGCGTCCTACCTGAACTCCCTGGGATTGGCGACCCTGCTGTTCGATCTGTTGACCGAACGGGAGAACGAGACCGATCGTTATACCCGGCAATTCCGATTTGATATCCCGCTGTTGGGCAGACGTATCCAGGACACCGTGGATTGGCTTGCACAGGAGCCAGACTTTGCCTCAATGCGAATCGGCTTGTTTGGTGCCAGTACCGGCGCTGCCGCTGCCCTGATTTGTGCAGCGCGGCGGCCCAAAGCAATACGGGCGGTCGTGTCCCGGGGTGGTCGGCCCGACTTGGCCGGGGACGACCTGGACCGGGTGGAAGCGCCGACCCTGTTGTTGGTTGGAGGCGATGACGGGACGGTGATCCGGCTCAACGAGCAGGCCGCCAAGAGGCTGAACTGCCCGCATGAGCTGTCCATTATCCCCGGCGCCACGCACCTGTTCGAGGAGCCGGGCAAACTCGAACAGGTGAGCGAACTGGGCGGTGCCTGGTTCCGGTTGTATCTGGCGGCCCCTGAACACTGAGGACCCTGCTGCGCTGGCACATGGTGCGTTTATCGAAGTTGAGTACTGCGAGGTGGCAAATGGATATCACGGAACGACCGAGTTCAAGCGGCAAGATGATGCTGTTCAGTCTCGACAGTGGCAAACACCTGTTGCAACAGGTTTCTTCGCACCTGGGCGTTATCCCTGGCAGTCATGAGGAGCGCCACTTCGAGGGTGGGGAGCACAAGATTCGCGCCCTCGACACCGTCCGCGGCCAGGATGTGTACCTGGTGCAGTCACTTTATGGCGAACCCTCTGAAAGTGTTAACGACAAGCTCATCAAGCTGTTGTTTTTTATCGGCGGTCTGCGGGATGCTGGTGCAATGCGGGTGACCCTGTACGCACCCTATCTGTGCTACATGCGCAAGGACCGCCGCACCAAATTTCAGGACCCGCTCTCTTCCCGCTATAGCGCCCAATTGCTGGAAGCGGTGGGGCTCGACCGGCTGGTCGTGTTCGACGTCCACAACATTGCTGCGTTCGAAAATGCATTCCGCTGCCGGACGGTACACCTGAGCATCCAACCCCTGCTGGCAGACTATCTGGCGCCTTTGTTTGCCAACAGTGACATTGTAGTTGCTTCACCGGACATTGGCGGCGCCAAGCGGGTTGAGCTGTTCCGGGAACGGTTGGCCCAAACCCTGGGGCGACCCGTGGATTCAGCGTTCGTGGAGAAGTACCGCCGCGGTGGAGTGGTCAGCGGGGGGCGGGTTGTGGGGGACGTCGCCGGACGCACAGTGATCATTCTGGACGACCTGATCGCCGGTGGCACGACCATGCGGCGTGCTGCTGAAGCCATGGCATACGCCGGTGCAAGCGCCGTTTATGGGGCGGCCACCCACGGTCTTTTCACCGAAAACGCAGCGTCCAACCTGTCCACGGCCGCCCTCAGTCGGCTGATCACCAGCAACTCGGTGTCGGGCCCGGCGCTGCCCGGTTGGCGAGACCGGCACCAGGTGCTGGATATCTCACCGCTGATCGCCGAGTCAATCAACGCGTTGTCCAGCGAGTGTAATGCCGGGCCAGCCTGAGATACGTTGTCGCCTCGGCCAACCAGTTTCGCCGTTTCTGGTCGGGGTCATCGAGCAGATGCATGGCCGCAAGCCGCGCCCGGGTGCTGGCGCGGTATGCCAGATAAAACCAGGACAGGGGCAGAGAGGCGCAGTCGTGAGTCTGTTTCTGGTACTGCTCAAAGAAATAAAGTCCGACTTCCGGGGCCCTGGCCGCTTCGCATTCGATCCTGAAGTAGGCCAGTTCGTCCACCGGATCAAGCAGTCGCAAGGTGCGGTCAAATTCCAGGCAGTCAATAATGACCGGAGGGTCGGTCAGGCAGACATGTTCGGGGCGCAGGTCACCGTGGGCTTCGATAACCCGATTGTCAGCCAGCCGTTGTTGCAACAGATCGCTATATTCGCCGAGAAAGGTTTTCTGCGCCAACATGATGTGAGACACCTGTTCCGGATCCAGTCGATAACGGGGGTCGAGGAGACAGCGTTGGTTATTGGCGATGCCGTCTGAAAACCGCTTGATCCAGACGGCTTGAGACATGGCCACCGGTTGCGCTTCTAGATAGAAGTTGCAGAGTCTGGACAGTGCCGGAGACAGCTTATCGGGAGGGATGCGTCCCCGTCTCATCATTTCATTGAGCATCAAATCCCTGGGGAGCCGTCGCATATGCACAAGCCAGTCGACCGTCTCCCCATGATCCTCTATCCGCAGTTCCCCCGCCGAGTTCCGGACCAGGGGGACCACCCCCAGGTAAACACTCTCTGCCAAACGACGATTGAGCCTGCACTCTTCCAGACAGTTGTGGTGGCGTTTCTCCAGTTGGGAAAAATCGAGGCAATCCGTGGTGACTGGCTTTTTCAGTTTGTAAACGTGCTCCGGGGTGAGGAAAACCCAGGACCAGTGCGTCTCGATGGACTCAATCGACACAGCGTCAACAGGGTAGGCGCGAGGTCTTGATAGGGCGCTCACTTTTTCTTCAAGTGTGGGTTCGGGCACGGCGCATAACCCCGGTTGCTGTAGTGACTGACAACGCTGCCGGATTGACGCCAATTCTCTCAGGCAGCGTGGTCAGGGCCTTTTTGGTCCGCCGCAAGCAATCGTTGTACCTCCTCATCTTCTACCTGGTCGAAGTCTTCGTACCACTGGCCCACGGCATAGAGATTGGCGGGGATGTACAGGCAGACGGTTTCGTCGGAGACGGCGGCAATACGTTCCAGGGCTTCGGTCGACGCCACCGGAATCGCAGCGGTAATGCGTTTGGGACCCAATGAACGAAGAGCGGTCAGTGCCGCCGTCATGGTTGCGCCGGTTGCAAGGCCATCGTCGACCACAATGACGTGACGACCCGCCACGCGCAATCCGGGCCGATTGCCACGAAAGAGTCTTTCGCGTCGCTCAAGCTCGTTCTGCTCGGACTCGATCACCGACTGCAGCTGGCTAACGCTCAGGCCGCTGCTTTCGATCACATCGGAATTGAGAATGCGAGCACCGCCCGAGGCGATGGCGCCGGCGGCCAGTTCGCGGTGCCATGGCAAACCCAGTTTACGCACCAGCAGCACATCCAACTCGCCACCGAGGGCATTGGCGATTTCAGCGGCGACCGGCACGCCGCCACGGGGCAGTCCGATGACCAGCAAGTCGGTTTCATCGCGATACCGTGACAGTTTGCCGGCCAACTGATGGCCGGCATCGCTGCGATTTCTGAATCTCATGGCAATGTCTTCGTGACTGTCGTTTTCATCACGCCAGCCCTCGTCTCAGATGAGTGTTACTGCTCAGGATCAAGCACGGGACCGACGTCTATCGATCGCCGCCAAACCAGAGCATTACCAACCCATCGCTGTACCAAAAGAAAGCGAGCCTTCAGCTCACCCATCGTCAGGCGGAGCAATGGGCCAACGGAGCCAGCACATTGGTGTGAACACCGATAAGCCATTAAAGCACTCCAGTCGAACCGGAACTTGACTGGGATCAACATCGCGTACCGAATTAGTGGAATGCTGGATAGAAATGGGAGGGCTGATCAATGTCCTACAAGAAACTGCTGTTCCGGTCCGCTGCCAGAGAAAAAATTCTCAACGGAGTCAGTCAGTTAGCGGGCGCCATTGGCATAACCCTGGGTCCCAAATCCAAGTCGGTCCTGATCCAGCGTAAATGGGGGAACCCATTGGTCTGCAATGACGGCGTGACCATCGCCAAAGAGATGCAATTGGAGGACCCGGCCGAAAACCTGGGCGTGCAGATGCTGCGTCAGGCGGCCGTGCAAACCGGAGACGTGGTCGGTGATGGCACCAGTACCTCGGCCTTGCTGGCCTATGCTATTTACGCTGAGGGAGTGCGCAACGTGACGGCCGGCGCCAGCGCCATCGATATCAAACGCGGCCTTGACCGGGCCTTGGGCCTGGTCGTCAATGCCCTGCACGAATTGTCGAAACCCGTATCCACTGATCTCGAGAAGGAGCAGGTTGCTACCATCTCGGCCCACAATGATCCCCAGATTGGCGCCTTGGTCGCAGAAGCCATGAAACGGGTGGGTGAGGAAGGCGTCATAACGGTGGAGGAATCGAAAAGCACCGAGACGGAACTGGATGTAGTCGAGGGGATGCAGTTCGACCGAGGTTATATTTCACCGTATTTCGTGACCCAGTCGGATTCGATGGAAGCGATTCTGGAGGACTGCTTTGTTCTGCTTTGTGATCAGAAAATTCGCAGCATACAAGATCTGGTTCCGCTGCTGGAGCAGATGGCCAAGACCGGCAGGCCACTGCTGGTGATCGCCGAATCCATTGAAGGTGAAGCATTGGCCACCCTGGTGGTTAATCAGTTGCGGGGCATTCTCCGATGCGCTGCCGTCAAGGCACCCGGTTTCGGCGACCGACGCAAGGCCATGATGGAGGACATTGCCATCCTGTGTGGTGGCACCGTGATCGCCGAAGAAACCGGTACCGGATTGGGGGACATTCAACCGGATCAACTTGGCGAGGCGGAGCGTGTTGTCATCGACAAGGATACAACCACGCTGATTGGCGGTCGAGGTCAGCCAGAGCAGATCGCGGCTCGGGTCAAGCAATTGCGCCTTCAGGCCGATCAGGCCAGTTCCGATTACGACCGTGAGAAACTGCGAGAACGCCTTGCCAGGCTGAGTGGCGGGGTGGCCGTCATCCGCGTTGGTGCGCCCGCTGAAGCCGAGATGCAGGCCAGGAAAGATGCTCTGGACGACGCCATCAGCGCAACCAAGGCTGCAGTAGCCGAAGGCATTTTGCCTGGCGGTGGGTTGGCCCTCCTGCGCTGCAGCGGCCTACTTCTGAAAGATGAGGAGACGACATCAGGCGATGTGCGAACCGGCCTGCAGATCCTTCGCCAGGCGCTGGAGATACCGGCACGACAAATTGCTCAGAATTCCGCCGTGGACGACGGTGTCGTGGTCGCCAGGATGCTGGAGAGCAAAGGGAATATCGGTTTCGATGCGGCGCAAAAAACGTATGTCGACCTGATGAAATCGGGCATCATCGATCCCACCAAAGTGGTACGCATCGCCCTTGAAAACGCGGTCTCGGTCGCGGGCACTCTGTTGCTCAGCGAAGCCACCATGATCGAAATCGAGGAGCCGGGAAAGGCTCAGCCCGAGCCGATGCCAAACCAGTTTTAACGAGTAGAGCCGTATCGGGCACAGGGAAATGACCCGTCTGTGAGGAAACGCCTCGAGAGCAGGGCGAGAACGTGTATGCCAGCTCAATGCCGTCGCTCTGAAAACCGAGACACTAGAGATTCAAGCGTTCTTTTAGCCATCCACCTTTTTGCTCTTTGTTCAGTTTCTTTAATTCCAGCGCAGCCCGCTCATGACTAATACGCTGTGCCACCAAGTCCGCATAGATGCGGTTCGCGTGCTTCCTCCTCCGCACCGCTGCGCCTGGATCGAACAGTAGTTCGAGACCGTTGACCAGCTTTGTTGTAAAGGACGACTCACGGTTTGCAGTGTCTGCTACCTCTGAACGCTGACTTTTTCGTTGCTCGACTTTCGAACGGATAAGAGCGAGTTCGGCCTGAATGGGTTCAGACTGAGTGTTTGGCTGGTCCAGAGCCTGACTCAGAGCTTCCGTGACGTATTGAAAATCCAGTACACCAAATTCCTCGGAGCTGGCGAGGCCACGTGCCGCGGCAAGGGCCACAGACGTGTCGCCGTGTAATAGTTGCTGCAACAAAGCATGATGCTGGTCCCATGATTGCCAGCGGTACACAAAATCCAACCCTGTGCCTTTGATGTTCTGCATGCCAATGGTATGACTAAGCAGGCCAGGTGGCGTGCGCTGCACGATTGCTTCCACAACGTCATCGCCACTGGCGTAGAAATCCCAGATCACCTCGATGCGCTTCTTAAACCAAAGAGTTGTTTGGTCTCGTAGCCGCTTTGCGCCGGCCTCAGGCCCATTACGTAATTTCTCGGAAAGTTCAGTAACCTCCTGTAATTCCTGATAATCACGCGTGTACTGTGCCAAAAGTGAAGCGCTTTGATCGGTGGTTTTGTGGTCACCGTCGGGGTTCAGTCGGTCCCTGAGCTCAAGGATAGCGGGCAGCGGAGCGTCATCAGGTACCCTATGGTCCTGGGCGCCCACGCCGTTCAACATGGCATTCAACCTCGCCCGGATAACCAGCTCATCTGCTGGCACCCTGAGCTGGTCGCACAGGACACGCAATGCGTCTCCCATTTCATCAGGTGTCATAGACGCGAGCCCCATCAGATCCAGTCGATGGCCCCAGGACTCCTCGATATAGCTGTTTAATCCATCCAGATTGCTGCCAATCAGAAAATGCTGGTCCGCTCTCACCTCCGTAGCCAACATTTTGGCGAAGACTTGCGAGCGAGGAATGCGATCTGCGCGGTTGTTAATGACCGTCGCGATCCATTGGTCAGGATGCTCCGTCAACGTCAGTTGCGTGAGGCCAAGGCGCTCCCAGTTGGCAAGAGCCGCGTGACGTTCGTTTGCGGACATGCCATTGATAAACCGTATTTTCCTGCCTCTGACGGGCGCAATGGGATACACCTTGAGAACGCCGAGATCCGCAACAACCCGATCGGCCATTTCCTTCACGGCGAAATCCGTCGGGATGCCCATCTCTTCCGCCATCCGCATGACCAGGGCAATGTTTGTGGGGTGCTCCTCATACGGAAATCGGTCCAGCACGTCTGCCGGCAGAAGATCGCCCGCACTCTCATCCACTTTGATGATGGTGGTGCCTTTATCCCGAGCGCCTTCGCTGAGGAAAGGGTACATATTGTGCTCGGTGGTAATGAGCTTGCCCTTTTTGGGAATAAACCTCTGCATGACCTGAGGAATATCGATGCCCGCGGGCCCCTGAATGTCCTCATGATCCGGATAGCAGTTTGTAATGGTCGAAAGGTCATCCCGCATCCACTGTTCTTGCAAAATCTGAACGTAGCGTGGCGTCAACCCCATGCATTCCCAGAGAAAAACATCCACATTGAACTTTGCCGAAAGACGTACCAGGTCAACCTGTTCCCAGATGGACGCTTTGTCATACGGCCGGAAAAGAAACATCTCCCGCAGCGGCCGGTTTGCTGGGTTGAATAGGAACATGGCCTCGCAGCCGGTCGTCTTCGACAATACACTTAGGCCAAGCGCATTCAGAAGGGCGGCTTTCAAACGCTCGGTACCAGATTTGCCCCGGGTTCCCCAGCCACCGATAACCAGTGGCAGTTTGAGTCGGGCCTGTCGCATCAGACCGGATGTGATCAGGTGTCGACCAAAGAAGAGTGCCGCCAGGCCCCCAAGAAACAGCAACAGTTGATGCAGACTGTTCTCATAGACAGAGTAAAAATAACTTTTGAAATCAGTCCAGATGGCCGGTAGAGGAATTGCCGCCATACCAGGGAAAAACCGTCGTACCCGCTGATCGACCTGCTGACGCTCGCCAGCGTTTCCGTTGTCGGCGAGATAGCCCTCGATTTCAAAACGGAAGCCAAAGCGTTGGAGGGCGCCGAGGTAGGCTTCTGGCGGCAAGCCGCTGTGTTCTCGCCAGTTACGCGTTTCACTCAGCGCGGCAAAACGCAGGCTAATATTCAGCTTGGCCCATAGTCTGCGAAATAGCCCTTTGGGTGGGTATATTCTGGTGATGCCCTCTGTGGTGAAGAGGCTGAGCGGGCGGGTGGGCCAGCCCTGATCAAGGGAAGACAACACATGATCCAGCAGCGGCAAATACGGGCGCCAGTTTCCCTCCTCAGGGATGTGCAGCGGTTCACCGGGCACCTTGGTTTGGCTCAGTTCCGACAGGTTCCAGCCAGGCACTTGCAACAGCCCGTAGTAAATACGTCCCCGGGTGTGATTGTAATTCTGGCGTTTGTCCGTTGCACTGGTTCTCAACTCGTGGACGAAACGCCAGAGCCGGAATCGATAACCATGGCCCTTGGTGAATTTAATACGGCGACTTTTACGCTGAATGTCGAAACCAAACTGGCTTTCCGTCCTGGTCGCCAGAAAGCGTCCCAGGTCTTCGTCCGTGCAATCGGAGTCCAGGTGAATCCGGCCTTTTTTCTGCCAGTTCGTGGTGTCCATAATCTCTTCGGACACCGCCGGGATCAGTCCCGCTTGACTGGCGGCCCATAAATGTTCGCGACTTTGAGCTACCCAGCGGCGAACTTTGGTTTTGGGGTGGTGCTGGGTCAGACGGTCCAGCGCCCCGGTTAAAGCAGAGAGCTCGTCCGCGACGTCCGCACCTTCCCCACGGGCTTTGACGTACCAGGCTGGCAGAGCCCGAAGAGTTTCTCTCAGAACCAGATCGGTTTGTTCCGGTGCCAGATGTTTCAGAAGCACCTTGTGTGCGCCCAGCTTGTTGCCTTTGGCAAGAGGCATTTCGCAGATGATTCGGATCAGTAGGGCGCGCGCACCCGGTCGGATTTCATTTCGGTCCAGCATCTCGACAAGATGCCCGCAGGCGGTGTCAGGGATTTTTGGCAAGGACCTTATCAGGCACTGGCGGACATGCTCGCTCGGGTCGCTCGCGGCCAGCCAGAGTATTGATTCCACTGCCGGGTGATCTCCCAACGCGACGAGGTGGGCAACAGCGCGGCCGCGAAAGAAAAGGCTGTCACCGGGTTCCGCTTTTTCGAAGCGTTGCCTGAGCACCTCAAGTGCGGCGTCAGTGTCCAGAAGTAGGGCGATATTCAGGCCCTGGGTTCGCAACCAAACCGGCTGGGCAGGGTCGCTGAGTAGCCGATAGCAAAAGTGAACAAGCTGGGGGCCAAGCCATTGCTCCTGAGACCCGGAAGCGCTGAGAATGAACGTTTCAATCCAGCGCAGTGTCTCCAATACCACCCGGTAGTCACCGCGATAGGCAATCAGGTTTTCGATCAGATTCTCCCGTTCGACTCTTGCTGACAGGGCATTGGTGGTGGTCGATTGGCGGTAGTTTCCGAGAAAATGGCCGGTGTTGGCATTCAATCGTTCCAGAGCAAACGCCAGCAATCGCTCCTTTTCGGCCAGCAGTCTGGTGTAGCGGTCTTTCAGAGCGTATTCATCGAAAAACCGGGACATGGCCGCTCGGTCTCTGCGAAGACCCGACCGCGTCTGTCCGAGGAAGGCCGCACATGCCAGCAGGTGATGTTCCTTGTCGCGACGGGTAGCCGCTCGCTGAATGCGGCCCCAGTAACGCTGAAACTCGGCTTCAAGTTCGCCGATGGTACCGAGCAGGTGATCGCAGAAATAGACCAGGAAGAAACACATTTCCTGGGATAACCACTGGCCCTGTTGAACTCCGTCTGGCCGGTTTTCCTTGACGACCCAACGGTCAAACTCCTGACGGAGCTCAATACCCAAAGAACGGTAAACCTGGCGCCACAACGGGTCCTGCCCGAGCGCCAGAAGATGCTTCGCGTCTATCGTGAAATCATTCTTCATGTTCAATGTAATTCAGGTAGTTGTGTTGGACACGGTGGTTGGCCACTGCATGCTCGCGCGCACTGAAGGAGAGGGATTCAGGACGAAAATCACGAAGGCGCCTCGCTCCGGGTCGGTCCCACTCCAAAGAGACGGTAAACCGGAGTTCGTCTGTATCCACGTCATACCCGAAGCCGACTCCGGTCTCCCAGCGTTGGCCTCCGGCTTGCCATGTGAACCAGGATGCGTTGCCCTCGACCAATGTTTGAGACCGGGCCTGGCGGCGATCGTCGTCGGCTTGTAACCAGCGGGTTTCAATGCCAGCTTGCAGCCGGACCTGATGCCAGTATTGTTGCCAGCTGAGGCCGAGGCTGAATCGGTCAGGGTCCGATGGGTTCAGGTTTTCATTGCTTCGAGCGCTGAATATGGCACTGAGTTCAGCATCATTGTAAGGCGAGTAAACGAGACTCTCCTGCAAATCCAGCCCCCTGCGATGATCCTGTTTATAGCTGCTGAATACATCGCGGTCATACGCTGCATTGGTGCCCGTTTGCTGTTCGCTCAACCAATGGTGGAAAAAAGTCACACGGTGCCTGATATCCAAGGCGTCACCGATGTAAAAATGGCCCTGGGCGTAGGCGCTGACGTAGGCGCTGCTGCCGGAGGTACTGGTGTCGCTGTCGGTCTGCCAATGGCCGTTAAGCATGGCGCCCAACCGCCAGTGGCGACGATCAGGACGCCAGGTTAGCCAATGTCTGCTGCCAACGACCTGTATGGCTGTGTCCTCATGTAAGCGTGCAAAACCTTCACCTTGCCAATGCAGTCGCTGGTTTTCATAGAGCCTACGGTAGCGATAACCGGCTTCAAGGAACTTTTCTCGTTCCCTGTCCGCACTGTCAAAGTCGGGCCGCTGCCGGAATGCTGCGAAGGCACCGTGGGTGCCGCTATCGTCTGATTGCGCCGTAAACGCATCGTATACCAATGCCACGTCAGCATTGCTCACCTGCGGAACTTCAGGCGTGTTGTTCGTTGTCACGTCCGGCACATCGGCCTGGGGCACGCCAAGTAACTTGCGTTTTGGCTTGTGTCGAAGGGAATAGACTCTGACGTACTGGCCTTTCAAGACAGAGAGAGTGAATGATTTATATCCCGACTCAGGGCGGTAGAAGTACTGGCTGTGCCAGTTGTCGCCGTCGTAAGATTCAACGCGAAGCCACGCAGGTTGGTCCAGATACAAGGTCAGGGGATCTGCCCGGGTAACCAGGTGATAGTAGCGCTGGCCGCTTTCAAACGCCGTTGTCCAAGTGTTGGCATGCTCGCTGTCGCGCAATTCCAGGCGGGCAAAAACCCAGTGTCGGCTGGTGGCGTTATCGAGCTTCAGCGTTAGTTTGTGCACGCCTGGGTCAAGACTAAATGGGAGCGACCGTATAGGGTCGCTTGGCGACAGCTCGATGCGCCGAAGCCTGCGGTCGTTTTCGCTCACGATGACGGTAATCGGTGGAATTTTCTGATAGGCAGGCCTGTCGAGACGCAATTGCAACCGGTACTGGGTGGTTCTTTGGGGGTTAAGCTGGATACCACGACTGTTACGGCCAAACAACAGCCTTTCTCCATCGCCCGGGGGCTGACCAAGCAACGGATAACGGGTTTCCAGAAAATCACTCTCAGGTAACCAGCCATCGCTTTCAAACCCAACAAGCCCCGCGCTACGGGTGATCAGCTCTTCCTGCTCCCAGAACTGCCGTTCATTAATGTTGGCCAGCAGTTTCTCAACTCGGGGATTACCGGGAAGCAGCGCCCCCAGATTATTTGCCTCGGCAATCAGCTCAGGTTGCTCGTGGAAATCAGCAGTACCCAGAATCCCAGCCAGTCTCGATTCAATCAGAGTCTGGGATGAATACTCGGACACTGGTGTGTGTGTTTGCAGGGCAGCGGCGGGCTCAAGACTGAGTAACGTTCCTACAGAAACGCTGACAGGCTCCGAGCTGCTGTGCAGGCGGGCACAGAGACGGGCAATGGTTTCCGCAGCCGGGGCTACCTGTTGCCAGCCATTGGCAGTACTGGCAATGACGTCGCCATCACGGATTCCCACGCTCTGGTCATACTGTTCCTTGAAGGCGTTGCATTTGAGCGCGCTGGAGATTGCCCGGTCCGATGTCGTGTAGTCCGCCACCAGCCGCTCGACTCCGACTAGCGCCGGTTGCGAGCGCGTCTGGATCTCTAGCTCGTGGTGTCCTTCGGACAGTGCCAGGGTGATGAAATCCTGGCTGCCAACGTCGGTTTTCGGCGATCCCTCAAGCCTCAGCCTGCCGTGAACCTGACTGTCGAGTATTGGAATCCTGTGAACTTGACCGTTGTGGGTCAAATCCAGCCAGTCATCCATCGACTCCGCCCTGGATCGATGCAGCAAGTTGACCGACAAGCGCAGTTTGGCTGGGCCATTGACCGTCAGCATAAGGGGGATATCCGGCCCCGCCTGGTGACGGGTGAACAGCCGCTCAAGTTTCGGGTTCCATACCTGGCGCGTGATACGGCGAGAGGAAATAAGCTCACCGGCATTGACCCAGACTGGCGGCAGTGCCTGCTCATCGTGCGTTGCTGCGCTCGAGCCGCTGGTCAGAAAGTCAGTCACTGCCAGCCAGTCCGTGGCCCGGCCCGCTGAGCGGTTGAGATGGTGAAGCCGATCCCGGTATGTTGGTGTCAGGCGCTGTTGCTCGATGCCAAGGGACAATCGCAGGGACTCTTTCAAAAAGCCCTCGACATAAAGTTGCTCTACCAGTTGTATGGCGATTTCAGGGTCCCGGGTCGCCAGATATTGATTGGCCAGCAGAGTTTGCAGGCCGAACGAGGAAGCCGCTGACTTGTAGTTTTCCACCAGGAAGGCATAGGCGCGGTGTCTCAGCGCCTGCTCTTCAATACTCTGGGTTTGGCCCTCGTCGCTGGAGTAGACCAGTGCGCCCTTGGCGAGATTTGTCGCCAGCCCTTTTTCTCCCTGATCAATGAGTTTTTCCAGCTGAGCAAGCCGCATGGAGGCATTGGCAAGTTTGTACATAGGCGGTGAGAGGTCATCGGCGAAACTTGCCGATCGCCCCTGCAACCAATGCCGCAATAACGAGCTGTCCTGCCAATGCGAGGCGTCGACTGACGTGGGGCGGATGTCATTAATCCAGGATTCCGCAACGAAGGAGGGATCTTGGGATTTGGCATAGCCCACCAATTCGGTAGGCACCATTTGAGGCGTCGAACGCTCTTCCACCTGCAGACTGAGGCTGACGCCGGGTCGGTCGGCGGAAACCTCGATCAGGCCAGCGCCGGTCTGTAAGCCGAGCCGAGCCTCGCTGACCAGCAACGGATTAGCAGCCCGGCCGGTCGCAATGGCCAGGCTATCTTCGCGGTCCAGAGCCGTCAGGGGTTTCAGGCGCAGATCAGGCCGATAAAGCAGCGTGTGGCTGAGATCACCGGTGCGTATGGTAATCTGAGTGCCGGGTTCTGCCGAAACCAGCCGTACTTTTAGTTCGCCTTTCGGGGAGGTTCCGGGAACCGAGAAGGTGTGTAACCGATCGGCAGCGTCAAGCCGAACAAAAGTGTCGGCGTCCCTCAAAGGGCTGGACGGTGCCATTGGCGTAAGGTAGGTATCTAAATCCGTTTCTGGGGTGATGAATCGTGCTGTCATGAACTCGGCAGATTCGGCCTGCACAGCGTTGTCCGGCCAAAGGTCGCGAAAATAATGATAGCGGGGTCCGTCAATGACAGAGGGCTCTCCCCACAGAGTGAACTCATTCTTCATCGGCTCAGCATACGACTGTTCCGCGAGGAATTGGGCCACTCGATTCTGCTCTTGAGTCTGTCCGCTGATCAGGCTTTTCGCCAAATCTCGGTCACTTACCTGCCAGGGCATCGAGTCATCAAGAAGGACGTGATCCGCAATTCGACGTACCTTGAACCAACCCCGGAAACTGGGCATAAACTCGATTTCAACGCTTTCCTCTGGAATGTTCAGATATACCCGCTCAGAAAGACTGAGCGTGCTGTACTGATCACCATGTTCAAAGCGATGGTCTCTATCCGGCCGAAAATGCAGAGCATACCGTCGCGACTGGCTTTCCCCCAGTTTGACGTCGATGAAATCGCGCCTTGGCAGCGGCCCGTCGGTCAGGGACTGTCTTAATGTCAATTCGAGTACCTGCGGTCCCTCTAGTGAAAAACGAACACCAGATTCGGGCAATGCGTGGAATGGTTGCCAGTCCGCCTGAGGCGACTGGTATATCAATGTGGTTTCCAAGTGATCGGGCTTAAGGTCAGCCCAGCGCGGCAGGGGATTTGGTGCTGCCCGAGTTCCTTTCATCAAGATAGGGTTCACCGGAGTATCACTGTGGTTGTGAATCCAGATCAGGCGATCGGCCACCATTGGCCGTCGGGATATAAGCGACCTTCCGGAAACCGCCTGGACCATCGGCAGAGGGTAGTATAATCCCAGTGGGTCCGACTGCATGACCCGTAGATTTGCCGCCTCTGCCGGTGCCATCTGATCCAGCCGTAGCACCGCATTTTCATCCAGCAGGAACCAGACTCCGGAGCCTGGCTCAACAAGCACCTGGTTGGTGCCTGCCGCTTCGCCAGTCATGGGGCTGCTCTCAGGGGTTCTTTGCCACTCTGAGAGTGTTTCCCAGATCAGGGGTGCTTGTGCATAAGGTGCCCAGGCATCCCGCTTGGATGCTGCAAAACCTTCACCCGTCAGCGTTATCGTCAGCAGAATGACGGTCAGTCGTGTAGCGTTCATTCTGTGTTCAATCCTGTGGTGTGATGCATGCCGTAAATCTTGTCATGGTCTCAGGGTTGTTGATCAGTGCCTTGCGCACAGAGTGCGAGAGTTCCATGTGAACAAATATCGGTTTTCCCAAAGCATGCAAAAGCTGACCCTGTAGATTCCGAGTGCCACCCAGTTCACCGGTATCTTCCGGGAATCTGAGAACTCTCCAAGGTGTTTGCTGGCTCAGGCAATCAGCGATCCGCAACATTTCGGGCTGAGGCGCAGAGGCGCCACTGCTGATGATGATATCGGACGCTCTCGCCACTGCAGATTTTCGTTTTTCAGCGGAGTATCCGTGAAGCTGAATGATCGTGACTTTCCCGAGCCCCAACGCGACCGCGCGGGTCAGCGAATTAAATGGCGAATTGGGAATGTGGGCCAGGTCCGATGGTGGCGTGTCCTCCCGGCGATCTGTATATCGGTGGCTGCTGTTGAGCGCCAGGATTTTTCCGTGCACCTGCTCAAAAATGGCTCGTGCGATGGTGCCCGTATGCCGGTCGTAAAACTGATGAGGCGCCTGGATGACGAGTCCACCTGCGGATAGGGTCGCGAATCGATAATAGCCCCAGCCACGGGATTCACGGTCCACTAGGTGAATGTTTTGCTGGTCATCTCTGGACACTGTGAAGCCCAGAGATTCGGCCCGGCTGGTCAAGGTATGGTCACGGCTGTTGGGCTGCAGCAGGTCTGAGAATAACGATTCCAGGGACGTCAATTCATGATACGTCGGAGCGATGAAATGTTTCTGATTTCGCTGGTCTGCGAGTGGCTCCGGG
Source organism: Marinobacter caseinilyticus (assembly GCF_011074955.1). GTDB lineage: Bacteria > Pseudomonadota > Gammaproteobacteria > Pseudomonadales > Oleiphilaceae > Marinobacter > Marinobacter caseinilyticus. The sequence continues at coordinate 20,254 of NZ_WUQJ01000006.1, read as the reverse complement.
ATCTTATCCACTGCAATGCCCTGAGTTGAAATCAGCATCATTGTTGCTGCAAAAAGATACCATACTGTCTCATTCCTCACTCTGGGTCTCCATAAAAAAACGATAGGGTGCACGCTCACCTTCGAGGATCTGGTAAGCGGATACCAGCAGCGGCTCGGCCTGGTCCCCGTCAATGGTTATCTGATAGCGGCCGGGTGGCAGGTCTTTGCCTAGGGGAACCGCGACACGGACTGGCTCGCTCCAAAGGCTCTGCCGGGTGCCGAGACTGAGCGTCTGGTCGCCGGAAGGCGCCAGTGTGTATTCCCGATTCAGGAACGTGTAATCCGACATCATCGAGCTTGACTGGCGAGAGAGGCCTGATATCCGGACCCGAACGTTTGCCTTTTCAAGAGCAGGGGGAGCAAAAAACTGCAGCGTAACGACCTCCTCTCCGGTGGTTTTGTTCACATTGAAGCGTATGCCGTTCCCCGGAATTTCATAAGCCAGCCGGCGCCTGTAGCTGCCCCGCGCCAGGTTATGATTGATATACCAGGTGCCTTCTGCTTTGGTGGTGATTTTATGGTTGCCCGCGGTTAAAACAGGTAGCGAGAAGTGGCCCTGTTTCCCGGCAATTCCCCGTTCATACCAGGCCTGACCATTTTTGAAAAATTGAACTCGTGTTGGCGCTCCGTTTTGTCGGTGGAAGATAAGCTCCGGACTGAACGATACGCCCTGAATGCTGGAATCGAGTGTGAGAGTGAGCCCGCCCGACTTGGGCAGCAGACTGAATACGGAACTGCTTGCTCGGTCTCGCAGGGGCGTCCCGTATCCAATCGGGTAGAGCACCTGCCGCTGTGGCATCGGCGCAACGGTACTCAGCGGCTCCCACTCGAAGTGGCCTTCGGCAACCTCGGTATTGAGATCAATGGGTTGATGGAACCATTCAACCAAATGCCGGCGTTTCGATCGCATCAACTGATCTGCATTAACAGGTTGAGCCAGATACCAGTTCGGAACTCGGGCATCGGTGTCCTGCCAGGGCCGAAGTTGTTCGGGGAGTTTACGGGTAATGGCTTGGTTGAGGGGGCGATGGTACACGGCGACTAACGCTGCTCCGTCCGCTTCCAGGACCATTTTACGGGCTGCTGCCGGAGCGGCGAAATAAATTCCGGAGGGTTCTGAAAGGACCGAAAGCGCTGGGGCCGCTGCCAGCCGCTGAAAGCCAGTTGTGGTGTCGCTCAACGACAGCGAGCTTTGGCTGAGCACCTCTTCATTAGCATTCAGGAAACGAATAAAAAGCCGGCTTGCCGGTTGTCCGCCCTGCCCAGTGAACCGGCGGACATCAATCCTGACAGGTTGAAGCTGACCGGTCTTGTCATTGAGATGATAGTCAAGGGAGTTGAACGGCGAAGCCTGATAGGTCGGCAGCAACATTCGATCTGGGGTGATTTCCCGGTTCGAACCCACTTTGAACAGCCGTGCAACCACCGGCTGATTGGGACGAATCTGCAGCAATCCGGGCAGCAGTTCTTTCTGCCAGATTGCCGGTACGTCCTCGGCGGTGAACTTCATCGTGCGCTGCTCCAGAGTGTCATTGGCCTGGTACAGAAGCTCTGCCACAACGGGGCCAGTCTCCTCAGCAAGGTCCAATGGCATTATCTCCAGTCGGTACAGGGATGCGCCCGCATTCACAACAGGCATTGTAATCCAGTGATTTGCATCGGCGTAAAGACCCGGTGGCCGAAAGGTTGCCGGTGGTTCCGGCGGTTCCGGCGGAGCATCAAGCAGGTAAAGAAAATCCGTCTCGAAGGTTTCACCGTCGATACCTACCGGTCCAAGCGGGTTCCAGCGGTCAGACGTCCGGTTCAGAATCTCGGCGTTGGTCGCCAGATAATGTGGGAATATCAGGCCGTCGAGCATTTCCGCCTTCTGGCTGTCACTCAGCCGTTGCCAGGCCCTCGCTGCCCGGGGGGGATTAAGGGTTTCGAGGGTGGCAAGGCGGATGCCGATCCGACTGTCATCTGTGGGCGTGTCGACGGGCTGGAATCGAATGCTATTAACCTTTGTCAGCTTGCTCAAATCAATAAAAAGAGTCTGGTCCAGAGTGGCTTGATGGCTGAAGTCCGCGTAAAAACGGCGTTGAAATGTTCGCCCGTCGGCCAGCGTTGAGGTCCCGGGCAGTGCCGTTTTGTAGTGATAGGTTCGTTCACCCAGTGTGTTGCCTTCTTCGTCCATTAGCTGATACCGGAGAGAGAAAGGCGGGGCGTAATCGACCGGGTATTCACCGGACGGCAATTGAACGTGCGCGAGAACCCGAATCGGAGTCTGACTGGCATTTACAGAAAAGGACGTCCATTGGCTTTCCCTTAGCCAGAAGACCTTGGCGGGACGCACTTGCTCCGGAAGATTATCAACGGATTGCTCGTCGCTGAACCACACCGTCTCAACCCAATCTTTTACAGGCATGAGAAGCCAGACAAGCCCGGACAGGAAGACACAGAGCAGGATGATGCGGCCGATCACTCTCATTCTGACTGACTCCAGATCAGAAACGTTTGTCGGCTGCGGGCAAAAGAAGACGCCTGATCGGCGATCGCTTCAATGCCTTGCTTGCCATTGCTCAGGTCAAGGGTGCCTGCCTGCGCAGGCTGAAGGTTTGCAACCAACACCAGCCTTCCTTGTGGGTCGCTGATCAGAAGAAAGGCCTGCAATGTGTTCGGGTCAGTAATCCGCAACTGTCTGAGCCGCGGGAACATGGTCTTCGCAGTGCTCAGGAAGGTTACATTTTCGCTCTCGATATAGGCCTTTATCAGCGGCTTCAGTCGATCTGCGACGGAATTAATCTCCACCGGTGTCGGTTTCAACTCTGCTATCTGTGGACCAATGGGCGCTTCCATCGTTTCGATGCCAAGGCTCCGAAAACGAGCGGATTCCCGAATATCGACGGCGGTCGCCTGGAATTGTCGCCGCGCCTCAGGAGCAACCCACAGAGTCATCATCTGTTTGTTCGAGGCTATCGGTAAATAGAGCAACTGGGCATTGACAGGAACCTCGTAACCCCGGGTCTGGAGCTTGCCCTCTACCATCACGGTACTCACTCCCAGACTCTTGAGGGTGCTCAACACCGGGGTTGACCAAAAACCAACCGTGTCGGGGTAGTAGCCGGCCAGCATGGCATCGGCCGAGGTGCCCGCCAAGGTGTCCGCATCGCCAAAGCCCCGGATCTGGACGGCAGCCAGTGGTGATTCCCCGGCCTCACGAAAAAGCACCTGATAAACCAGATTAAACAGACTCTCTTTATTGGCCGAGGCGGTTAGATGGCTACTGCCATCTCCGTTGGCGTAGGTGTGTGCGCCTCCGATCATCAACACGCTTGCCTTCAACTCCTCAAAGAAAGTCGTGCCCAATTCAAATGTGTTCAACTCATTGAACGGGTGGGGAACCTGTATGATGAAAGGGGAGGCAGCACCCAGCCGGAACACGTAGGTCCCCCAGAAACGACGCTTTGTGATTCGAGACAGTGGCTCATGCAGAATCAGGTAATCACTCTGGCTTTGCGGGTGGTGATAGTGGATCAACTCGTAGTTGTAGGTCTGCGCAAGTAATGAGAGTCTGGTAAGTTCGGCGCGGAAGTTTCCCCGCCAGCCTTGAGAGAGGTTTTGCCGCGCGAGATAAGTCAGTGGCGAGACAATCAGTTCGTCAAAAAATATCAGCGCGCCAAGTTCCGGCGTCTGGTACTTGTTCGATCCACGCTCCGCGATCAGGGATTTGCTCTCGGTCAGCCAGGTTTGCAGATACCCATCGATGCGACGTTGATCGCTCACAGAAACCAATGAGTCTAGGTCGCGATATTCCGCCCATTGCTTTATAGCGAACGGGTTGATGAACAGTTCGGCAAAACCGCCTTGCACCGTGTCTCGCTGTCGATTTGGAAAAGGTGCCGGTTGCCAGGTCACCGTCAGCTCGTCAACACGCTCTCGCATCTGAGCAAGGTTCAGTCCTTCAGGAAGCTGTCGGGAAATCCAGAGCTGAGCGGGTGTATTGTCCAGTGACAGGATGGCGGGTGACCGCTTGCCTAGTAGCGCCCGGGTATTCGCTGACGTGTAGGTTCTCAGCTGAAACGTGTTTTCTCGTCCGAATATCTGATGAAAAATCTGAAAACTCGTTGCCGGATTGAGCAGCACATCACTGGCACCATCGCTATTCAGATAACGCCTGACGCCGGCAACCGCAAGTGTTTTGGGCGCGTTCTGAAGCAACATCCAGATCGCTGTTTCGGCGGCAATGGTTTCGTCCAGGGCGGCAGGAACTTCCAGGGCCAGAGGCGAATCAGAACGCAGGTTAATCACATACCAGCCCCAGCCGCGGGCAGAAGCTTGCTCACTCACCACCAGATACCGGCCGTTAATCAATTCAAGCTTCCAGCCCGCCGCACCCAATACGGATGTCGCTTGCTGAAGATCGTTGGCCGCGCGGGTGTTCAGGTAGCGCTTGAGGTGTTCAAACCCGATTCTGGTTTGATCCAGCTGCAGGGCAGTGGGTGGGACGTAATTGCGGCGACCATCCGATTCGAAGGATCTGGCCAGTTGACGATGGAAATACGTCAGGGGCTGCTGGCTGTATACGGGTTCAACCCTGGAATCCTCCGTCTGTTCTGGCAGGAGAAAACTGGGTTGTGGTAGCAGAGTCAGGCTGAAGCCAATCGCGGATGCTATCAAAACTGCGGTCAGAGACGTTTGAATGGACGCGCGGGTCAGCAGAACCGCGACATTTTTCTGGTACATCTTCAATGCCATCAAAGTGGCCAGAAGATACCCGAAACCGTAGTAATCCGTGATCTTTGATTCAGGTGACCAATCAAGCAACGCAAAACCAAGAATGATTTTATAGACGAAACTGATTGAGAAGAATAAAAGCAGTTGCCGCGCACCCTCGATATTGTGGTTTCGTAGCCATGGAAATCGCAGCAACGCTCTTGCTGCGAACAACACCACGAACGCTTCAACGAAGGTGGCCAGAAGCTTGCCCGGCTGATACCACTGCAATGCCAACAGTGAAGGTATCAGTATGCCGTTATACTCCCATCCGTATTTCAGGTTCATCCTCGATGCAATAAACGCCGATGTAAGAAGCAGGATGTATGCCTTTGGACTGGCCAGGATTGAGCTGGCCAGATCCTCGTACATGTAGCTCAGGGTATTAATATTGAAGTTGGTCAGTTCCATCAACACGAATCTGACGATGATGTAGGTGATCGACAAATAGAGGAAAATGGCGACTGTGCCCTGTCGAAAACCACCGTTCCAGAATTGATTCGCAATCAGTGCCACAATAATCAGACCAAAACTGTGCAGGTTGCTCTGGAAGTCGTAATCGATCCCAGCTCGCAAACTCAGAAAGTCTCCCAACTGAGGCAACAACGACGCGTCGAAGACGATTCGTACTAAAACACTGATAAGCACGAGGGCAAAAAAACGGTCCCGGCCAAACAACTCGCTCAGTCCGAAGCGTTTAGGCAAATACTCGGCCAGCAAGCGACCGAGGCAATAGGTCACCACGCCCTCGAGCAGAACAACGCCGGCACTGATGGGGCGGACCAGAAGTAGAGGAATGAGGTAACCTGGTACAACCAGTCCTGAAAGTGTTGTGCCGAATCGTAGATTCAGGAATGCGACAACACAGACTCCCACCCAGACGGTGGTGATGACTGAACTGGCCAGACCGCCCGGCGGAAAAATATTTAACGGAAGCCAGTCAGTCATTCACAAGCGCTTTCAGTCGGGTGGCAAGTTCTTCCAGGCGTTTACTGGATAACGGTTTAATAAAATGCTCCGCAACGCCGAGGCCCTCAAGTTTTTCTCTGAGGCTTGGGTCATCGGCCCCCGACAACGTTACAATTCGTGTTCCTGGCCGGTCTGCTTTGATCCACTCAATGAAACTGACACCGTCCATATTCGGCATAATGAGGTCGCATAGGACGACGTCAAACTCGACACCAATCGATTGCGCCTGCAGACCATCCTCTGCTTGAATTACCGTGAATCCCGCCGACTCCAAATGGGAGCCCAGAAGCACTCGGAGCAATTCGTCATCCTCAATTAAAAGAACCGTGGCCATTCACACCTCAGCGTTCTTCGTCGCTTTCCAAAAGCTTGACGCCCCGGAAACACAGAGAAATCCTGAAACCATTTCCTACCTCACTCTGAACGGTAAAAGTGCCGCCGTAATACTCGACCGTGCGCAGGATGCCAATACAGTGTTCTACCTGATCCGAGCTGCCAAGCAGCATGGAAGCGTCCCTGGCCAAGATCGCGTCCAGCGTACTTTGGGGCATTCCGTAGCCTTCATTATTGAAAAAAATACAGGTCTGCAATTTGCCATCCCGCGACTGCTCTTTAATCATGATCGTGATCTGACTGTCGGGGACTCCATCTTTTGCCAGCAGTTCAATGATGCTCAGGATGACTAGTTTGAGGCGTTCGCCATCCACCGAAATGAGGTTGGTGGAAATGGGAAACTGCTTTTTAAACGTCACACGGCTACGCTCTAGTAGCTTGCTGCAGGCTGTCTCGGCTTCCTGGAGAACGCGAATAGCGTTTACCGGCGCGGTCATTTTAAAATCACTGTCCTCGTTATCGTTGCGGTATTTCTTGCCGAGATTTTCCAACAACTGCACGCTCAGCGATACCGATTGATCCACTGTATCCACCAGCACCGGACGCTGGGGATCGGCGTCATTAAGCCTGGCGATTTGGGTAACGGCTAAAGTAATTCTGTTCAGTTGGTTTTTCAGTTCCCGGGCAAACTGTCCGTAGAGATCGTCCCTGAGGAACAGCAGTTGTTCTGTATGGGATACGTCCACCAGCTCAAAAAGGATGCCCACCAGTTCAAAAGGTTCCACTTCTCGGGCGTTCAGGTCCCCGACTTGGGTGTCGGCATCCGGCCTGATAGGGCGCATATTCAGCACGAACCGTTTGTCCGGAATCATACGCCGCACGGTCAGAGTGACCGGTAACTGTTTCAGGGTCACGTGGCGCAAGTGTCGCCGGGCAGCGTCCAGAGAAATTTCACAGAGGTGACTGAGCAGCTCAACAGCTGTTGTTTTGTAAAGTGTCAGTCCTGCCTGATTGGCAAGGGATTCCATCCTGTGGTTAACCAGCTTGATCTGACCGAAGAGGTTGAAGAGCACTGCCGCAGAGCTGAGCCCGGAGAAAACATCCTCCAGTTCATCAAGTCTCTTTTGCAGCAAGAAAAGTGCACCTTCCAACTCTGTATGAACCTGGCGACCACCCTGAAGCGTGAGGATGCTGTGACTTTTACTCTTGTTTCGTCGTTGATCTCGCTGCCATTGATCCCGATGGTAAACCAGTTCCGCAATTTGACGACTGAAGTTCGCGATGTTGTGCTCAAAAGCCTCCCGATTCCACTGGGCATCGGTTTTCACTGTTAACGCCCAAAACCCCAGGATCTGGTTGCCGAACATCAGAGGCGCGATGTACTCAAGTTCGCCCTCTGTCACGTCCTTGAAATAGGTTCCTGTCAATTGCAGCGGGCCCGCCAATTCTATCGCATCGCTGTATGGCTTCCGCTGGTAGTCTCGACGTTTCTCGGCGATATGGTCCAGAGAACAGTTCAGAGCTTGAATTTCTCTTACCCGGTGATCCTGGGGTACTTTCTCAAGCAGGATTGACCGGTTCAGGTTCAGCTGTTGGTTAATCAACACAATGATCTGCGACCAGGGATTTTCGGTCTGATGGAATTCCGTTGGCGTGAGTCTTTCAGCCAAGAGGCTTTGAGCCTCTGTCAGCATGGATTCCATGGCCTTATCGATGCGGCTCCACCTGATTTGCCGAATAAAAACGAGGCAGGCAATTTGAGAAAGGCCAAGCTCAGTAACGGGCAACACCTGAAACCGGGCTTTCAACAGGAAGGCTGCAAGCGTCAAAATCGCCGCGACCAGGATTGTGCTGACGGCGAGGGCTTGCCTGGTCGTCAGCGGCTGGAAAATCAGCAGATTGAAACAAGTGAGCAAGAAAACAGCCAATAGCGTCTGCCACATGGGCGTTGGTAAAACGGCGGCCTGGTTGACTTGGGTTTCCCAGATAAGCCCCTGTAACTGGAGGTAGGAGAGGGTTCCATCGGTGGTCGGGGTGCGGAAAGACGAAGCAAAATGCGGTTCAACGGCGCCGATCAACACGGTTTTTGCGGCCACCAGCTCCGGGATGAGTGCACCCGATCTGACCTGCTCCGCGCCAACCAACGGTAAACCTGCGTTTAGGTATAGAAAGTTGACCGATTGATGATCGGACAATATCGGAGATTCTGAGTAACCGACACATCCGTGATTGCTTAAGGGCGGAATGAAGCGGTGCGCGCCGTAAGCGAATCGAGGTACTACAGTTGCGAGCTGAGGCGTTTGTGGGTTCGTCGTCAATTGGCCTGCGTCTGAAACATCGCAGGATGAAGTATCCATCGCGCGAGTTACCTTGGTGCTCGGATGTTGCTCGGTAACACCGGGAAGTGGGGCTTGGCTGAGAGGAGGCAGCAGAATAATCTCCCGGGCGTTTAGAACACTAAGTTGGTCGACCAGAGTTTCCAGACCAGAAGCGAAGTCGGATTCCGTGTTCATTTTAACCAGCAGCGGCCGTTCTTTTGGAATTGCCTTTAAACCCAGGTCGCCAATCAAGATATCGTGCAACAACCAATTGGTTGGCTGGCCCAAAGATGACAGGCAAAAAACGGTTAAACTGGCAATCAGGATTATTATCCCAAACGGCGTTTTTAATATCGGATCTGCGGATACTGGCATTCGCTGCTCTACACATGTTTGGTCGATCGGTAGGGCGGCGTACGGGCGAATAACTTGCGCATGCGAACCCACTTACAGAAGCAGTGATGCTAGCCAGTAGCAGGGGAAATTGCCAGATTACTCTGCGAAATACTGAGGGTTAGGAGGGAAGACAAGGAAATAACCGACGATGCGGATGCGTCGTCGTAAGTCTAATTTTTAGAGGTCTGTTCTGTGTTTGCCGACCCGGCCCTATCAATTTTATCGGCAAAGCCTTGCTGGGAGAAGTCTTTTCATCACGAAGTCGTTTGTGGGTGTTTTCTATTACTTAGCACCTTTGAGTAACTCAAAAGTCAAAAAAACCAACGGATTTACCCTGAGACCCGACTACATCCGATGCTCACTCGGATTTTTTCAAGTCTGACTCAAGTCGCATTGCCCCGTAATGACCTCCATCAAATACTGAACGGAGTTGCCGTGAAAGCAGTGGATCTTTCCGGTCACACGCCAGGCGATCAGTGCCAACATCGGCTGGTTAATGGGTAAGCTCTTGCTGGAAGAGCACACAGAATATTTGAGATAGGATCCGAGCCTCCTTAGTGGTGCTCTACAACCGAACAAGCTGGAAGTGCAGGCCGCCCTTGAAGCACTTGAAGCTGCACAGGGCAGGATTCGAGAGCTGGAGTCTTATTTCCGGACGGTTGAGCAGGTTGTTGCAGTTCTATTGATGTCGCAAGATGGCATTATCGAAAGCGCAAACCACAGGTTCCCTGGCTTGCTCGGATAGGAGCGTCAGGACTTTATTGGCCAGCATCACCGGATTTTTTGCACCAGTGATTACGCCAAAAGCGAAGATTACATCAAATTCTCGTGGGACCTGGTGACCGGAAATGTGAAGCGGGGCGATTCAGTTCATGCCCGTGGACACAACGTCTTGTTGGATGCCCATTATTCGCCAGTCATGAGTGAACAGGGTGTGTCCAGGCGAGTTATCGCAATAGTTAGCGGTGCTCAGGAATCGGTAGTGGAGTTTTGATGACTAGTACAGCCGCAATTGGTTATCTTCCTGGAGGGTAATTTGAATTTTCCCGAAATACGCACCACATTTGGTCACGAGGAGTCCCTATGTTAAAACAACTGTCCCGGGAAACACCCACCAAAGTCACGACCCTCGACGATCTCGCCACGTTGGCAGACTATTCGCTCGTGGACACTCTCAACTGTGACCCTGAGGGGAATGCAAACGGAGCCGACCACGCACCGCGACAAGTCTTCTCGGGCCACTACGTTCCGGTCAAACCCACACCGATCGAAAACCCTGAATACGTCACCCACAGCCAAGACTTGTTTCATGAGCTGGGCTTCGCCGACAGCATGGCGCGGTCGAACGACTTTATGCGCGTGTTCTCCGCCGACCTATCGCACGTTCCGGAGCCAATGCGCAAGGTTGGGTGGGCGTGCGGTTATGCACTTTCCATCTTCGGCACCGAATACACCCAACAGTGCCCGTTTCAAACCGGCAACGGATACGGCGACGGTCGCGCAATTTCAGTGCTTGAGGCCGTCATTAACGGCCAGCGCTGGGAAATGCAGCTAAAAGGTGGCGGCCGGACACCCTACTGCCGCGGCGCGGACGGCCGGGCTGTTCTGCGGTCGAGTGTCCGGGAGTTCCTGGCACAGGAACACATGCACGCGCTTGGAGTGCCAACGTCACGGTCGCTCAGTTTGTACGTTTCAAAAACAGAGAAGGCCAGGCGGCCGTGGTACTCCGAAGGCTCACGCTCGACCAATCCAGACGTGTTGGTATTGGAGCCAGTCGCCATCTCGACGCGCGTCGCACCGTCATTTATTCGGGTCGGCCAACTCGAGCTCTTCAGCCGCCGAGCCCGCAAGAGGGAGCAGCCCCGGGCCATGGAGGAGCTCGAGAAAATTGTGTTGCACTTGATCGATCGTGAGTACGGTGACGTCATCGACCAAACACTGGCCACCGCCGAGAAAGCGGTGCAGATTGCGCGCGAATTCCGCAGCCGGCTCACATCGCTCGTGGCTAACTGGATCCGCGTTGGCTACTGTCAGGGCAACTTTAATAGTGATAACTGTGCAGCCGGCGGCTTCACGCTCGACTACGGTCCCTTCGGATTCTGTGATGTTTTTGATCCGCAGTACCAGCCGTGGACGGGTGGCGGACATCACTTCTCGTTCCTGAATCAACCGGTGGCAGCCGAGCGCAACTTCCAGATGTTTTGTTCGGCGCTAAAGCCATTGCTGGCCGAAGATCTGGACTATCTGCAACAGCTTGATGAGATTCAACAGGATTTTCCAAAAGTGATGCGGGCGCAACTGGAGAAAATGTGGGCTTCCAAACTTGGACTTGCCACTTTTGACGTGACCTTGTTGAGCGAGCTCAAATCCTTGATGGCTAACACGCCGGTTGATTACACCATTTTCTTTCGCGAACTCTCGAGTGTGCCTGATGACATCGGCCCGCTTAAAAACAGCTTCTACAGGCGTTCAACGTACGTTGCAGACCCGGAAAACATGGACAGGCTCTGGTCGCAGTGGCTCACAAAATGGAAATCGCTCACTGAACCTCACTCTCGTGAGGAGCTGTCCCGTCAGATGAAGCTCGTCAATCCAAAATACAGCCTGCGGGAGTGGCTTGTTGTGCCGGCGTATCAGCAAGCGGCAGCGGGGGACTATTCGTTGCTGCGAGAGTTGCAGGAAGTCATGACCCAGCCATACGCCGAGCAGTCGAAAGACGTGGAAGAAAAATATTACAGGCTGAAGCCGATGGAACTCTTTGGCGTCGGTGGGTCGTCGCACTATAGTTGCTCGTCGTGACCGGTAACTACAGTGGACACTGCTAAAAAGAGGCATTTTAGTGTCGTCTGCCGAACGGCCAACTAGTTAGTTTGGGAGGGGCGGGGCTTTCGTGCACCCGCTCACCGATGAACCGAATACGGGGTCAGGGTGAAGATGAACAATTCAGTTTATCTTTTTCCTGAGCAGCGAAGAAAAATCCAGCATCTCCAAAAACATTTGATGCTTATCCGGTTCCATAAGCTCAAATTTGCTATGCCAATTGGTTACATCTTCATCACTCAGACTGGCGGCTTTAGCGCCCTTCCATAAACGGCTCTACCCATGTCCCGCTGAGCCGATATGTACAATAAAACGTCAGAATACTTTACATATAACTCCCTCCACTGAACCGCTGGTGAGCGTAACTCTCTAAAATTAAGCCGATATTATTGCATGGCATGCATGTGGCTTGTTTTTCGTTGGTCTAAAAAACCACTCGACTCATGTCCGATGGAATTATGTAGTCGTCGAGACCACGATAAAAAATGAGCAAGGGGAAGGGAAGTATGAAGCAATTAAAAGGATTTAAGCTTGGTTTGGTAGTCATTTCAAGCTTTATGGCGTTCTCGGCTTTGGCGGCACCGCCACCGGTGGTTACCGACGAACCCCACGACGAACCCCACGACGAGCCTCAACATCTACTAAGCATTTCGGACGGCTTTGTCCGTGCGGATCCGAGCGCCCCCCTCATGGCACATGATGCTGCAGTAGCCAACATCATAAGTGATGCGCCGTTTGCCAAAGTTATCAAGAATCTGGCCGAATCCGGCCGCGGAGAACGGCTCTCTGCAAACTCCACAACCGATGTTTGGGCGCTAGGCAACTATGCGTATACCGGCACCTTTAACGGCCCTTGTGGCGGCGACCCGGACGCGGGCATCTGGATCTGGGATGTCCACAACAAAACCAACCCAGAGTTTGTCGGAGTCATTCCATCTCCAACCGGCAGCCGCACTAACGATGTCAGGGTCGCAACAATGGGCGCGGGGGATATCCTGGTGCATTCGAACGAATCATGCGCCGGAGGACCTGGCGGGTACGAGGTTTATAACGTCGACGATCCTTTAGATCCTGTCCACCTGGCGTCGGTCCGCATTGATGACCCAAACCCACTCACTCCATTCATCTTTGGGCCTGTGGAAGACGTCGGTGTGCACAACCTTTGGCTCTTCAGGCAGGCCGGAAATGATTATGTGGCAGTAACGACAGAAACAGCGTACGGCAACTTCCACATCTACGACATCACCGATCCAGCAAACCCTGTACGGGTGTCGTTCTGGGGTGCAGAAGAATTACTCGACCCAGGCGTTGTTGCCAGTGGCGATTTTTCCCGAAATCTGGACGCAGCAATCTGGCTCACAAGTGGATTTGGCGCTTCGCAAAACAAATTTTTGCATGACGTCACCATCACCGCCGACAGCACCAGAGCTTACCTTGCCAATTGGGATGCGGGCCTGGTTCTCCTGGACATCAGCGATCCGGCTAACCCTCAGGTCGTTTCGGTAGCCCTGGATCCAGCTAATGGCTCACTCGATGGCGAGGTCAACAGCCACTCAGTCTGGCCTAGTGAGGACGGCACGATCGTGGTCGAAGGTGAAGAGGACTTCAGCGCCTGGGAGGCCACGGTTGCCCCTGGCAATGTGACGTTCGGCAACGGCAACCCCATTCCGGGTGTGATGGCGGCAACCTCGACGGGCGATGCATTTGAAGCAAACCAGACAGGCAACGGCGGGTTCGTAACGGCATCCAGCGTGGAAGTCACCAGTGGGCCGCTGACCGGCTCGGTCTTCGGTGCCAATGAATTCAGCGGAAACAACTTCCCGCTTGGTGAAGGTTCGTACGCAGGTAACTTCGTCTGGATAGGGCAGGCTTGTAACGGCGATACGATTCTTAATCCGCTCGGAGCCGGTGATATTGCTGTCGTTCGCCGCGGTGCCTGCTCGTTTGCGGAGAAGTCCGTGAACGCGTCAAACGGAGGAGCTGGCGCAATCGTCGTGACCAACAACAATCCAAACTCTACACCTTGGAGCGGAATTCGTATCTGGAACTATTCCGACCCGGCCAATCCCGTACTGGCCTCGATTTTCGACACCGAGTGTTCGGCTTCGACCGCGCCTGGTGGCAATTGCGACGCTCGAGGAACCTATTCGAGCCATAATGTCCTGGTTGAGACCAGTGGGAATAGGGTGAAAGCGTATATTTCCTGGTATACCGATGGTGTCGTGGTAGTGGATGTCACCAATCCATATGCTCCTGTTGAAGTTGCTCGATACCATCGCGCCGGTGCCGAGTTCGAAGCTGAAAACGGCGGCATCCAGGATATCTGGGGAATTTACAAGGTTCCCAATGAGCCATGGATTTATGCATCTGACCGTAACGGAGGGCTCTATATCCTGAAGGAGTATGGTTCAGGTTCCGCCGAGAACGGTAAAGATTAACTGAAGGTGTGACTTTGTTTGCTGGAGGCGGTGCTCGGCACCGCCTCTTTTTTTTTAGGGTAAACGACCACAGAAAGCATTGAACGTGACTTTGCATTCGGATTCCATGGTATTGCTGAGATTGCTCATGTTTTTGACCTCAGTTCGCTCAATATTGATCGGTCAGGTTGTTTATCCAATTATTCTGAAGATTGAAGGATAGAATAGCGGGATGGTATCGGGGGATGAGTGTGCCCGGACTTGCATTATGAATAGGTGCAGGTGTATGAAATTGCCGATACATCAGGACAGGGTAAGGGCCATAAATGACTGACGAGTACCGCTATCAGCAACTGGAAGGCTGGTTATTGAAGGGAATCCTGGAGCAGCGTTGGCGGTTGGGAGAGCGTCTGCCTTCGATCCGAACACTGTGTGCCGAACAGAAATTGTCCAAGGCAACGGTTCAGCACGCCCTGCAGCGACTGGAGACCCAGGGCCTGATCGAGGCTCGCCCTAAAGCCGGTTATTTTGTTTCCTTGCAGTCAGACGGAGTGAAGACGCCGGTTAGTCGTGCTCGGATAGAAGCCCCACGCCCGGTCAATGTCAGCGATCTGCTGCTGGATATCATGGGCCGTAGTGCGGCGTTTGATTTACTGCCGGACCTTCACAGTGGCGACCTTCCGCCAGGAATCGTGACTCTGAACCGTTCGATAGGCCGGGCACTGAGGCGCCAGAAGGGCGAAGACTTCCAGTATTACGATAGGCCTGCAGGGTTTGTCGGCTTGCGGGAGCAGTTGGCGCTCCATCATGCCAGGCGAGGGTGGGCCGTCTCACCGGAACAACTTTGCATCACCTCAGGTTGCCAGCATGCGCTGTTTCTGGCGTTGATGGCATCCTGTGAGCGTGGGGATGTGGTCGCTGTCGAATCCCCGGGATTTTATGGTGCATTGCAACTTCTGGAACAGCTTGGCCTTAAAGTGGTGGAAGTGCCCACGTCCATGGAGACGGGCATGGATATGGATGGCCTTGAGGAAGTACTTGAACGGTGGAAGATAACAGCCTGTATTGTCTCTCCTTCATTTTCGACACCGGGAGGTGCGTTGATGCCGGAGCCAGACAAAAAACGCCTGCTTTCGTTGGCGGAACGACATGACCTCGCGGTGATCGAAGACGATATCTATGGAGACACTGCGCTTGGTCGTTCTCCTGATCCGTTGAAGGCCCTGGATGTTGAGGGCCGGGTGATCCTGTGCAGCTCTTTCTCCAAATCCCTGTCCCGGGATTTGCGGCTCGGCTGGATATCCGGTGCGCGTTGGCACGACAAGATCCTTCACCTGAAGCTGGTTACCCAGCTGGCCAGCAGCCAGTACCTCCAGCAGGGCGTGGCGGACTACATGGCCGATGGCAGTTTCACCTCCCACCTTCGCCGTCAGCGCCATGAACTGAGGGCTAACAGGGACGGGTTGATTGCGTCGCTCCATACCTGGCCCGGGGAGGTACGCGTCAGTACCCCGCAAGGTGGCCTGACCGTCTGGGTGGAGTTGCCGGAGACGGTCGACACTCTGGCGGCATACACGAATGCCCTGAAGCACGGCATCATCATCACGCCGGGCCCGCTGTTTTCGGTATCTGGCCAGTTCGAAAACTGCCTGAGAATAAGCTTCGCCCATCCCTGGAACGAATCCCGAATGAATGCTCTCCGGCAATTGCCCGGTTTACTGCACAACGAGTAGAAACGGCTGGCTGTGCCTCCATATCTGTACCTATCCACATTATATTAATTGCGCCTGTGCCCATTAGGCGCTGAGGATTACTCTCCCTGACAGTCCAATTATTGTCGGGGAGAGTATCCGTTGAGTAACGCCATTCCTGTCCGTAACCTAGCCGTAGGGCCTGATGACAACGGCAAAATCCACACCCGTAAGTTCCAGGGCTTTTTCAGACGCTTGAGAATTGCCGGCGGAACACTTCTGTTTACCCTGTTTTTCGGCACCGCGTGGTTGTCCTGGGGCGACCGCCAGGCGGTGTTGTGGGATTTGTCCGAAAAACAGTTTCATATCTTTGGCAGCACCTTCTGGCCCCAGGACCTGGTACTACTGTCCGCTATCCTGCTCATTTGCGCCTTCGGACTGTTCTTCATAACGGTCGTTGCCGGTCGAGTATGGTGTGGCTACACCTGTCCACAAAGTGTCTGGATGTGGGTATTCATGTGGGCCGAAAGGGTGGCAGAGGGTGACCGAAACCAACGCAAAATTCTGGATAAGGCGCCGTTGTCAGCGACGAAACTCTACAAGCGGGCGGTCAAGCACGGCTTATGGCTTGCCATCAGTCTGGCGACCGCTGTGACTTTCGTTGGCTATTTTGTCCCAATCCGGCAGCTGGTTACGGATCTGTTCACCCTGCAGGGCACTGGCATGGCCGCGTTCTGGGTGTTCTTCTTCACAACCGCCACTTACCTCAATGCGGGCTGGCTTCGCGAAAACGTCTGCCTGCACATGTGTCCTTACGGGCGCTTTCAGTCCTCCATGCTGGACAGGGATTCCCTGGTCATCAGCTACGATGCCCAGAGGGGAGAGAACCGGGGTGGCCGCAAAGCCGGCTCGGATTATAAGGCTGAAGGCCTCGGTGATTGCATCGATTGCCAGATGTGCATTCAGGTCTGCCCAACCGGCATCGATATCCGCGACGGCCTGCAGATGGAATGCATTGGATGCGCGGCCTGTATTGATGCCTGCGATTCCATCATGGACAAAATGGACTACGCTCCGGGCCTTATCCGTTATACCAGTGAGAGGGAGCTGGAAGGTGGACGACTGAGGATCCTCCGCCCAAGGTTACTGGGATACGGCGCTCTGCTGGTGTCGTTTATGGCCATCTTCTCCTGGGCGATGATGGCCAGACCCATGGTCGAGTTTGACGTGGTCAAAGACAGGGGACTGTTCCGGTTGGACGGAAAGGGAAATTTTGAGAACAGCTATATCCTGAAAGTGCTCAACAAAAGTCAGGATAGCCAGACCTTCCAGTTAAGTGTCAGTGGTATGGACGGACTGAGCCTGATCGGACATCAGAACATCGTCTTGGATGCGGGCGAATGGCGTGAAATGCCGGTATCGGTAACTGCGGTACCGGAGGCCCTTGATCGTGGTGTGACGGATATTGCGTTTCACCTGGACCCAGTAAACGACGGCGGCGAACGTCTGGTCGAAACCAACCGCTTTATCGGGCAGCCGAACCTGTAATCGGACACGATACGACCAGGCATCATCGGCGCCGTGATTGGTGTGGTTCTATAGGAAGGTTTACAGAACATCTTCAGCCGTGGTCGAACTCAGTTAGCTAGGTTCGACCACGAACGCCCAGGAGGTTGGTTACAGATGGGGCCTCGTTAGACTCGAATACGCCCGGCAACAACATGTCCAGGGGTATTTTTACGAAGCCCAACGCGATCTCGATAGTGGGTTTCGAGGCCCAAGGCGATTGAAAAAATTGACATTTATTCGACGGGGTCGCGGAACGATGATGACGAAAGCGCTGTAGTGCGAATCAAAAAAAATCACCTATAGTGATGAGTAAGTCGTACTACCATTCCTGCTTGATAGGAAAAAAACCATGAAAACAATAGTCCTTCAAGTCGCCACATTTCTTGGCATTCTTTCGTGTTTTGGGTCTGTAAATGCGACGGAGACGAAAACTCCTCTCGTTCCGCTTCCTTCTATCGTCGATTTTACAAATGGCGATGGTTGGGGTGTCGGGCTTGGACTGGGGGTTGAATATGAGTCTGCTTACGAGGGTTCGGACGAGTTCGAGCTTGAGATCGATCCGGCTGGGGGTGTTCAATGGCGAACTGGTGAACATATTTTTTTCTGGGCAGGTGAAGCAATTGGGTGGCGAACATTGGCCAGGGATGCTTGGTTGTTTCAAGCCTCTGTTGGCTATGAAGAAGGCCGTGAAGAGGGCGACTCAGAAGATGGCAAACTGGATGGGTTAGGTGAATCGAGTTCCGGGGTGACATTGCTGTTGGAAGTACGTCATGCCCTTGCAGAAGATTGGCGTTACTTTTTAGATGGCCGTGTATTAACAGGAGAGATCGGTACGCTCGGGATTTTCGGCGCAGGAACTTGTTTGGGTTGCCAACCTAACGGCACTGGCTGGGAAGTTGGCGCTGTTGTCACTTTCCACGATGGTAAGCTAGCCAACCGGGACTTTGGTGTGAACACACAACAATCCATAGATTCAGGTCTTCCAGAAACCGATGTTGATAGCGGGTATAGATCAACTGGGGTCAATGTTAACTATCGAAATTACTTGAACGAGAGCTGGCAGGTCTTCGGTGAAGCGCTTTACGAGGTCTACGGGAGTGACGTTTCAGATAGTCCAATATCTCGGAATGATTATGAAGCGGAGATCGGTGTTGGCTTCATTTATGTTTTTTGATGTCTCTTTGATGGCAACCACAGTCCGCTTTTTGCGGAACTCCAACTCAGGCTGTCTCTTTTCGGACAGGTAAGCCTGGATTATTAGCAGTCTGCTGACTCCATACATCACAAGACTTCAATGTTCGTTTTGCGACCAAACCCAACTTCGCTCTTCGGTCACCAAGGCATCTCCAATTGCTAGGCAACCCAAGTTTGGGAGTCCAGAGTCGTCATGAGTTGATCCAATGGCGGGCGGGGCAGCGATCGGTCCGGCGCTTTAAACAAGACTCAAGAATCGAATTGCATTTGGTGTTCAAGATTATTGATGTCCAAATTTATCAGTGCTTTTGGAAAACGCCCAGTGGCAATTGCCTTTCCCGGTTGTGCAACGGAAAAGCTAACGAAGCTGCGAAAGTAGCCCGGGTCTTCCTACATGATGTTCCAAATCATACTGGGCATTTTCTGTGGACGTTAGACGACCACAGAAAGTACTAAACCGGCTTAATAATAAATCAACTATTAGCGCCTGGTTTCCACCCAAAGTGTTAAACAAACTTAAAGTAAATTCTAGAATGGCGAGCTGATTTCAGTTTCCACACAAAGTACTGAATTCGCGGTCCAGCTTGGGGGCCGGATTTTTCCATTTCTGGACCTAATTCCTGGGTAGGGTCAGCAGCAAGCGCTAAAAAGAGGCCGGGCCCCTAAGTTGGCGCAGCCGGTTCAAAATCTATAAAATTTCAGAACGGTAAACATCGATGGTTCTGTGGTATTGGCTTGGAGATGCACCAATATGCCTGCGGAAAAAACGAGTGAAATGCCCCTGACCTGAGAAGCCCAGAGAATCCGAAAGATTGCCCAGCGTGCATGAGCGATTTGCTGAGAGCCACTGAAATGCCAGTTGCATCTTTCCAATATTGGCAAGCATTTGTGGTGTCATGCCTGTCGTCTTCTTAAACAGGGAGAAAAACTGTGCCCGGGACAACCCACACTGGCGTGCGATTGTCTCCATATCAAGGTCACCTTGGGGACTCTCCAGGATAAGTTCTTTAGCCTTTCGAATTCGGGCGTCATGGAAACAGCCTTCAGGATAGACTCTCAAACGGGACAAATGACGCCAATCTGAGTGCCCGTCTATGATGCTGATCATCAGATCGAAGAGTATATCCTCCAGTCTTTCAGGGGATATGGTCTCGAAGGATAAGCAGCAGCTTGCGGGGTCAGGTCTTGCGTTTTGCCTCCCGTAAAATCCGACTCACTCGGGAATAGTGGATCCCAAAGAAATCACCAATTTCCTTCAAGCCGTACCCGCCACTCGCATACGCTAAATGAATGGCCTCGTTTCGGGAGGGGGCAGAATCTTTGTAAAATTGCAGCGCCTTGGCCAAGGGGCGACGCTGACTCCTGGGTATTTCACTGAGACGTTCTGGCCGTTCAATTCGCTGTTGCATTTGGTCAACGAATTGATCGCTTCCGAGATAGACTTGGTTCTTGAGCTTTTCCCACGGAGATGGCTGATTCTTGCCGTCAGCCACAAAGGTCTCGTAGCTCTCCACGGCCTTGGCTCGTTTTTCACCAAAGGCAGACAGAATCCAATCGATATCGAGTGCCTTTAAACCCCTTTCATACCCCGCCGTTGCGCGGTAACTGCTCCAGGGCCATTCGACAGCCAATCGAACCATCGCGGCGCGAACAGGATTCAGCACGATGTAGCGGCATAGTTCCAACAGGTAGCTGTCCTTCTCAACCAAAATCGCTTTATAACGCCCCTGGAACACGTGCCCAACGCGGCCATG
>NZ_WUQJ01000005.1 GCF_011074955.1 Marinobacter caseinilyticus | reverse complement strand
TATACCCAGAAATTTAATCAGCGCCACCGGAGGGTGGGGCATGTCTTTCAGGGGCGCTATAAAGCGATTCTGGTTGAAAAGAAGGAAAACCGGGACAGATCTATTTTCTCGGCTTCTCTGATGGCCCAGCGCTAAAGTAAGTCACTACCAACCTTCACCGTGCTTCGGTTAATATCGGCGTCCAGCGCGGTCATAACCGCCAACCGGTGTTTGTCGAACGTCGTGATTTTGAGTACTACCTGACGAATCTCAAAGACTTTCGGCCAGTTCGCGTCTGCCAAGCGCTATTCCTTAAGCCGGACGAGCAACCGGCCATCCTCAACCTGGATATAATCCACACCCGCTGCAAAGGATTGCCAGAATCCCGCGTTGGCGCCGAACTCGTTAACCAGGTCCACATTCTTGAGGTTGCCCAGCCAGGCATTCGGAATGGGTACGCCCATGAGGCTGACGCCCCTTAACTTAACCAGGGGGCGACCGTTGGCAAAGGAGAGTTCTACACCGGCATTGACTCGTAGGGTTCTGCCGCCGAGTACAGGGAAGTCCTCGTCAAGAGGCACCAGAAGGAGGGCGCTCAGCAGGTCGTCCGAAAGGTCGACTGCGAGCCTCTGAGCCAGATCAGTGTTCTTGGCCAGCATACCGTTGAGTTCCCGCTCACTAAAGCGTACTTCCCGGCTGGCGCCTTCCTCACTGTAGGGTACCGGCTGCAATGGGCGGCCGGATTCGCCGCCTTGGGTATCAATGCCCAGAGTATTCAGTTTGTTGTTGAGGGAAGCCTGTTCACTGGCATTCAGGGTTACGGGGTCGAAGTTTTCAGGAAATACATAGTGGCTTATCCACCAGTAACCGACGCCGACGGTGGCAACGATGGTGAGCAGGACAATGCCAAAGACATGCAAGCCACTGAAGCCTTTCTTTTCGGGTGGCGGCGCTGATGCTGTTTTATTCTCGGTTGTCTCACTCATTGCCAATGTCACCTGTGCAGTTTGAATTCCCTCCGTTGGGTCCGTGGAGCAGTCGGTTTTCCATTTCTGTAGCCAGCATCTCCGCTGATTATAATTGCATACTTTCGTTCGAAAACCGGGACAGATCTATTTTCAGCCCCGGTTTTCCCTAACATTGTCAGCTTTTGAAGCCAGGTTGTTAAACCAGCGGCATTGAGTTGAATAGACCTGGCTTTCGGATCAGGTCTTTTTCTGTGCGCTACACTTCCAGACAGCGGTTATCTTCTCAACTGTCAGTGTGGGAGAGTCGCAATGCAGGACTACGAACTCTATTACTGGGGCCTGCCCTTTCGCGGTAATTTTATTCAACTTTTTCTGGAGGAGGTTCGGGCGGATTACCGCAAGTTGGATGCCAGCGAGGTCTACCCTGATAAAAACCTGAACATCCAGTACCCCGGGATGGCACCACCCTATCTTTACGACTGCAGGGCCCAGGTCTGGTTCGCCCAGATGCCGGCGATTCTCATGCATCTGGCGAAGGCCTACCATTTTCTTCCCGACGAGCCTGAGCAACACACCCTCACTCTGAAGGTGATTCTGGACTGCAATGATATTCTCATGGAAATCACCAACTACCATGGCACAGTGATGTGGGATCAGGATTCATGGGCCGAATTCCGGACCCATCGCCTGGCCGACTGGATGGCCATTTTCGAAAAGACCGGCCAGGCGCACCTCCTCAAACCGGACGCGGGCTATCTGCTGGGCCCCAGGCTCACGGTGGCCGATATCGCAACGGCTGCATTGTTTGGCACCCTCGTCCACAGCTTTCCGGAACTCGCCGCAGATCTGGAACACAACGCCCCCCGGGTGGCGGGTCTCTGCCAACGAGTGGAAGACCGTCCGTCGATCAGGGCTTTTCTTGAGGATCAGCGAAAGGCGTTGGGTAAGGCCTACTGTGGTGGTCAGATTGAGCGGTCCCTGCGGGACGTCATACGGTAGCGCCGAAATACTGTTGCGGAAAACCGGGACAGATTTATGTTCCCTGTCAGCTTGAATAAAGCCGGGGCTGTGTTATACCGAAATGACACAATCTGGGCAGTGACCCTGCAGCAACGCGGAGCCGTGGTGGTGATTGTTTGGTTAATAAGGACATTCAACCAAATAAGGGCGCTCCCATGATTAGGCTTTATTTCTCTTTCCTGAAGCATTTTCTGAACAGCTGGGCGTGCCTCTCGCTCACGTCTGCGTTTTCCGTCCTGATGGTCGGTCTGGCCCCCGGCGCAGCAGGCGCTGCGGAAACTGAAAGTGGCGGCCACCCAAAGCTGATTCTGCAAATCACGGTGGATGCACTGCGCGCCGATCTGCCCAAGCGTTACGCGTCAGTCCTGGGAGACGATGGCTTCAAGCGCCTCTGGAACAACGGAATCACCTATTCCAACGCCAACTATCGACACGCCAACACAGAGACCGTCGTTGGCCACACATCCCTGGCCACTGGCACCGTACCGGCACGCCACGGGATGATCGGAAACGTCTGGTTTGACCGTGAGTTGGGGCGTCTGATCTATAACATCGAAGATGCACGCTATCGGTTGCTGACCGTTGGTGCTGATGTGGATAAACAGACTGAAATCGATCCGACCCAGAAGGCAGCCAAGGTGGATGGCCGATCACCAACCGCCATACTGACGTCGACGTTCAGTGATGAATTGGCGATTCACTTTAATGGGCGGTCGAAGATCTTCGGCGTCTCGGTGAAAGATCGGGGCGCAGTGACCCTGGCTGGGCAGACCGGGAAAGCCTTCTGGTTTTCCAAGGCCACCGGGGAGTTTGTTACCAGCACCTATTACTATGACGAGTACCCGCAGTGGGTGACGGACTGGAACGCGGGCAAGCCCGTTGGCAAATACGCTGGCCAGGCCTGGGAGCTGCTCCTGAAGCCGGATGCTTACCAGTTTGGTGGGTCTGATGATCAGGTTTTCGAAACCGATTTTCCGGGTTTCGGGCGTATCTTCCCCCACGCCTGGGGGGCGGCCGACGACAAGTACATGACAACCCGCCTGACGCTCAGTCCGGCCGGTGACGAATTGACTCTGGATTTTGCAATCACGTTGCTTAAAGAAGAGGTGATGGGGCAGGACGAGATTCCGGATTTCCTGGCGGTCAGCTTTTCCTCAACCGACTATGTCGGTCACGTTTTCGGCGCATCCAGCCTGGAAACCGAGGACAATATGGCTCGCCTGGATCGTACCCTGGCTGACCTGCTCAACGTCGTTGATGAGCACGTGGGCCTTGAGAACACTTTGGTGGTGCTTTCGGCCGACCACGGACAGCCCGAAGTTCCTGGCCATCTCAATCAGCTTGGCGTGTCCACTGCCCGCTATTTCGATGTCGAGGCGCTCGACAAGACGCCGGCCATTGAAGCCCTGAAGAAGGAGTTTGGCATTGGTGAGGAGCTCATAGAGGCGTTCTTCCAACCCTACTTGTATCTCAACGATGAGATCATCGACGAAAAAGGTCTGAATAAAGCGGCGATCGAACAGACTCTTGCAGAGACGCTGATGCAGTTTGAGGGTGTCGCCGTGGCGATACCCAGCTCGGCCCTGCGGTCGGGCGCGTTCCCGACAGTGCCAGTCATTGATGCCGTCTTGAATAACTTCCATCCGAAACGGTCGGGCGACATCTACGTGGTCTTCAAACCCAATGTTTTTATCAACGATTTTGACGGTCTGGAGGTGGCGTCGGTTCACGGTTCCCCGTGGCGTTATGATACCCATGTGCCGGTGATTTTTTCCGGATACGGCCTGAAGGCCCAAACCGTCAGTCGACCAATAGCGCCGTACGACATTGCCCCGACCCTGTCATCCCTGATCGGCGCAAAAGCGCCCTCCGGGGCCGTGGGTGAGCCGTTACCAGAAGTTCTGGGGCACTGACTTTGTTACACTGACCCTGGGCTGCTCTGCGACGCATTCAGTAATGGCAGGGCCTCAAGGCGGTGAACCGGTCCGGGAGCGCCTGTGGCGAACAGGAAACAGTTATTGATCGTGGCCCATGCGCCCTTTCCAAAGGAAAACCGGGACCGATTTATTTTCTCGCAAACTCCGTAACGAGTGGATCGACGACGTGCTTTACTTCAATGCGGGTGGCGCCGGGCCCCGGCGCTATACTCTTCCAATCACGGTAGGGCGGCTGGAGGTGACCGAAGACCGTGTCGCGGGTGAAATTATTGAACTGCCGGTTTGATCCATTTGGTCCGCCGCTTCCAGAAACCGGGAGAAAGATAGAGGTCCCATGCATCTATTCAGGCTGTATTCACAATGAAATCAATTGCCCTGGTGTCACTGTTGGTCGTCCTTCTGGGGTTTCTCGGTGTTCAGTATTACATTACTTCCGTCCCTGCTCTTGAGGCTCCCATCACCGTTGTTGACGTCCGAGCAGTGAAGTCTGAAAAATCCCTCGTGGTTACCCTGGTGGACAGCGAAGCGCAGCGATTTACCGTCGGTCTTAGGGGCGATGCCGCGAAACCGGAGGAAGCCGCGCTTTTCTATATCCGGAATCCGGATGTCATTCCCTATGTGTTCTGGCCGAATTTTCGAAGTAACGATGAGAAACGGGTTCTGGAATTGCTGGAAGACCTGATCGAATCTGACGCGTCAGACGTCGCCGCCGTTCGCAGCATCTACTCGGTCTTGAAGGAACGCAACTGACGAACAAGCGTTGCGTCTTCTAAACTTAAGTGAGCGCCAGCCATTATTGTCAGCGAGGCGCCTGCCTCGCATCGCGACTCCGAAATCAGGTTGAGGCCCAACGCCATGCCAAAACCCCAGGGACTCTGTATCGACATTTCCGGTGTGCTCCACGAAGGGGGCGAGGTCGTCACCGGCGCCCGGGCGGCCATTGCCAGGGTCCGCGAGGCGGGAGTGCCCTGCCGCTTTCTCACCAACACGTCCCGCAAGCCCTCCCGGGCCGTGCTGGACGAACTCCGCGAACTGGGTTTTGAGGTCAATGAGAAAGAAGTACTGACGGCACCGGCCGCTGTCGCGCGTTACATGAAGGCCCGGAAGCTGAAAGCCTGGCTGCTGGTGCACCCTGACATTGAGGAGGAGTTCGAACCGGCTTCATGCTCCGATGCAAATACCGTCGTGGTCTGTGATGCCGGTGAACGCTTCGATTACCGTCGGCTGGATCAGGCCTTCGCTCTGCTGATGGAGGGCGCGCCCCTGCTGGCGGTGGGCATGAACCGTTACTTCAAGGCATCCGACGGTCTGCACCTGGATGCCGGCCCCTTCATTCGCGCCCTGGAGTATGCGGCCGGGGTGGAGGCCACCATCATAGGCAAGCCCGGCGAGGCCATGTTCCAAGAGGCCTGTGACAGCATGGGGCTGGCGCCGGGCGACTGCCTGATGATCGGCGACGATGTGGAAGCGGATATTGGCGGCGCCCGGAAGGCGGGGCTCCAGGCGGCGCTGGTGAAAACGGGCAAGTATCAGGAATCGGATGGGGCCCGGGCCGCGGAACTCGGCGCCGGTGTTTTCGACGATATCGCCGCCGTGGCATCACACTGGCTCAAAGTTCAATGAACCGAGGGATTAACATGATCGAAACCCCACTGGAATTTCCGAGTCACGGTACAACCTGTCGCGGTGTTCTTTACACGCAGAATGCCGACCGTGGAAGTTTGCCGTGTGTGGTGATGGCGCATGGTTTTGGGCTGACTCATGCCAGTGGCCTGGCACCGTTTAAAGAAGCTTTCTGCAATGCGGGTTATGCGGTCTTTGCCTTTGACTACCGCCATTTCGGTGAAAGTGATGGTCAGCCACGACAGACGCTGAGCCCTCGGAAGGAAGTGGCAGATTGGCTGGCGGCACTGAATTTTGCGCGGCAGCTGGATCGTATCGATGGGAGTCGCATTTGCCTGTGGGGGACGTCGTTTTCTGGCGGGCTTGTGATTGCGGCCGCGGCAAAGGATGGAAGCGTGCAATGCGCCATCTCCCAATGCCCGATGATGGATGGTTTGGCGTCTTTGCTGGGTGTTGTCGGTTATGCCGGCCCCATGCAGGCGATGCGCCTGACCTGGCACGGAACGGTCGACTGGCTTCGTCGTGGGCTGGGGATGTCTCCTCGGTATATTGCGTCGGCAGGCCGCCCCGGCGAGTTGGGCATGATGACGGCTGAGGACTGCCAGGAGGGGTATGTTCCCTTGCTGGCCGATAATGCGTCGAATTACGTTGCAGCGGGCGTGAGTTTTGCGATTCCCTTTTTCCGGCCCATCCGGTTGGCCAGCAAAGTCGCCTGCCCGGCGCTGGTGTTGATTTGCGACCACGATACGGTCGCCCCGGCGAGTGTTGCGGCCAAAGCGGCCGAGAGAATGCCGAACGCGGAAGTGAAGCACTATCCGGTCGGTCATTTTGATGTATATCGGGGCGAAGCTCTGGTTCAGTCAATCGATGATCAGCTTGATTTCCTGGCCCGATTTTTCCGGTGAAAGCAAAACTGGGACAGATCTATTAACGGCTGAGTCGGAGGTAGAGTGCGAGCGTTTTGTTCAGGTCCGATTCATGAGGAATGCGCATCCTTTACACTTTGTAACATATTGAAATATAAATAAAAGGTAAGGGTGGTATCGCGTGTATTTCTGATATTCTCGAAGGGTTCACAAAACTGACTAGTGCCTGATGGGACGATGGAGACAATGGTTTCCTTCCCGTCATACTGGGCAGTTCAGACCACCTGAACAATGGGATTTACGTCAATGAAAATGAAATCACTGCTCGTTTTTTTATCTCTGAGTGCTACCTCACTGGTTGCCGTTGCGGATGACACAGCCGACGCCGCGCTGGGTGGCGGTATTGGCGGAGCCATTGGGGCTGCCATCGGCAACGAGGTAGGTGGCAGAGATGGTGCTATTCTCGGCGGTGCCGTCGGTGCGGCAACCGGAACAGCCATTACCACCAAAGATCATAGAGAATACTATCGAGACCATGATCGCCGTCGTCATGACTACGACGATCGCCGGTCTTACCGTAAGTCCGGTGGCCATTTCTGCCCACCGGGCCAGGCGAAAAAGGGCAACTGCTGAGACGCGACAAGCCTGCAATTTGATCTGTACGCTCCAAAAAGCCTTTCTCCAACGGGAAGGCTTTTTTTTTTCGATCCGAAAACCGAGAAAACCGGAAAATAAATCTGTCCCGGTTTTTGATCGCTGCCGCGATTGGCATTCAGGATCCACGCCTTTTGAGAGACAGGGACAAGGCGTGTGACCGGTATAAGGCTCTGAAGGGGAAGTGCATTGAATCAGAAAAGGGTTACTCACTGCATGGAACAACGCCAAGGGGTTTGGTTTCATTACTCCTGAGAGCGGTGGTGAGCGGGTCTTTGCTCATATAAGTGGTTATGCAGGCCGGGGTCGACCGGTTTCTAATAACAAGGTGACGTTCAGCGGGACGCAATTTCTACCACCTGTCTTGATTACATGTCAGGCCCAGAAGTGTGGGGCGGGCTTAGTAGGCGGCCAGAATGGAAAATATTGTAAAGATATATAGCTTTTTGATACGTGTGCATTTATTCGATTAATTCATGCTGTAGAGTATTGGTTCATGACAACATGTTAGGGATGACATCAGGTTCAGAAAGGAACCTCTCCGCGTCTTGGTGCGCCCCCCCCCTTCCGGCTGTCTCTTAACTGTAATCCGTTGTTCGTTAAACCCTTGTTCCTGGCGGGTAAAGGAGTCCAATTGATGAAGAAAATTCTCCCCTGGTTGATGTTGGGGGTCCTTTCAGGCTGCGCAACACAAACGCCTCAAATGAAGGAGGTCGAACCGGCCGTCTCTGCTGAGCAGCAGCGAGCTGCGCAGCAAGCCTCTTTGGAAGAATCGAAGCCCAACCGGCTGAGTCTCAAGAGAAAAATCGCAGTTGGCCGAATTTCCAATGAAACAAATTATGGCCGTAGTCTGCTTAGGTCCAGTGCGAAAGATCAGTTGGGTTCAAAGGTAACGGACATGTTCTTGCAGGCTTTGGCGAACAGCCAAAGTTATCTGGTTTTTGAACGACCGGATATTGAGCTGTTGAGCAAGGAGGCGGAATTATCTGGTCAGGAAATTTCGATCACGGGTGTCGACACCCTCGTTATTGGTTCGCTAACTCAGTTTGGTCGTGCCACGACAGGAGAGCGCGGTTTTTTGTCCTCATCTAAAAAGCAAGAAGCCACAGCGACGGTCGATCTTCGGTTGGTGGACGTAACGACCGGTCGGGTATTCGCATCCGTCACAGGGTCCGGTTCTTCATCGACTGAACAGGCTCGCACCATGGGGTTTGGCTCTGCGGCAGGATACGACGGTAGTTTGAATGATCAGGCTATTGGCGCGGCTGTTACAGCGGCTGTGGACAAAATGACGGGGTTATTCCTTGAAAAACCATGGACGGCCGACGTTCTGGCCCAAGAGGACGGTCTCGTTTATATCAGCGGCGGCGAGAGCCAGGGTGTCCGCGAAGGGATGGTTTTTGCCGTCGAGACACGGGGCAAGAAAGTGAAGTCTCAAACGACCGGTACGGTGATTTCGCTGCCAGGTAAGGACGTTGCCGAACTGACCGTTGTCGGGCTGTTTGGCGATGATGCTCTGGACCAGGGGGCCATCGGCGAAATCTCTCAGGGCTCTTTAAAAGGTCATGATCTGAGCGAACTGCGCGCCAAGGAGAAGACGCAATGAAGATTCTGCTCGCGTTAATCATCTGTATCACCCTGACGGCTTGTAGCCAGACGCCCACCCGCAATACCCAGGTTGTCGATGATCGTCCGGGTATTGCATTCGAGTTGCCATCGGTGGCATCGGAATACTATGAGCTCCGGGTTGACGGGGTTTCCTATGGCTATGTTGGCGAATATCAGGCAGGTGAAAACCTGCTGAAAATGGTTGATGGCACTCATCAAGTTGAACTTCTTTCAGACGATGAAGTGGTTTATCGCAAGGAAGTGTATCTCGGTGCCGGGGTTAACAGGATTTTTAAGGTAGGACCGCATGAGTAAACGTTTTTTTCTCACATTGTCGATGTTTGTTTTACTGACGGGATGCGTCAGTAATCAGGGGCTGTACGAATGGGGGCAGTACCAGGAAACGCTGTTCGTCGTTTATCAGGAACCCGCGCTGAAAGAGGAAGCCCTGAAGAATTACGTGGAGTTTGTCGAAACCGGGGGTACGCCTCAGCATCCCATTGCGCCGGGCCTTTTTGCGGAGGCAGGCACCTTTATGCTGGAGCAGGGTGACGTGGATTCCGCACTCAAGTTCTACAAACTGGAATACGAAGCGTGGCCCGAGAGCCGGCCGATGCTCAGCATGCTCATCAAAAACCTGGAGGACCGGCAATGAAAACGTTGAAGCTGTGCCTCGTGTTTTTCATGGTTGCGTTAGCCACTGGCTGCGCCACGACAGGCAATGAAAACCGTCTCGATGCATTCCACGATGCTGCGCCCAAGTCGATTCTGGTGGTGCCCCCCGTCAATATGTCGACCGATGTGCAGGGCACAACCTCGCTGTTGGCAACGCTACCTTTCTATCTTGCGGAGAAGGGCTATTACGTTTTCCCGGTAAACACAGTAAAAACTTTGCTGGAGTACGAGGGTTATTACGAGCCGGCCGAAACCCATGCCGTCCCGCCCGAACAGCTGGCCAATCTTTTTAAGGCAGATTCGATACTGTATGTGACCATTCACGAGTGGACGTCCAAGTATATGTTGCTGACGACAACAACGGAGGTGGACTTCGAATATCGGATTGTCAATGCAGATGGAGCTGAGCTCTGGACCGCCCGGCAGAGGATGACGTACACCCCTGATAACAACAGCACGGGTAACCCATTGGCTGATCTTATCGTCATGGCTGTCACGGCGGCGGTTGAGAGGGCGGCACCGAATTATCTTCCATTAACGCGGCAGGCGAATGCGGCTGTATTTTACGGCGCAAACGGTCTGCCGCCCGGGCCTTATAACGCGACGTATGACCAATACTATAAAGGGTTGAACGCCAAGCAGTAGTAGTGCATCCAGGCTAGCTGGATAGTTCGAAAAACAGCCCCACACGGGGCTGTTTTTCGTATGAACGATGCAAAATGGGGCAGAGTAAACATGACATGCCTTGCGCTGCCATTTTGAATTCGGAGGCCATGTCGTAGGCGGCCCCACGCAAACAAATAACGCAAAAGCCGGAAAACCGGGACAGTTTTATTTGTAGAGGCCGATCTGCAGTTTTTTGAGAAGGGGAATGGTTCTCCGTCAGATGAATTGATTCGGAAAACCAGGACGGATTTATTTTTACGGATTTTCGGATAGGGCAACGCCAACTTGAGTCACTATCAACACCGCGGGTACTTCGGTTAACATCGGCTGCCAGCGCACAGAACGGATTCTGTGCGTCAGCAGCAAGGAGAAGCTGAGGCCAAGACAGTCCAGGGTGATTGTGCCCGGTTTTATAAGGGAGGGCGATGGTGCCGATCGTGGATCCGGACAGCTGGACGCTGTTACAGAGCATCGTGGTTTTCAGTATCTGTGCCTTGGTGATTGCTATCGCGGGGACACGCATCACACGCGTGGTCGACCAGCTAGCCGACCGGACCGGGCTGGGTGAGGCGACAGCTGGAGCCGTGCTTCTGGGGGCTGCGACATCTCTGAGTGGTGCAGTGCTCTCGGTAACAGCAGCCTACCGGGGGCACCCGGAGCTGGCTGTCAGTAATGCCCTTGGGGGCATCGCGGTACAGACCTTTTTCCTGGCCATTGCCGACATTGTCTACCGTCGTGCGAACCTGGAACACGCGGCTGCCTCAGCCCCGAACATGATGCAGAACGGACTGCTTATTGCGCTCCTGGCATTGATCCTTTTGGCACCGAGCTTGCCGGATGTGACCGTCTGGAACATCCACCCCGTTACCCCGATACTGCTTGGCTTTTATTTCTACGGCACCCGGCTCATCCAGAGTGCCGGCGCGAAACCCATGTGGCACCCCTCCATTACCGGTGAGACCCGGCAGGACGAGCCGGAGAGCATGAGCCAGTTGCCATCAATGAGCCGTCTCTGGACAGAATTCGCAATGCTCATGGCAACGCTTGGAGTGGCTGGCCTGGTGCTGGAACCCGCCGCCACGACAATCAGCTCGGAAGCCGGGTTGAGCCAGACAATCGTCGGTGTTCTTCTGACAGCGGTCAGTACGTCCATTCCGGAGCTGGTTACGTCAGTTGCCGCGGTAAGGCGGGGTGCGCTCACACTCGCGGTGGCTGGCATCATCGGCGGGAATGCCTTCGATACGCTTTTCATGGCCGCCTCGGATATCGCCTACCGGGACGGCTCGCTCTACCACACGATGACCGTCGACTCGGAACGTTGGGTCGCACTGACCCTGTTGATGGCGGCCATCCTGATCATGGGGCTGATACGTCGGGAACGCTATGGCGTCGGACGAATCGGTGCAGAGAGTCTGGCAATCATGGTGCTCTACGGGCTTGGTGTGGTGTTGATGTTCATTGGCTGAATTGGGCGTTCAAACAAGTCGCGTACGACGTTCAACCGCCCCTTTGCTCAGATGAATGTCCAGGCCAATACCCTCGTAGTCTTATTGCCCTGCTTCATCTCTATTTCCCGTCTATCGACGGCTCCCAGCCCGCCAAAATTCCGGGTGGGGGATTTGGTTTTTGCTTTTTGCTCACCGCGACTACGAGCAAGGTTATTGAGTTTAAGCTGGCTACCTTTAAGTGCTTCATCGAGTGAGGCTTGGAAGGGTGGGTCGCAGACGCTGACATCAAAGAACTCACCGGCTTGAATGATCCGTTCAAAAATGTGGTTTCTATCGTGTTGCGTGCGCAGCGTGAAGCGATCTTTTAGTGTGGGGTTGTTGGCGACAATCCTGGCGACGTTCGCAAGCGACTGAATGTTGATGTCACTACCGACGCACTGCCAGCCGCACATTTGGCTGGCCAGTGGCGGGTAGATTCCATTGGCTTCAGTCCCTATATCGAGCAACTTGATGCTGGGCTGTTCAAGCCCAGGCACGTCAGCCATGCAATGGATATAGCCGGCTCTGCCTGGGATTGGAGGGCAAAGCGCGCCCTCGGGTATATCCCAGTCGACAATGTAGTAGTATCGGTTTAATAACGCGGCATTGAGCGTTTTTACTGCCAATGGGTCTGCGAAATCGATGGAAAGGTCGCCGTGAGCGTTCGGTTTTACATAGGGGGCTAGTACTGGGTGGCCCTTTACGAGAGCTGGGAAGTCATAGCCTTGGTTGTGTAGATTTCTCGGGTGCAAACCGAGCAAGGCCCACGCCGCCGATCCGTAAGGCAGTTACCGCGTGGTGAGCGCCGAGGGTGTGGCGGGTGAAATCATCGAACTGAAGGTTTGATCGCTGCGGCGACTAAAACGGTTAGCGTCTACAGTCAATGATCAGGGGCAATACGGCGGTTTGCAGGATTAGTAGTCCTGGGTTGCACCTATTCACCGGATTTTCGACTTTCAGTGACGGGTAGAGAGGCAGCTTGGATGGCGACTATAAAACCCGGTGGCCTGGGGATTAAAACACGCCTTTTTCAGATCATTTTCGAGACTGATACCCTCCTGGCGAAGGGCTTTGATGTTTTTTTGGCGTTGCTGATATTCCTCAGCGTGGGGATTATTCTCCTGGACAGTGTGCCGGAATATCATGCCCGCTACGGTGAGCTTTTTTTTGGTGTGGAGTGGGGCATAACGCTGCTGTTCACCATTGAACTGGCCCTGCGCATCTATTGCCTGGAGAAACCGAAGCTTTACCTGAAAAGCTTTTACGGGATTATCGACGTTCTGGCTGTCCTGCCCACTTGGCTGGCGTTATTGATCCCGGGTGCGCAGACTCTCGTAGTCGTGCGTCTGCTGCGGACCCTGCGGCTGTTTCGGGTACTGGAAATGATGACGGTAGTGGGCGAGGGCCGCCTGTTGATGGACGCCTTGATTCGCAGCCGGCACCAGATCCTGCTTTTTCTGTTTGCCGTGCTGATGGTCGTGACCATCTTCTCTTCTTTGCTCTATCTGATAGAGCCGGCTGAGGCCGGCTTCACCAGTATTCCCACATCGATCTACTGGGGAATCGTGACACTGACAACCGTGGGCTATGGCGATATAACGCCGGTGACTGCCTTGGGGGCAGTTCATTTCCATGATGATCATGTTGACGGGCTACTCGATCATTGCGCTTCCCGTTGGGGTTTTTTCCGCGGAAGTGATTCGCACCCTGCGAGCGGAACGTTACTCCGATGAAGCCTGCCCGGGATGCGGTAAACATCGCCATGAAGTCGACGCCAGGTATTGTAAACACTGCGGCACCTGGCTTGACGAAGAGACGCCCGACCCGCGCAGCTCCGGATGATGTCGTTCGAGCCAGATTTATCGGGCTCACAGGATAACCGGCATCGGGTCGGGAACCTGAAGGGTCCCGACCCGAGGGACCTAGCTTCTCCCCGCCAACGTCTGTATCCGTTCGATCGACCCGCGCTCTGCTTCCGGGGCTATCTCCAGCAGTCGACGGGCCCACTGCCCGGCGGATCCGGTATCGCCAGCCAGATCGGCTGCGCGGGCCGCGCCTTCCAGGGTGTTATACCGATTCGGCCAGGTGTGATCGGACTGCTGATAGGCGGCGAGGGCCTCGGCCGGGCGATTCAGGGCGACTAGCAGATCGCCAAGCGCTTCGTAGGGCGGGAGCAGGGCTCCGGGGCTGACTGGATGCTTCTCGACGCTGGCTTCCAACTGCCCGGCGGAACGCATCAGTTCGATGGCACGGTCTGGTTCACCCTGGGCTTGCGCAATCCACCCGGCAAGGATCCTCCGATCCACCTCAATGTAGGTCGAGAAACGCGGATCGGCCGCGGACCGGGCGGTTTCCACCAGAGTCTCCAGGCGCTGTTCAGCCGTGCGGGCGGCGTCCAGATCACCGGTGTGGACGGCCCCAAGCCCGCGTGCGAACCAACTCAGAGCCTCGGGCCAGGGGAACTTGTCCCAGCTAATGTAGTCGACGGCACGGGGGTTAATGGCGGCGGCCGCCTCCCAATCCCGTTCTTCAACGGCCAACCTGGCGGGGATGGATGCCAGGTGGAAGGCGCCGGGGAAATTGGCCTGATGCGGTCCGTTGGCTTGGGCGGACTCCCAGACGCTGCGAGCCGCGTTGTCTTCACCCCGCTGGAGGTGGCCATAGACCAGATAATCAAGGGCATGAATGTAGTGGAACGACGTGGCGCCCTCGACCTTGTGATCGACCGCCACGTCTGCGGACTGCTGATTCCATTCAATCATCCGGGGCCAGTCACCGAGCCGCACATAAATGTGAGACGGCATGTGCAAGGCATGGGGAACGCTGGGGGCTATTCCGGTGTAGGAGTCCACGATTTCCGTGGCGTTGCCAGCGCGGCCATCGGCATCCGTGGCGTGTATGGAGTAATGCACTGCCCCGGGATGGGTGGGTTCGGTCTCCCAAACCGCACGCAGTACCTGTTCGGCTTCGTTGTGCAGTGCCTTGCGGTCTTCGGCGGACAGCGCCAGCGTCAAGCGAGACAAGGCATACAGGGTAGCGACGTTAGCGTCGTCCGGGAAGGCTTGATAGGCCTGATCCATCCCCTCAATCCAGCCGGCCAGCCGCTCCCGGACCTGGTCGGTCTCCGGCTCGAAGAACGCAGCGGTCGCGTCTATCAGCAGCCGTTCACGCTCTTCTTCGGCCGCGTTACGGGCTTGCTGGATGGCCTGGCGACCTTGGGTGATATCCTCAGTGCTCGGTGTGGTGCCCCATAATGGCTGGAACAGCGACGTGGCGACACCCCAATGGGCCATGGCACAGTCGGGATCGGCCTGGGTAATGGCACTGAACTCGGCGCGGGCCTGGGTGTACATCATGTGATGCATCATGCCCAGGGCATGATCGACGTCAGCGCGCACCCCGTCATCACAGTCGGCCTGAAAATTGACGGTGCCGATGTCATCCCCGGTGCTATGGGTATGGCCATCATTCATGGTGTCCTGATGCGCGAAAGCGGGAGGAATAAAGCAGATAGTAACCGCAAGTATTAAGCGAGAGATTGTGTTCATGACATGACTCCAGTGGACCATATGGCGGGTGGAGCCGGCATGTCTACTCCGGTCAGAGTCTGAATACGCACTGCCAGTGACTGGCTCTGCATGCGCAGCTATAGCTTTGAATTTACTCCTGTCGTGGCTGCATTAACAGCTACAGTCCTACTACGGGTGATGAGAAAACCGGGACAGATTTATGGATGCCTCACAGGCAACGGTAGCGGCATTTGCTAGTATGACCGCCTTCTCCTCCTGATAGCGATTAAGCACTACGAATGAATGCGTCTTTCAAACTCCGGCCTTACCAGCAGGAAGCGGTCGATGCCACGTTGCGGCACTTTCGCAAATCTGATGAATCCGCCGTTATTGTGCTGCCGACCGGCGCGGGCAAGAGCCTGGTCATTGCCGAGTTGGCCCGTCTTGCCTGGCGCAAGATTCTGGTACTGACCCACGTAAAAGAGCTGGTGGAGCAGAATCACGCCAAATACCAGAGCTATGGGTTAAGCGGTGGCGTCTTCTCCGCCGGGCTGAAACTTAAGGAAAACCAACATCAGGTAACCTTTGCCAGCGTGCAGTCCGTATCCGCGAATCTGGATCAGTTCCGGGATGAATACTCATTGGTCATCATCGATGAGTGCCATCGGGTCAGTGGTGAGGAAACCAGTCAGTACCAACGGATCATTGAGCTGCTTCGGCAACAGAACGATTCCCTCAAAGTGCTCGGACTCACCGCCACCCCCTATCGCTTGGCCATGGGCTGGATCTATCGCTATCACTACCGGGGCTTTGTTCGCGGTTCTGACGAAGAGCAGGACAAGCCCTTTCAGCACTGCATTTACGAACTGCCGTTGAGCTATATGATCAGCCGGGGGTATCTCACCAGGCCTGAGTTGGTGAATGCGGCGGTGGCGCAATACGATTTCTCCGCGCTGGCTCAGGACCGCTTTGGCGAATACGCCGAGAGAGACGTTAACCAGCTGCTGAGCAAACATCAGCGGGTGACCCGGGCGATCATCGAGCAGGTGATGGAACTGGCCGTTGAGCGCCAGGGGGTGATGATCTTTGCGGCGACGGTGGATCATGCGCGGGAGATCACCGGCTATCTGCCGGAACACCAGACCGCCCTGGTGACCGGCGCGACCGATCTGAACGAACGGGCGTCGCGGATTCAGCGCTTCAAGCAGCGGCAGTTGAAGTACCTGGTGAACGTGTCCGTGCTCACCACGGGCTTTGATGCGCCCCATGTGGACTTCATCGCTATTCTTCGCCCCACCCAGTCGGTCAGCCTGTATCAGCAGATCGTGGGCCGCGGGCTTCGTCTGGATGAAGGCAAACAGGATTGCCTGGTGATTGATTACGCGGGCAACAGCGTCAATCTGCATCACCCGGAGGTGGGGGAGGCGAAACCGAAACCCGACAGCGAGCCGGTGCAGGTGTTCTGCCCGGGCTGTGGTTTTGCCAATATCTACTGGGGCAAAACAGACAGTGACGGCCGCGTGATTGAACACTACGGGCGCCGTTGTCAGGGGCTGCTGGAGCCTGCGGACGAGGATGGGTCTGCCGGGCAGCACTGGCGCCCTGAACAGTGCGATTACCGTTTTCGGTTCAAGGCGTGCCCACACTGCGGTGGCGAGAACGATATCGCGGCCCGCAACTGTCAGCAGTGTCAGAAAGCCATCATCGACCCGGATGATCAGCTCAGAGACGCCCTGAAACTCAAGGATGCCATGGTGATCCGTTGCGCCGGCATCACATTAAGTGCCCCTACCGGCAAAACCGGCAGCAAACTGAGGATCACCTATCACGGTGAGGATGGGGAGGAACTCAGCGAGTCGTTTGATTTCAACAAACCGGCACAGCGCACCGTCTTTAACAAACTGTTCGGCCGTCGCTTCGAGAACAGCCAGGCCCCGAAAGCGTTCAGCAGGATTGATGAGGTGCTTGAGCTACAAACCTTGTTGCCGGCACCGGATTTTGTGATTGCCCGCAAGCAAAAGCACTATTGGCAGGTGCAGGAGCGGATCTTTGATTATCAGGGTAATTATCGTAAGGCGAATGAAGTGTAAGGCCTTTAAATTGAGGCACGTAAAAAACCGGGACCGATTTATTTTTTGCGGACATTAAATCTGTCCCAGTTGTCAGCTACAGAGCCAACGGACTGGCAAACTCCCACTACGAACGTCTTCCGAACGAAGGCATGACCTTTCCCGGCGGTCAAGAACGCCCGCAGAACAAATCGGCGCTGGAGTCAGCGCTGCGGCTGGCTATAATGGCGTACCCCAAACCGGCGTGGAGAACGTTTATGCCAATCGAAAAGAATCAGGTGGTCTTGTTTCACTACAGTGTCAGTGATGACCAGGGCAACGCCATTGAAAGCTCCCGTGGCGGCGAACCGAACGCCTATCTGCATGGCCACGGCGGTATCGTTCAAGGCCTGGAAGAAGCCCTGGAAGGTCGCGACGCCGGTGAAAGCTTCAGCGTCACCATCGCCCCGGAAAAAGCCTACGGCCCACGCAAGGCCGATGCCATGCAGCGCGTGCCGATCAAACATCTGCGCGGTGCCAAACGCTGGAAGCCGGGCATGGTCGCCCAGGTGCAAACCGAGCAGGGCGCACGCCATGTGGTCGTCGCCAAGGTCGGCCATAAGTTTGTCGATGTCGACACCAACCATCCAATGGCCGGTAAAACCCTGACCTTCGATATCGACATCGTCGAAGTCCGCGCCGCCAATCCGGAAGAGATAGCACACGGCCACGCGCATGGGCCGGGTGGTCATCACTGACGGATTAGAAGGGGCGTAAGCGTGCAAATCGGCGTCATCGCAGACACCCACAGCAAGATCCGCCCCGAAGCCCTGGAGGTATTGAAGGGCTCGGACGTGATTCTTCACGCCGGTGACGTCGGGCGCGACGAGGTTCTGGAAGCGCTGGAGGCAATCGCGCCCGTGGTTGCGATTCGCGGCAATATCGACAAAACAGGCCGTGCCGCGAAGCTTCCCGATGTTCAGGATCTGGAATTCCTTGGCCACGCTTTCTACATGCTCCACGACGTCAAAACCCTCGACATCGATCCGCAAGGCGGTTACCGCGTGGTGATCGCCGGCCATTCCCACAAACCCCGTAACGAGTGGATCGGCGACGTGCTTTATTTCAATCCCGGTGGCGCGGGGCCCCGGCGCTTTACCCTGCCGATCACGGTAGGGCGGCTGGAAGTGAGCGAAGAGGGTGTGGCGGGCGAAATCATCGAACTGCCGGTTTGATCCATTCGGCCCGCAGCGTCAGTTCAGTTTCGATCCAGGTTTGTCTGCACTCTCAACCAGCCAACCAGCCAACCAGCCAAGCAACCAGCCAACCAGCGGCTCAATGTGAATGTTCACCGAGCAAATAGTGAACCAGCGCATTCAGGCTTTCTTCGGACATTCGCCACCGTGGCATCGTATCGTGTAATGGTTCCCCGTCGGGACCGATGCCGTTCACGATGGCGTTTTTAAGCGATGATTCGTTGTAGGTTGCATGGTCGTGGCCGTCGTTATGCTCTTTCTCCAGTGCCCCTTCCGTTAAAGCCGGAGCCACCACCCAGAATCGAGGCCACATGATTGCGCCGCCTTGCTTGTCCGCACTGTGGCATGTGGCACAGCTGCCACCATGCATCTGCATATGACTGTGCCCACCCACTGGACGGATCTGCTCACCGGAGTTTGAAACGCCGGTAAAATAGAGGCGTTCCCCTTCACTCGTGAAACTCCTGGGAGCGTTCTCGGCGCCGTCCCAACCGCGGTTGGTCTCCATGCATCCGGAAACTGCCACCGCGACCAGGGCAAGCCCCACAAAACTCCCGATCCCATGGTATTTCACTGTTTCAGTTACCCTTTTGCCTAAGGAAATGCTCGATGCCCAAATTTTTTGTATCGTATCTCGGGCTTGGGCGTGATAGCGAGCAGAAGTCCTAAATCGGGACAGGTCTGTGGTGCGACAACAAGGGGAACCTGAAGATCAGCCAATGGCTGCAATCCCACCGCATTCGTTGAAACACGAGTAGCCGGTTGTTGGCCGGCATGGGGTGATTTTCCGCCTGGAAAATAAATCTGTCCCGGTTTGCAGTTTGTAACGGAGCATCACCCCAAACAAGCACTGCCTGTCACGGAATAGGCAGTGGTCGTTTCCAGGGATGGCACAGTGCGAGCCAGAGGTACCTCAGGTACCAAATGCCAAAGGGGTAGTTCCCACGGTCCCGCGGCGCCAGCATCTTGACGAGATCAAAATGATTCGTGAATACCTCACACGGCGGCTTCACAAAAACCGGCTTGCCCCCGATATGAGACATGATGGACTTGGCCACATGAGCATAGGCCCATGGCGTGGAGGTATTGGTGTCGAGCACGCCGGGTGCCAGCAGGAAGAGGTTGGGCGCGTCGGCGGAGAGGAAGCGCGAGTAGCAGCGACTGCTGATGTCGTTGAGGTTTCTGGCCTTAATAAGTGCATCGAGGCCAAGGAAACCGAAGTCAACACCATAGCCGGTGCCCCAGAGCAGCAGATCGGTTTCCACCTCCTCGCCGGTTGAGAGTTCGATGGTCTTGTCGCGGAGTGAGCGCACTTCGCCACAATGGCGCTCGATGTGGGCAAAGTTTGAGATCATACCCGGTCGGCCCGGGATGAGCTGGTCGCGACGGATGTCGAAATCGCCTTTCGGCATGATCTCCTCGATCCCCGCTTTCGTGTACCTCGCCCGCAGGTCTTTGTTGGCCAGTCGGTGGACCATGCCGGCCGGCAGGCAGAGCATTTGATACTTTGCCAGGATCCGCATGTCGATTCCCAGGTGTTTGGTTCGGCGTGTCGGCCGCATCCACTTGGTGGAACGATAGACCCACGTGACACTGCGCGCGCCGTGGGCGAAACAGAGGTCCAGCAGGTCGTATGCGGAAGCACCGCCCCCCACTACGGTGACGCGCTTGTCTCGCAAGTCCTCGGGATCGCGCAAGGCGGAGGAATGATATTCAGTGATCGAGGAATCGTCCCGATCGACCTGCGGAACGATAGGGCGGTTGTGCCCACCGGTGGCGGCGATGAGCCACTTGGCTTCATACGTGGCGGTCTCTGTGGTCAGGCGCCAGCCGTTTTCGCACGGTCGCGCACGTGTCACTGGCGCGTTAAGGCGGATATAGGGGGAGAGTTCAAAGCGCTCGACCCAGGCGTCGATGTTGCCCAGGATGTTGGGCTGGTCCTCCCCGGAGAGCGGCAGATTGCCGAGCGTCCAATCCTCCCTGCGGAACTGGATGTCCTGCCAGGAAGGAAGATCGCGCCACAGGCCCCCGATGCGCTCACAGCGCTCCAGTAGCACCGCATTCAGCCCGGCGTCTTTGGCATACTTCAGACAGATGACGCCGCCAATGCCCCCGCCCACGATAACCAGGTCGAGGCCCGTGTTCGTGCTCATGAGCATGAACCGATAGAAGTCTGCGCCCTGGTGGCTATCACGTCCTCCCAGCCGGGGGTTGTCCGGCAACCAACCCCGGGGGCAAACCAAAAGAATCCGCTGTCAGGGCTGCTTTGTCTGATGCGTCGAATCATTGGGGCCTCCTGCCAATGCGGTAGCGTCCCGAAGGTAGTCGGGGCTGACCGACGCATTGTGTTCAATTAATAAGCTACACCGTCCTGACGCCCAGCGCCAATAATCTGCGAAGCAGAGGCCAGGGGCAGGCTTGCGCTTTGGCTCCGGCTTGCCATTTTGATTAGACGGCGCTGTTTCGTAAGGAGGAAAATCGGGACCGGTTTATTGTCTGGTTGGCCGGGTTAGAAATACCCCAACGTCGGTTAGCGCAAGGACGCGTTTGTTACCTTCCAGGCCACCATTATTGCGTCGAGTTTTCCCCTTAAAACGAGAGGGGTCAGTAAACGAGAGGGGTCAGAACGATTTAAATCGATCGGCCCGGCCTTGGAGTGGTGTTCAATTAGAGTTCCGGTTGGAATGAGTGAATAGGTCTGCGATAAAACCAAATGCATTTGGAATAGGCCAGGAAGACACGGATGTATCTGACTCTAGAGTTTTGGCAGTTCTCGCGTTCGATCTGAACAGAGGTGGCAGCGCACTGTCAAAGTACCGCATTAAATCCTATAACGGTCGTAGTTACATAATAATAAAAGGCTATCCGGGTTTAAGG
Organism: Marinobacter caseinilyticus; assembly: GCF_011074955.1. GTDB lineage: Bacteria > Pseudomonadota > Gammaproteobacteria > Pseudomonadales > Oleiphilaceae > Marinobacter > Marinobacter caseinilyticus. The sequence goes on along the minus strand of NZ_WUQJ01000005.1, from coordinate 121,128 downwards.
AATCGACTCATCGGAACACGCTATCTAGCGAGTAATCCGAAAGTGCTGAGCATGGCTATTGGAAAACTAGGAGCGGGCCGCGCTATAAGGGTGGCGTTATTGTCTCCGTTATGTTCTCTATTGGTTTTCATGGTCTCGATCAGCTAATGAATGAGAGAGCCACGTGGCATAACTTCGTCTCAGGTGTTTCTTTGGATGTCGCAACAGCAACAGCTGGAGCGGCTATAGCGTGGGGAGTGGTTTCAACAGTCGTAGGGGCTACTGCAATGGCAGCTATTGGACCCATTGCGCTGGTCGTCGTAGTGGGTGCCGGAATCACGGCAGCTCTGAACGCGGTTAGTGATCACTATGAATTAACGGACAAGCTGGCATCTTTATTAAAGGATGCAGAAAAGCGAATGCTTGAGTCCATTGCGGAAACAAGAAGAGAGGTGAGGCGAGGCCTGAATTACGCGGATGAGGATCCCGTTGGCTTTATGCATAGTCTGTTTGGAGGTCCTTATTTTAGGGGCTACCGATAATGCACGCATTGGACGATCAAGTGGAAACCGATTCTGGCAATTTTTTCAAGCTTAAGACAGTCTTTTATATAAGTGCACTGTTATCCGTCAATTATATTATTGTCGCACTTATGGGAAGTGCTCTACTTGAACACTTTGAACGTCTGCAAACAGGCAATATCTATATATCGGTATCTGGCTGGGATATTCCCGCGCTTATCAGCCTACCTTGCTTTCTGGCCCTGGCAGCTGCTTTAGTGCTTCGCCTGCTTAATCGGACTACTGAAAAACGGCTCAATGTTTGCCTTAAAGTGGGTTTGTTTTTTTCACTGCTTACAATCATTAGTCGCCCGATTTATGGATACGTGATCTCGACGAAAATGGAACAGTCGGGTTATTCGCCTTGCTGGTCTTACTCGTCACCCTCACTTATGAGTCCCACTGTTTGGGTTCGAAGTGAGGCTTATTGTATTGAAAATGCAGGGAAAGTTAGAAAAGAAATATTGATATGGATGGATGAGTTGCCCGATGCAGGCGCAGGTGTATCAGCGGAGGCTGTACGGAAACAGGCAAACGAACTTCTCTATAGCTGGGATATGGAGGATCGGGCCAAGTACCCGCACCTTTATAAATAGTTTCCGGTGGAGGCAATCAATCGGACCAGCTCGATATCATGTTGACTGCCCCGGATTTAACCCGCCAAGCATTATGACTGCCAGTCATTAAAAGTGGCAGGCTCCAGGTCTTGAGAGAAAGGTCTGGGTCAGTCTTGCGTTTTGCTCCGCCTCGTCATTTTGCTCTGAGAGCGTTGTTTCGTAAGGAGAAAAATGGGACCGATTTATTGTCGGGTTGGCTATCCGGCGAAGGTTTGCTGGCGTGTGGTTGGCTCGGTATGAAGCTCCTCCACACGTCGATTATTTCAGGACAGAGTTGCCCCCGGCCTTATTTGGCGACGATCACTCAGCCGCCACGATGGCTTCCAGGGTCTGCTTCTGGATGGTTTTCAGTTCGTCGCTGATGGTCACCGGGTACTCGACATCGCTGTCGATGGCGCGAAGCTCATGGGGCATTCTGGCCACGGCATCCCGGCTGTATGCACAAATATCGGCAAGGGGCCGGATGGCACTGTCCACCAGTTCGCCATTGCGCAGGGTCGGAATCAACAGGGGTTCCCCTTCCTGGCGTTCATTGCGCCCGGCCAGCATGTCCCCGGTGTAGCGGCCGTCACTGCCGCTCTGGCGGAACACCTGTTTGGGGGCGGGCCAGGACTGTTTGCCCGGCGAATTTTTCATGCGGGGTTTGCCAGCGTATTCGGTCAGTTTGTAGGCCAGCTCGAGACTCGGCGAGTCCTTGGCTGACCCGATGGCGGTGCCCACCCCAAAGCCATCGATGGGCACGTTGTCCCGGACCAGTTTTTGTATGCTGTATTCGTCCAGGCCGCTGCTGGCCAGTATCCTGATCTTTGTGTAGCCGGCGGCGTCGAACAGCTTCCGGCATGCTCTGGCTAGCTCGGCCATGTCGCCGGAATCGAGACGGATGGCGCCGATGCTGATATTAGGACTGGCCTTGAGCCATGCGATGATTTTTTTCACCGCAGCGATCGTGTCGTAGGTGTCCACCAGCAGGACGGTCTCCGGGTAAAGGCTGGCGTAGGCCTTGAAGGCGTCCATTTCGTTGTCATGGGCCTGGATAAAACTGTGGGCCATGGTGCCCCGCACGGGCATTTCGAAATCCACCCCTGCCTGCACGTTGCTGGTGCCAGCGATTCCTGCGATGCGGTAGGCGCGGGTTCCGCGGTAGGCTGCATCCAGCCCGTGCATGCGGCGCATGCCGAAATCCACGATCGGTTTGCCATCGGCAACCAGCACCAGGCGCAGCGCCTTGGAGGCGATCACTGTTTCCAGGTGCACGTAGTTCATGGCAAGGCTTTCCAGAATCTGCGCTTCGGCCACCGGCGCCTGCATCTCAAGCAGAGGCTCCTGGGGAAAAACCGGGGTGCCTTCCGGCAGGGTCCAGATATCGCCGGAGAAACGGAAATTGGCCAGCCAGTCCAGGAACTTCTGCTCGAACATGCCCAGGCGTTCGAGCGTTCGGATCTGCTCGCGGGTGAAGCGCAGCTCGGTGATCAACTGACAGAGGGTCTGCTGGCCACAAGCCAGTATGATGTTGCGGTGGTCTGGCAGGTTCCTGAAGAACAGGCTGAAAGTGGCCTGTTCGTTCATGTCTGTTTTCCAGTAGGCCTGTGCCATGGCCAGTTCATACAGGTCGACCATCAGGGCCGGTTCCTGCGGGGGTAGCAGTGTTCGCTTGTCGTTGAGTGTGCTCATGAGGCGACATCCGCCCCCTTGGCTGACAGCCTGTTCAGGACGTCTGATGCCTTGGCCTTGTCGACGGCACGGGTGCCGTCTGCCATCAGCTCAACGCTGAAACCAATTGCCAGCGCGTCATTGACGGTGGCTTCAACGCACACATCAAGGGCAAGACCCACCACGTGCACCGTCGATACACCCCGGTCTTCCAGATACCCGGCAAGGCCTGTGCCGTCAAAAGCCGAGTACTGGTCCCGGTCAAAGGCCACGCCCTTGCTGACCCGGATGGCATCCTCAGGCAGGTGCATGTCTTTGTGGAATTCTGCGCCATGGGTGTCTTGCACGCAGTGCACCGGCCAGGGGCCGCCACGGTGCTCAAAGCTGCAGTGGTCAACGGGATGCCAGTCCCGGGAGGCAATGAGCAGCCAGTGTTTCTTCCGGGCGTCGTCAATGTAGCGGTTCACCGCCGGGAATATTGCCTGGCTGTCCGGAACCTCAAGGGCTCCGCCTTTGCAGAAATCGTTCTGGATATCCACCAGGATGAGGGCGTCGGATGTTTTCTCAGGCATTGCATCCTCCTTCGCACTTAACCGGTCGCTGAGAGGAAGCGCTCAAGAGTGGCCGCTCAGAACCGGGTTCAGAAAGCGCCATGTTGCGAGCAACGTGAATCGTTACGTACAACCTTAATCACAGTCTGACAAGGGCGGGCGAGGTAAGCAACTTGCGGGAGAACCGGGACAGAATTATTTTTTTGAAGGTCGTCGAGCGCTCCCAAACACCGAAACTCAGAAAGGCTTCGGCGTTCCTCAGGCAAAGAGACTCCGGTACCTGACCAGGCGCGGCTAACATTGTGGCCGCCATCGTCGGCGATGGGCAACTGGGCAGGTTGGCGCTTACTAGCGCCCCGAGGCCCAGCTGCTCTGGGCCAGTTGCATAGCCCGGTTGACTTCATCGGTGGGGGCGTCGCCCGCCTCACCCTTTTCGAGCGGGTCATAGTGAAACACGTACAGCCGGGAGGCGAACTCGGCCACCGGTAAGGAGGCTTCACCAAAGAGCTCGCCATGGCCGTGGGTGGAGGTGACAATGCCTTGGCCCCAGTTTTGCCCGCTGTCGTTGTTGGGGTTAAAAAAGTAGACGCGCATGATCTCGTCCGGATCCAGCGCCAGCCGCTGGATGGTGATGGCGTGCCAGCCAAGAAAGCGCGTGGCGCTGTCGGTCACCGCAATGCCGGCCGGTTGTGGGTTGATGACCGGGATGTTGCCATTGTAGAAGGGATGATAGGCCGCATAAAAATCCCGGATAAAGCCTTCGAAGTCCTTCAGGTCCCCGGTGAACACATCGACGGCAATGCGAAAGCCGTGGCCGACATGGTCGCCGTGAAATTCGGCGTTGACCCATTTGTGGGGATCTTCTCCGCGCCCGACACTGCGCCGACCCATTTCAAAATAGATGCGATCCAGATGCGGCACGGTCAGCAGTGAGACCGCATCCACATCCACCGGCGGCTCGGAGGCCAGCCCGGTGCCGAGCTCCCGGGAGGAAATACTGTTGCCCTCGAAGCGCATCACGATTTCATCGTCCCGAGCCGCCCAGGCCAGGATCCGAAGCAGTTCGGCCGGCATGTTGTAAGCCCACATGGACAGGGCACGGGTGGACTGACAGGTGGGGTAGTTGCCCTGTCCGACGCCCAGCGGGCGCCCGAGAACATTGAGCACGTCGGCAAGGAGGAAGACTTCGGGGGAGCGGCGGTTGCCAAAGACGGCCACAATTTTATCGGCCGCCGCATCGCACAGCGACAGGCGTATCTGGCGCCACAGGGAAGGCGCCACCGGCGGTGCATAGAGAATGCCGCGTTCGAGCATCATGGCCAGACCATAGGCACACTGGCTGGTCTCTGGAAACAGCGCCTCGTCAATCAGGGTGTGAATCAGCGCGGGGTAGCAGTGAAACGCGTCGGCGCCGGTTTGACTGAGCCCCAACGCCGTGGGAATCAGGGCGTTCCAGCGGCCACGCAGGTAGCGTATGAACACCGGCATGTAGGCCGAGACCAGGCCGGTACGGTGCATGGCCTGGGCATAGGCGATGGCTTCGCGCAGCAAGGTGGCGTCGTCCATCTCCGCCAGGCGCTCGGAATAGACCTCGAAGCCGGGATCTTCACGGCAACCCTCGGTGGGGCTGAACACGGCGTTGATCAGTTGCAGCGCGTCGTCGTTAACCTCGCCGCTCTTGCCGCTAAAAGCGTCCGGTTTTTCCAGGCAGACCGCGATCTGGGTCACCATCTGTTTGACACCCTCGACCTGGACCGGGCGCTGCGCCAGAATCCGCCAGACTTCGGCCACCAAGTGTTCCAGCAGGTTCTCGTAGCCCAGATGCCGGAGCAGGTAGTGGTACAGGCACTGCACCGCGTAGCCGAGTCTGTCCGGCCGCAACCGATCGCCCTCCTGCAAATCACCGACCACCAGGTCGAGGTTCATAGCCAGTACCTGGGCGAGCAGGTGATGGGCGTGTTCTGCCGAGATAGACGCGTGGGTGTAGTCGCCTTTGGCCACCGCCAGCAGGCGGATCTGGCTCAGGCTTTCAACCAGGGTGGCGACCGGTTCACCGTGGCGAACCGTGCGGGCGGACAGGGAGGGCACCAGGGTCTGGGGCGTGTCCCAATCGCTGCCACCAAAGAACCCGGCCGACTCAATGGCGGGCACGCGCTGGTACAGCGCTTCCAGGCCTTCGGGGCTGAACATCAGGGGCCTGACGGCATCGATCACTTCGAATACCGGCGACACGCCCTCAATGGCATTGCGCTCAGCAAGGCGGTGAATGGCCGAGTCCAGTGGCTGCAGGAGCTCTGCTGACACGTCGTGATTCTGATTTTCGGGTTCGTGATTAGCCTTAGACATACTCCATCCTTCAGCTAAGCTCCGGCTATGTCAACCTGACCGGAAAGCCGGCGCCGATTTATGTTTGATCCTGTTTTTGATGACAGCCGCCCCATCTCGGCGGCGACCACACTTCCCCGTGCTGCATGACCCGGAAGGCCGACTCGCTCACGCCCTGATCTTCCAGCGCGTGGCGCAGTCGCCGGGGTGGCTCGTCCATGGGTTCATCGGTGAGCACAAAGGTGCCCCAGTGCATGGCGACCGACTGGCGGGCGCCAATATCCTGGTGAATCCTGACCGCCTCTTCCGGCGCCACGTGCACCGGGGCCATGAACCAGCGTGGGTCGTAGGCGCCGATGGGGAGCAGCGCCAGGTCAATGGGGGCAAACAGCTCGCCAATGTCGCGAAACACCTCGCCATAACCGGTATCGCCGCCGAAATAGAACCTAAAGCCGTCCATTTCCAGGAGCCAGCCACACCAGAGCGAGGCGTTGCGGTCGGTGGCGGTTCGTCCGCTGAAGTGCTGGGCCGGCAGGCAGAACACTTCGTGTCCGGCGGCCAGTGTCGTCGATTGCCACCAGTTCAGTTCCACCAGATTGTGGATGCCGCGCTTCTCGAACCAGTGGCGCAGCCCCATGGGAATACAGAAGCACAGGCTGGCCCCAAAACGACGGTGCAGCTGGCGCACCGTGACTTCGTCGAGATGGTCGTAGTGGTTATGGGAAATCAGTACCCGGTGGATGGGCGGCATTTCTGCCACCGTCAGGGCAGGGGGCGTGCACCGCTTGGGTCCGACCAACTGGAAGGGACTGGCGCGGTCCGACAACACCGGGTCGGTGAGCACGTTCAGGCCCTGATACTGGAACAAAAACGACGCATGACCCAGCCAGGTGAGCTGTGGCGCCTCTGGCGGGTTCGTCAGCAGGTGGGCATCTGGCCGTAGCAGCTTGTAGCGCTTACCCGGCGGGAAACGCCGGCCGGGGGCCAGTTGCCAGCGCAGGAAATCTCCCAGACCGTGGTGGGGTACGCGCTCCAGATTGTGATATCGGCCCCGGTGAAAATGGGGTGCGGCGGCAAGGGCCGCCAGGCGTTCACGGTCGATGGTCATGAGTCGGGCTCACTGTCCGGTTTGTGAGAACTACTTGTGACACGTGCGCTCCAAAATGCCAGCCATTCATCGACAAGACGCGACCTCCAACGCGGTGACGATTCCGAATGGACGCACCGGGGCGGCACCAAGGAAGGGAGCCGCGTCCTTTCGCGCCGGGGTGTTGCGGGCAGGCGATACACTCTTTGAATTGTGAGGTATGCGGCCACTGCCGATCAACCGATAACCGTCCTGTTCGGAATCGGCCCGCCCGTTGCCCCGTTGCCGATAGAAACCAATAAAACCGGGGCCGAATTATTTTGTGCGGTTGTGATGGACGGCTTTGATGGAAGACTGTGCGGGCTGACAGGGCAGGTGCAGATGTTGCCGTAAAATAGACCGGTTCCGGTTTTCATGCGGGTTTCCTTAGCTACACTTGGGGCATTGTATTTGGCCGCGGAACCGCAAGACGTTGAAGTTCCGGTGAGCCCGGCCGTTAACCAACCATACTGTTCCCCGGAGAGGACACTAATAACAATGAATGCAGTCGCTTTGGAAAGTCGTCAAGGTCCGTCTTGGTTAAGCCGTGTCAGCAACGTGTTGGTTCTGGCCTTATTCGCCCTGGCCGTGATGGTGCCGGACTTCGCCCAGGCCGGGCTTGGGCTGGCGGCCCTGATTACCGTGCTGGCCTGGTGGCTGGGCCGTGATCGGGTGGCCAGCGCCGAAACGCCGGCCGCACCCGATGCGGGCCAGGGTCCGGGGGTGCTGGATATATCACGCGACCAACCGGTCGGCTCCGGTCAGGCAGGGCGGATAGCCCGGGAACATAATGAGCTGCTGGCCAGCATGCGCGGCGCCCTGTCGGACCTGCGCCACCATGCGGTGCAGGTGGCGGTGCAGTCCGCGCGACTGCGCAAGCTGACTGGCGAGGCGCAACAGAGCGCCCGCAAACAGGAAGAAGTCTCCGAACTGATTGCCCAGTCCAGTGGCGAGGGTGCCACAGCACTGGAGGACATTACCCAGCGCACCGGCTCGGTCTCGGAGCTCAATTCCCGCAATCTCGACGGGGTGCGGGAGTCCAATCAGGCGCTGTCCCACGTGGCCGAGCGTATCGGCCAGGTCAACAACCAGTTGCTGAGCTTTCGCGAGACCGTAGCCGGGCTAAGCGACAGCGCGGGCAAAATCGGCAAGATTCTGGAGCTGGTGCAGGGGTTCTCGGACCAGACCAATCTGCTGGCGCTGAATGCCGCCATCGAGGCGGCTCGGGCGGGCGAGGCCGGTCGCGGTTTCGCGGTGGTGGCGGACGAGGTGCGCCAGTTGGCCCAGAAGATTGCGTCGGCGACCGGCGACGTGAATCAGATCATCAGCGATATGGATTCCCGGGTCGGGCGCACCGAAAAAGATACGGAGCAGTTGCTTGAGCAAACCGTTCAGGCCCGTGAGGAGGTGACCTCGACCGCAGCCCAGTTCGACGACATGCTCCAGTACATCGAGCAGGCGCACGATGAGCTTCTGTCCATCACCTCTTCCGTGGAGGAGGTCAGTATCACCAACCGCCAGGTGCACGAGCACGGCAACGAGATCCATCAGCTTGGCCGTGAACTGGCGGGGGAGATTGCCGAATCGGACGCCTACTCCGAGCAATTGCGCAAAGCCACCGAGGCTTCTATGGCGCTGCTGGCACGCTACCGCATCGGGCGGGGGGCTTTCGAGGAGATTCTGGAAGAGCGCCAGACGTTGGCCGCCGAATTCGAGGACAGGCTCACCGAACTGGCCCAGCAGGGCGTGGACATCTTTGATCGCCACTACGAACCGGTTTTGAACACCTGGCCGCAAAAGTACCGGACCCGGTTCGTCGATCGCTTCAAGAAAGCGTTCCAGGACCTGACCGACCGCAGTAAGGAGCGTTTTGATGGCACGGTCTACAGCCTGTTGGTGGACGTGAATGGCTACATTGCTGTTCATCATCGAGCCACGTCACAGCCGATCACCGGTGACCATGACAAAGACCTGCTCTACAGCCGTGACCAGCGGCTCTACAACAGCAACGAGACTGAAAAACGCCGGGCCAGCCACACCGACCGGTTCCTTCTGCAAACCTATATCCGGGATACCGGGGAAATTCTGAATGACCTCTCGATCCCCGTGCACGTGAACGGCAAACACTGGGGTGCGGTGGTCATGGGTTTCAATCCGGACCTGTTGCTGGCGGGTAACGGCCGAGACTGACGCCCGCCGTGAAGCCGTCATCTGCTGGCGGCTTTCAACGGCTCACTAAAACAAGGCCTGGGTCAGTCGTACGTTTGGTCTGCTGGGTCTTGACGGCAAGGCGGGATCTGAACCCGAAGTGCCATCGCCGGATTTCTTTTAGCGGTATACTTTTCGCGTTTATGTAATATTTTCATGTTCTTGAAGAACTGGCAGAAATCTATTACCGTTCACGAAACCAAACAGGGAAGAATCAAACAGTGCAACGGATGACTGCACAGTTCTGGCGTAGCTTGCCACTGCTCTTACCGTCTTTTTTTTTTCGACGACGTTTATTGCTCCCACCGTATTTTCGAATACCTTGACTCTGGAAGGCTCGCTTGATGCTGGCGCCTATACCGGTGCTTCACTGCGATTTACATGCGACCTCCGAAGTTTTACAGATGCCGACGGTTTTTTTATCAGTGATGCCCATGATCCCAACGTTTCAGATTCTCTGACTTTTGGCTTTGATGGTGGTCATCAATATCTGATATGGACAATTGCGCTCAAAAGGATGGGCGATTAGACAAGAGCCCTATGGATGAAGAGGGCTTTCCAATCACTCTTGAAACCTATATTCCATATTTTTACAGCGAGTTGCCGTACGAGATCCGGGAACGCTTTAGCGCTAACGTGGGGGCTGAAAAGGCAGGATTTCTTGAGGTGCGTTTCAATCAGCAGATCCAGCACCACGGCTATTGGGTTGAAGAATCCCAAGGTTGGTTGAACAGCATTCAGTTTTTACCAACGCTTCCATCCTCGGAGCGAGGCCGGATAGACCTTGAGGATGGAAAAAGGGAGCTCAGAGAAATGCAGAAACGCTGCATTTTTAAACAGTAAAACGAAAGGAAATATGGACATGCCTGACTTAGTAGACCTCATGCCCTATGAGACACCAACCGGTAAAAAAGCAGCTGCGGCAAAGCTCGCCGAGATAATGGGTATTCCAGAAGCAACAGTGCCTCGCGATGCAGATTACAACCAAGTGGTTGCTGCAATGGCGGGGTTATTCTTTACCGGCACGTTGAGAACCATCAGCGCCGTGAAATTATGAGTACAATTCAAAAGTTTAAAATATCCCAACGACCCTTCTACGGCCAACTACAAGGTAAAATTGCATTGATTATTGCCCAGCCGAGGTGGGAACAATGGTCGCTGACAAACCAGGAACTGCAAAACATAGTTGAGTTTCACGAAAATTTTGGCCGGATCAGCACTTTGGCCGGATCAGCACTATTGCGGGGGTGAATCCTGGCGCATATGGCGTTGGTGCAAGTGTTTGGCAAATAATAAATGTTGGTGCAACAAAAAGTAATGTTGTTGGGTTTACTGCATCGGTAATTCTCGTTGGCATAGGGGAGGCATCTTACAGAGCAGGTGAGAGTGCAAATTCTGAGCTTGAGAGCCGAGTTAAAAGAATGCCCATCAACCCCGCATCTCCTGTGAACTGACCTAATAGCTGCCCGGAAAGAAGTGTTCTTCCCAGGCTCAAAGGTGTTGTAAATATGACCAAGTACTCGCTCTTCCTTGATGCAGTATTTTATCTACTGGTCTTCATAGTTCTTTCGACCAGCATGTTGGCTGTCAATCTAATAACCGGAACCATTCATGGCTTGTCCGTTAATGTGCTTGCCACCATTTTTACCGCTCTGTTTCTGTATCGGTATCGGTATCGGTATCGGTATCGGTATCGGTATCGGTATCGGTATCGGTATCGGTATCGGTATCGGTATCGTTGGAAAAGTCAAATCCCGGCTAGGGCCACTATCGCAGTTTTTTCGATGTTTTCGGGTGTTTCCGCAATTACCTTTTTGTTTCTCTTGCAGATCGCGGGTCCGTCCATTCCTGGCTATGCTTTCGCGCCGCTGCAATGGTACGAGCTTCTAATCGTCTTTCTCGTCAACTTTGGGGTTTTTGCCTTAACGTTCGCTTTAAAAGGACGATCACAATTGAAAGGGCTAGAGTAATCTGCCTGGTTTTTGGAATGCTGAAGGCCGGGGTCAGGTCGTACGTCTGACCTGCTAGACGAAGGCAAGGCGGGATCTGACCCCGATATGGCTCGCGCTCTGGCAGCCCCGACAGCTCAAAAAATAACTCAGTGACGCGGGTTACCGTCTCCAGAGGAGGACTCGTCGTCGGATTTGTTGTCATCCGGCGTCAGGTAGTAATCCTTTTCCTCGAACGTTTTCATTTCAGGATCGCCAATGTTGTTCTTGCGACGGCCCCGATAAAGCCAGAAGGCCACAACCGCGACGATGACAATCAGTATGATCCACTTCATGCCCGTTTCCTCCGCACAGTGGTATTGGAACTTCTGAGTAAGTCGATTGGCAATTCTGGCTTCAGAGACAGCCCCTCAAAGTTTGCAGAATCGCCAATCGACTTATTCAGGGGTCTCCTGATTTTCGGTCATTCCGGGGGCCGATGCATCAAGATTGGAACCCTGAATCAGAAAAGGCATCGTCAATGCACGGGTGACTGTCTGGGGACTTGCCCGGGGCCCCTCGCCAATGACCGTCTGATAGTGTCCGGTCAGCTTCGATTGCGGAGAGCAGCGGCGTGGCGTTTCAGATCCTGAACGATCTCAGGCACCTTGAGGGGCAACAATTTCCAGGTCGCCTTGAGCAGGTAAATCACGACGTTCATCCGTTTGTACCAGAACACCCGGCGAATCTTGTTCTTCATCGGGCGGTAGCCTTCCATGTAAAGCTCGTCCAGGCAGTCGGCGTTGTTGGTGAGGCTGTAGCGGCTTAAATCCAGCGGTACCGCGATGTCGGCCTTTTTCAGCTGTTTGCGGGTATTGGAATCGATCACAATGTTGATGGCATTGCTGATCACATCCAGCGTATCTTCGGGTTTCGTGTACCGGCTAACGTGGCTCAGATCAACCGCAACGGTAATGCCTGCGCCCATTGCGGCGAGCGGCGAAATCGGTACATTTTCAACCAGCCCGCCGTCGACCAGAATCCGGCCATCCACCTCCACCGGCACAAACAGACCGGGCACCGCCATGGACGCGCAGACGACCTCTGCCAGATTGCCTTTCTGGAAGACCAACTGCTCGCCGGTTTCGATGTCCGTGGCGCAAATGGCCAGGGGAATGTCGGCGTCTTCGATCCGGACATTCCCCAGATCCCGATGGATCATATCCCGGATATTGTCCGTGCTGAACAGGCCGCCGCGTTCCAGGGTGAAGTTAAGAATCTTCGACAGGTTCAGTGCTGAACCAATAGACAGTATGGACTCGACCGGCCGGCCGAAGGCATGGTAACTGGCCACCAGTGCCCCGACGCTGGTGCCGGAAATGCAATGAATCCGGATGCCTTCTTCCTCAAAGGCCTTTAGCACACCGATGTGAGCAATGCCCTTGGCAGCACCCCCCCCCAGAGCCAGACCGATGTGGGTGTTAAAGGGATTGAGCTTCATAGACGAGGGCCTGTTGGGGTTTCAGAAGAGATTGAGTTGTCAGCCAGGAAAACCGGGGCAGATCCATTTGCTGCCTGGACTGTGTAGGGTAACAAATCTGTCGCGGCCTGACCCCGGCTTTTCCGAGTGTCGTCGGGTATCCGGGAAGTGCCCGATTCAGGGCAACAGACGATGCCCGTTCACGGCGGAGCCTCCTGAATCGGGGAAAGGTATAGAGCGAGTAATGGAGGAAATTGTGGTTGATGGATCTGGGGGCAGGGGGTTTGCTCCGAAGCTGAAGCGTCGGCTACGTAAGCCTGCGGCAGGTGTCGGTGACCGCTTGCAGCGTCTGGGCGTTCACGCCACTCCGCGTAGTGATAAAAACAGTGATAAAAACAGTGATAAAAACAGTGATTAAACGCAGTGACGAAAAAGGCACCCCGACAGATGAATACAGGGTGCCCCAAGCATGTTTAATTTTTATCAACTGGCTTTACCTTGGCTTTGCTCTGGTTTTACTGGGCATTCTGATGAAAATGCTCAGCGGCGAGAGTATCCGGGAGGGTCGGCGAGTCGATTGCTTTGTCGCAGGTGGGAACCCCCTTGCACTTGATATCCTCTATACCAACGCCCTCGGCGACGGCTGTTCCGGTGAACATGAGTGCCAAGACGGCTATTAATGATAAGTGTTTCATGATTGTTTGCTCCTGTGTGTGGTTAACCATCTTGATCCGATACCACATGATAAGGACCGCGCTGTGTTGGTCCTCATACATAGAGACACACTCTGCCGGGGAAGGTTACAGACGTAGTTCTCATAACTGTTTTCAAATTATTCAGAAAAATTCTAAAAGTACGGGGCCTGACCCACTGCACTGGCACGGCCCTGGCGTAACGGGTTGCCGGGTTCGAAAGCCGTCTTGAGGCGCAGTCTGCTGCAGCCGAAATTCCGCGCCTGGAGCAGCTCCGCGGTTTCCATGGATTAGGGGCCTCTGGCCAGACAACTGGTGAAACCTTTATCCTAGCCTGGCGGACGCCCACAGGGTTTGTGACCTGCTGGCGGGTGTATGACTGACGACGTGTCGCTGCCTCTTTAGCATCAACGGGGCTTCGTCACGTGGAGCGCATCGGGCCTGCCGGTGCTTGGGTGCTGTTGGGATAAGGTGTTGAGAGGAGACGTTCATTGAACCGGAAAGGAATACTCACCGCATGGAGTGACGACAGGGGGTTTGGTTTCATTACTCCGGCGGCTGGCGGAGAGCGGGTGTTTGCGCATGTCAGCAGTTACGCGGGCCGGGACCGGCCAGTCTCTGGTCGCAAGGTCGTTTACACGGTGGCCGAGGATCCTCAGGGACGGCCCAGGGCCGGGAGTTTCAAGTACGCGAGAACCGCCTGGCTCAGCGTCTTCATGGTGCCCGGGTTCTGGTTCGCCGGTGCCCTGGTGTTGGCGTTTTTCGCCCTTCTGACGAATTTGTCCGACCGCGGTTATCTGCCGGTGTCCATTCTGGCAGCCTATGGTGGGGTCAGCCTGGTGCTGTTTTTGGTGTACGGGCTCGACAAGCGGGCGGCGATACGGGGTACTCAGCGCACCGCTGAAAATACCCTGCATCTCTTTGAAGTCTGCTGTGGCTGGCCAGGCGCGCTGCTCGCCCAGCAGGTCTTTCGGCATAAAACCCGCAAGGGCAGCTATCAGTTCGTCTTCTGGCTGGCGGTTCTGGCCAATCTGGGCGCCCTGGGCTGGCTGCTGTTTGCGCCGGAGGCCATGAACTGGCGGCAGCAGCTGGGTTTAGACGGGCCGGGTATCCGAAGTTTTTTCACCCACTAGACTGACACTGGATAGCCAATAAGGGACAGGAAACAGGAAGGAAGTGAAATAAAAAGGATCGCAATGACTCTGGTGTCAGCTCTGGTGATCAAGCCCCTCAGATCCTCGCCGAGACCATAAGAACCGCTTCCCCGGCGGATGCCGAGGTGTATTTTATTCAGCCCAGAGACGGTGCCCCAGTTGAGAGCACCTTCAGGGTCGTTTTGGGTGTGTGCAATATGGACGTCGCACCGGTGGCGGTGGAAGACGGCACCGGGCATCACCGCCTGTTGAGCGATACCGAGATACCCGCCGATTTGATCACCTTGCTTGCCGCCATGGAGCGGGTCTGGCATTTTGGCGGTGGACAAACCGAAACCGAGATCACGCGGCCGCCGGACTTCCTGCGAGAGTGCTGGCGGATACCGCCAGGAAGGGAATTGCACCTATGAGGAAAATCCCTGCTTTCATGATCTAGCCTCCTTTGCCAAGAGATCATCGCCTAAAAAAGCAACCAATTGTCGCCGGTTTGTCGAGTTGATAAAACGGAAATATACTGCAGGTTATCTTTACATTTCATGAGGTTGCAGGGCGATTTTACTTGGGGTACAGCAGCGTGATGAACGCTCTCAGCCCCCAGTCGTCAGGCGATCCGTCAGCGGATTTGGCCCAATATCGAACACCTCCACCGACGCTTATCAGCTGCGTTCCGACCTTGGTGACTTTCGACAGGGTCGCATTCACTGGGACGCTCCACTGGCTGCCTTTCCAGTCGTAGGTGCTTTCCGTGTTGAGGGAATAGGTGACGGCTTCGGGGGTGGTGAAGGACACGAAGGGCTGGAGGAAGCTGGCACTGATATCGGCCCTGTCGTCATCACCGGCGAAGGACGAAATATGGTTAACCAGACCGCCGTAGGTCCAGCCACCATCCTGTTTCAATGCCACGGCCGTCGGCCCCGCGCCCCATTTATCGGCCGTCAGGGCATCGTCGGTGCCCGTTGGCAACAACGCAACCGGCCCCACGCCCCAGATCCACCCTGATGACGTTGGCGCCTTTGGCGAAAAAAAGACGCTCTGAACCACGTCACCCAGGCCTGACTGACTGTCCCCCGGGACAATATCGTCCTGCGCAATCAGCGGCACAATCGTCCTGGAGATGAGGTTCCACTCCGGGTTCAGGTCAATCGGGATCACCGGTTGCACATTCAGGGTCCAGCGTTCCCCGTCATCGTTTAACCCGATATGCTCGTCGTAATTCAGCTGCAGGGGCACGCTGACCAGCGCGGCTATCGGGTTGGCCAGCTGTTTGGCAAGGTCCGCGCTGCTTTCCTGAGCCATCCCGTGGCCGGCAGAGGCACTGAGGCACAGCAGTGACAGGCGCTTGATGATCCTTAAACGGCCATTTGGCATGTTCATTCTCTTCCTTCCCTTTCCTTAGTCATCGGTGGGCCTTTCGTACACCAGTTCGTCATCCTTGATGGTTTTCAAGACCTTGATGTCGGCGAGGTTCTGCTCGGGCGTCTGCAAAGGGTTCTCCGACAACACCACGAAGTCAGCCACCTTGCCGACCTCAATGCTGCCCTTGTGCTGCTCCTCAAAATGCTGCCAGGCCGGCCACAGGGTCATGGCCTTGAGGGCGGTCAGCACGGACACTCTGTGCTCCGGCCCCAGCACGCGCCCACTGCGGGTGATGCGGGTGACGGTGGCGGACAGCACGCGCATCGAGTCGGGCAGTGCCACCGGGGCGTCGTGATGGGTCCCGAACATCATGCCTTCTGCCAGCACCCAGCCCGTGGGCGAGATGTGTTCGGCACGCTCGGGACCGAGCACGGATTCACGGTGCCAGTCGCCCCAGTAGAAGGTGTGCATGGGGAACAGGGAAGGAAAGACCGAGAGCGCCTTCAGTTCTTCGACCTGGTTTCTTCGAAGTACCTGCCCGTGAATCAACACCGGGCGGTTTTTCACCGCGGGGTATTTGGCCCTGGCTTTGCGGATGGCGCTGATCAGACTGTCGGCGGCGGCATCCCCATTGGCGTGGGTGAGGATCTGCCAGCGGTTGGCAAAGGCTTTGTCCACCGCCTGATCCACCGTTGCCTGATCGACCGCAGGGTAGCCGCGATAGCCTTCCTCCCGGCCGTCCGGGGGCACGTGGTAGGGCTGGGATAACCAGGCGGTTTTGCCTTGGGGCGAGCCGTCGATGGTCAGTTTTGCACCCCCGGTGCGGAACCTGCCGTGATAGTTCAGGGCTGGCTGAATGACGTCCACCTCGAGGATATCCGGGTAGGCGACCAGATCGATCGGCAGGTCGCCCCGGCTCGCCACCCGGGTCATGGCGGCCAGCCCCGCCTCGGTCGCTCTGCCCTCCTGGCCGGTGGTGTAGCCAAAGGCGGCCAGCTGCCTGGTGCCCGCTTCCACCAGCGCATCGTTGATGTCGTCGGTGAAGCGTTCGGCCAGTTTGCTGAGTAGATAGAAAAACGCGTATTCCTCGCCGACGCCGTTCGGTTCACGAGAGCCCTCCCGGCGCCGGAAGACACCGCCGGCGGGATCCTCGGTGTCGGCGGTCACCCCCCGCCAGTTCCAGCGCCTTGCTGTTGACCGCGCCCAGATGGCCGGACTGGTGAATAATCAATACCGGCAGTTCGGTGGACACCTTGTCCAGGTCGTCGCGGTTGGGGTGCCTCTGTTCTGCCAGTTGGGAGTCGTCGTAGCCGAAGCCCACAATCCAGCCGACCTTCCCGATGGCTTCCTGATTGTTTTCCGCCCAGTCGGTCAGCAGGCTGAGCAGGGCGGGGATGTCTTTGCCATCCCCGTCCGGCGGTGGCAGCAGGTTGGCGGTGGTCGCCTGAACGCCCTGAATGTAGGCGTGGCCGTGGGAATCCACAAACCCGGGGAGCAGGGTGTTTCCCTGGAGGTCATGAATCCTCGTTTCGGTTCCCTGCAGGCGCTGAATCACAGCTTGAGGGCCAGCGACAATGATAATGCCGTCTTTGACAGCGACCGCCTCGACGCTGGGCTGCGCGTCGTTAATGGTGATGATGGGACCGCCCAGATAAATCGTATCGGCGCTGACGTCAGGCTCAGCGAGCCCATCGGTTGTAGTCTGAGAGTGGCTGGCCAGGCTCAGAGACAGCAAAAGAGTCAGTGCTAACCGGGGTTGAACAATCACGGAAACCTCCATGTTTCCAGGGGCGGATCAGTGTCCTGTGGCCCTCGTGACGAACAACCTATACTCCAGCGGCAATGGGGCGGGTGAATGACTCAAAATCTATAGCAGTTTGGGCGCGTCCGCAACTGTCTCCCCCGCTGAACTGGTCAGTGTCTTATTGTTGTGGAGCTTGTTGTTGGTGAGTGGGGCTTCTCCTGGTGCTGCCAATAAACAGGTAATTGCTGTGAAGCTGACGGTACGCAGTGGGTGAGACGATGTTTTGTACCGACACCACCATGCCCGGGTGAGCTTTCGAGGTGAACCGGGTGGCAATACCGATGTACTCACCGTCACGTGTTTGCTCCAGGGTGTCGCTTTCCCAGCCCTCTTTCAGGCATTGTTGAACGAAATTCAGACTTTTCTGGTACCGAATCTGGGCAATGTCCTCGTTAGGCGCATTGGCAGAGCAGACGTAGGCGCGGTCGCCCCCAGCCCACGACCACACTTCACAATGGCCGCGAATCAGCTCGGTTTCGGCCCGGTACAGCGTCATCAGCCGGTAGTGGGTCCCCGGGCCTCGAAGGGTTATGAATTCCGTGTCATAGTCGCGGATGATGGACTGGAGGCTGCCGCAGGTGTCCGACACGCCCGCGGTCAGGTTGGAATCGGTGGCGCAGGCGGTCAGGCTGAGGGTCAGGATTCCGCAGATTAACCGGGAGAATGACTGAGAGAGAATCTGGGAGATCGTCTTGGATAGTAATTGGGGCCGGCAGGGTTTCATGGTCGCTCCTTGCGCTATGCGCTCCTTGTGGGTGTTCCCACGGTGCCGCTAGGTTAATCATCGTCCCTGATGGCGGATCTGTCGAGCCTGAGATCAGGTCGCATTTTTTATTTTATCTGCCATCATTGAGATCGTACGTCAGGGAAGACTTATGATCAGACACATTCTGTTGCTGCTACTGCTGGTGGCCGGTTGTCCGGCACAAAGCACCCCAAACGCCGCCGATGCGGGTGAAGGCTATGGCGACGGCAAAGGCTACGTAGGCGCAACCGTCTGCGCCGGTTGCCATCGGTCTGAGCATGCGCTCTGGCAAGACTCCCACCATGATAAAGCGATGCAGCCAGCAGACCCCGAGACGGTCCTCGGTCGGTTTGATGATGACTCGTTTGAGTATTTCGGGGTGGAGTCCAGGTTCTTTCGTCAGGGCGATCGGTTTATGGTCAGGACCGACGGACCTGATGGCGAGCTGACGAACTATCCCATCGCCTATACTTTCGGCGTTTATCCATTGCAGCAGTATCTGATTGAGATGCCCGGCGGCCGTTTGCAGGCCTTGAGCATCGTCTGGGATAGCCGGTCCCTGGCGATGGGTGGCCAGCGTTGGTATCACCTGTACCCGGATGAACCCGTCCGCGCGGGCGATGAACTTCACTGGACGGGACGTAATCAGAACTGGAATTTTATGTGTGCGGATTGCCACTCCACGCATCTGCAAAAAAATTACGATCTGAAGCTCGACCGCTACAACACCACCTGGAGTGAAATGAACGTCGCCTGTGAGGCCTGTCATGGGCCCGGCCGGGTGCACGTATCGGCCATGGATGATGGCGACATGGGGCTGCCGTTTTCGGGATTTGAGCTGGCGCTTTCCCGGACCAAAACCAAGGACTGGTTCCCTGATCCTCAGACCGGAAGCCCCACACCCGGACCTTCCGGTGGCGTATCCCAGCCAGAACTCGAAACCTGCGCCCAGTGCCACTCACGTCGGGCGACCCAGTTTCATGGCGCGCAGCCGGAAGATGGCCTTTTCCAGCATTTCATGCCGGCCCTTCTGGACGAAGGCCTGTATCACGCAGACGGCCAGATTGACGATGAGGTCTTCGTATTCGGCTCCTTTGTTCAGAGCGCCATGTACCACGCAGGCGTGACCTGTTCCGATTGCCACAATCCACACAGTTTGTCGTTGAAAGCGCCGGGTAATGCCCTGTGTGGACAGTGTCATCTGCCGACAAGATTTTCTGTCGAAAAACACCACGGTCATCCCGAAGGCAGTGCCGGCGCGCAATGTGTCAACTGCCACATGCCAGACAAAGTGTATATGGGGGTGGATGCCCGCAGGGATCACAGTTTCCGGGTGCCCCGGCCCGATCTGTCCCTGCAGCTGGGAGTGCCCAATGCCTGTAATCAATGCCACACGGATAAAACAGCGGAATGGGCCGCAAATGTCTTAGAGGCGCGCCATGGCGCGCCGGATGAGGATCACTTTGCCTTGGCACTGCAGGCAGGGCGTTACGGCAGTCCCCAGGCTGAGGCTTTGCTGGCGCAACTGATCCTGGATACCACGCAGCCTGCCATAGCACGGGCAACGGCCGTGACGCTGCTGCCGGAGGTCCTGTCCCAGGAGTCGGCGGGCGTGTTGCAGCAGGCCAGTCGGTCCGATGATCCACTGCTGGCTCTGGGCGCTGCGCGGGCGCTCGGCTTGTTACCGGAACAGTACCGACCCCTATTTGGTGTGCCCGGTTTGTATGACCAACATCGGGTCATCCGCAGTCTGACCGCCAGTCAGCTCTCGGAACCGGCCCTGCCGGAGCGTCCGGCGGAGGTCCGGGAACGCTACCGGCGCGCTCTGTCGGATTATGTCCGGTCACAGCTGAATAACTCAGACCGGCCTGAGTCGCTGCTGAATCTGGGTGAATACCTGTGGCAAAGGGGCGAGGTCGATAAGGCTGAGAGTTATTACCGAAAAGCCATGGAACGGGCGTCCTATTACACGCCGGTCTACGTCAATCTGGCGGAATTTCTCCGGGCCGAGGGCAGAGATGGTGAGGGCAAGCAGGTCCTGAAAAATGGCCTGTCTGCCGTTCGCGATCCGGCGCCGATTGAGCACTCTCTGGGACTGCTGCTGGTGCGCGAGGGCAAGCTCACCGAAGCGCTGACCTATCTTAAGCGCGCGGCCGAGAGCAGCAGCGCGACCGATCGCTACATCTACGTCTATGCGGTTGCCCTGGAATCCAGCGGACAGACCCGTGAGGCCGTCGCAGTGCTGGAGCGGGCGATTGAAAGATTTCCTGACAACCGTGACATGTTGTCGGCGCTGGTGAGTTTTCATCGGGCTCTGGGGGAGAACGATGAGGCCCGGGATTATGAGCAGCGACTGCAATAAAACAGGTGAGCCAATGACGTCAAGCCACCGTAATTGACTCTATACGGTTAACGAAAGACCAAAGCCAACAGGCTTGGTCAAGCTTACAAGGCTGTTCATGCAGAGGGAATTGCGGGAATAGGCGAATTTCGTAGCGAATTGGGTAGTGCTCCGGGTAGTGCCCTAGGTAGTGCTCTGAATAGCGCCCTGGATAGGGCCCTAGATAGTGCCCTAAACAGTGCTCTGAGCTGGTAGTGCAGTGCAATCTCCTCTGTTGATTCAGGAACCGCCGGTTTTGCCGGCTTTCGCTTGATGGAAAGACAGAAAATGGAGATTTCTTATGAAAACCTCTCAACCGAGACCCCTTTCCCGCCGTTCCCTATCGAGGCTCGCCACTACGGTATTACTGAGTCTTTTAGGGCTGATGAGCGCCGTCGCGTTCGCTCAGGAAAAACCGAACATCCTGATCCTTTTCCCCGATGACGTTGGTTGGCAAAACGTCAGCGCCTATGGGCTTGGCACCATGGGATACCGCACGCCCAACATTGACCGGATCGCCCGGGAAGGGGTCATGTTCACCGATCACTATGCGCAGCCCTCCTGCACTGCCGGCCGCGCGGCTCTGATCACGGGGCAGTACCCCATACGTAGCGGCATGACCACGGTCGGGCGTCCCGGTGCCGAACTCGGCCTCAGGCCCGAGTCCCATACGTTGGCGGAGGTTCTGAAAAACCTCGGATATGCCACGGGTCAGTTTGGCAAGAACCATTTGGGCGATCGCAATGAACATCTCCCCACGGTTCACGGTTTCGATGAGTTCTTCGGCAACCTCTATCACCTGAACACCCAGGAAGAGTTTGAACAGGTCGACTATCCGAAAGACCCGGAATTTTTCAGGAAGTTTGGTACCCGTGGCGTCCTCCACACCTACGCGACCGACGTAGTTGATGAGACCGTCGACCCCCGGTTTGGCAAGGTCGGCAAACAAAAGATTGAGGATACCGGCCAGCTTTCCCGGGAGCGGATGAAAACGATGGATCAGGAGTTCATGGACGCGAGTCTGGAATTCATCCGGCGCGCGAAGGACGACGGCCAGCCATTCTTTGTCTGGTTCAACCCCAGCCGGATGCACATGTACACGCGCCTGAGTGACGAGAGCCGTTACCTGGCTGCCGAGCACACCACCGAGCATGATTTCTATGGCAGCGGTCTGATCGAGCATGATCGGCAGATCGGAGCCATGCTCGATGCGCTGGAGAAAATGGGGGTGCTGGATAACACCATCATTATCTATTCAACCGACAATGGACCGGAACACAGTGCCCGTCTTCATGGCGGTACCACACCGTTCCGAGGCGAAAAGATGACCACCTATGAGGGGGGTGTTCGGGTTCCGATGATGGTGCGCTGGCCGGGCAAAATTCCCGGCAACACGGTGCTGAGTGGCATTCAGACTCACATGGACATCTACACCACGCTGGCAGCGGCCGCAGGCGAACCAGACATCGCAGATAAAGTGCTTGAAGACCATCAGCAACCGATTGATGGCGTGAACAATCTCGACTACTGGCTGGGCAAGTCCGATGAGAGTGCCCGGGACCACTTTTTCTATTATTACGAGTCGGGCATCAAGGCGATTCGGTATCAACAGTGGAAGCTGCATTTCGAAACCAGCGAAAATTATTACGCGCCTTACGAGAAGCAGAAGTTCCCGATTTTCTACAATATCAGAATGGACCCTTTCGAGAGCTTTGATAGCACGACCGACCGCTCTGACATCGTTCAGGCAAAACAGTGGCTCAATGAGCCGGTGCAGCACTTGCTCGCAGAGCACATAGCGTCGCTTTCTGAATACCCACCGGTGCAAAGGGCGGCCACCTTCGACTTCAGCTCGCTGATGGATCAGCTGTTGTCAGGTAAGCAATAGGGCCTGAATGCACTCTAAGGGCGCGAACGATACAGACTGTCCTAACGACAGTCCTGAATGACAGCCTTATCTGCCCCGGCGGCGCCCCTGACAGGACGCCGCTGGCAGTCTTGAGACGCAACTTGCCGCACCGGGATTCACACATCGGGTGATTGGTCGGCGAGGGAAAACCGGGGCCAATGGCTGAGGGCCTCATCCGTCGTTACGGATTCGGCGAGGCCGGCCGAAGAGCACGCGCAACTCATCTTTCGCGGCCTCCAGACGGTCTCTTTGTGCCGGGTTGAGTTGTTCGCCCGCCCGGTTGATGTAAAACGTCAGCATCGACATAGCCGACCGGTAAGGGTCCGATTTGCGTTGAGTGCTCGCTTCGGCAGACTTCTTCAGGGAGCAGGCGATGTCCCGGGGGTCGTCAAGGGTAAACACGCCAGGCTCAAGGTCCAGGGCATGGCTGGATTCGGTGACCTTCTGTGACCAGTGCCCGGGTTTATCCAAGGTTTGTCTCCTGTCGTGTGACGGAACCAAAACAGACTGCAAAACGGGACCGGTCTGTTTTGCGGATGGCCCGGTTATGTGACAGGTTAAAGCGTAGCCGGTGCCTTGAATTATGTGTGCCGAGCACTCAGCTACAAAAGATAGTCAAACCAGCCAGCAAATCAGGAGATCCGCCATGCACGTGTTCATTGCAGGAGCCAACGGGCAAATTGGGCAACACCTGCTGCGGGAAATAGCAGACAGCGATCACGGCGCGCGGGCTTTGGTCCGGCACCTGGATCAGGGTCCGGAATTGCAGCAATTGGGCGCCACGGAAACCGTACTGGGCGATCTCGAGCAAGACTGTCGCGAGGCTATGAAAGGCTGCGATGCGGTCATTTTTACCGCTGGTTCAGGCCCTCATACGGGGCCGGAGAAAACCATCGCGGTGGATCAGGACGCTGCTATCCGGCTGATGGATACCGCCAAGGCGATGGGTATAAAGCGTTTTATCATGGTGAGCAGCATGCGGGCTGAGGAGCCGGATAAGGGGCCGGAAAAACTCCGCCATTACCTTCGGGCCAAACACAACGCCGATGAGCATCTGAAGAACAGCGGTCTGAATTACACCATTGTTCGACCGGGCCAACTGACCAATGAGGAAGGGACGGGCAAGGTGTCAGTCAGTGCGAGGCTGGCGGATTTCGGCAAGATCCCACGACAGGATGTTGCCCGCGTTCTGCTGGCGGTGCTGGACTCGGATAATGTCACAAACCGCGTCTTCGACGTGGTATCCGGCGACACGCCGGTGGCTGAGGCACTGGCAAAACTGTAACGTCCGCCAGACTCCAAGGTATCGGCGCGGCGGACCTGTGAATTGCTTTGCCTTTACCCTAGGATTGTAGAAAGAGTTTGAGCAGCCCAGGCGGTTTTCAGAAGCTTATGTCCGACAAAGAGCTACGCACCAAATCCGATAAACAGTCGATCGACCAGTTTATCCAGCAGGTCCGCAAACTGCCCAGGCAGGGCGATGGTGAGCAGGGCCGGCTGATTTTCGCGCTGGATGCAACCGCGAGCCGGGAGGCAACCTGGGACCAGGCGTGTCACTTGCAGAGTGAACTGTTCCTGGCGACCAGGGATCTGGGCGGCCTGGCCATTCAGCTGTGTTACTACCGTGGCTTCGGTGAATTCAAGGCCACGGGGTTTGTCACCGAGACCGGTCAGCTGTTGAACCTGATGAACGGCGTTTCCTGCCTGGGTGGTCACACCCAGATCAGCCGGGTGTTGGCGCACGCCTTGAAAGAAACCCGTGCAAAGGCCGTCAAGGCCGTCGTGTTTATCGGGGATTGTTGTGAGGAGCCGGTGGACAAGCTCTGTCACACCGCCGGCGAACTGGGCATGCTGCGCACCCCGGTGTTCATGTTCCACGAGGGCGCCGATGCCCATGCCAGGGCGGTGTTTCAGCAGGTGAGCAAACTGTCCGGAGGTGCCTACGCCCCCTTTGACCGCAACAGCCCGCAGGTGCTCAAGGATCTTATGGCGGCGGTGGCGGTCTATGCGTCTGGGGGTGCCCGGGCCTTGCAGGACTTTTCCAGCCGCAGCTCCCCGGAAGTCAAGCGCCTGACAAAGCAAATCCGATAGCGCTCGTTTCCATTCATCTTCAAGCCATTGATGGGCCGATGCGCCCGGGGTACCTGAGTGTCACTAACGCTACTGGTTGTCGTCATGTCGGTTGTCACCTGGGTCTGGTTTCGCAACCAGCCGTCCAGCCAGCGCAAGCCGGCCATTATCAAGCTGGTGCTGATTGCCAGTGTCGTGACGTTGGTGGTGTTGGCCGCGACCGGGCGGTTGTACTACGTGGTTGTGCTGTTGGCCTTTCTTTTACCGCTGCTGCGCCGGGTGCTGCCCTCGTTGTTGACGGGGCGCATGGCGGGGGCGGGCAGGGGAGATGCCAAGGCCAAACCGGGCAACCAGTCCCATGTGTCCAGCGATATCCTCGATATGACTCTGGACCATGACACCGGCGCCATGAGCGGCGAGATCCTGAAAGGCCCCATGGCTGGCCGGTTGCTGGCGGACCTGGGCGAAAGCGAATTTATCGAGCTGTTGCGATATTGCCGGGAGCAGGATGAAGATTCCGCCCGGTTGCTGGAAACCTACCTTGACCGCCGGTTCGGAGACTCCTGGCATGCGGACGACCTGGCGGGCGCTGACGGCCGGGAATCCGGCGATGGTGGCGACACAGGTCGTGCTGGCGGCGCCCTGACCGACAGCGAAGCCCGGGACATCCTCGGAGTGGAACCCGGTGCCAGCCGGGAAGAAATCATCCAGGCGCACCGGCGGATGATGCAGAAAGTGCACCCGGACCGTGGCGGGAGTAACTATCTGGCCGCGCGCATCAATGAGGCCAAAGAGCGCCTGCTGGGCTGATGGCTTTACGCGGACCCCGCCTCTACCCGCGACAGAAACGCCCCGATATGCTCGAACGCCTCCTCCGCCTCCGGTAACAGCGGCGTAAACAAATGCCACACATGAACCATGTCCGGCCAGGTTTTCAATTCCACTGGCGAGCCGGCGGCCCGCGCTTTCTCTGCGTACCGCTGGGCGTTTTCCAGCAACAGTTCCGATTCGCTGACGTGAATCAGGGTGGGCGGAAGGCCTTGTAACTTGCCGCGCAGGGGCGATGCCATCGGGCTGGTGGGCAATACCCGCATGCCCAGCACGGTTCCCCACCACAGCAACGGCGGCGGTATCCGGGACATTTTTTTAACGGTGGGGCCCAGCATGGCATCGGTTTTCAGGTTGGCGCGGCGGCCCAGCGCAGTCAGCATCAGTTCGGTGGAGGGAGACAGTGCAATCACGGCGTTCGGAGGTCGCAGGCCCTGATCCCGTATCCAGGCGGTGAGTCCCAGGGCATGGCTGCCGCCCGCGGAGTCTCCCGCCACCACCACAAAATCGGCCGGCGCCTTTCCCTCCGGGCCGTTGTCCAGCAGCCAGCGATAAGCCCGCTGACAGTCGATAATGCCGTCGAGGAAGCGGCCTTCCGGCATCAGCCGGTAATCGATTGCGAATACGCAGGCGTGGGACAGCCTCGACAACCGGTCCGTTATGGTGCGATGGCTTTTGGGGCTGCCGGCGACCCAGGCGCCACCATGAATGTAGAGGATGCGACGCTCGGGTTTTGCCCCAGGCGCAATGACCCATTCCCCTTTAGGCGCGCCACTGGCCGGGGCACGAATTTCCGAGGCCAGCTCCAGACCATCGCTCATGCCGTCCATGTAGTGGCGCAACGCCTTTACCCGGGCGCGGCCATGGAGGCCTTCAGCGGCGGCATGCATACCCTTGACCATTTCAAGCACGTGTTGGCGAGCCTCATCATTTTGCTGGCGGGCCGTCGGTGGCTGGCCAGTGGGCGTGTCGGTGTCATCCCCGGCATCGCGACGCCGGCGCAGGATAAACACCACGGCCGCAACCACCGCGAGGAGGATCAGTCCAGACCCTATCATTGCGAACCAGGCCATTCCGAATATCATATACAGCCTTTATGGGGTGTCATGGGTGTCTTCTGCCACCCTGAGTCCGGCTCGCAGATGGTCACTTGAATTTACGATGACGATCCGCAGCAGCCAGGCGACTTGCCCTGTGGGGCGAGTGGCTCGTGATAACCGTGTGTCTTGTTGCCAGGGGCGTCGCCCTGAAGGGGCTACATTATCACAGTATGTCGGGTGCTCAGTTTTTCATCAGCGCAGAATTCGGCAACCACTGATATTGCCCCGGCCCTTGGACATTATCGCGGCTTCGGGCGGCTCATCGATCTTGGTCTGATCGGCTGATCAATCGCTCTGATTCAGTGCTGTCTCCCGGCAATCAATCTTAAGCTGGATTGCGTCGCCGTAGATGCCGGTGAACTGCCAGAGCATCCCTGCTCAGACGCACATCACCGCCTTAATCAAGCGCTTTCTGTACCGCCACATAATGGGTGGCGCGGTCACCAGCCATCACGGGGGAGACCTTCCTTTCGAGGGTAAACGGCGTGCCATCCTTGCGGTAGTTTTAACAGTGCTGCCAGGCATGGCCTGGGTACAGAAAGCCAAGTCTGGCGGCTAAGGGTGTATGGGGCGTGTCGCGACTCCCAGCGCTTGCCGAGTGCTGATCGAAATGCGCCATTGAAAAGCGATAATGAAGAGTGCCAATTAAAAGAGCCAATTTAACCGGGCAATTTAGCAGCGCAACTTAACGGAATACGGCAACTGGATTAAGCCTGGCTTACGTCGATGTTCAAGATCGTGTCTCGCGTGAGACGGTAGCGCTCGTGACATGCGCAGGCTGGTCTGTCACCGGCAGGATGACGTAATCATTTTGACCATCTTGTCAGAGAGTCAGGACGTTATGCCCGAAGGCCCGGAAATTCGCCGTATGGTCGATGATATCAGCCGCGCTGTTGCCGGCCAGACCGCCGAAAAAGTGATGTTTGCATTTGACCGGCTCAAAATTTTTGAACCGTTGCTGGCGGGGCGTCAGGTAACCACGGTGGAGGCCCGGGGCAAGGCGGTGCTGGTGTTTTTGTCGGCAACGGACGAGGACGGCCCGTGGTGTGTGTACAGCCACAACCAGTTGTACGGAAAGTGGCGAATTGGACAACCCGGCCGGCCGCCAAAAACCAACCGGCAACTGCGGTTCGCGGTGATTGGCGCCAAAAAAGCGGCCCGGTTGTACAGTGCGTCCGAGATCCGGCTGGTACGGCCGACCGAACTGGACGAGATTGCTTATCTGGCGCGCCTGGGGCCTGACCCGCTGAATCAGGCTGTGACAGTGGAGGATTTGCTGGCGATCTTCGACGACCGGCGATTTCGCGGTCGGAGTCTGGGCGGCTTGTTGCTGGACCAGGGTTTTGTCGCGGGCATTGGTAATTATCTGCGCTCCGAGATCCTGTTTGAGGCTCGACTGGCACCGGCACTGCGGCTCCGGGATCTGGACGACGGCGCGCGCCGGCGACTGGCCGAGGCCATCCTCACGCTTATCCAGCGCGCCTACACCCTCAAGGGCGTCACCAATGACCCCAAAAAGGCCAAGCAACTCAAGCGTCAGGGGTGGAACTTTGGCCAGCGCCGCCACATGGTGTTTAACCGTGATTCCCGAGTGTGCCATGTTTGCGACAGCCTGATCGTGAAGACGGCCATCGCGAGCCGTCGACTCTACTACTGTCCCTCCTGCCAGTCGCTTGCCCAACCAGGGCGAGCCGCGCCTGTTTGAGGTAACCCTGACCCGGCGTGAGGTGTGTGAATAGGGCGCATAGGAGGGCGTGTATGAGTAAAAAGTCTATGAGCAGAACGTAAAGTACCGGGACAGCCAGCGCCTGTGGCACTGCCCGGTGAGGTGAGGCTAGAAGGTGAAGGCGGCGCCGACGGAATAGTAGTCGATGTCGAAGTTATCAAGGTCGTAGCGCTCGTATTCGGCCCGAACCTGGAAGGAGAGCAGCGTAAACCGTGCCCCGATGCCGTACAGCGGATCGGTACCATCGTCACCCCCGAAGTTTTCAAGATCGCCGTCCCAGCGAATAAACCCGGCCTTGGCGAACACGCCGATGGGGCCCAGTTTGACGCCTGCGAGTCCGGCGCCGGTCCAGCCGTCAACTTCGAAATTTGAGTTATTGTTGGCGCCGACGGTGCCATTGAACTTGCCAAAATCAACGTAGGCACCCTCAACGGCGAGATCCAGCAGCGGAATCAGGCCGAAGTTGTAGCCGGCGAATATTTTGTACGCGGTATCTTCATCGTCGAAGTCAATGTTGACGTTCACGTCGTTGGGGTCTGGAAGTTCGTCGTCGAAGTCGAGTTGGGCATCGCCAATGGACGCGCCAAGGTAAAAGCCGCTGTCGCTGCCTGCATGGGTGGTGCCAGAGACTGCCAAGAGGGAAACTGCGAATATCAGGGGAATGACGGTTTTCATGTTCTTAGCCTCCTTTGCCAAGATAGCATTGGTTAAAAAGTAATCGTTTTTCTGATAATTGTCGAATTAATAAGCCTAAATGTCATTAATTTCCTCGAATGTGCGAGTTTTCGTTATTTTGTGGAGCGTCACGCTACACGTCAATGGGTTCCAGGCCTCACAGATCTTCGACGATCTGTGAGGCCTGCGGGCCGTTCGCACCGTGCCTGGTGTCAATCCTGGGGGCCCGGACAGATGAGCGAGGATCAAACGGCCTGAGCTCGAACGATTCGTTGCTCCTGCCCGCGATCAAGTCTGCTGCTCGTCATGCGTCTCACTCCTCACTCTTGCAGTCATTCATACAGGCCGTGGCAACAACATCCGGGCGTGGGTCCGGGCTGACAAAGCCGTCCCGGTTGGGCATCCTGATTTCGGGCAGTGAGCCGGCGTCCAGGGTGGTGTCTTCGTCCACAATGCGGTTGAGGTAGAGCACATAGGCGGTGACCGCATAGGTGTCATCGGGCGAGAGCGTTTGTGGGGAATTGAACGGCATGGCCCGGTGGATGTAATCGTAAAGCGTGGTGGCATAAGGCCAGTAGCTTCCCACGGTCTTGACGGGCGAATCGCTTGCCAGCGTTCCGCCGCCGCCTGCCAGCCGGTCCATCGGACCACTTTTACCGTCGGCACCGTGGCAACTCTGGCATTGAGCCTGATACACCTCTTTGCCCTCAGCCACGCTACCGGAGCCATCGGGCAGGCCGTCACCGCTGGGGGGGATATCAATGTTCCAGCCCGCGATTTCAGTTGTGGTGGCTTCCCGGCCCAGGCCGTAATCTTCATCCTGAGCCATAATCGTGCCAGTCCCGACCAGGGACGCGAGCACAGTCAATGCGATGGTTTTATACGTGAACATTGCTGATCCCTCCGTCAGAGCTGACTTCCCATGTCTGTATGGCATTCAGGTGATAAATGGATTTCAGCCCGCGCGCTTTGGCCAGCGCCTGACGGGTGGGCTGGACGTATCCGGTCTCGTCGATCGCACGGCTCTGCAGCAGCGCACTGCCGCCATCCCATCGCCATGGCAGCCGGAATGCAGTCAGGGCCTTGGGTTCCGCCGGGCCTTCGAGCTCCGCCTGTGCCCAGTTGCGGCCCCCGTCGGTGGAGACATCCACCCAGGTAATCTTGCCCCGGCCGGACCAGGCGAGCCCCCGGATCTCGTAAAAGCCTTTTTCCGGCAGGACGTGGCCCCCGGAGGGCGAGGTGATGACCGACTTGGCTTCCATCACAAAGGTGAACTGACGGGCGCTCCCATCGCGCATCAGATCGGTGTACTTGGACGTTTCTTCCCGGGTCATATAAGGCGCGTCACTGACTTCAAGCCGTCGTAGCCATTTGATCTGGATGTTGCCCTCAAATCCCGGCAGGATCAGTCGCAAGGGGTATCCCTGCTCGGGCCGCAAGGCCTCCCCATTCTGGGCGTAGACCACCAGCGCATCGTCCATCGCCTTTTCCATGGGAATGCTGCGGGTCATCGCGGCGGCATCGGCACCCTCCGCCAGAATCCACCTGGCCTTGTCCCGGACGCCCGCGGCCCGCAGGAGCGTGGACAGGCGCACACCTGTCCATTCACAGCAACTGAGCAGACCGTGGGTGTCCTGAACGGTCTTGCCGGTGGGCTGCTTCCATTCGGTCAATGTGTTGCCCGAACATTCCAGAAAACGCTTTATTGAGACCTGGGGGAAGCGTTTGATCTCTGCCATGTCGAAGATCATCGGCTTCTCAACCATACCGTGGAGCATCAGTTGGTGCTGTTCAGGATCGATATCGGGAACCCCGCCGTGATGGCGTTCAAAGACCAGTCCATTGGGGGTAGTGGTGCCGTTCAGATTCTGTAAAGGGGTAAAGCTCCAGGACGAGGTTTTGGTGGGCGTTAAGTCCGTGGGTGTGCGGACAACGCCATCCTCGAATCTCGAAGGCAGGCCGTAGGCGGGTGAGAGAATAGGCGCCCCCTGGGACCGGGACCATTCCGCCACATTTGGCGCCAGGTTTTGGCCGCCGTTGCTGGCTGCCAGAACCTGGCTGACGGGCAACGGCAAACTGGCTACCCCTACCACCCCGAGGGTGCGCTTGAGAAATTGTCGTCGCTCTATCCGCTTGATATCCGTGCGGTTGTGGTTAGCCATAGTACGATCCCTCGTTTGTGTTACCGCGGCTTTGACCGCCCCCAATGCCCGGGCCCGTCGTCATCCATTACCACGGTGGTGCTGATCGATGGTGCTGATCGATATTATTGAGTGTTTTTTGATCAATTACTAATCTGATAGTAGTGGCCCTGACACCTGTCAAACCCGGCGATCAATGGGGAAATTTTGTTGTTCCGCGATCACCCGGATCCGTTCGGGCTGATTCTTACGCCGGGGTTAATCGGATCTTCTATGGCCTGCAATACGGCCACGAGAGGGGTGTGTGACCAACGACTCCGGCGGTGTGTCCGTTTGATGATCGGTATTGGATGTGCAATAAAAAAGGCGAGCCTGATGGCTCGCCTTTTGACTGCCTGATGTGTGTCAACGGATGAGCAGGATTAGAAGTCGTCCAGAGTCGTCAGGTCGAAACCTCCCCCTGTTTTCTCACGAGCGACAACGGTGTAGACGCCCCCAGCCTGTAGGTCGACGTTGACCGGACCTATGACGACGGAGTTGTCTGCGGTGGTTACAAAGACGGCGTATTGACCTGCAGGCACGTCCAGATAACCTGAGCTGGTTTTATAGGCGACGTCCGTCAGCGCCGCGGTTGTATTACCCGGCGTAGTCGCACCCTCCGGTGCCAGAAACACGTTTACGTTCGGTGCCGTGCCAGCACCGTGAACAATCCGCAAGCGCGCTTCGGTCGCAATACTGCGGTTGTCGTCTTCATAAGGCAGAATTTCCAGTGCGCCCGGGTTGGCCGCCAAAACCGTATAGGCCCGGGCATTCGCCAGTTCCGGAGACGCGCTCGCCGCCACGGTCAGAGTGCCTGTCGGCCGGACCTCTAATGCTGGAATTCCGGCGTCCAGCGCAGCGTAGTCGCCGGCGTCATTGCCGGAACCGGGTGCCACGTCCGGGAACGCCAGGTTGGTAATCGCGACTACGCCATCGACAGCCACATCAACATTGCCCGCGCCGGATGCATTGTGTACCACACGCACACCCGCACCGGCATCGGCGTCTGCTACGTCGATGACCGCACCATCCTGCTCAACAATCAGGCTGATGGGGGCGTCGCCAAAATGGGTATTGTCGACCGCGCCCACGAAAATGCGTTTGCCGCCCGCCAGGGTAAGCGTCCCGCTGTCGTAGACTACTGTCTTGCTTTCCTGGGGTGTTACGCGAACCTGATAATCCCCTGCGGGCAGCGTAACGGGGCCCAGATCGTCCTTGAACGACGCGGAACTGGTTGGCGACACTGCGCTGATGTCTGCGCCTGGATTCGTCACGTAGATATCGACAGACGGCGCATTGGCCGCCAGATGAGCGATGCGCACGCTGACCTCATCGCTCGCCACACCGGCCTCGTCCTGGTCAAGCAACAGAAGCTCCAGAGAGCTGTCAGCCACACGGCCGACTGCCGCCGCGAAGTAACGCTTGCCTTCCGCCAGTTCAACTGACTGAGGCCCGATTACCGTCGTGGCGGTGTCGTCGGGCAGCCGTGCGTCCACGCCGACACTCAGCGTGCCGGCGGCCAGTGCCAGGGTTGCCCCGCTTTTGAAGGGTACATCGGTCAGCACCGCCTTGCTGTCGGCCGTGATATTCACGCTGGGGGCATCGGCCACCGCGTGCAGCACGGTCAGCGATGTATTGGTCGCATTCACCGAGTCGGAGTCGTCGTCGGAGCACCCGGCCAGAACGAGTGCCAGTGATGTCAAAATAACGAGTACGAGTTTACGAAACATAGGTTCTTCCTTGATGTTGGTTGACACCCAGGGATATACGGGACGATTTGAACGGCGGTTTAAAAATGTTAAACAATGTTAAATGGCGGGCTTGGGGAGGACGTCAGTGGCTTCAAAGGCGTGGCAAAAACCGCAATAAATCCATTGGTTGCAGTCGGCGCTCGGCCCATCCAATTTTGGAGGGGGTGGTCTCGAACCGTCAGCTGATGAGCCCCCGCGTTTTTGATTTAGGTTACCCTGAGGGCATCAGCCATCAAGACGGAGCACATCATTATGAGCCTGAAAACCCTGCCGGACATCGTCGCGGAAGCGAAGGCATCTCTGCACTGCCTGACGCCCCAAGTGGCCAAAGAGGTGCTTGCCGACAACAGCGATGCCCTTGTGATTGACGTGCGCGAGCCTGCGGAAGTTGCGGACAAACGGCCAGCCGGCACCATCAATATTCCGCGGGGTGTGCTGGAAATGAAAATTACCGATCAGACGACGGACCCGGATCGCACCATTCTCCTGCACTGTGCGACCGGCGGCCGGGCTGCCTTGGCAGCGGTGGCTTTGCAGAAAATGGGATTCCGTAACGTCAGTATCATCGACTGCAGCTGCGATGATCTGATTGTGCAATTTGGTGAGGCGTGATGCTTCGTCAATAAAATACCCCGCAGGATCAAAGGCCTGAGGCAACTTTTACCCGGTTCATGATGGGCCTGCTGTGGGTGGCCTGGCGCTCGGTTTTGACAGGCGGCGTGAGAGAAGGTGAACGGGTTCTGGGGACGTGAACTCCCACGGGCATCAACAGCCGCTGTTCCTCGCGGCTCTGGCTAAATCCGTCTTTGGGCAGGCGAACAGTGCAGGGTACGGACACGACGATTTTGCCGCGGTGTTCCAGTACCTGGAAAAGCCTGGCTAGCCTGCCAGGGAAAACAGGGGGCAGGCTTCGAGAGCTGCCGGGGTCAGGCCCTGCGTTTTGCCCGCCAGGCCATTCCGATCGGATCGCCTCGGTCCATCCCTCCAGCAACAACGATGAGCTGCAGGCAAAGCCGAAAGATCCGTCTATAACTGTCGATTATTTTTACACATAAAAAAACCTGAAAATAAAAATCTATTTGTTTCAATGGCATGTAGTTCTGGCGCGTTTCGTGCTGCACAACAACGTCACTCCGAATCTTGCAAGGAACAAGACCATGAAAGTGCAGTTATTCGTTGCCTTAATCGCCAGCTCGCTGTTCACAGTCGGAGCCCACGCCAATGTCATGTTCCAGGATGATTTCGATTCCGAAGGAGCGCCTGGTGAGTCAATACTGAACTACACCGGCTTTGCTAACTGGACGGTGTCCGATGGTTCAGTCGATCTTGTTGCCGATCCCAATCAATGGAGTATCGACTGCGCCGGTGGCGCAGGGAAATGTGTTGATCTCGATGGTTCCACCAGAAATGCCGGCACCTTTACCAGCAAAGAATTTACGCTGGCAGCGGGTACCTATGCGTTGATTTTTGATATTTCCGGCAATCAGCGGACCGGCTCGGATTCGATGCAGGTGATGCTGGGAGGGTTCCTGAGCGAAAGCTTTGAGCTGTCCGCCGGCGATCCGTGGGAAACCATTGTCCGCAGCTTTACGGTCACGACTGAAACCACCAGCTACATTAGCTTCAATCACAATGGCGGTGACAACATCGGCATCATGCTCGACAACGTTTCCGTCGTCCCCGAACCTGGCACTCTGGCCCTGCTCGGCCTGGGCCTGGTCGGTCTTGGCGTCGCCCGCCGTCGCAAGTCTGCCTGACACCGCGCGCTTCTGAAGGGTATTTGAAACCAGCCTCCGGGCTGGTTTTTTTGTTTCCTTTGTTGGAACGCGCTTAGCTTCCCTGGTACATGGGTGCAGAGTATTGCACTGGAGCCCGTCGAGTCCGCCAAGCCTGTCGAGATTGTTTACACAACGTGTGCACAAAGCCGGCAAAGATTCAGGTATCGCCACTGTCCAGGTATCACTCTCAGCCTTCAACAGAGACTCTTGGGGGGTAAGTCTACGAGTGCGGAAAGGATCTGCGATCATTCAAGGGCAAGCGCAGGGAGAAGACAATGCCCCGTCAAGCCCGCGCCATCCGGCTCGAATAACCTCACGCCGTTGCTGCTGAACGCGGCGGCAGGTGCTAAAGCCAAGCGCTTGGCAATGAACTTGGCGCCGAAAAATGGTAGACTCCTCCGAGAAAATTTACACTGCGCGCCATTATTCAGTCTCCTGACTAAGGCTCCAGCGCACAGTGGTTGCCCATCCCAGTAGGATCCCCATGAAAAAGACCTTTAAATTAGAGCACCCAAAAATCAAAGTTCCCCGCGTCGTCGATTCGGTGAAGCACGACATCAGAAAATTCCTTAAAAAAGAACGCAAAAAACCCGTTCCCTCTGGTGCCGTTTATTGGGGATTTGATTGCAAGTTTGGCCAGTCTGAAGACACGGCGGTTGAGGTGCATCTATCATCGCTGATGGAAAATATTGACGACCTGGTTGCAAACAACATCATGACTATTTACGTGGAAATCACACCGAAGCCCGTTGGCGCCAGTGATAAAACACCGACGCAGGGGAGCTAGTTATCAACAATAACGATGTCTTGCGCCGGGTGCGTTATATCTTTGATTTTAGCGATCAGCTGATGGTGTCCATATTTAAGCT
This sequence comes from Marinobacter caseinilyticus, assembly GCF_011074955.1. Lineage (GTDB taxonomy): Bacteria > Pseudomonadota > Gammaproteobacteria > Pseudomonadales > Oleiphilaceae > Marinobacter > Marinobacter caseinilyticus. The sequence goes on along the minus strand of NZ_WUQJ01000005.1, from coordinate 85,687 downwards.
GGGCGGACATGAGGGCAGTAAGCCTGAGCTGGCTACCTGGCTGGCGCGCGAAGGCGAGCCTGGGTTTGTTTTGTGTGAAGATGAAAAGCTTGCTCGCTTTCTGAACGGGCTGATCATAAGGAATCGAGGCTCCAAAGACGACGAACCCCCTGAGCCGGAACAATTTCTTAGCAATAACATGGTGTTGCGGAAACTGAAAATCGCACTAAACCTGCACGCAGATGATCTGATTGCGATACTGGGACTGAATGAGTTCACGATTAGCAAGCACGAATTGAGCGCCCTGTTTCGACGCCCCGACCATAAAAATTATCGCGAATGCCTGGACCAATTGCTCCGTAATGTTCTTGATGGCATGGAAAAGCACTACCGAAAAGCCAGGTAAAATCCGGGATATAGGCCGTTCAAAAGCGTCATGCCGGTAAACCCACCTGTCCTGGTTCTAGTGTTAGCCCGCGGCTAACGAGCATCAAACTCACTTCGTCTTCAAGCTGGCGCAGGCGCATAAAGCCCGCGGGTTGAGATAGCAGCGTCTGGCGGCCTTACCAAAGGATCCTACCTCGTCCAAGGCCACCGGATAATGCAATTGGCTGGGTTCTGTCCGGGATTACCATAGCGTCTTGTAGATTTCGATAATCTCGTCCGCACTTGGCACACGCGGGTTGTTTCCGGGTGATCCCGATTGCAGGGCCTGCTCGGCCATGGTCGGCATCAACTTGAAAAATTCATCGCGGTCGATACCAAATGCTTCGGGGGTAGGCACTTCCAGTTCATCATTGAGTGCTCGGAGCTCGTCCAGTAATTTACTGTTGGCGACGTCCGTCGTGTCCTGTGCATCAGCCACGCCAATAGCCCGGGCACAGTCGGCGTAGCGCACGGCTGCTGCGGGTATTGAAAACTCGGTTACGCTGGGGAGCAGCATGGCGTTGGACAGGCCGTGGGGGACATGAAAGGCCGCCCCGATAGGTCGGCTCATGCCGTGCACGAGCGCGACGGAGGCATTGGAAAAAGCCACGCCGGCCAGTGTCGAGCCTAACATGACGGATTCCCGTGCGGTCCTGTCGGAACCGTCATGGTATACGCGGCGCAAATTCGGGCCGATCAAGCGCATAGCTGAAATGGCCTGGCTATCGGTGTAAGGGCTTGCCTTGCGACTTACGTACGCTTCCATGGCGTGAGTGAGTGCGTCAATGCCGGTGTCAGCCGTGGTTCGTTTGGGCACACTGACGGTCAGGCCGAAATCAACCAGGGCCGCAACCGGCATGAATCCGATGCCGACGCAGAGCATTTTCTCGTCGTTGGTTTCATCCGTAATAATCGTCATGCGGGTTACTTCTGAACCCGTACCGGCCGTTGTGGGCACGGCAATGATGGGCAAACCGGACTGATCCACAATCCGGGGGAATTTGTAATCCCGCATGGTGCCACCGAATTTACCCAAGATGCCGATTGCCTTGGCGCTATCGATCGGGCTTCCGCCCCCCAAGGCGATGATGCAGTCGTAATCCCCGTTCCGGACCTGTTCGACGCCCGCCTGTATGGAGCTAACCGTGGGCTCGGGTACCGTGTCATCGAACACGTCCGCCGAAAGGCTGTGGCTCGACAGGCACTCCAGGATGCGGCCCGCGTAGCCCAGTTCCACCATCATCTTGTCGGTGATAATCAATGGGCGACTGCAGTTCAGACTCGCCAATACGCTGGGAAGCTGTTGATAAGCCCCTTCGCCAATATGCATGATACGAGGAAGAATCACTTGAGTAGACATATTCACTCCACCTGGTTGCTTATTATTGGAGGGGCAGCGCCATTTGGCTGCACAGGCCCCGTACTTTCACATTGATCATGTATGACATCGTACCGATTAAGTGGGCGAATTGAATTCAATTTGATCAATCCAGATTCATTACGGTCCAGACAACGCCAATAAAAAGGCTGTTGACCGGCACAGAAGGACTTGGGCGGTGCGACGGAGGATGCAGAGTCGGTCCGGATTGACGAAGCCTCCGCTCGCATGACTCGTTACGTGTTCAACTGCGGCCGAGTTCGTATTAAGGAATCACTGGCTGTTGGCCAGCCCACTGAGGTTGTTGGAACTGGACGGTTTTAGGCGGTCGACACGGGGTTTGGTGAGGTCATCAAACCCCGTGTCAAAATTGCGAGGGAAACAATCAGTAGCCTCAAGGGAGGCGACGAGGCTACTGAAACACGCGAGTCAGCTCATCAGAAGCTGTACTGAACGCCTGCACTGAAAACGTCGACGTCGGTACTGGTGAAATCAACGATGGCGTTAAGTCTGTTATCTACGCTGTAACGAAGACCGACACCCAGACCGAGACCGAAGCTGCTGCCCGACGCACTCGCATAGCTGCTACTGATGTCGACGCTGGTATAGGCCAAGCCGGCACGAACAAACGGCACCAGGTTTTCGACCGGCAGGTCATAGTAATTGCCAACTGCATAACCACCCAAACCAAAGACGCTGGCCTTGACGGTTGTGTTACCCACCGGAGTACTGAAGCTGGACTCGCCATCGACAATGGTCGTCAGCAGGTCCGCTTCGAAGGCCAGATTTGGATGGATGCTCGGTGTCTTAAGGCCAGCCGTGGCTGTCAACGTCAGTGCGCTGTCTGCCAAGCCAACATCGGCAAAGCCGGGTTTGGCCTGAGCGTAGGACCGCTCTTCCCAGTTCGTCAAAATTGTGTCCACATTGAATTTGGCTTGAACCGACGATGCGCCGAGCAGTGTGGCGGTGGCAAGGGAGGTGATGATCAGTTTTTTCATGGATCGTTCCTAATCCGAGGAGTTGATAAGTGAGCTAATAACTAGCGCGCGACAGACTACCTTTTGTTTTAAATGAGGCAAGAAAAATATCGTAACATCATGAAAAATAAGATGTAATTCATGTTTTCATTGGCGGCCTGACATCTTTATAAGTGAATCTTGTGCACAGGTTGGTGGCGAAATATTCGGAGCACTGCGGTATCGCCACCAGCGCTTATTGCCTGATACCCCGCCACGTTCTGCTGCCGGTCAAACCCACCCCGCCGACGGCCACTATCTGTTCGGCCAGCGTCTTGAGCGAATAAAGCCAGTACTTCATCCGGACCGTTTACCGGTCGGACACGTTGTCGTTCGGCGATGCTGTTGAACGGTGAGCGTATCCCCCAAACGGGCGATTCACAGATGCGTTTAAATTATGAACACTTGTTCAGCGCGTCACTGAACCCAACAACAAAAAGGCGAATCATTATGTTCAGAACTGTGTTCGTCACATCCCTGATCCTGGCTGTGAGTTGCTGGGTCTTGTCCGCTCCGTCGCATGCGGCCAAGCCTGGTAGCGAAGCAGCCAGCGCCCTGAACCCCATTTTGTTTGTACATGGCTACGCTTCGGGCGCAAGTGTCTGGGACAGCATGCGGAGTCGCTTCGAAGCGGATGGCTGGCCGGCGGATTACCTCGCGTCCTGGAGTTATAACTACAACCAGTCCAACGCCAGCACGGCGGAAGACATTCGTAATAGGGTTCAGGACCTTCTGGCCCTCACGGGGGCGGATCAGGTGGATATCATCACGCATTCCATGGGCGGGTTGTCATCGCGTTATTACCTGAAGTTTCTTGAGGGCGATGCGCAGGTCGACGCCTGGGTGTCCCTGGCCGGCCCGAACCATGGCACCAACTGGGCCTTTGGCTGCCTGTCTTCATCGTGTTTCGAAATGCGGCCTGGCTCGGGCTTTCTGGCCAATCTCAATCAAGGTAATGAGACGCCGGGCGAGGCGCGTTATGGCACCTGGTGGTCCTCCTGTGATGAGATCATCAACCCGGATGACAGCGTTCTCCTGAAAGGCGCATCAAATAACCGTACCGCCTGCATCTCCCACAACTGGTTTCTCTACGACAGCGGGGTATACCGTGAGGTGAGGGACTGGATTCTGTGAGACCCGCGACGGTTCGGACCTGGCAGGGGGATAAAGGCATGGCCTGCCTCGTTTGGCCGCTGTCCCCTTTGCAGCCAGCAGAAGTGTCCGTGAAGTTGCACTTGAGAAATTAAAGCCGACGTTATCTGTCAATCGGTCCTCTCCGCCTGACCCACCTGTTGACAATGAGCTCACCGATTACATCGTAAAATTCGCTAACGATGTAATCGGTGAGGGGGACCCGCTTGAAATTTGTTTACTGATCGTTAGCGTGACTTTTTCAGAATGTCGGCCGTCACATCAGTTGCGGACTCGTGGTTAAACGCAACTGGAGAAACCGGGCATCAGTGCCGGAGGCCGGAAGAGATAGCGCCAGCCAATACACGCCAGAGGGCGGCAAAGTGTGTCCCCATGGCTGCAATGGCCTGCTCGGGCGCGGGGCTCTGAATTCAAACAGGGTCATGCCAAGATGACCCCCTGCGTCAAAAAGTGAGACTGCCCCGGCTTTGTTGGCATTTCGCGCGCCCGGCTTTAAATTTTTTTGACGTTGATGGCTGGCGGTGACTTCCAGGAACAGTGTCTAATAGCGACCCATTGATGCGAATTTCAAACGACAAGGGCGCCCCTCTATGACGGAACTCAAACAGCTTGCCGGCTTGGCACCGGACCAGTTGCTCAACATCGAAGGCCACCTTAACCGGCGCTACATTGAGCCCGGGAAATTGCCGGGCGCGTTGACGCTGGTGGCCCGGCGAGGGGAAATCGCCTATGTCAAAGCCCAGGGGCTGATGGATGTCGAGCGTGGCAAGCCGGTCCGTCGGGATACTGTTTTTCGCATCTACTCCATGACCAAGCCCATCACTTCCATCGCCATGATGCAGCTTTATGAGCAGGGGCGGTTTTTGCTGGATGATCCGGTCCACAAGTACATTCCGGCCTGGAAGAACCTGCGGGTGTATAAAAGCGGTGTCTATCCCAATTTCCTGACCACGCCTGCGACGAGCACCATGACCATTCGCGACCTGTTCACCCATATGTCGGGTCTGACCTACGGGTTCATGAACCGCACGAACGTCGATGCGGCTTACCGGGAGTTAAAGCTTGATGGCAGCCGCAATCTGACGCTGGAATCACTGGTCAGTCAGCTGGCGGAACTGCCGCTGGAATTCTCGCCAGGTACGGCCTGGAATTATTCCGTCAGCACGGACGTGTTGGGGTATCTGGTGCAGTTGCTGGCGGACCAGCCATTTGATGAGTATCTGCGTGAGCACATCTTTGACCCCCTGGACATGCCTGACACCGGTTTCCAGGTCAGTGATGATCAGCTTGACCGTTTCGCTGCCTGCTACCAGTACCAGCCCGGTGATCGGTTCAAGCTGCAGGACGATCCGGACAAATCCCCATACCGGCGCAAGGGCACGTTTTTATCTGGCGGCGGCGGGCTGGTCTCCACCGTTGATGATTATTTCCACTTTGCCCAGGCGCTGTGTCAGGGCGGGGAGTTCCGGGGGCGGCGAATTATTGGACGTAAAACCCTGGCGTTCATGCGAAGCAACCACCTGCCCGGTAATCAGGATCTGCCAGGCCTGTCCGTCGGTGCGTTCAGTGAGACACCTTACGCCGGTAGTGGCTTTGGCCTGGGCTTTTCGGTCAAGACCGACGTTGCCAAATCCCAAACCAACGGATCGGTCGGCGAGTTCGGTTGGGGTGGCCTGGCGAGCACCAACTTTTTTATCGATCCGGTGGAGGAACTGGTGGTGATCTTCCTGACGCAACTGATCCCCTCATCGTCTTACCCGATCCGCCAGGAGTTGCGGGCCATCGTGAACGGCGCGCTGGTGTAACCCGGCAAGCGAAAACGAACCAAAGGCGTTGAACACGCGATGCGTCAGGTTGATGTAAGGGGATCCATTCGGCCCTCCTCGCCTTCTGGTGCCGGTGCCAACCGGCACGAAAGCGTAGGTTTACAACGCCAGTATAGGGGTGGGCAAGGGTGGCGCGATCTCTCTCCGTGCGCGGCAGGGTTGACCCAAGTCAACCCTGCCGCGCCAGAAGAAATGGTAGATTGGCAATACACGCTTTTGGAAGGAGGTGTCCTCATGGACAAGGAATCTCCAAGCATTGTGGTTGCCTGTGATGGTTCGGATCAATCACTTGACGCGGCAGACCTGGCGGCCGATTTGGCTGAAGCCACGGGCAAGCCGCTGAAGCTGTTATCTGTTTATCCCTATTCGAAGTCATCGGTCATGATGGTTGCCGGTGTGGAGCCCAGTCGGATCGAGGCTGAAAAGCGAAGGTACGGTCGCGAAGTGTTCGATGCTGCAAAGGACGCCCTCTGTGGGCGCGTCTCCCCGGCGGAAGAGATCCTCCTGAACGGTGATCCGGCGCATGAAATCCTCGAATACGCGCACGCTCATCCAGGGACCCATCTGGTGCTGGGCCGGCGGGGCTATTCAGCGGTGCGCAGCCTTACGCTTGGCAGCGTAAGCGAGAAGATCGTCAGGCACGCCGCCGGACCGGTTACCGTCGTAGGGGAGTAATGGCCAAAGCTCACCCAGAGTCTGGATTGAATACCGGCGGGCATCACAAAGTCGGGTACAACTGCTACTTGGGTTGACTGGTGCATGCCCCGGCGTTGTGACACGTTGGTGGTAAAACGTGCCAGGAGTCGCCGCATGAACCACGCTCAATCCCACCCCTCGCTGTTGTCAGCGCCCACCAATGCCGGGTTCCGACGCATGTTTGAACCCCGAAAGCTGACCTGCGGCCTGTTTTTTCCGATTGCGGCTTACGCCAGTGACATGCCGGTACTGGACGACCAGACCGCACTCGCCGCGCGGGCTGATCAGGCGGGATTCGCCGCGCTCTGGACCCGGGACGTACCGCTGCGCGATCCGAACTTTGGGGATGTGGGTCAGATCATGGACCCCTGGGTCTGGATGACGTACATGCTGCCTCATGTAAAGCACGCAGCCCTGGCCACGGGCTCGCTGATTCTGCCACTGCGGCACCCGATCCATTTGGCCAAAGCGGCGGCATCGCTGGATGCGCTGTCCGGCGGGCGCCTGGTGATGGGGCTGGCCTCTGGTGACCGGGCCATCGAATTTCCGGCGTTCGGGGTCGATCATCACCAGCGCGGCGACCATTTCCGGGAGGCGTTCCGCTATCTGGAAGCGCTGTTGGGAGAGACCTACCCGATTCTTCGCACGTCGCTGGGTGAGCTGTCCGGGGCGGACCTGGTGCCGAAGCCCGTGCACGGCCGCCTCCCATTAGGGGTGACCGGCGCTGCCCGCCAATCCCCCGCCTGGGTGGCCGAGCACGCGGATTTCTGGCTCACCCATCCAAGACCCCTGCCGGAGATGGCCCGGGTAATGGCCAACTGGCGCCAGTCGGTTCATGAAGCCGGCGCACACCTGGAAAAACCCGTGGCGCAGTCGCTGTACATTGATCTTGCCGAAGATCCGGACACGTCGCCCAAGCCTATCCACCTCGGCTACCGATTGGGTCGGAACTGGCTCATACAATTGCTCGGTGGCCTTCAGGAGATTGGCGTTAACCACGTGGGGTTCATCCTGCGCTACAGCCGGCGACCGGCAGACGAGGTGGTGGATGAGCTGGCCCGGGAGGTGGTGCCGGTGTTCCCCGCCCACTCTTTGCACCCGAAGTGTTAAACGGAGTACGACGGTACTGTTGTTGACGGAAAACCGGGACCGTTTTATTTCAGGCCCGGTAGTGAACAGCAGGCTTGAGTGGGACCCATGTTACGGGGGCTATCCATCAGCCCGGTTCTATGTGCCGGTTTTGCGCCAGCCAGGCTTTTGCGGGCACAATCAGTGCCAACTTGCTGCGGTAGGGATAAACCGCGTCGGCGATGCCGGTCAGCGGATTCCGGGCATCGTCGACGTAAAAGATCAGATAGGCATCCGGATGTTTCGGAACCCAGCGAGCGAGTGCAGGCTGTCGACGTACCACCAATGGTTTTTCCAGCCGCCCGGCAAACTGATACTGGTCATGGTACTTGGCCACATTGACGACGGTGGCCCCCTCGTCCTGGAGCTGCTTGACCCTGTTCGCGATGGGTTGAACGTTCTGTTGCGGGGAGAAGACCGCGAAATTTGTCAGTAGGACCAGCAAAAGTGCTGTGGGCACTGCCGCCAGCCACGCCATCCTCTCCCGTCCGGCCTGACTTGCCCGTAACAGGAAAAATCCCAGCAATAGGGGCAGGGCCGCGCCCAGACGTGGGGTTACTTTGCACGCTTTGCCACTCACGCTGAGTTCGCACCACTCAGGCGAAAAAAGCAGCATCAGGCCAAACAGAATCAAAACAGTGCCCACGACAAGAAGGCTTCGCCGGCCGATGGGTCGCGCTGCGTATCGCCTGACCAGCCACAGGGCAACAGCGGGCATTACCGGTATCAGGTAGTGAAACTGTTTGCCGCTGATCATTGAAAATGCTGTCAGGGAAACACCAAACCAGGCCATGCAAAACCGTTCTCCCTGGTCTTTCCACGGGCGTCCCCGCCAGACTTTCTTCCACGCCAGCACGCCCCAGGGGAAAAATAACGCAGGCAGTAGCAACAGATACCAATACCAGGGGTGGGGGTGGGCAAAGGAATGCGCCATGCGACTGGCGGTCTGCTTCCAGATCAACGCATGTTCAATGGCCGGACCGCCGCGCTCGACCGCCGGATAGACCCAGGCCAGCATTAAGGCTGCACTGATTATGATGGCCAGGGCCAGGCCGCCGTACCAGTAAAGCAGCGGGATTCGATGCGCCGAAAAGCGCCACCACGGCATGAGGATCAGCACCGGCAGCAAATTCAGCAGGATAACCGGACCCTTGGTCAACATCCCCGCGCCAAGCATCGCACCACACACCACAAACCAGCCGAGACGGGGCGCAAGGGTTGCCCTGAGGCCTGCGGCGATGGCCGCCAGCGTAAAGAGCCCCAGCAGGAGGTCGAACATGACGGTCGTGCTGTACGCCAGCCAGCACAGGAAACTCGCCAGGATCAGCGGTGCAAAGTCTTTAGCCCGGGGATGGTTTGGCCGGAGGCAGTGGGCGATGTAGGCAATCAGGGGAAGGGAAAACAGGGCACTGCCAAGGGCTATCAGGCGGGGCGTATAGTCCTTGACACCGAACGTGGCCCAGCCGGCGTGGATGAGCCAGAAAAGCATGGGCGGTTTGTGAGAGTAAGGTTCTCCGTTGAGGGTAGGGAGAATAAAATCACCCCGCAGCCACATTTCCCAAGCCAAGAAAGATAGCGTGTCTCATCGTCCGGGAAGGGTGTGCGTAGCCATAGGCTAGTAATACTGGCAGTTACCAGAAGTCCGGCTGCGACCCAATGAGATCTGGAGATTCCAACCATCGGATCATCCTCCTTGAGGCTGAATTTGTGGAACGTCCTGTCAATTAGTTTAGTCGTTAAACCATAACCAAAGGGTGGCAATTGCAGGGGTCAGATTGATCTTAATCTGGCCTTCGCGCGGGATCCCTCCGGAGAGTTCATAATAACAACAGGCAGCCGACGCTGCCTGTTGTTATTGAATCATAATGCCTACGGGGTGAAACTCCGCTGAACCCGACGCCAGTTTACTGGCTCGGGACCAGGCTGAATTTCCAGAAGGTCCCGGATGTGTTTTTGGCTTTGGCTTCCAGGAAGACATAGTTGCCCGCGGCGTTGTAGGTATCGAGTACTTTGTTCCGCCCCTGATACGAATTCGATATTCGGCTCCAGCCGCTGTGTGCGTCCTCCATGTACCAGAACTGACCGCTGTAGCCCCCACTGCCGGCCATATGAGGTTTGGCCGTGTCACTGTCGACTCTGAGGGTATCCCCCAGCGCCTTGTTCCAGAGATGAACGTAGCCATCGTTCGCTATCACTATTTTCCACTGCTGGCGCGTGTTGGTGTGGTTGGAATTCTTGGCCGCCATCATCAGGCGATTGTTGCCATCCAGCGTGAGCACTTTGCCTTCTCCCAGAAACGCGTTGTAGAAGTAATAAAACCTCTCGGATTCCGGATTCAGGGCGTTATAGAGCGCGCTGGCATCGCCTGTACACGTTGTACAGGTTTCATTTTTGGTCACTTCACTAAGCTGCTCGACGCCGGTTTGGCTAAGCGCCTGTCCGGCGAGTAATGTCATTGCAAGGGCGGCGAGAACCGACAGCGCGCTTCTGATGCTCATAACCTTCTCCGATAGTGTGTGGTAACGGTACTTTTTTGAGCACCGCTGGAGCCCCGTCCGGTAGCAATATTCTGGCCGGCTCTCACAGGCGGTGGGGCTACTGGCGGCCAAGTTCACTGCCTGGCTGTGGGGGTGTCCACAATGAACGCCCACAGGCATTCGAGGTTGGTATACAGAATTTAGTATTGGTTAATGTGTGTGATCGGTACATTAGCCAAAAGAGCTAATTTCAGTGCCTCGTGCCCCGTCAGCCAGACCCCATTGCCCGGCCTCGATTCGACTTTGGAAGTGAGCAGCGGGGGATGCTGCGAATTCGGAAACAGGGGCAGACAAGACAGTATCTATGTAGTCGCCTGAAATGGAGAAAGTGGCTCAACGAAGGGGCGGGGAACGTCGTGCGGATGTCCGCGACCATCGCCGGGTATGAGCGGAGGTGGTGAATAACCTGGCCTAGTCGCTATCGATCCGAACCGGGCAGGCTCAAGGCCCAATACCCTCGAACATTTCTTGCTTTTCAGCTCCAGTTATTTGCGCAACGGTCGATAATCAAAGTCTGAGACACTTTACAAAAGGAAGACCTGTGACCGCTTCTGTGTTTGACACTGTGGAACGTAAATTCGGGGTGCCGGGAAAGCTTCTCGCCGCCCCCATCTTTATTCTGCTGCTTTTTGCATTTGTCACTTTCTATAGTGTCAGGGAATTCCAGTTGCTGGATGAACGCATGAATACCGTCGCACGGGATCTTGCGCCTGACACGGCGGTGGCCACCGATGCGCTTATCAACCTTTACCGGATGCGATTGCGGGTTTTCGATTATTACTCCACCGGCAATGAGGAATTATTGACCACCTTTCAGGAACTGGAAGAGGAGTTCTCCAGGAACATTGAGAACGCTCAGGAAAATATCCAGAATCCCGAGCGTGCCCGCCTTGTCGATGACATCGAACAAGCGACTGTCCAATATGTGGATGCGTTCAAAAACGAACTCGTACCGGCTAAAAAACGGGTACTGTCGATTATCAGGAATGAATTGGATATCTATGGCCCCAGCGCCTCAGAGGCGCTGAGAATGGCGCTCAATGGCATCGCCAACCGAAGCCCTGAAAGCGAACTAAGAACCGTACTGGAACAGCTGCTGCACGATGCCCTGATGATGAGACTGGCGGCGCAGCGTTATTTTGCCGATGGCGAAGAATCGTCAAAGAAAACCCTGGAATATGCCATTGAGGATCTGGCCGATGATCTGGGCCTGATCGATGCGGATAACGGCCCCCAATTCATTAAGGTTTATCTCGGTACTGCTTTGGAAAATCTCGAAAAGTACCGGCTGTCGGTCAAGGAATTGCTGACCTATCAGCACACGGTTCTTACCGTGAAAACTCAAAAGCTGGATGTGCTGGGGCCCGACATCGCCAAGATGGCCCGCGATCTGGAGACCAGTGTTTTCGGAGCACTTGAGGACATAGCAGACGAAGCTGAGATGGAAACGGCGCTTGCACTGAAGTTCACCCTGACCGCTTTTGCTATTTCGGTGGTGCTTGGCCTCATTGCTGCACTTTTGATGAGTCGGTTGATGGGCTCAAGTGTCAAGCGCGCGAGGGGGGAGATACTCGATTACCTCAAGGAGATCAGTGAACATAACGGCGATGTCACGACCCGCCTGACCGGTGGCCGCCCGGACGAGATCGGTGACTTCATTGGCGCTGTGAATGCGTTCCTGGAAACCCTGGAAGACACCATTACCCGAATTGTCACCTCGTCACGGCAGCTCACCACGGAATCTGAATCCCTGTCCGGTATCACCGAGCGAACCACCGACAACTCCGAGCACCAGCGAGACCAGATCACCCAAGTATCGGCTGCGATGCAGGAGATGGTCTCCACCTCAGAGGAAATCGCGTCCAATACCACCGATACGGATGAGTCGGCGCGTCAGGCGGCGTCGCTGGCGGACCTGGGGCAGGAAACGGTTGCCACTGCGATCAAGGCCGTCGCCAATCTGGCCAAACAGGTTGAGGAAGGTTCACAGCGTATCCAGCAACTGGAAAAGGAATCCGGCGAGATCGGCAGCGTCCTGGAGGTCATTCAGAACATCGCAGGGCAAACCAACCTGCTGGCCCTGAACGCTGCCATTGAGGCGGCCCGTGCCGGCGAAGCCGGGCGCGGTTTCGCGGTTGTTGCCGATGAGGTTCGCGGTCTGGCCAAACGGGTCCAGGATTCGACGGTCGACATCGAGCGGATTGTTTCAAATCTGCAGACTGGCGCCGCCGGTGCCGTGGTTGACATGAGCAAAGCCAAACAGTTGGCGGGTGAGGCCTCTGAGGAAGCCAGTAAATCCGGTTCTGCCCTGTCGGACATACTGTCGGCGGTCAATAGAATCGTTGAGATGACGACGCAAATTGCGAGTGCAACGGAGCAACAGCGAGCCACGGCCTCCGAAATGACCCAGAACGTCGAGGAGAGCAGTGGCGCCATCGATAAGCTGGCAGCGGACATCGGAAAGGTTAACCAGTCCAGTAAGTCTCTGGCCAACATGGCGGAAGATTTGAATACCCTGATTCGTCGCTTCAAGGTCCGGTAAGGGGCGATGGGTTGCCGTCGCTGCATCAACCTACGCGGCCTTACCTGGCCAAAGCGAACTGACCGTGCGCCGGGACCATCGTTGTGCTGGCGGTAATCACTGACAGCGTGTCCTGCACCGCAGCGTCGGTGGCAATACGTTGCGCGATTCCAGCAGCCGACATCGGGCTGACAAGGCTGGTATTTTCCGGCGTAACCTTTCCGTTCAATGTGCTTGTCGGGAGTGGGCTCTACCGTCAGTTCATGGCTGTGCGGGTGAGGTGACGGGGCAGGTCGGGACAGGCCGTTAATTGCCAGTGGCTGACACCGCGTTTTGTGGGTCGTTTACGGTTGGAACCCGTGCACTGACACAGGGGTTTCCGAACGGTCCAGACCGACAGATCCTTCAGCCCTGAAGCAGAGAAGCCAGCAATCCGTTGCTGGCTTCTTTCCAATGCCCTGACAATCGGTCAGGCGGTCTTGACAACAATCAGGGTTGATCAGTTCGCGCTTGCTGCCGTTACCTCTTCTGCCTGTTGTGCTGCCTTCAGTATGTCGGCGCCAATGACCGGCTCGTATTCCTGCCACAGCGGCTTCATTGCGGACTGCCAGACGGCCAGCTGTTGCCGTGTCGGTTCGAGCACAGTGACACGTTTCATGGGTTTCAGTTCACTCTGGTCGTTAAGGCCCTTGGCCACGGCGTTGCCATACCGCAAGGCCATATTCATGGCGTAGCGGAACAACCGTTGCTCGTCCTGAGTCAAACCGTTCCAGAACGTCGTGTTGGTGATGAACATGTAATCCAGAACACCGTGTTTGGATGCCGTCATGTAGGGCTGGTGTTCATAAAAAACTTTGGAAAAGGTGTTCGACCAAGTGTTTTTCCTGTCCCTGGATTCGATTGTCAGCCAGCGCCTGGTAGACATCCGAGAAGGCCATTGGCACTGGCTCAACATCGATAATTTCGAATTGCTTCTTCAGGACATCGGAATAGATGATCCGAAATCGCAGACCGGACAATTCGCTCGGCTTGCTGAAGGGCCGCGTCGCAGTTAACTGCTTCAGCCCGTTGTGCAGATAGCCGAGCCCTAAAACACCGGATGATTCCATACGGGTGAGCAGGGTTTGCCCGGTTGGGCTCTTCTGAAAGCAGTTCGCCGCGTCGATGTCGGGGAACAGGAAGGGCAGATCGAATACTTTCAGTTGCTGCGTGTAGCGGTCGAATTTCGAGAGCGCCGGTGCCGCAAAAGGGATGGTTCCCCCGGCGACGGCGTCGACCACTTCCTCATCGTTCATGAGAGAGGAATTCGAATGAATGATGATTTCGTATTTGTCGCCCAGTTTTTCTTCAACCACCGATTTGAACATGGTGGCCATTTTGCCTTTGGCCGTGTCATCGCGGACAACATGGGAAGAGATTAACGGCTGGGGGGCGGCCCATAGGGTAAGGGGGAAAACAATGCCAGTACAAACCAGGACTTTCACAACACGCTGAACCATGGTCGTACTCCGAGTACGTCTTTGTTGTTAGCCCGATGGCCACCTTGGTGTTGGAGCAAACCTGGCGCTGAGGGTTCCTGAAAATCTCCTCTTGGGTGCCCCACAGAACCTTCGCAGTTCAAGCGCTTTTATGGTCAAGGACTCCTGCTACTTACACCGTCTTTAGGAGTACTACCGTCCCATCAATACTACGCCCACCCCACCGAGGACGTCGGGGCATGCGACGGAAGCTCAGGACGTAGCTGTCAGGTGGTCCAGCCGGGCCATCACCGAAACGCCTGCCTGCTGCGGGGGGAGGGTGTGGCCGGGAAATGTCCGTGTGAACCGGCACCCGCTTTGGGCATGGTTCAAATATTCTGATTGGTTTCTTCGATATTCTCCGCTTTCAAGCGCTCCGGCACACCCTGACAATGCGGTCAAGATAAAGACAAGTCAGAGATGAGGTGTTCCCGATGAGTAATGTGATGCTAGCAAACAAATTCGCTTCTCAAACCCTGCCAAACCGGTTTGCCTTGGCGCCGATGACTCGCATCAGTGCGGAGGTCAACGGCGATCCGAACGATTTGATGGCGGACCATTACGAAGCCTACGCAAAAGGTGGCTTCGGCCTGATTATCACCGAAGGTACCTACACCGATGATAAGGCCAGCCAAGGCTATGCCAATCAGCCGGGGATGATCAGTGACAGCCAGGTCGCTGGCTGGCAAACCATCGTGAATCGCGTGCACGAAGCAGGCAGCAAAATATTTGTACAACTGATGCACGCCGGTGCCCAGTTCCAGGCCAATCGCTTCACCGATCAGCCGTTGGCTCCGAGCGCGGTGGTGCCGGTAGGTGCACCTCTGGGGTTTTACGGTGACCAGAAAGAATGGCAAACCCCCGAAGCGATGACCGCGTCGGACATTCAGGTTGCCATTGACGGCTTTTCGCAGTCGGCCGCCAATGCCAAAGCCGCGGGTTTTGATGGCATCGAGTTACACGGCGCCAATGGCTACCTGCTGCACCAGTTCCTCAGCACCCATTTCAACCAGCGAGATGATAATTACGGGGGCAGTCTGGACAATCGTTTGCGCCTGGTCGTCGAGGTCGTCAAAGCGGTTCGTAGGGCCGTCGGTCCTGACTTTGCGGTCGGTATCCGGCTCTCTCAGGTGACCGTGACGGATCCCGATTATCAATTCCCAGAAGGGCAGTCCGGGTTTCAGCGCATCGTTGAATCCGTTCGTGATGCCGGCGTGGATTTCATCCACACCACGGATGGGGACGTTCGTCGCACACCGTTCATTGACGGGGATCTCGCCCTCGCGGATGTGGTCGCGGGCGTGGAAGGCCTGGACCTGATCGTGAACGGCGGCATCGATGAGACCAACTTCCACGATGCGGCCGGCGACTACCCGGATGCCCTGCTGGCAGTGGGCAAAAAGGCGCTGGCCAATCCTGACTTTGTGCAGCGATTAAAGGATGGTAAGGAAATCGCCGACATCCACTTTGCGATGCTTCAGCCGAAGGCCACCATCCGCAATGAACTGGCGTGGCGGAAGGAAAACGCCGCCTGAAACTTAGGCTCGGATTCCGAGAGGCGCATACGGACAGAATTGATGTAATGTGATCGAATCTGTCCGTAAGTCCGTTTCTGGTGCAAAACGATTCAGCCCCAACGGATGGCTGTTCAAGACCTGCAGTGTTGCAGGTTGCCCGGCACTTCAAGCGATGAAGAGGGAACTGCATTGCCTCTCAGACAACCACTACGCTACACGCGCCAGTTCCGGTGACCGGGCCTGAGCCAGCATTGTGGCTGGCGATTCATTTTTCCCCACCTCGCTATATAACCAATCCCATAAGCATGCTAAAAGGAGTCCGCGTCGACGGTCGTCAGTCGTTCCGTGAACGCTCGCTTTCCCTCTTTCAATCACCAGGGTTTTAGTATGTCAGATAAATTTTTCTTCAAGGGCCGGCAGGATGCGCGTCAGCACCACACGTCTTATGGTGGCTTTCAGACCAACGCCAGTAAAAAGAGTGGCAGCAAGAAGCATCCATTAACCCTGGTGGTCACCAGTGAAGCACGCCGGCACGAAGTTGAGGCGCTGGTGGCGGAGGCCAAATTGCATGCTGATATTACGCTCGACACCCGCGAGGGTGCGGTAGAATCCGTTTCGGAACTGACCGCGATACTAAACAAGGGTGCGACCGTTCAACACGAAAAAATGCCTTCGCGCAACGATCCGTGCAGTTGCGGCAGTGGCCTTAAATTCAAGAAGTGTTGTGGTTAACGCGGTTTGAGGAACAGACATGATTGTATGTGGTGTTGAGCTGACCGGCAGCGATGCCGTTGTTTGTCTGCTGAATCTGGATCAAGGGCAGTTCAGTTTACCGGAATGCAAGGTACGCAAGCTGACGTTGAAGAAGAATCATTCCCGGGCAGATTTGTTGGAGTTCCAGACGTCTTTTGCGGAACTGATGGTCGACTACGAGGTTCGTAAGGTTGCGATAAAAGAGCGTATGCCCAAAGGTAAGTTTGCCGGTGGTGCCATCAGTTTCAAGCTGGAGGCGGCTATTCAGTTGATTTCAGATACGGATTTAGACGTCACAATGCTCCCGCCGGCGCTGATCAAAGCCACGCTGTCCGCAAACCCATTGCCAATCGCCTTTGCGCAGACGGGGCTGAAAGTATTCCAGGAAACCGCCTTTGTCGCGGCTTACGTGGGCCACGTAGCGAAATAGTGGAACAGCGGCGTAGCAAAACAGTGGCATAGTAAAACAGACACTGGCGGGCGGAACACGTCGAACAACACTGGACAGTTAACCGCCTGGAACGACGCCAAAGGCTTTGGGTTTCTCTCGCCGGATGCAGGCGAAGACAAGGTCTTTGCTCACATTCGGGGTTGCCTGGGCTCTGGGCGGCCGGTTGCGAACCGGAAGGTGTCGTTCAGCCTTGCGAGGGATAAGCAGGGCCGGATCAGGGCCCGCCGTTTCCGCTATGTGGGGGGCAAGCCATCGAGCTGGCAACGCGCCCGGGATTTGGATTGCCGTTAGTTGGGTGGTGGGCTTTCGTTATGGCTTGGATGGACAAACAGGCGGCGAAGGGTGAGAGACAAGGCGCCGCTGAAAACACACTGCACGTGTTTGAACTGCTGTGAGGCAGGCCCGGTATCTGGTAGCCCGCCGCGCGCCAGCACAGGTGGATTATCGGGCCGTCAGGGCAAAGCTCAGCAGCCACCGGTTTCCGCGCTCGATCCTGGAGACCCGGTGCTGATACAAGTCGGGTCGGAACAGAATCACCCGGCCAAACAGGTTGAACACATTCTTCTCACACACGAACTCACCGCCCGCCTTGGGCTTTTTCAGCACACAATTGAGCTTGTACAGGCGACCTTGGGCAATCATGTCCACATGGGGCACTACCTTGTGGCCCTGGGCGTAACGGACCAGGTAGATATTCAGGCGCTTGGACCGGAGCAGTATCCGGGTTGTTACATTGGCTGGCATGGTACTCAGGCTCATATCCTTGGTTATCACCGGTGGTCTGATTTCATACCATCCGGGCGTTTTGTGTGGGTCTGTGTCTCGGCGGTGCTCCGTGCAATACGCTGCCAATCCATGAGGCCGCTACGCCACCCGATGAATGCCAGCCTATCAAAAACGACGCGATCACACCGTGCTAATCCGTAAATCCACTCCGCAAAGCTTCAACGCAGCGTTGGAACAGTTCACTGGTAAAATAGCGGTGTTCTGTGCCGCCTTGGGCCGTAAAAACCCGCCCACCCGACTCGGTGATTCCGCACTCAATCATCAGGTTGTCGCTCAGCTCGAAATCTTCAATGGCATACCCCTGCGCGTCGTTTGGCGTCGCCCCGGCGCGCGCTTGGTAATTGCGGTCATCCAGGGTAAAGCCGATGGCCGGCTTGCCCTGACCAATCATATAGCCCACCTCGAACACGGTGCCGGGATCGGCACTGATGCCCCGAAACGGTGTGAGGTTGGCTATGACGGCGTCGCAGCCGTCCATCAATTCGCGATTGGCCCGGTAAATCCGGAATCCGCGCGCCTGTTTTGAATCTTGTGCGGTGAACGCCAGTGCCGTGTCCAGCGGGTCCACGCCGACGAGGCCGAATTCATCAAGTAGGCGTTTTTTCTCGGTGACAATGGCCCGGTGCTCGTCGTGGGAGAAAAACACTTCCGGGCCGGCCAGATAAATGCGGTTGGGGATACTCACGGCGATTCCTGTTCAGACAGTGATTCCGTGCAGTGTATATCGCGGGTGCGGGGTTCCGGCAAGGGCGGCATCGGGTATGGGTTCGCCGGACGAGATCCTCAGCCGTACATCAGGCCGGCTGGGTTTTGTGCTCACGGACGTTTACGATAAGTGCCGCCGTCCGTTTTACGTTTAAGGAGCCTCCATGTTTTGTATCCAGGTTGAGCGCACACTCGCTAAAGACATCGAGGCGGTTTTTGAGGCCATCGCCGACCATGCCAGCTACCAACAATTCCCCGGTGTCGATACGTCCGTGCTGGTGGAGGCGGGCGAAGCCGAGCGAAACGGTACAGGCGCGCTGCGTGTGATCGGTGTCGGTCCGCTCGAACTGACTGAACGGATTACCCGGTTTGAGCGACCGGTTGTGATGCATTTCCTCATCGAAAAATCGAGCCCGCTGCCCATGTTGCATACCCGGGGCGAGATTGTTTTACGGCCTGAAGGTGAGGGCACCCATGTGACCTGGATATCCGAGGGCCGTATTACGATTCCGCTTCTTGGGCGGGTATTGGACAAACTAGCAGAGAAGCAATTCTCCCGGGCCTTTGCATCCCTGCTCAAGGCCATTGAACGGCTCTAGAAACCGGCACGCCTGGCCGGAATGTCAGATGCAGGGAGGTTTGGTATGAAACCGCAGGCGTTGCTACGGGTCGCCAAGCATTGCCGTCAGCGAATGTAGCCGATGCTTCAGCTTCGGAGCAGGCGTCTGGCCTGCCGGGCTGTTCCCCGGGGGCCCTGGCAGGCCCTCCGAAGCTGAAGCATCGGCTACAAAGGATGGCCCGGTAGCTGGCGCTGGGTAAGAGGCCGTCGCGGCGGAAGGCCGGGTGGGCTCCCGCGACACCCGGCCGCCTCAACGTAATGGCAGCATGCGGGGAACTTGCGTCTGTTGGGGACGTTTTGCCGCAGCCCAATCCGACCGGTTCTCTCGATGCCACAAAGCCTCATCGCCACCTGAGACGACCTTCCCATCGTTGCCATTGCAGACAGTTACCGGGCACTACCAAGGTTCGGAACTTGCCGATCACCCGATCCGGTGTCAAGCTTGCTTCCATTTTTAGCAAAGCGCATGAAAGGAGATGTCGATGGCAAGTTCAAAGCTCGTGGGATTGGTGTTGCTGGTGGTGGGTATCGCCTTGTTGTATTTCGGCTATCAGGCCAGCCAGTCTGTCGGCAACCAGCTCACCGAATCACTGACCGGCCGGTTCACCGATGAAACCATGTGGTATCTGATCGGTGGCGCCGCCGCGGCCGTGGCCGGTGGCTTTCTCGTGTTCAAAAAATAGTAAGCGAAGGGCTCTGGATACCAGCCCTCCCGGACCGTTTCTGATCCGGACTCCCGGCGAGTTCCTTGAACGGCATCAACAGGAACCGGATGCCTTTGGCGTTATGCTTCTCACCCTTACTCGCGGTTGGGCCAGGGCCATCATCATGGCGGCAAAGCGGGTGGTGCACGACGGTGCGCTGCCTGAGAGGTATGCGACGGCTCCCAAGCGTGGGCACAAACCAAATAAAACGCCTGTGCCGAATGTTTCTTGCTGTCAGCAAATCGAGTCGGGATGAGTGTCGCCCGATTCCCGTTTCCACACAATCTGCCAGGACTCATGTTTGCCCTTGCGCTAATGCGGTTCGAGTGTTGTCTCCAATGGCCTCCAGTAACACGCGAATTCGGCTTACCCGGCGCAAATCCGGGTGGGTCAGCAACCACAGTGGCGTGGCCAATTCCGGCAGGGAAGTTGTCAGCCGCCTGAGTTCCGGGTCCCGATCCCCCAGATAACAAGGTAACACCGCCAGATCGGTCCCGCAGCGGACCGCTGTCTGCATGCCAAGCATGGAATCGACGCGGTAGTTGCACCGATCAGCCAGTCCCTGCCGGGTCATCCAGGCTTCGAGCGCGGTGTTGCCCATGTGTTTGTCGGGGCCCGTCCAGGTGTGCTCTGACAGTCTGTTCAGAGGCACCCGGGTGTTTTTCCAGTGTGCTCGTTGGCCGTAGACGGCTTGTTCAATGTTTCCAACTTGTCGGCCAATCAGGGTTTCCGGAGGCCTGTGGGTAGGACGGATGGCAATGTCTGCTTCTCGTTTGCTCAGACTCTGGACCTGATTGGAAATCACCACTTCCAGCTCGATGTCGGGGTAATCCCCTCGAAAATCATTGAATAACGGCGCGAGCAACCCTGCGAACAAGGTGTCCGTGGTGGTCACTCGAATGGTGCCTGAAAGTTTGAGGTCTTGCCCGGCTAGCCGGCGTTCTGCTCCCACGATGTCGGCTTCGACTCGCGCCGCAACGGCGGCGAGGTCTTCGCCCGCCAGGTTCGGTGTGTATCCGCTGCGAGACCGTTCGAACAGGGTAACGCCCAAACGCTGTTCCATATCGGTGAGCCTACGGAACACTGTGGCGTGGCTGACGCCCAGCTTTCGGCCCGCACCGGACAGGGAACCGGTTTCTGAGATAGCCCGGACAATCTGAAGATCATCCCAGCGAATACGATGTTCATCCATGCAAACTCAATTCTCATTATTGGGTAATTCCTGTGCGCCTAAGAACAGCATAGGCTGTTCCTGAAGCGATGCAATAGCAATTCGATGCGCGAGAAAACGTTTGCAACAGGAGAAACGCATTATGAACGTGCTGATCGTACTGGCTCATCCAGAGCGAGCGTCTTTTAATGGCGGCCAGGTGAACGTTGCGATACACCACCTGCAGTGTGCGGGTCACGCAGTAGAGTTGGATGACCTGTACGGTGAAGAGTTTGATCCGGTAGAGCGGGCTTCACATTACACAGATCGGGTAGATCATCAGTATTTTGCGCCATTAACGGAGCAGCGAGCCCACTTCGAAAAGGGGACGTTGTCGCAGGATGTGAAGCGGGAAATCGCTCGGCTGGACTGGGCGCACCTTGTTATCTTTCAGTTCCCGCTGTGGTGGCATGCCCAGCCCGCAGTGCTGAAAGGCTGGTTTGATCGCGTATTGGTATATGGGGGGCTCTACTCCGGTAGCATGCGGTACAATCGCGGCTGCTTTCAGGGCAAGAAGGCGATACTCTCCGTCACCACTGGCTCGCCGGAGGCGGCCTTTATGCCGTTTGGCCGGGCGGGGAATATGGTGGATTGGCTCTGGCCCATTCATTCCTCGCTCTATTACGTGGGGTTTGAAGTATTGGCGCCTCAGGTCAGCTACGGCGTCCAGGGCGGTGGTATCCGTTATCAGGAAGAAGCTGCATTTCAGGACCGGCTGGAGCACATGAAAGCCGCCTGGGGCAAGCGGCTGATGACCATCGGTGATGAACAGGGCATTCCATTTACCGCTTGGGATGACTGGGACGATCAGGGCGTACTGAAGCAGAGCCATCCGATGCGCTGGCGGGTATCTTGACCGGTCAGCCGGTGGCGAGCCAATCGTAACCTGATTTGCGAGCCTTGTGGATTCGCCGCACACCTCGTGGGTCAGTGTGCGGCGAATGCGTTTGTGGCAACCCGATGGTAGTCACCAGAATGTGGCCGCCATGGCCTGGCAAAATGCGGGTTGCAACGAGCGGCGTTAACCTGACAGTGCCGCCCGAACCTTTTTGCTCAGGTGGCCCATTTCGACGCGACCAAGCACCTGGGGCCGCAGGGTGTTCATCACACTGCCCATGTCCTGCATGCTCTGCGCGCCGGTGGCGCTGATCGCCTGATGGATCAGGCCGTCCAGTTCGTCCTCGGTAAGGGCGGCGGGCATGAACTCTTCGATAATTACCATTTCTGCCCGTTCCTTGTCGGCCAGTTCTGCGCGACCGGCACCATCGTATTGACTGGCCGCGTCTCGGCGCTGTTTCAGCATCTTGTCCAGCACCTTTAAGACTTCCTCATCGCCCAGCTCGCGGCGTTCATCAATCTCGATCTGTTTGATGGCAGCCTGAGCCATGCGCAGGGTAACAAGGCGGAGTTTGTCCTTCTTGCGCATGGCGTCTTTTACGGCGCTGCTGAGGGTTTCCTTGAGTGACGGGGCGGTCATGACTAATCTCCTGTGGGACATGTTGAGGGGCTACCTTAGCGTAAAACAAACCCGCAGAGGACGATTTGTTGTCCAAAATCCGGAGCGGTTTTCTTGATGCTCGCCCAGTGTGAAACCGTTTGAGGGGAAGCGGCCGCGATCGGATCCAGGCAATATCTTCCAGGGGTGGTTTCGACTCAATATCTTATAATAAATGGACTCGTCGATTGTTGTTCGATCAATTCCGGTTGATCAACGTCAATCTGATCCGATTGTGGATGCTGTTCAAGAGGAAAAGGGGACTGGAACGTGAATGAAAACCTGTTCAGGCAACTGCTGCGAGACAAGGGGTTCGAGGCGCCGTTGGTCAAAGACTACGAGCCCCACGCTGATGGTGACTTGCACACCCATGCCTTCGACGTGTTGCTTCTGGTTCAGCAAGGCCCGTTCACGCTGGCCACAGAGAAGGGTGTGACGACTTTTCAGGCCGGCGAGATGTGTGCCTTGGACGCCGGGGTGCGCCACATTGAACGTACCGGTTCCGGTGGTGCCCGTGTCCTCTTGGGCAAGCGCCACTGCGCGTCCTGATCGGTCAGGCAACACCCTGGCGTGTGTTTGCCCGCCGCAGGTCAGACGTGGTGCTGCAATGCCAGGAGCATTTCATCAACGACCGCGAACTGGGCTCCAATGGCCTTGGTGGCCTGGTCGAAGTACGTGCTGGCGGGCAGCTTCGGTGCTGATTCAGACAGGAATTCGGTGTCGATAATCGACAACAGGGTTGCGACTGTCTGGCTGGCTTCTTTCAGGGATAATGAGCCGGTCTGGCTGTGCCCGGCCAGGTCGGTGTGGGCGGTGGTGGACAGTGCCCGGATGCGCTCACAGAGAAAACCCAGTCGGATGCGCTCGACGCCCGTGCTCTGACCTGCAGCGGCAATACCAGTGCCCAGCGCCCGTGCCTGGCCCAGCCACTCCGTGGTGTACAGCAATTCGCGCCAGAGCGTTGCCACACCATCACCGGGCTGTGTCAGGAACAACAACGCATGCTGCGCCGCGATGTCTTCAATCAGTGGCAGTACATTGGCCAGTAATTGATTATGCTGTTTCAGGTTATCCGTCACAGGCAATGACAGGCTGGCGCCTTCAAGCCTTGACCAATGGTCTGAAAACGCCTGCCAGCGGTCGTGGTGCGACAGGCTGGAGGCATCCAGATTGCTAAGATCGCCGGCGATCGTCCGCCGGATCTGATCGATTTTTGGTTTCAGGGAATGGTCGCCGCCCAGGAATCCGGTGGTCAGGCCCCGGTGCTGTTGCAGGTGTTCCAGCAAGTGTCGCATGCCTTTCAGCAAACGCAATCCTTCCGCCCGTCTAGCCGGGGTCCGCCGGGATTTCCGGATCACCAGCACGGCGACAATCACCAGGGTCAGGACAGACGCGGCCGCCATGAGCAGTTCCATCACTGAGCTCCTTTCATAATAACCGCCCCTGAGAGGGCTGTGGTCAGTCCCTGGATATGCTGAACAATCCGATCGGTTTCTTCGGTCGCCTGACCGTTGGCGTCGATTCGTTGGTGCATGGTATCGATCTGGCTGGCAATCTCGCCTATGGCAAGGTCCTGTTCCCGGGCGTTCTGTGCGACGGAAGCGACCTGTTGATTCATTTGCACGGAGTGGCTTTGTATTTGCTCAAGGCAATCCCGCACCGCCTGGGTGTGGGATACGCTGTCCTGAACCTGGCCCAGCAGTCGATCCATCTGGCGGTGAGTGGCTTCGATTTTTTGACTGACATTCGCAATATTGGCGCCAATGTCTCTGGCCGACTGCTGGCTGTTGTTGGCCAGTTGGCGTACTTCGTTGGCGACAACGGCAAAGCCGCCACCGGCCGCACCAGCACGGGCCGCCTCGATTGCTGCATTCAGGGCGAGCAGGTTGGTCTGGTCTGCAATCTGGCTGATACTGGCCGTCATGGTGGTGACGGTCTGGAATTGGGCAAGCAGCTGTGTCATCAACCGGGTGGTTTGTTCCGCTTCGGCGGCCATTGCACCGATGGTGTCGCTGGCGGTGGCCAGGCGGCTGCCACCTTCCCTGACCAGGTCACTGACCTGCTCGCTGGCCTGTTCAGAAAACTGGGCATTGCGCGCCACTTCCGCAACGCTCTGGCTCATCTGCTCAACGGCCGCGGAGGTTGCAGCCGATGCCTGACGCTGCTCGCCAGCGCTGAGGGCGATGAGTTCACTGCTCTGGGACAGTTCGCCAGTGGCGTGGGCGATTTCCGCCAGCCGGTCGGCCAGGGTTTGCTCACGGCGCTGGGCGTCGCGCAAAGTGTTGGCGAAAGCCTGGGCGACGGGGCCCAGTAAGCTCAGGCGTGTGTCGAGAAGGCGATAATCCATGTTGTGTGTCTGACGTTGGCAACTCTCGACCAAAGTCCCGGCTTCGCTGTGGGCCAGGGTCAATAAACCGGTCGTGAGGTACCCGGCCACAGCCATCACAATGAGCCCGGCGAAGGAAAAGCCTGAAATAACCAGCCCCATTCCGGTGATCAGTGCCAGGGCAGGGCCAGCAATAACCACTCCGGGCCCGAACGGGTGGGCAAGTAAGGCGGCAGGATACAGCAGTGGGCTCATTGTTCTTCCTTGTGGTGGGTAGCGCGCTAAACTTCGTATTGCAAAATGCATACCGTAGGGAGAGGTCCCCAAGACTCGGGCTACAGGCCCGTTTGGGCCGGTGTTCGCCCGCTTCCATGCACTGGTATGGCGCATGCCGGCGCAGCGTTACGCACCGGATGTGGGCCGATTCGGCTTTGGCGCCACCGTCCGTTAGAATTGTGTCGTTGGACTGACGTAATGCACACAGAATTCACTGCAATAAAGGAAGGCGGCTCCGAATGGCCGAAGACCCCCTGAAAGCGCTGTCTGATAAGACCAGCGAGGCGCACGCGCGCATTCAAGAAGCCCATCAGCACATCAACCCGGTGGTGGGAGTGCGTCGCGGTATGCGCGATGTAGGCATTCCTGCGGACGCCATAACTCTCGACTGCCTGCGCACCCGCCGACGCATCATGCTGATTCTGCACGATGAGGAGCCCGGTACCCTGCTTTGCCAGTTCGGCACCCTGGATGAAGAGGCGAGCGCTGAGTTTCAGCGTGTGACGCTGGCCGAGGTGAAGGTGGAGACGTTGTTTGATTGGATGCAGGATTACTTTGGCTAGGCTTTGGCTGAGCTTTTGCCAAGTCCTGACTGACGTCTGATGACCGCTATTACTGCGTCGGAATGACCACTCATTGGGCGGCTTGCCGTGGGCTGGCTGTCCGAGGTTGACCGGTAACAGCGGGTTCGGTGTTATCCCGCAGACACCAGCTTCAATACCCGTTCCAACATCGGATCTGTGCCCGCTTCCCGCCCCTTGCGGCCAAGATAGGGCAGACGGATGTGAGGCGGGATGCCGACGTCTTCGTAGAGCTGGCCAGCGTGGGCCTCGTAGATTTCGTTGGATAGTGTCAAATGCCAGCCGTTGGGCAAGTGGCGCTCCAGAGTATCGGAGAGAATGCCCTGAGTGGGTTCGCCAATGAGGGTCAGGCGCGGGTGCTGTAATAACGAGAGCACAAAGATTTCCGCAGCGCTGGCGGTGAGTTCGCTGGTCAGCACAAACAGGTTGCCGCGGTAGGTGTCGCCGCTGGCGGGGGTGACGTGGATAGCCTGTTTTCCGGTGAAGCCTTTGCCGTGACGGGCGGACTTATTGAAGGCCAGCCGCTTGCGGTCCATCAGATAGGCCGCAAACCGCAGGGCGATGGCATCGTAACCGCCGCCATTGGTACGAATATCCACCACCAGATTTGGCAGGCTGCCTATGTCGGCCAGTACATTCTGCATCACACCGTCGATGGCCCTCAGGTCGCCGGTGGGGTTGCCGGTTTTGCCACTTTGGCCTGCCATGGCCCGGATGTTGAGGTAGCCGGTGGCGGTGTTCAGGCGCCCCCATTCCACCAGTCGTTTGCAGCCGTGGCGGACCGTGTTGGCGAGATAGTCCTCATGAATCACATCGTGGAGCCATTCTTTCAGGTCGCCCAGGTAACTGGTGATTTCCCGGTCATCATTGGCCTCCTCCAACTCGCGTGCCAGGCGTTTGTATAGCGCGGGCAGGGCGCCGGCATTGAAGTGCCCCCAGGGTGAGTGAAGGCGGATATGGCCGTCTTTCAGTGGGCGCAGCATCGCCGCCATGGTGGCAAACAGGGTTTCCCGTGAGCTGTTCGCGTCTATTCGGGGGCGGTAGGTATGGTAGGACTGGTCCCAGGCCACGCCTTTCAGTTCGAACAGCGCGTACTGCTCATGGAACGTACGCCAGAAGATGTCGAAGTTGTATTCAGGGTCTATCGGGTCGTGCGCCAGGGTTGCTGCCGCCGTGGCCGGCAAGGCCTTGAGGCGCCGGAAGCTGACCCGTGCGACCCCGGTGACTCGGTGGGCACTGAACACCTGCCCGCCAGGGGACACGATGGGGTCTTCGTAATAATGGCCGAGCTCATCGATGGTGCCGCCGAAGAGTTTTTGACAACTGATGGTGGTTTCTTCAAAGAGGGTGTACCCATCTCGTCCGATCAGCAGTACTTTGCCATAACCTTGCGAGCGCCAGACGCCCTCCAGTTGTCTGAATTCGGTGACGGAGGATGGGCGGCTGTGCCGATTGTCAGGTTTCATTTAACACTCCCGATCCACCAGTGTGTTCGGTTGGGGTGGCAGTCAGTCAGTTACTTGTGTTCTCTGCTGCGGCGGTCAAATCTCCCGAGCCGGCGGTATGCCGGCGAATATGCTGTCCGATAGCCAGTCCTGGACATTGCGAGTGAGCACCGATGGCCCGATCAACCTGAGGCTTTTGTCAGCAATGGCGGCCCTGTAGGTCCGGTCTCCCATCCAGCACGCCACCATGGTTCTGAGATCCGTGGTGAAATAGACATCGACATCTTTGCCAGGGTTCTCCAGACAGATGTCGACGTTGCAGCCTTTGACCAGCAGCCACCAGTTATTCAGCTTTTGAAGATCGGTGAATTCAAACTTGATGACCGCCTCATCGCCGGGCAGGTTTTCGGTTTTGATACTGCGCTGTAAGTAGAGCATCAACAATTCAACGTCGAGATCGGTTTCCCGAAGGTCCCCTCGCGCCCACCGCATACCCCATTCACCTACCGTCTTGAGCATCGGCAGCGTTTCTTTGCCGGCTTGCGTCAGGAAGTACTCGAAGCCCCGCTGGCCCGATATTTTCCTCCGCAGGATAAGTTCCGCATCGGCGAGTTCGTTCAAACGTTTGGTCAGTACGGTGGGTGAAATCAGAGCCAACCCGCGTTGCAGCTCATTGAAGCGGGTGGCGCCCATGTGCAGTTCGCGAAGTATCAGCAGGGTCCACTTTTCGCCCAGCAGGCTCATGGCTTTGGCAACCGGACAGAATTGACCGTATTCCATACCTTACCCCAGTGTTCAGGCCCCTTTAATTGTAGTGGTGAACTACGGAAAACGTAGTTCACCACTACAGTCTGCGCACTAGGTCGAACGCAGGCGCTTTCTTACTATAGACCGATCAGAAGCCAGTATCTCTGATTCATCCATTACACCGATGTGCAGGAGAGACAGATCATGCCACTCATTACTGTAAACCTGATTGAGAACGTATTCAGCAACGAAGAAAAAGCGCAGATGATCCGCAAGCTGACCGACACCATGGTCGAAATTGAAGGTGAAGCGATGCGCCCGGTTACCTGGGTGAAAATCGAAGAGGTCCCGGAAGGGCAGTGGGGCATTGGAGGCAACGCTTTAACTGCCGCAATGATTCACGACATGCAGAAAGGGTAAACACCGCAACCATCGCCGTGTTGTTGCAGGCTCTGCATAACCCGTGGGCTGCAGAACTTGGGGGTCAGAGGTCTGGTACTTCACTGATCGGTATCAACGGTCGCGCTGTGTGGCCGGTCTTTTTGAGTTAACCGCACCGTTCGTGGAGGTATTTCGGTGCGGTTTAACTCGATTTAATTTGTAACGGCTCGCCTGTCTTCCATGTTTTTCTCGTTCCTGTAATGAAGAGTGCCAAAAAATATAAGACTTAAAATCAGTCGTTTGTGTCTTTTTTAATCGCCAATTCAGCGTTACATCCAGCGTCATCGTGTCACTGAATGTTACTTGCTGTAAGTGTCAGTTTTTTGACGCATTTGGCGAATGAAAAAGGTGAGCTCGCCGCAAAAAGCCGAATATTGACGTGTTAGGATTCCCCAAGTTGTCAATAATTTGGTGAAAAATATGTCATATTGCGGCAAGAAAACGTTAAAGCAAGGACTGCTGACACTACCCTTGGTGGCCCTGCTTTCCGGCTGCGGTCTGGATATCACCAGCAGCAACAATGCTGCCGATGTGCAAGCTCAAAGCGACGGCGGTGTCGGCGGGCAAACTCAGAACGGCGATGCCCCGACTGTTCGTGTGGCGGGTGCCGCTATAAAGGGTGTTATCCAGCAAGGCATTGTGACGGCTAATCGTCTGCTGGATGACAAAGCTGGCTATTTCTCTCCGGAACGGCTGGCTGCAAAGCCCGTGAGAACCGCAGACGATGGCAGTTACGAATTGCGTTTGCGGGGCCAGGATGATGGTTGGGCGCTGGTAGAGATTCGTGCGGATCAGGCCACCCAAATGGTGTGTGATGTCGTTCCCCATTGTGATCAAGCCGGTGGCGGATCGGTTGTTTTTGGCCAGACTTTCGGCCTGGACAGTGGGTTTGTGCTTCTGGGCGCCGGAGAGCTGGCCGCAGAAACGGTCTACCTGACACCGCTCAGCCATCTTGCGGTAACCCTGGCGGAACGCAGTGCCGAGGGACTTTCCCCGGCGGCGCTGACGGATGCTTACCAGGCTGTCGAGGGCTGGTTCGGCCTGACAGCAGGTTCCTTGCGCCTGGCTCCGCCAGACCTGACTCAGCTTGATCAACTCAGTGATGTGTCGGTAGATGCGCTTCAGGTAGCCATCACCAACGCAGCCTTTCTGGCGCTGGTCAATGATGACCCAAAATGGAACAGTATTGCCGATGTGCTGGGCGACATGACCACGCAGGTGGCTGCGACCGGACAGATTGATATTATGGGCAATGGCGATAACCTGGCACTGGCGGACATTGTCGCTGCCGCCGCATTGCAGGCGTCCGAGCTTCAGGTGACGGTGGAGTCGAGCATCATTAGCCAGAAACTGGTGGTGGTGGAGTATCGCAATGTGCAGCGTTTCAAAACGGTTGCCGATGTCTATGGCGAGTCGGATCCCTCAACTGACGAAACCGTTGCCACGACAGGGGGTACTGATACTTCCGGCACGACCGATACCGGAACTACTGACACTGGAACTACCGATACCGGAACAACCACCACTGAGCCGACGGATACCGTGGTGGAACCATCGGTACCCGCGAACGCCGCCTTACTGAGCTGGTCGGCGCCACTGACCCGGGAAAACGGCGATAGCCTCAGCATGGGTGAAATTGCCGGCTTTGAAGTCGCCTACGGTAATGCTCCTGATGCCTTGGCACAGACCCTCGCCGTGGGCGATGCCTCGGTCGAAGAATTGCTGGTGGATCAATTGGGCGAAGGCACCTGGTATTTTGCCATCCGCACGCTTGATATCGATGGCAATCGCAGCGACCTGTCTGTTGTGGTCAACAAGCAGATCTAGTGTTCTGTCTGGCGCGCCCCTGAGGCCTGCTTGGTGGGCGTGTCGCTAAACGTCTCTGCGACACAGGGCGCCGGGCCCTCAAGGCCCGGCGTTGCGTTGCGGGACCATAGCAGATCATCGGGTGATGGTTACGAGAACGCCGACAGGGCGAACCCGCCGACCGGACCGAACGCTGCTCCTTGTCATTGCCCAATGGGCTGCGCCAACGATTTCCGTAAGGCGATCTGAGTGCCAAACTTCTGCTTGAAATCGATTGTTGCCTGGGCAAAATCGTCAATCACCTCCACTTTCTCAGTGCTAAAAAACGGGTCACGGTGATAGCGAATGGTGCCGATATAAATTGCCCGGTCACCCGGCGTCATCTCGACCTTAAAGATGCCTGACAGCGGAGCGTTGCCGGGCACGGGTGTGGCGCTCGGAGACACGACTTTGATCTCGGCATTCATCACCACCCACGATTTCAGGATGTAGAAAGGTTGCGCCTCATGGCCAACGTAAAAGGTCTGGCCCATTGGTGCGTTAATGCGGCGCGTCAGATCTCCGAGGCTCATGGTTTCGTTGGGCGTCCGAAGTTCGGTATCGGTAATGACCAGCGCGAGATCACGAAATTCCTCGAAATTGGAACCCAGCACTTGCTCGTCTGGCGCCAGCCCGGGCTCAAGCTCAATTTTTCCAACCACGATCACGCTGCCGGTGCCGACTTGGGTCAGGTTTTCAACCGGCTTGATTGACGAGCTCGGCACACAACCCATCGCCAATAAACTACACGCCAGAACGATGCCCAGGCCAGCGTAGCGGGAACAAATGCGTGTCATTGCGATAACTCCATCAGACGTTTGCGAATGCGGGCTTCCCACTGAGTGCCTTTAACCCAGTCCATCGTCACGATGGTTTTGAGTAGCGCCTGTTCCGTGGGCGAGGTGATGGGCTCCATGGAGAACTTGCCGGCCTCAAAAAAGCCTGTGTCCACGTCCTGGTATTTGTAAGCCCCCAGGAAATATATGCCGGGTTGTTCGATGGTGACTGCGGTGGCGTTGCGGCCGTAAGTGGGAAACGAATACTGGTGTTCACCCATCAGGAACGAGTTGCCGCCAAAGTGAGCAATCTGAAACGAACCCGGTGGAATGTACTGGTTCACGATGATGCCTTCATCGGTCCCCATACCCCAGTAACCGGCCTCCGACTTGGGCGCAACCTGTTGCAGCTTCGCGTAGCTCATGTCAGTTGGTGCGTCGTCCATATCAATGTAGGCAAACACCAGTGAATTGGTTGGGTCATCCACACTGCGACCGTCACCCATCGACGCGCATCCAGAGAGTAGGGTTGCGCTAAATAATGCCATTAGCGTGACCCAGTAGATGTTATTTGACCGGTTTTTCAAAATCATTACTCCTTTATTATCCGTCAATTGAGGTATTAATCGAGCCTGGGCCGGACCATGGGGGCAGGGTGCGACAGGGATACGCCATGGATGTAAGGGCCTGGACGTTGTTGGTCAGGCCGATGTCAAAGCAAAAAGAGTATAGGCAACTCCGGGATGGTCGTTGATCTGGTGGTAAAATCGTTACAAAACAACATCAGAGCGTTACGAAGAAGATCTCGGAGTAGAAAGGAAAAGTCGGATTCACGGTGGAATACCGCACTGGTTGAGGAAACGGGGTCGGTCGTGTCGAGCTGGCGAGCCCCTCACACATCAAACCAGTCTCAGCTAATCTCTCATTGTGTCCATTCATTAAATAGGGAGGATTATTATGGCACTCACCGAATCCCCTGATTGTGGCCTTGTCTTTTATACCAATCCGATGTCCCGGGGCCGGATCGTTCGCTGGATGCTGGAAGAAACCGGTGCGGACTACCGCCAGGTTTTATTGGCCTACGAGACTGAGATGAAGGCGCCCGATTATCTGGCCATCAACCCAATGGGGAAGGTGCCGGCGATCACTCACAAGGGGCATGTAGTGACTGAGTGCGCCGCCATCTGTGCCTACCTTGCCGATACCTTTCCGGATGCCGGTCTGGCGCCCGCGCCCATGGATCGGGCCGACTATTACCGTTGGCTGTTCTTCGCCGCCGGGCCGCTGGAAGCGGCGCTTGTAAACCATTCGCTGAAGGTAACCGTCCGTCAGGAGCAGCAGCGGATGGTCGGTTACGGCAACTATGACCTGACCCTGGACACCTTGGCGCTGGCCGTTTCCGGCTCGGGTTACGTGGCGGGTGACCGCTTTACGGCGGCGGATGTGTACGTGGGCGCCCACATTTTGTGGGGTATGCAGTTTGGCTCACTACCCAGACGACCGGAATTTGAGGCGTACGCCGCGAAGCTCGCCAATCGGCCGGCATTGGTGGCGGCCCAGGCGTTGGATAACCAGTTGGCCGAAACGATGCCGGCGCAGGATTTGTGAGCAGGCTCGTGCTCATATCGCAGCGTCAGCCTACAATTTTCAGGGAGCCGGCGAATTCTGATCTCCCTGGCGAACCATGACGTAGACCTCAGCACCATAGTATGAAACCTTAGGTAGGGCTGGCCCAATAGCCGTGACGGTGGGACGGACGTGCTTGAATCTGACGATTCCTGCAAGTCTCCGACATCACAGCTATGCTGATGAGTGAGAGAAAAATTTGTCGCAGGGACTTGCATGACATCTGTGTTAGTGGCTCAGGCCGTTTTGTCTTTAAAATCATATTCTTATTTATCTGTTAAAATCTGAATGAGACAAAATAAACGGTATGCGGGTCCTGCTTTACCGTGAAACAGTCTTGACCGCTAAAGACAGCGGGCAGGGCTCACAATTATGAGGGTACAACCATGAGACCGCAGCAATCAGAAACGCCCGCACTTGTCGACAGCCGGCAGGCGATTCGTGAATATTATCTCGCCGACGAATACACCGTAATTCGGGAGATGATTGCTGGTGCGCAGTTGTCCCAGTCCGAGCGCCAGGCGATTTCAGCGCGCGCGGCGGACTTGGTGCGCAGTGTTCGCAAGAGCGCCAAGTCCACTATTATGGAGAAGTTTCTGGCGGAGTATGGCCTCACCACCAAAGAAGGTGTGGCCTTGATGTGTTTGGCGGAAGCCCTGTTAAGGGTGCCCGACAACACCACCATTCATGCCCTGATTGAAGACAAGATCACCTCCGGCAGTTGGGGCACGCACGTAGGTAAGGCGTCGTCTTCACTGATCAACACCGCCACAATCGCCCTGTTGATGACCAGTAACCTGCTCAAGGATTCTGAGCGCCAGAGTGTGGGCGAAACCCTTCGCAAACTGGTTAAGCGACTCGGTGAGCCGGTAGTTCGCACCGTAGCCGGTCAAGCCATGAAAGAGATGGGCCGGCAGTTTGTGCTGGGCCGTAATATCGAAGAGGCACAAGACGAAGCCAAGGGCTACATGGCGAAAGGCTACACCTATTCGTACGACATGCTGGGCGAAGCCGCGCGAACCGATGCCGATGCCAAGCGCTATTTTGAATCCTATGCCAATGCTATCGACAGCATTGCCAAGTCTTGCAAAGGCGATGTGCGTAAAAACCCCGGCATCTCAGTGAAATTGTCGGCGCTGCTTGCGCGCTATGAGTATGGCAATAAAGAGCGGGTGATGAACGAACTCGTACCCCGGGCGTTGCAACTGGCGAAGAAAGCCGCTGTTGGTAACATGGGCTTCAACATCGACGCCGAGGAGCAAGATCGGCTGGACCTGTCACTGGACGTGATCGAAGCGATTCTGTCCGACCCGGAACTGGCCGGTTGGGACGGCTTTGGTGTCGTGGTGCAGGCATTCGGCAAGCGCTCGGCTCACACGCTGGACTGGCTGTATGGGTTGGCAGAAAAACTGGACCGCCGCATCATGGTTCGTTTGGTGAAAGGCGCCTACTGGGATGCCGAGATCAAGCGCGCTCAGGTTATGGGACTGGACGGCTTTCCGGTGTTTACCCGCAAAGCCTGCAGCGATGTGTCATTCTTGTCCTGCGCGACCAAGTTGCTCAACATGACTGACCGGATCTACCCGCAGTTTGCCACCCACAATGCACACTCCGTATCAGCAATTATTGAGCTGGCCAAGATCAAGGGCCTGAATAATTACGAGTTCCAGCGTCTGCACGGGATGGGTGAGTCGCTGCACAATGAGGTACTCAAAGCCAGCGGCGTTCCGTGTCGCATCTACGCTCCGGTGGGTGCCCACGTCGACCTGCTGGCTTATCTGGTGCGCCGCCTGCTGGAGAACGGGGCCAACAGTTCCTTCGTCAACCAGATTGTGGATACTCGCATCACGCCGGAGGAAATTGCCAAGGACCCAATCGATTCGGTCAAGGAGATGGGTGAAAACATCTCCAGCAAGGCCATCGTGCACCCCAGGAAATTGTTCGGTGAGCAGCGCCGGAATTCGAAAGGCTGGGACATTACCGATCCCTTGACGGTGGCCGAGATCGATAAGGGCCGTGACGCGTTCCGCGACCATCGCTGGACGGGCGGGCCGGTGATTGCGGGCAATGTAGCCGGCACGGAAGTGCAGGTGGTGCGTAACCCCGCCAATCCGGAAGACACGGTGGGCCACGTCACCCAGGCCTCTGAAGCCGATGTCGATACCGCCATTGCCGCGGCCCAGGAAGGTTTTAAGACCTGGTCTGCCAAGTCAGCGGAAGAGCGAGCCGCGTGTGTTCGCAAAGTGGGCGATCTTTACGAGGCGCACGCCCACGAGCTGTTTGCACTGACGACAAGGGAAGCGGGTAAGTCACTGCTGGACGGCATTGCCGAAATCCGGGAAGCCGTCGATTTCTCGCAGTATTACGCCAATGAAGGCTTGCGTTACAAGGATAGCGGAGATGCTCGCGGGGTGATTTGCTGTATCTCCCCCTGGAACTTCCCCCTGGCCATCTTTACCGGTCAGATTCTTGCCAACCTCGCTGCGGGCAATACGGTGCTCGCCAAACCGGCGGAGCAAACCTCCTTGCTGGCTGTGCGCGCAGTGGAGCTGATGCACGAAGCCGGCATTCCGAAAGATGCGGTCCAGCTGTTGCCAGGCACCGGTGCCACCGTGGGTGGCGCGTTGACGTCGGATTCCCGCTTGTCGGGTGTGTGCTTCACAGGGTCTACCGCTACGGCCCAGCGAATCGACAAGGTCATGGCGGAGAACATGGCGCCGGACGCTGCTCTGGTGGCGGAAACTGGTGGCCTGAATGCCATGATTGTCGATTCGACCGCGCTGCCGGAACAGGTTGTACGCGATGTGCTGGCATCCTCGTTCCAGAGCGCCGGCCAGCGGTGTTCGGCCCTGCGCATGTTGTACGTGCAGAAAGACATTGCCGAAAACCTGCTTGAAATGCTCTATGGCGCCATGGAAGAACTGGGCATTGGCGATCCGTGGTTATTGTCCACAGATGTTGGCCCTGTCATCGATGAGGCCGCCCGTAAAAAAATCGTGGATCACTGCGACAAGTTTGAGCGTAAGGGTCGACTGCTGAAAAAACTGCAGGTACCGGAAAAAGGCACTTATGTGTCTCCGGCGGTCATCAGTGTGAGCGGTATTGAAGAAATGGAAGAAGAGATCTTTGGCCCCATCCTTCATGTCGCTACCTTTGAGGCCAAGGACATCGACAAGGTGGTGGACGCGGTCAATGCCAAAGGTTACGGTCTGACGTTCGGCATTCATACTCGTGTTGACCGTCGTGTGGAACGTATTGCCGGCCGTATCAAGGTAGGCAATGTCTACGTCAATCGTAACCAGATTGGCGCCATCGTCGGCTCACAACCGTTTGGCGGTGAAGGCTTGTCGGGTACCGGTCCGAAGGCGGGCGGCCCGCAGTATGTGCGTCGCTTCCTGAAAGGAAGCACGGTCCAGCGCCCCGCAGAGTCTGGTGGCAAGAAGGTGGATGCCAAGAAGTTGGAAGGGCTTATTGGCAAGCTGTCCAGCACCAAGACACTCGCACCGGACGCCCGGATTGATGCGATGAAGCCCATCTTCGGTAGCGTGCCGGAGCCGTTGGATGCCCACGTTGAAGAAATGCCCGGACCGACCGGTGAGCTGAACCGGCTGACCAACCATGCCCGTGGTGTGGTGGTGTGTCTCGGCCCGGATAAGGACACGGCGCTGGAACAGGCCGCAACGGCGTTGTCACAGGGCAACAAGGTGGTGGTGATTGCACCGGGTGTGGACGATGTTGTCGGCCGCGCTGCTAACGCTGGCCTCCCCATCGTGGGTATCGAGGGTCTGCTGCAACCGGACGCGTTGGCAACGGCGACTGGATTCGAGGCGGTGGTCAGTTGTGCCGAGCCGGCGTTACTGAAGGAGTATCGCCTGGCACTGGCCAAGCGCGACGGTGCGCTGCTGCCATTGATCACGGAGCATACCCTGGATCAACGGTTTGTGATTGAGCGCCATCTGTGCGTGGACACCACGGCAGCCGGCGGTAACGCCAGCCTGATTGCGGCCTCCGAGTAGCCGTATTATCGTACCCAGCGGGCAACCTTCTCATCGGAGGGTTGCCCTGGCCGGGAGGTATCAATCGTCAAGCGGCCACTCCCCCTGGCCGAACGATGCCTGGCGCTTTTTGCCTGGCCTTTTTGCCTGACACTCCTTGTCTGGCAACCTTCGCCTGGAAAATAGTGCCAGCCCTGCTGGCTTCGCGCTTTTTTTTCGCAAACATGGCTGACGCCGTGGACTGAGCGATAATCAATTGGTTCAGATGTCTTGCTGTATTCAATGATGGCAGGGCTTTTTTTTTCGTGCTCCCTCAGGCACCTTAAGACGAATTTCCGATGCTTGTTACGCCACCGTTTTATCGGCATTCAGGTATTATCGGGCGATCATACACTTAGTGGAATTTTGACCCATGGCGACTCCGATTGACCGGTACCTGAATATTCTGGCAAAAAAAGACGGCTCAGACCTTTATCTCAGTACGGGCGCGCCCCCTTGCGGTAAATTCCAGGGTGACCTCAAACCGCTGTCCAGGGAGCCGCTGAAACCCGGTGAGGTCGAGACGATTGCCAATGAGATCATGGACGATGAGCAGCGCAAGGTGTTTGAGAGCGAACTCGAAATGAACCTGGCGATCTCGATTTCCGGCATCGGACGGTTTCGGGTCAATATCTTTAAGCAGCGGAACGAAGTCGCGATCGTTGCACGCAACATCAAGACCGACATTCCGAAGTTCGAAGACTTGGGCTTGCCACCGGTACTGAAGGAATTGGTGATGTTCAAGCGCGGACTGGTGCTGTTCGTGGGTGGCACCGGGTCGGGTAAGTCGACCTCGCTAGCGGCCTTGATCGATCATCGGAACAGCAACGTCGGGGGCCACATCATTACCATTGAAGACCCGGTTGAGTTCGTTCATAAACACAAAAAATCCTTGATCAACCAGCGGGAAGTCGGTGTTGATACCCGCAGCTTCAAGAATGCCCTGAAAAACACCCTGCGACAGGCCCCTGACGTCATTTTGATTGGTGAGATCCGTGATCGGGAAACCATGGAACATGCGCTGGAATTTGCCGAGACCGGCCATCTGGCAATTTCCACACTGCACGCCAACAATTCGAATCAGGCGCTGGAGCGCATCATCAACCTGTTTCCGGATGAAAAACGGCCGGCGTTGCTGATGAGCCTGGCGCAAAACCTTCGGGGCTTCGTGTCCCAGCGCCTGGTGCCTACCGCTGACGGTAAGCGATGTGCCGCCGTGGAGGTCCTGCTGGGCACCAAGACCATTCAGGAACTGATTCTCAAGAACCGCCTGACTGAAATCAAAGAGATCATGGAGAAGTCGGAGAATCTTGGGATGCAAACCTTCGATGCCGCTCTGTTTAATTTGTATCGGGAAAAGCGGATCACCCTGGATGACGCCATTGCCAATGCCGATTCACCCAACAATCTACGGCTTCGCATCAAATTGGTGGAGGGCGAGACGGCCTCGCCCAAAGCGGCACCGGCGGCAGAAACCGCCGGCAGTGAACCAAAATCTACCGGTTTGACACTGGAGCTTGAACGAATCGACGACGACGAGGATGACGACCCACAAGCACCTAAAAATACGTTTTGAGTGATCGTGCCGGGGACTTTAGCGGGAGTTGGTCATGAACGTTGCTGATTTTGAAATACTGAAAATTGACACCGCCGGGGCCACGATCAATCTCGCCCATGGCGGTGAGGGTCCACCGCTGCTGCTGATACATGGTTATCCCGAAACTCACGCCATGTGGCACCTTGTCGCTCCGGAACTTGCCAAAACCTTCCATGTTGTCTGTCCTGATCTGCGCGGCTACGGGCACAGCGCAAAGCCCGCCTCAACCGCCGATCACGGCATTTATTCCAAGCGCGAGATGGCACGCGATATGGTGGAGGTGATGGCGGCACTGGGTTACGAGACATTTTATGTCGCCGGCCACGATCGTGGCGCCCGAGTGACCCATCGGCTGGCGCTCGATTATCCAGAGAAGGTAATGCGGGCCTGTGTGATGGACATAGCACCCACCCAATACATGTATGAACACACAGATCAGGCGTTCGCCACCGGCTACTATCACTGGTTTTTCCTGATTCAGCCCGATGGTTTGCCGGAGCGGCTGATCGGTGCTGACCCGGCGTATTTTCTGACCGAGAAGCTCAAGCGCTGGAGTGCGCCCGGCGCCCATTTTGACCCCGAAGTGGTGGCCGCCTACATCGAATGTTTCAGCCAACTCGATACCATTCACGCAACATGCGAAGACTATCGTGCCGCCGCGGGCATTGACCTGGACCATGACGACGCCGACCGGAGCCGTAACATTGAATGCCCGCTGCTGGTGCTTTGGGGTGATAAGGGGTTTGTCCATCGCACCTACGATGTTCTCAATGTTTGGGCTGGCTATGCCGAAAATGTGACGGGGCGGGCGCTGAGTTGCGGGCATTTCCTGGCAGAGGAAGCACCCGAGGCGGTGACTGATGAACTTCTGAGATTTTTCAAACGTTGACGACGGCTGACGGTGAGTTGCCGCAAAACCCGCTATAATCCACCTCAAAATTGGGCGCTGAACGCTCATTGTTTTGGCCGTTGCCAATGCCCCGCAGGGTTGCGGCTGTCGACTTGTCAGCGGAGAGAGCAGGGCTTGTGAACGTCAGAAAATTTGCATTGCGGTGGGTGGGTGCGTGTTGTCTTGCGAGCATGCCTGCCATGGTAACCGCCGACCCAATCCGAATAGCGGTTCCGCCCATTGCTCATTTGTTGGAAGAAAATGGCTCGGGCATCTATCAGCGTCTTTTAAAGGAGGCGATGGAGCCTGTGGGCGCCGATATAAAATCGGTGTTTTTCCCTTATCGCCGGGCGATCGTCGCCTTCGACGACCGGGACGTGGACTGCATTTACAGTTTCGGAGATGTGTTGGACAAGCGCTACAGTCCAAAGGAGTTGGTCTCCAGTTACCCCTTGGGCAAGTTCAGTTTCCATATTTTTACGGTCAGGGGTGAGCCTCCGATTTCCTCAGTCGGTGATTGGCAGAAACTCCGTTTGGCGGCCATCATGGGGCACGAACTCTACTTGGACAGTGTGCTTGCAGAGTCAGGCAAGGTTGTCATGGTGGGTTCTGAGCAACAGGCGGTGAGGATGCTTGAGCGGGGTAGGGTAGAGGCAGTCATCGCGGCGGTACCGGATATCAATCCTTTTTTGCCCAGGTTGAGTTACGAACAGGGTTACGAATTGCTGGTCAGTTTTGACCGCTTGCATTGCCACAATACGGAGAGCAACCGAGTGTTCATTGAGACGTTGTCTGAACAGTTGAAGAAACTTAAGGCGTCGGGAGGCTACGCACGTTGCAGGTACTCTGTACGTTCCTTTTTGATGGTCACCTGACACTCTGCTTGTGTCCGGTGGCGGACTCCGGGCATTTGTTGGTTCGCCTTGGCCGCACAGCGAACGTCGGGCGCTGACCCCATTTGGCAGCGCCCGACGACGTTTAGTGGGTTCGCTTGTGTTACCCGAGGTCGAAGCGATCCGCGTTCATGACCTTGTTCCACGCGGCGACAAAGTCGGTCACAAACTTTTCTTTCGCGTCGGACTGGGCATAGATTTCCGACACCGCACGCAGCTGAGAATTTGATCCGAAGACCAGGTCAACGCGGGTGCCGGTCCACTTAACACCACTGCCCTTACGGTCATGCCCCTCGAAGACGTCTGCGTCAGCCGACGTAGGCTTCCACTCGGTATTCAGGTCGAGCAAGTTCACGAAGAAGTCATTGGTGAGTGTGCCCGGTGTTTTGGTCAACACGCCGTGCTGTGCCCGATCGTAGTTGGCGTCCAGCACGCGCAGGCCACCCACCAGTACGGTCATTTCGGGCGCGCTCAGTTGCAGCAACTGCGCCCGGTCAAGCAGCATTTCTTCTTCGGAGACGGTGAACTTGGTCCGGCGGTAGTTCCGGAATCCGTCCGCGCCTGGCTCCAGCGGCTCAAAAGAGTCAACGTCGGTCTGGTCCTGTGACGCATCGGTCCGGCCCGGGCTGAACGGAACCTCTATGGTGTGCCCGGCGTCTTGTGCGGCTTTTTCAATCGCGGCCGCGCCACCAAGAACGATCAAGTCGGCAAGGGATACTTTTTTATTGCCAGATTGGGCATCGTTAAAGGCTTTTTGGACACCTTCCAGAGTCTGCAGCACTTTCGCCAGTTGGGCCGGCTGATTCACTGTCCAGTCTTTCTGCGGAGCCAGACGAATACGAGCCCCGTTAGCGCCCCCTCGCATATCAGAACCGCGGAAGACGGAAGCGGACGACCAGGCCGTGTAGACCAGTTCCGACACCGATAGGCCGGACGCCAGGATTTTGCCTTTCAAGTCGGCAACGTCCTGCTTGCTGACGAGTTCGTGATCCACGGCGGGTACCGGGTCCTGCCAGATCAGCTCTTCTGTTGCGACTTCGGGGCCGAGGTAGCGCGATCGGGGTCCCATGTCACGATGGGTAAGTTTGTACCAGGCCCGGGCAAAAGCATCCGCAAACTCTTCCGGATTCTTATGGAAGTGCTGGGCTATTTTCCGGTAAGACGGGTCTTCCCGCATGGCCATGTCGGCGGTGGACATCATGATGGGCACGCGCTTGGACGCGTTTTCGGCATCCGGTGCCATATCTTTGTCGGCGAGACCTTTTGGCCGCCATTGCTGGGCACCGGCGGGGCTTTTATTCAGTTCCCACTCATAGCCGAACAGGACATCAAAATAGCTCATATCCCACGTGGTGGGAGTCGGTGTCCATGCGCCTTCCAAGCCACTGGTGATGGTGTCGGAGCCCTTGCCGCTGCCAAAGCTGTTTTTCCAGCCGAGCCCCATTTGCTCGATCGGGGCCGCTTCTGGTTCTGGGCCAACGTTGGCAGGGTCGCCCGCGCCGTGCGTTTTGCCGAAGGTATGACCGCCGGCCGTCAGGGCGACGGTTTCATAGTCGTTCATTGCCATGCGGGCAAAGGTCTCACGGATGTCGCGGGCAGAGCCAAGTGGGTCCGGATTACCGTCAGGGCCTTCCGGGTTCACATAGATCAGCCCCATCTGCACGGCAGCCAGTGGGTTTTCCAACTCTCGGTCACCACTGTAACGCTTGTTATCCAGCCATTCGTCTTCGGCGCCCCAGTAGATGTCTTCTTCCGGCTCGTATATGTCCGCGCGTCCACCGCCAAAACCGAAGGTTTTGAATCCCATGGTTTCGAGGGCAACGTTGCCTGTGAGGATCATCAGGTCGGCCCACGACAGCTTGTTGCCGTACTTTTGTTTAATCGGCCACAACAGACGGCGAGCCTTGTCCAGGTTGCCGTTGTCAGGCCAGCTATTGACGGGCGCAAAGCGTTGGTCACCCGTGCCCGCGCCCCCGCGGCCATCACCAATGCGGTAGGTGCCGGCGCTGTGCCACGCCATCCGGATGAAGAACGGTCCGTAGTGGCCAAAGTCGGCCGGCCACCAGTCCTGCGAATCGGTCATCAGGGCAGCCAGATCTTTTTTAACCGCCGCCAGGTCGAGTTTCTTGAACTCTTCCGCATAGTTGAAGTCTGCGCCCAGTGGGTTGGACTTCGGAGAGTGCTGGTGAAGAATGTTGAGGTTCAACTGATTCGGCCACCAATCGTGGTTGGCTGTGCCTTTATTGCCCATCGACGTGCGCGCCCCATGCATTACGGGGCACTTGCCTGCTGTGTTGGCGTCATTTCCGTTCATTTCTTTCTCCAACTGTTACTGTTGTGGCGTTGTTACTTCGACTGATGCTGTGTTGATCGGACTGAACCGTAAGCACAGACGACGAATGTGCTTCCAATTGATCCGTTTCGTGGTCTTCCCGAAACAGCAATGCCTGACAATTGGTCCTTCCTGTCGCTCTGGGCTTCCCAAATCTTTGGCCGTCCTAAAGTGTAGACGACCAAACCTGCGTGCGTTTTAAATGTCGTTGGCACCCATGGTTCGGCACCACAGCAGGAGAGTTGCTCCGCTTCGATCGCACTAACATACTTATAGCAACTCCGATAAATTGTTTTAAATTACTTATGCTGACCGAATCGATAGTTTTTATTAAAAAACGAAAGCGGCGAACGAAACCGGCCTGGCGTTTGGAACGCGCCTGAGGTGCCCTGAAATTGCCTCAGAAAGTTACAGCGAGGGATTTTCCAGGACCGCAAAAAGAGTGCCGCCCCGGCACTGTGTCAGACCCCGACTCCGGCTCGGAGGATACGTCTGGGGTCCAGGCCTCGCTGACGAGCCCGCAATGGTTTTTTCTTCAGCTTCAGGATAAGAGTATGCTGAAAATCGGGTAAAGGGATTTATGACAAACCCAGGTAATCACGATTACCTCTCACCCTGAATATGAACAGGACCACACCATGATGTATTTCGCTCATGAAATGAGTCGCGCGGCGCTTAAGCCGGTGCGCATGCTGGCCAGCGCTCAAAGTGCCTTGCTGAGTCATCCCCTTAGCCCAATGTCCCGCATTCCGGGAAGCCGGAGTCTTGCTTCTGCCTACGGTGTCTTCAACGATCTCACCCGGCGTTATCCCAAACCGGCCTTTAACCTCCATTCGACCGTATGTGATGGGGAAACGGTAAAGGTCACCGAGCGCATCGCCAGGCGTAAGCCCTTTGGTCAGCTCAAGCACTTTGAGCGCAACGTTGAGCGCCCGGACGATCCAAAGCTGTTGATTGTCGCCCCGCTGTCCGGCCACTTTGCGTCACTGTTGCGCGGCACGGTAGAGGCCATGCTGCCGGCGCATGACGTGTACATCACCGACTGGCGCGACGCGTGTATGGTGCCGGCGACAGAAGGCAGCTTC
This sequence comes from Marinobacter caseinilyticus, assembly GCF_011074955.1. Lineage (GTDB taxonomy): Bacteria > Pseudomonadota > Gammaproteobacteria > Pseudomonadales > Oleiphilaceae > Marinobacter > Marinobacter caseinilyticus. Next base: position 42,378 of record NZ_WUQJ01000005.1, on the reverse strand, counting down.
AGTCTCGACGATTACATTGATTACGTTATCGATTTTATTGCGCATCTGGGGCCTGATGTCCATGTGCTCGCGGTCTGCCAGCCGGTGGTGCCGGTACTTGCGGCAACTGCGCTGATGGCTGCCGATGATCATCCGGCCGCGCCTCGCTCACTGGCACTGATGAGTGGCCCGATTGACGGCCGTATCGACCCGACTGCGCCCTGCGAGTTGGCCTCCAAACACAAGCTTGCCTGGTTCAGGAAAAACCTGATTCACACGGTACCGGCGCCTTACCCCGGCGTCATGCGACGGGTATACCCTGGGTTTTTGCAGTTGACGGGATTTATCAATATGAATTTTGACCGTCATGTGGATGCCTATCGCGGACTCTTTCGATCAATCCGCGACAACAACGCCGATGAGGTGACGCGACACCGTGACTTTTACGATGAGTACCTTGCGGTGATGGATCTGCCAGAGACTTATTACCTCGATACCATCCAGCGGGTGTTTCAGGAATTTCACCTTGCCCGCGGTTGCTTCAGACACCGTGGTCGTCTGGTCGACCCCGCGGCCATTCACAATACCGCCCTGATGACGATCGAGGGCGAGAAGGACGATATTTCCAGCCCGGGCCAGACCCGCGCCGCCCACGACCTGTGCATCAATGTGCCGAGTTCCAGGCGCTTGCATCATCTCCAGCCGGGTGTCGGTCACTATGGTGTATTCAACGGCCGGCGCTGGCGAGACGAGATAGCGCCACAGCTGCAAAAATTTATTCGATCGGCTTGATACGCTGTGATGCTGAACTTGGTTGTTAGGTCTTCGGGCCTCTGCTAGCGTAAGTAGAGAGTGAACAGTTTTTGTTCAGTGTTGGTGCAGAACGGCCTCGGTCGGAACCGACCTGTTCGCTCTCTGGCGGGGCCATACTTAAAACAAGAATGGAGGTGACAGGAATGGACGATCTTAAAGGTAAAGTGGCCATCGTCACGGGTGGTTCTCGTGGGATAGGGCGGGAAATCGCCCTGCAACTTGCAAGTCGCGGCGCGGATGTGGCGATCAATTATCGCTCTCGTCAGTCCGAGGCTGACAGCACGACCAAGGAAATTGAAGGCTTGGGTGTTCGGGCGTTGTCGATTCAGGCGGATCTGTCCGATATGACCGCCGCCCGCAACCTCATTCGCTCGGTGCATGAGCAATGGGGGCGCATTGACATCCTGATCAATAACGCCGGTATAACGCGCGATAAGACCATGAAAAAGCTCACGGATGACGACTGGAATGAAGTCCTCAACACCAATCTTGGCAGCGTCTATGCGACCTGCTCGGAAGTGTTGGACATCATGATCGCTCAGGAATATGGCCGCATCGTCAATATCACGTCCTTTGTGGGACAGGCAGGTAACTTCGGGCAGGCCAACTACGCAGCCAGCAAAGGCGGCATCATTGCCTTTACCAAAACCTTGGCGCTGGAAGTAGCCAGACACAATATCACTGTGAACGCCATCGCGCCGGGCTTTACAGAAACTGAAATGCTGAGTCAGGTGCCCTCCAACATACGCGAAAAGATCATTGCCCGTGTGCCGATGGGGCGCTTCGGCAAACCCGAGGAAATAGCCCGTGCCGTGGTGTTTATCGCCGCAGAGGGCGATTACATTACCGGCCAGCAGATCAATGTTAATGGCGGTGTGTATATGTAGGGTCGTGCCAATCCTGGCGTTCAGATACATCAACAGCCATCACTCTGAATCCCGGAGTGGTGGCTGAGGGAGGGGTGCCGTTAATGCCGAAAACAACTGTTAAAACTGTCACCGACGACGACTTTGAGCCGAAGGTTATACGAAAATCTTTGGCCAGGGCTGGAGTTCATGGTAGCCGTCTGCTTGCGCGCTCAGTGATTCGTCAGCTGAAGGGTGGCCGCCCGAACCCGGCCAGTATGAAAAGTATTGCCAAACCGTTTGTGCACCTTGCCGGTAAGCTCGTCACGCAGCCGGATACCCTCATTACTGCCGAAATGCGGTTGATGCAGAATGCGGCCATCTTTTCAACGTCCGCGCTGGTCAGCTTGGTGAGCAAAGAGCCCATGCACGTTGCCGATCCCGAACGTGGCGATGCAAGGTTCAGTGATCACGCCTGGCGCGACGTTTGGGCCTTTAATGTCATCCAGCAAGCCTATCTGATGTCAAACCGATGGATCATGGACACCATTGAGGATGTTCGGAATCTGGATGACCAGGACCGGCGTAAAGTACGGTTTTTTACCGGACAGATAACCGATGCGGTTGCGCCCAGTAATTTCATCCTCAGCAATCCTGAGGTCTTGCGCGCAACCATTCGGACGCGTGGGCGGAACCTGCTTCGAGGGTTCGCCAATCTCATGCGTGACCTGGACGAGGCCGATGGTCAGATAGCCTTCCGCATGTCTGACCCGGACGCGTTTGAAGTGGGTGAAAACCTGGCGAATACGCCCGGGGATGTGATTTACCAGAACGACCTGATGCAGCTGATTCAGTACCGGCCAACCACCGAAACCGTGCATCGCCGACCGCTGCTGGTCGTCCCGCCCTGGATCAACAAGTACTACATTCTGGATCTGGGCGAGAAAAAATCGTTTATCCGCTATTGGGTGGAGCAGGGTCATACGGTCTTCGTGATTTCCTGGGTGAATCCCGGGCCAGAGCATGCTGACAAAGGGTTTGAGGACTATATGCTGGAGGGCCCGGTGGAGGCCCTGGATGCCATTGAAAAAGCCACTGGCGAACGTGAAGTGAATGCCGTCGGCTACTGCATTGGCGGAACCCTGCTTGGTTGTACCCTGGCCTGGTTGGCGGCCAAGGGCGACGACAGGATCAAGAGCGCCACCTTCTTCAACAGCCTGTTGGACTTTTCAGACGTCGGTGATCTGTCCGTTTTCATTGACGAGGACATGATCAAAAAGCTCGAAAAGGCGATGAAAAAACAGGGCTACCTTGAAGGTGCCTCGATGGCTTCGGCGTTCAATATGCTGCGTGCCAACAGCCTTATATGGTCATTCTTCAAAAACAACTATTTGCTGGGCCGCGACACGCCACCGTTTGACCTGCTTTACTGGAACTCAGACGCCACTCGCCTGCCCAAGGCCATGCACAGCTTCTACTTACGCAACATGTATCTCAAGAACAAACTGAAAGAGCCCGGCGGGATTGAGCTGGCCGGCGTTCCCATTGACCTGGGGCAGGTTCAGGTGCCGAGTTACTTTGCGTCCGCCATCGAAGATCATATTGCCCCCTGGACGTCCTGCTACCGGGGCTCCCAGAGCCTGGGTGGGCCGGTGCGTTTTGTCTTGGGGGGCTCGGGTCACATTGCTGGCATCATTAACCCGCCCGCCAAGAAGAAATACGGTTATCGGGTGAATCAGGATGTCGGCCTGCCACCGGAGGCCTGGTTGAAAGCGGCTGAAGAGTTTGAAGGCTCCTGGTGGCCGGATTGGCTGGTTTGGGTAGAGCAGTATGCGGGTGGCGAAGTCACAGCACGTCAGCCCGGGGCCGGTGAATTACCCGTGATAGAGCCGGCACCGGGAGCTTATCTGCGCAATGAGCCGGCGCCGCCCACGCCCATCGCACGCAAGCGGAAGCAGTCGGGTGCCAGCCCCTCTGCTGGCGGGCGTAAAAGGGTACAAGGCACACGGAGACCGACGCCCAGGAAGGCGAAGGCCTGATCGTGAGGGCGGTTATACACCAGGGCTTGAGGTGCGTTGCTATACCTGCACATCGTGAAGGAGCCGGGGCTCATTGCCCGGCTTAGTGCCATCACTTGGCAAATAACTGACTCATGTCCTGAAACGCCTTGAACTCGAGTGCATTGCCGCAGGGGTCCATCAGGAACATGGTCGCCTGCTCACCCACTTCGCCCTTGAAGCGAATGCAGGGGGCAATCACGAATGCGACCCCGAAAGACTTCAGGCGTTCGGCCAGCGCCTCCCATTGCGCCCATTCCAACACGATCCCGAAATGCGGCACAGGTACGTCATGCCCGTCGACCGGGTTGGTATGAGCGTGCTCCTGGGACGGCGTCTGGGGCTGTTCATGAATGACAAGCTGGTGGCCATAAAAGTTGAAATCGACCCACTGGGTGCTGGAGCGACCTTCCTCCAGGCCCAACACCTCACGGTAGAACGATCGGGCCGCCTGAAGATCATAAACGGGAATTGCGAGATGAAAGGGTGAGAGGCTCATGGGGTTCTCCTTTTGTTGAAATAAAACACATTCAATAGACCCGTTCAATTGGTCCTTGGTTACTGCGTTCGGTTTTCAAGGTTTCGGGCCGGGGCACAGGTTCTCGCCAGAGGTGTAATACAACAGTCATGTGGGCCGTGGGCGCGGGGGCAACTGATTTTACAAAAATTTTCAGACACGGTATTCGCCGTCGGTTAGGGTGTTACCAGAGGGTGTAACGGAAGCCATCTGCAAGAAAACTTAAGAAGGAGCTTACAGTGCCTGCACGCTTTGTCTCGCCAATTGACCTGGTTCATCCCAACACCCTTCACAATCGAAGAGTCGTCATGTCGCGGTCTCGTGGCCGCTGAACATGACACCTCATTTTTTCCTTATTGAACCCCGACTATTCCCAGCCCAAGGCTTACCTGATGATGTCACATGTATTTCGAACCTCGGCATGCTTGCTGTTTGTTGTGTCAATTCTTACTGGGTGCCTGTTCAGCAATGAACCGGTGGATATCTTTGAAGAAGGTAACCTGACGCCTGACCTTTCAATCAGCGGCCATCAGTATTTGAGCTTGCTGTTGGCCAAGAAATATGAGGCGTTGTCTTCTCAGCTAGCCCCGCATGCCAGCTCAAACAGTGATGGGAGCAGCTTGGAAATGGCATTCGCACTGGAGGCCCTGAGCCGCCCCGAAACATGGCTGACCGGCTATTTTGACGAATGGGTGGAGGCCGTGCCGGGGAATGCGGTCGCCCATCTTGCCAGAGCAAATTATCGGATGCGGCAGGGAATAAGAGCGCGAGGGACCGGTTATATCGGGGACACATCCGACGCACAATTGTCTGAAATGCGTCGCCTGTTCGCATTGAGCTTGAACGATCTTGAGATAGTGAAGTCTCTCAACCACGACAGCGCATACCCTTATGCCGTTGAACTGGAGATCGCCATGAGGCTGGGCAATCCTGATGCACTAACCAGACTATACGCACAGGGCCTCAAACGTGATCCTAATATGGTGTGGCTTCACAGCAGCTATTTGGGAGCCCTTGCCCCCAAATGGGGTGGCAGTGAAGAACAGCAAAAGCAGTTTCTTGAAATCCTGAGAGCGCAATACGCGTCCGCCCCGTGGCTCAAGTCGGCGGAAGTGACCTGGATGATTGCTAATATTAATGCTCAGCCGGGTCAGCCCTGCGACAAAATCGATGACTACCGGCGAGTCTATGAATTCTACCCCGATAGCACGAGCGGCTATTATCTTGGCAAAGCCTTCAGTTGCAGTCGCCAGTTTGAGAAGGCGTTGCCGTATCTTCAGGCGTCGGTTCAGAACTGGCCGTACAATGCCCGTGCCTGGCGGATTATAGGTGCCATCCAGCATCGATTGGGAAAGCATGAGGCGGCGATTGTCTCCACGCGTCGGTCTGCCTTGGTGGACCCAACTGATGATTTTGCGTTCTTTCAATTAGGTGAAATCTCGCTCTATTTGCAAAGGTACGACAAGGCAGTTAACGCTTTTCAGCAAGCTGAAACTCTGAGCGCTGGTCTGTTCCGGAATAAACAATATGTCGAGCTGGCAGAAAAATTCGTAGACGATCCAATGGCGACTCATGAACTCGTCATACTTAAAACGTCATCGGGCCCGTTAGTCTCAAAAACCTACTATTCAGATGGCCGTAAGGAAGGACGGGCCATCATTTTCGAAGATAACAGACAAAAAGAATTTCATTTTTATGAAAACGATGTCTATCAAAAGATGCAGCGTCTTAATAGTGAAGGCAATATCGTTACCCAAATGGGAATCCGGAACGATGTCGGCGACGGGCCCTTTCAGGAATATTCCAGTAACGGCAATGTTATCTCTAGCGGTGAGCTGAATCTTGGAAAAGCGAATGGAGAAATAAAACTGTTCTCTGAGAATGGACGCCCCATACTCAGCAATTTCTATCGTAACAATGAACAGGTAGAGCCAACCAAATTTTGGGTGCCGTTTACGCGACATAATGGGTTGAGACTGATTGTAATACCCACTACGGGGCTTTCCCGGATTGGCTCTCCGCTTGATGAGAACCATCAATTCGATTTTGATAGTGGCCGCCCAATCTTTCTCTACGTTGCATTCGATAACCCACAGGTAACAGACCTGAATGTGGTGATTCAGTTGCGCGATGCCTCCGGGCGGGTCAGTTTTCAATATCAGCCCCAGTTTCCACAAAATGCTGGGTTCAATCCCGGTTATGTTTATTACGCGCCCGACATCAACAAAGACTCCCCGGGGGCATGGACCGCCCGTGTCATTGTCAATGGCGATAAAGCGGATGAGATACAACTGACTGTGAACTAGTACCTGGTGGAAGGGGTACTTAAGTGAACGCTTGAATTCGTATCGAATTGGCCCCGCGGAGCCTGCCATCGGCTAAAACCTGTGCATGGACCACGAGGAATCCGGTGTCGGGCAAGGGTCGTTCGTCGTGGTCAAAGCGAGCGAGCATTTTGCAGGAAAAGAGTGTCGTTCCAGGCGCTCTGAAGGTTGCTGTCGCATACTGCTTGTGGTCATGGTATATCAGCAGCTTTGTTGTCCCACCTTTCGTTTGGAATCAGAGAAAATGCCAAAAGCCAGTGAAATAAAAAAGAATTCCGCCGTTGAATATGGCGGCAGGGTTTACTTCGTCAGAGACATCGAACGGTCTGTTCCGCAAGGTCGGGCCGGTGGCAGCCTGTATCGGATGCGACTTTACGATGTGGTAACGAACAACAAGATTGACGAGACGTTTAAAGACTCGGATATGTTGAATCTGGCGGATTTAACCCGTCGCCCTGCAACGTTCTCGTACGCCGATGGTGATGAGTACGTCTTCATGGACAGCGAAGACTACACACAATACAGCCTGAACAGGGAGGCTATCGCTGATGAGCTGTTGTTTATCAGCGAGGATACGCAAGGGCTGACCGTGATTCTGGTGAGCGACGTGCCGGTGTCTCTGGGTTTACCGCCAACCGTGGACCTTGAGATCATGGAAACCGATCCGTCAATCAAGGGTGGTTCGGCAACCGCCAGAACAAAGCCCGCCACCCTGTCGACCGGGCTGGTGATTCAGGTGCCCGAACATATCTCTACCGGTGACAGAATCAAAGTAAACGTGGATGAGCGACGTTTCCTGGGGCGTGCGTAGCCAGCACAACGGACCCGATTCTGTTCATCGGGTGAGCATTGACGGGTCCGGGAACCAAACGCCCGGGCCAGCCCGCGCCATGGCCATTCAGGTCAGCACAATGAATCCGGTATACGTCCCCCATGTGACATAGCGCTAACCTGCCTGCCTCTGGTTGCTCGACGATCATTTCAATCCGTCTTTTGCCATAAATCCAGCAAGAATATTGATCCGGTTTTGTGTCTTAAAAAGTCTAATACCCTGCCACGAAGGCATAGCCGGTCCTATGAGACGGGTTTAACCTTATATAGACGTCTACATTAGGGAGAGGAGTAGCGGCGATGAACAAAGTGGATTGGCGAATTAAGGGACTGGAATTTGTTAATTGCAACTGTGATTACGGATGCCCGTGTCAGTTCGGTGGCCGACCCAGCCGAGGCCACTGTGAGGCCTTCGCGGCGATACGGGTAGAGGATGGGCATTTCGGTGACACACCTCTGAATGATTTGGCTTTCGCCATGACTTTGAAATGGCCGGGGGCCATCCATGAGGGCAATGGTCAGGGCCAGGCGTTTATTGACGAACGGGCGGACGCCGCGCAGCGGGATGCCATCATGGCGATTTTGTCGGGTGACACGTCGGAACCCGGGGCGACGTTTTTTAACGTCTTTGCGGGTACTCTGAGCAAAATGCACGATCCGATCTTCTGTCCAATTGATATTTCCTGTGATGTTGAGGCGAGGCACGCCAGCGTGAAGGTGGGCAACCTGATTGATGCCATCGGGGAGCCCATTCTCAATCCTGTCACTGGCGAAGAGATCCGGGCTCGTATCGACTTGCCGGATGGCTTTGAATTCGACGTTGCGGAAGTGGGCAAGGGCAATACCAAAGCGCATGCAGGCATACCGCTGGAACTGATTGGCAGTCACAGCCATCTGGTGCATATGGATATCGGACCGAGCGGCGTCTATCGCTAAGTTGGCAGGAGCAAAGGGATGCGTGGCGGTCACAGTCCGTTCGCTCACCTGACCACCCGGGATGGCTTGGCACCGCTGATTGCCTTGGTGGCCGTCATGCTGCTGTGCTGGTGGTATCTGGCCGGATTAGCGGCAGAAATGGGCGCGATGGCGCCGGGCGAGATGATGGCGTTCAAACCCTGGACGCCGACGTATTTTGCACTGATGCTGGCCATGTGGAGCATCATGATGATCGCCATGATGCTTCCGAGTGCGGCGCCCATGATCCTGCTCTACCGCCAGGTCGCACGAAAGAATCATCTGATTCGGGGCGCACTTGGCACGGCTTTGTTTGCCGGCGGCTACCTCACTGTTTGGGCCGTGTTCAGCCTGGTCGCCACGACGCTGCAGTGGCGGCTGGAACTATGGGCGGTGCTCAGCCCGGCGATGCGTAGCCAGAACGTCCTGTTCAGTGGGCTGGTACTCATCGCGGCCGGTATCTACCAATGGTCACCCTGGAAGCAAGCCTGCCTGACTCATTGTCGGGGGCCCCTGTTCTTTATCACTCGGCATTGGCAGCCGGGTCTGGCGGGTGCCTTTGAGATGGGCATTGTCCACGGTGCCTACTGTGTTGGTTGCTGCGGTGCGCTGATGGCGCTGCTTTTTGTCGGTGGGGTGATGGACCTGAGTGTGATCGCCGCCATTGCCGTGATTGTGTTACTGGAGAAAACAATACCGGGCGGAGAGTGGCTGGCCAAAGGCTTGGGTGTCGTCGCCATTGGCGTGGGGCTGGGCATTATTATGTCTGGTCAGGTTTTATAGTGGCGCTCATGGTTGCCCTGGGAACGGCCATGACTCTGTGTCGCCAACAACCATTCGCAGCAGGTCTCTGCGCGTTGGTAATGTGGGCGCCTAAGGCCGCACGTACCCGCCACGCACACCGGTCTGGGAGAGTACCCACTGCCAGAGTTGCAGATCCCGGGCGCGAAAGGCCCCGGCACAGGACAGCAGGTAATACCGCCACATCCGATAGAAACGATCGCCCAGCCTGTCACTGAAGATCGGCCAAGCGGCGTGAAAGTTGGCGTACCAGGCCATCAGCGTCTTGTCATAGTCAGCCCCGAAATTTTCCAGGTCCTCTGCCACAAATAAGCCTTCACAGGCATCACCGATCTGACGAAGTGACGGTAAGTCGCCATTGGGGAATATGTACTTGTCGGTCCACCGGTCAGGGATGGTGTGGGTCTTGTTTTTACCAATGGTGTGAAGCAGGCATAATCCGTCCCTGGTGAGGCAGCGAGCCACAACCTGCATGAATGCGCGGTGGTTCTTGCGGCCCACGTGTTCGAACATCCCGATGCTGGCGATCCGGTCGAACGAACCCCGAAGCGCTCGGTAGTCTTGTAATCTGACTTCAACAGGCATTCCGGCGTAGCGAGCCCGGGCCCAGTCGGCCTGCGCCTGGGACACTGTCACACCGACGCATTCGACACCGTAATGTTCTGCGGCATACCCCATAAAGCAACCCCAGCCGCAGCCAATGTCGAGCACGCGCATACCCGGTTGCAGGCCAAGCTTGCGACAGATCAGCTCCAGTTTTGCGTCCTGAGCCTGGTCCAGGGTGCCCGCCTGCTTCCAGTAGCCACAACTGTACGCCATGCGGGGGCCCAGCATGGCCTGGTAAAAATCATTGCCCAGGTCATAGTGCGCCCGCGCCACCTGCCATACTCGGCGGCCTCGCTGCAGATTGCGCAGGGTTGCGCTGAGAACCAAGAGCAGATGGTTGCGGGACTTGAAGTGCTGGTCCAACTGGCAACTTAACAGTCGGCAGAAGAATTCATCCAACTGGTCGCACTCCCAATCACCATCCATATAGGCTTCGCCGAGCCCAAGGTTGCCATGCGCCAAGACTCTCTCGATCACGCCCGGGGCAATAAGCCGGATGTCCCAAGAGCGTTTGCCACCGATCTGAATATCGGCCGATGCGAGCAGTTCGGTGATGGTTCGGAGATTGTCTGAGCCACGTAAGGTGGGGACTGGCGAGGGTTGGACACGATTATGGATTCCACGAATTCCGCTCATAATGATTGCTCCGTTCCGTCGAGCATAGCTTATTTTTTGCACAGTGGGATGGTGTTCGTCAAATGCGATGTGACAGGTGCCATAGCCTGTTGCCAATACCATTCAGACCAGGCCAATCCTTCCAGGCCCTTCAGGAGGCCTTCACGAGATCCCGACATCGACGCTTTGCCGTTACCGTAAGGATGCTATTCTGATTCGGGTGTTCAGCCCTTGGGTGATGATCCGCTGGCCAGGCAACATTGAGAAGAAAAATGATGATGAGTAACAGGGGTGTGTCTTGAGCAGGACTTGGGCCGCGGCATTACGCCCGCGAAAGTTGCCTTTTCGGCGTCGAGTTACCCGTGCCTCGGTGGCGCTGATTTATCGTCGTCCCCCGGGTTTGCCCCCGGAACTGCTGTTTATCCAGCGCGCCCACTGTGAGGGTGACCCCTGGTCCGGTGATATGGCGTTCCCGGGTGGCCGATTGCAGGCGGACGATACCGGTTCCCGTGCCGCCGCGCTGCGAGAAACGCTGGAGGAAACCGGTCTGGATCTGTCTCACCATGGCCACTACCGGGCTCGGCTCTCGGATCTGTTAACCCGTCATCACAGTCGCTGGCGGCTCATGGTGGTGACGCCTTATGTGTTTGAGTGGCGGGGGCCGGATACCCCGACCCTCAACCATGAGGTACAACAGACCGTGTGGATCCCTCTGGACTATCTTGCCGCTGGGGAGAACCAGTCGGTACGCCTGTGGCAAACCCTTTTGGGTAAGCTTCGCATGCCGTGTTGTTGCTATCAGGGGTGCTGTATCTGGGGCTTGAGTTACAGCATGATGCGGGAAATGCTGGCACGGAACCTGGCGGAGGCTTAGCCCATTCTGTCTCAACAATCCAACGTCGCCGATCCAGACCCCGGGTGGCGCGTGGCGCCAAGCCCCTGAACGATCCCACCAGTTTGCCGGTATTCAGATCGTCTCAACGCAGGGCTTGTGAGCCGGTGAATGACTGCATCTTATTGAGCAATACCTAAGTCGCAGGAAATTCCGCCATTGGCGTTGTTCCGCTGCCCTGGGCCGGGTGACAGAGTAGATGAACTATCACTGTTTTTGCCGGGGGCGTTATGAGAGACACGGAAATGTGTCGGCAACTGTTGGGTTTAAAGAAGCCGTGGGACGTGAGTCGGGTTCAGGTGGACACCCAAAGCAGAGAGCTGCATGCGTACCTTGGCACGGGTAAAAAGTGGTTTGGCCGGAAGGCAATTGAACGACCGGAGTGTCGTTGGCGCCATGCCAATATTGGTGAATATAAAGCGTTCATCCATGCCTCACTGCCTGAACCGTCTGACGGCCCCGACGACAATACCCAGTTGGCGTTCCTCGGCAGTGTCGAGAGTGATTTTACCCATGGGCTGGCCCAGCGCGTGATCGAGTGCCTGCGGGCCGGACTTGGGTATCGTCAGGTGTGCAGCTTGCTTGAGATTGATGTCCATCTGGCCTGGCAGATTCGCCACGCCGTTACCCACGGTCAGCTGACCGGTGAAGACCATGGCACGCTGTTTAAGCTTGAGACTGACGATGAGGTAAATCCGGCGGCTCAGGCTATCCCGCCCACGGGAGATCCGGCCTGGTTCAGGCTGCTGGAGTCGGAGCGGCCTATTGATGTGGGACTGCTTGGCCTCAAGTTATTGCTTGCCCGATCCCGCCAGGAATTTCCCAGACTCACAACGCACGATGCCAAGATCATCCGGGTGAATGCCATTCGCCGCTTCTTCATCAAGCACGAATCGCAACTGAGTCATGAAATTGAACAGCTGAATGATTTCCGGCAACACGAACAGGTGCAGGTATCGTGAGCGGGGTGCAGGTACGGCAGGGCAGTGATTGCGGCGGGCTGATGTCGGTGGCTCAGGCATCGGAATTGATTCTTGCGGGCCTCAACCTCGCCATTGGCGGCGCGCAATCCCTATTGCTGTCTCTGCCCAAAGGCCGATGGATCGGTGGCACGACGCCCTATTTCATGGCGTCGGAAGGGGGTGTGTGCAGTCAGGATAAGGTATTTGTCCAGTGTCTTGGCGATGGGCCTGCCAACGTCATTAACTACGATTCTGATCGCTTGGCACAGGTGCTGGAAGACGCACCCGAGGAGGGCTATTCGATCATTATTTTGCCGGCCGGCAGTCACATTCTGGAAGAGTATGCGCGCCACGCGCCCAATCTGCCGGATATGTATATTAAACCCATCGCCGGCTGGGTGGCGGGGGTTCATGTGAGTGACATTGGCAAAGCCGACGCCGCCGTGGTGGACGGCACAACCGGCTCCCTGTTTCATGACCGCGCGGTGGTGTTGCACGTCCCCCTTGCCGACAATGAAACCGTGACGGTGCATACGGTGAATGTGTTTGAAGCTGGTGATGGCCCCGGTGTTCAGTTTCCGGAGACCGGGTTTTCCGCCGGCGCCTGTCTCATCGACGGCGAACCCGGCAATCTCGCCCAAGCGATGCGGAATCTGAGAATCGATCACCGATTGCCACTGGTGGCGGATTATTGCGGCGCGCTGTTAAACGTAAGCATTCAGGCCGTCGATGAAGCCACGGAAACCGTCAGCTTTTTTGCTCCGATCTTTGAAGACGTGACCTATCATTTTGCAAAACCGATGAGCAACTACCCGGAGCAGTTCATCGCCGCGATGGGGGAGGAGAAGGGCACCGTCCTGTTTGGCTGCAACTGCATCCTGAATTATTTGTATTCAGAGCTTGAAGGTCGGAAGACGGCGGGTCTTACCGGTCCGATCACCTTCGGTGAGGTGGCCTACCAGCTGTTGAATCAAACCGCCGTCTACCTGATTCTCGAGCAAACCTGATGCCGGTGTTCGCGCGCCGATGCCAGAGGGCGCGGTTTAAACCCGCGCTGGCTGTGATGATGCATCAGGCCGCAAGCAGCGTCGCGGTTTTCAGACGGTGCTGGAATATCATCCGCAGGGCTTCCGCTTCGCCGACGTCCATGGCGTAGAAACTGACAGAGGCCCCGGGGCCGCGCTGGGCCAGTTGGCCCGCGCCCAGGGCGCTGAGGCTGCCGATCTTGGGGTAGCCGCCGATGGTTTGGCGGTCCTTCATTAACACGATCGGCTGACCGTCGGCCGGTATCTGGATGGCGCCGTACGCGATACCTTCGGAGATGATGCCATCCAATTCGGAATGGACGGCGTCGCCCGTGAGGCGATAGCCCATCCGGTCAATGTTTTGGCTCACTTCATAAGCACTGCTGAAAAACCTGGCCCGTGCAATCGGGGTAAAGTGCGGGTATTGGTACCCAGGAATCACGCCCAGTCGCAAGGATTGTCGGTAGTCCGGAATGTCTTCCGGTGGCACGGCTGCGGCTATCTCATCGGTTCCCGGGTTAAACGGCAGCTTGTCGCCTTTGGCCAGTTTTTTGCCCTGGCCGTCGAACCCGCCCAGACCTTCCCGGCTGACCGTGGCGCAACTGCCCAGCTTGAATGTCGGCTGAAATCCGCCGGCAACCGCAAGGTAGGCCCGCAAACCCGCGACCGGGGTGTTGAAGTCGATTCGGTCACCGCGCCGGATACGGTGGGTTCGCCATGGGGGCGCCTGCCGGTCATTAATACGGGCCCCCAGGTCTGCCCCGGTGATGGCGATGCAGGTGTCCGCATGGGCAAGCAGGCTGAGCTTGCCGAAGGTGATTTCCAGCTGGGGTGCATCCAGGGCGTTGTCCAGCAGGCGGTTGGCCCACAAGAATGCGTGTTCGTCCATCGGACCGCCGGTGGTGACACCGATATGCTGGTACCCCACGCGGCCAGTATCCTGCAGCAACGCCAGCATGCCAGGGTTCAGAACCTCAAAGCTCATCGAAGGTGCCTCCCAGATCAATGTATTCCTGCCGATCGATTGACCGGAAACGAACCCGGTCACCCACTTGCATCAACGCCAGTGATTCGCTGTTCCAGTCGATCATCTTGCTCGGCGTGCGGCCGACAATTTGCCAGCCGCCGGGAGTGGAGCTGGGGTAGATCGCGGTTTGGGTACCGGCGATACCCACACTGCCGGTGGGCACTTTCAGCCGGGGCGTCGATTTGCGAGGCACCGCGATGCGATCGTCGGTGCTGCCCAGATAGGCAAAGCCGGGGCTGAAACCGATGGCATAAACGCGGTATTCACAACCGGTGTGCAGATTGACAACGTCCTCCATGGGCAGCCCGGATGCCTGGCAGACGTCGTCGAGGTCCAGGCCAACTTCCGGGGCGTAGTAGACCGGGAGTTCGATGGTGCGAGCCGTGCCCGGCTGCTCGCTCTCCGCCACCGGCTCACCAAGCGCTTGCCTGAGGCGCGAGGCCATGGCGAACCGATCGGTTTTGGTGAGGTCGAAACACACCATCACCGAGGTGTAGGAGGGCACCAAATCCAGCACCACGTCCGCCATCGACCGGCGAATGCTGACCACTGCCTGTTTGACCTTTTCGGCGATGGCTTCGTGAATCTCGTCGCCCAGGTAAACGATGCAGGTATTCTCGTTGATCGCCTCGATTTTCATAATGAGTCAACAACGTCCCGCATGTGTCGGGCGGCATCGGCGGCGTGATGGCTGTCGCCATGAATGCAGATGGTATCAGCCTTGATCGGAATCGTCTTGCCGGTGATTGAGGTCACGCAGCCTTCCCGGATGATCTGGGTGACCTGTTGTTCAATCGCCTCGCGGGTCTGATGCACGGCACCCGGCTGGGATCGGCTCACCAGACGGCCTTCATCGCTGTAGGCGCGATCGGAGAAGGCCTCAAACGAGATCTCAAGACCAAATTCGTCCGCCAGGGTAAGAATCCGCTCGGATTCCGGCGTCGCCATGACCACCAATGGGCAATGGGGGGCATACGCCCGCACCGCAGACATCACCGCCCTGAGCGTGGGCTCGTCGATCATCATCCGGTTGTAAAGCGCGCCATGGGGCTTGACGTATTCGATCGCGGCTCCGTGAGAACGACAAATACCGTCCAGGGCGGCCATCTGATACACCAGAATGGGCTTGAGCTCTGCCGGATCAAGCTCCATGTGCCGACGGCCAAAACCAATCAGATCGGGATAGCCCGGGTGCGCGCCGATGCTGACACCTTCTGCCAGCGCCAGTTTGACCGTGTCGTCCATGGTCAGCGGGTCGGACGCGTGGAAGCCGCAAGCAATGTTGGCCATGTCGACGTAGGGCATGACGTCAGCGTCCATGCCCTTGGTCCAGGCGCCAAAGCTCTCGCCCATATCGCAATTAAGTTTCATTTCAGACCTCCAGAATGACTCGGCTGGGGCAGTCAGCTGCCCCTCATGGTTTGTGGGAGATAGGTCACGATCTCCGGGAACCAGCCAATTAAAAACAGAGCCGCCATGATGATGAGGAAGAACGGCAAGGCCGCCCGGGCGACGTACAGGATGTCCTTGCCGGTCAGCGCCTGAATGACAAACAGGTTGAACCCGACCGGCGGCGTGATTTGCGCCATCTCAACCACCAGCACGATGTAGATGCCGAACCAGAGCAGATCGATGCCCGCCTGCTGAACCATGGGCAGGACAACGGCCACCGTCAGCACGACCACGGAAATACCGTCCAGGAAGCAACCCAGAATCACAAACAGCGCCGTCAGGTACAGCAGCAGCTCAAATGACGACAGGGTCATGCCGCCGATCCACTCAGCGAGGCCGCGCGGAATGCCGAGGAAACCCATCGCCAGGGTCAGAAAATGGGCCCCCACCAGAATCAGTCCAATCATGCAGGAACTCTTGACCGCCCCAAGCAGACTTTCATTGAAACTCTGAAGACTCAGCGAGCCGGTGGCGGCAGCCAGCAACAGTGCGCCAAATACGCCGAGAGCGGCCGCTTCGGTCGGTGTGGTCAGGCCGCCATAGATCGAGCCGAGCACAAAAATAATCAGGCCAACAATGGGCAGCAGCATGCGCAGGGCTTTGATTTTTTCCGAAAACCCGATTCGCTTATGCTCATTCCTTGGCAGCTCGTTCTTGTTCAGCAGTGCCCAGATCATGGTATAGCCCATGAACAGGACGATGAGCATCAGGCCGGGAAGTGCCCCGGCAATGAACAGTCGGCCAATGGAAACTTCTGCGGCAACGCCGTACACGATCAGGATGATGGACGGAGGAATCAGCAACCCCAGGGTGCCGGACCCGGCCAACGTGCCAATGGCCATGCGGTCGCTGTAACCCTGGGCTTTCAGTTCCGGCAAAGTCATGCGGCCAATCGTGGCGGCGGTAGCGGCTGAGGAGCCTGACACCGCGGCAAAAATACCACAGCTCAGGATGTTGACGTGCAGCAGTTTGCCCGGCAACCCACTCAGCCAGGGTGACAACCCTTTGAACAGGTCTTCGGACAGCTTGGTGCGGAACAACACCTCGCCCATCCAGATAAACATGGGCAGGGCCGTCAGGGACCAGCCGGTGCTGGCACCCCAGCTCGACGTTGCGAAGAGCAAGCCGATCTGATCGTTGCCCGAGAGCAGCAAGCCGAGCACGCCAATGCCAACCAGGGTCAGCGAGACCCAGACACCTAGCGCCAGCATGGCGAGCATGGCGACGGCGAGCACGATGGAGAGTACGGTCATGTCCATCACACTTCCTCCAGGTTGAGTTCATTTTCATGGCTCTGATAGGAGGGGGTGCGCTTGCGCAGCACCGCGATCAGATCGTCGAGGATGGCAATGTTGAACGCCAGCATGCCGAGGCCGACCGGTATCTGCGGAATCCAGATGGGGATAGGAATATAGCCGTGGGAGACCTCTTCAAAGATGTAGGATTCATAGACCATGTGCCAGCAGTAGAATGTCATGTAGCTGGCAAGGCCCAGACCAAGCAGCAGCACGGCCAGTTCCTGAACAAATCGAGCCTTGGCAGACCAGTTCTGAATCACCAGGGTGACTCGGATGTGCCCGCCTTCACGGAAGGTGTAAGCAAGCCCGAAAAACGTCGAGGCGGCCAGCGCATATCCGGAGACATTCTCCGCCGAGGGCACAATAAAGCCGAACAGGCGACCGACAATCTGTACCAGGATAATCACCATAATCAGGGCGATGCAGAAGCCAGCAGCGTAACCGGAGGCCAGATAGAACTTATCTCGAAAAGAGGTCATAACAACGACTCCGTCAGGGAGACCCCAGCAACGTCAGGGGCCTCCTGTCAAATGATCTCTTAGCGATCGGCGCGGTATGTGGACAGAATGGTGCCCACTTCGCTGGGTGCTTCCGCTTCCCATTCCTTGATCATGATGTCGCCGATTTTTTCCAGCTCGGCCATCAGCTCCGGTGTAGGCTCGGAAACCTTAATGCCATTCTCGGCCAGCGTTGCGGTGTCTTCTGCCGCGGTTTTGCGCACGCCTTCCCAGCCCCGGGCTTCAGCGGCGGCAGCGGCATCGAGAATGACCTGTTGCATGTCATCGTCCAGACGCAGGAACGCGCGCTTGTTCACCACAACGACGTTTTTCGGAATCCAGGCCTTGATGTCGGTGTAGTACGACAGATAGTCCCAGGCCTGACCGTTGGCGCCGGTTGAGGGCGACGTGATCATGGCGTCGATGATGCCGGTGCTGAATGCCTGGGGAATCTCGGGAACCTGAACCGTGGTCGGTGTGGTGCTCATCAGGTCCGCAAGGCGTGACGTGGAGGGGCTGTAGGCGCGCATCTTCAGGCCTTCCAGATCTTTTAACGTTTGCACGGGAATCTTGGTGTACAGACTCTGTGCGGGCCAGGGCACGGCGTAGAGCAGCTTCATGCCTTCTTTGTCGAGCTGCTTGTCAATCTCGGGTCGGGCAGCGTGCCACAGTTTTTCGGCATCCTCGAAGTTGGTCGCAAGGAACGGAATGTTGTCGTGCTTGAACACCGGATGGGTGTTGCCCATGATGCCAATGAATATTTCGCCCAACTGCACCTGCCCGGTGCGCACGGCGCGGGGGATTTCCGGGTGTTTTACCAGCGACGCGCCGGAGTGCACGGTAACGTCAATCTCACCGTCGGTTCCGGTACGAATCGCGTCGGCAAATTCATACGCAATTTTCGTCGGCAGGTTGGCGTCGCCATAAGGCGTCGGCATGTGCCATTTATCCGCAAAGGCGGACGAAGTGAAGAGGGCGCCAAGCATGACGGCAGTGGTTGTGAGTTTATGGATCATGGTTCTCTCCTTGCTGTTCACTGTTTTAGGTTATGGGTCTGCGATGAGCGTAGGTCGCAGCCAAGGCTTCCTGGCCGGTAATTTCCTGATGGTGGTGTTCCTCAGTATGGCAGTGCTTTGGTCAGTTCGCGTTGGTCAGAGCACGGCCAGTTCCTCGTTCAGTCGTTCGGTCAGCAACATCTTTCCCGGTACGTGGGTGATGGCAATGGGGGGGCGAGCGTGTTCCAAGGCGATCTGGGGGGTGACACCGCAGGCCCAGAACAGAGGGACTTCATCGTCGCGAATAGTTATGGCATCGCCGAAGTCTGGGCGGGCGAGGTCCCGGATGCCAATCTGGGCCGGGTTGCCAAGGTGCACGGGCGCGCCGTGGGCCTTGGGCAGCCGAGTGGTTACCTGCA
This sequence comes from Marinobacter caseinilyticus, assembly GCF_011074955.1. Lineage (GTDB taxonomy): Bacteria > Pseudomonadota > Gammaproteobacteria > Pseudomonadales > Oleiphilaceae > Marinobacter > Marinobacter caseinilyticus. The sequence continues at coordinate 23,469 of NZ_WUQJ01000005.1, read as the reverse complement.
CTGCCCGAATCGCGTCGGCGCCACTAAAGGGCCGCATGGACACTACCATGTCGCCGCTGAAGCGGCCGGCCGGCACGGTGGCAATCGATGAGCGATACATCGATACATTGCACCCGGCCTCGATGTTCCGAATCGACAGACCCGCCCGAATCAGCGCATCTTCAAAAGAGAATGAGCAGCCCAGCACGAAGGTCACGAAATCGTCTTGCCACAGGTCGCGGATGTCGTAGGCGGTTTCTTCCCGCTGGCCCCCACGAAATACCTGGTACTCCGGCACGTCGGTGCGGATATCAATATCCAGACCCAGTTCCGGCAACGCCGGGTCACCCGGCTGTGAGATCGCAATGAGAGGACAGGCGACCGGGTTGCGTTGACAGTACATCAGAAAATCGGCGGCCCAGTCGGCAGGTAGAATGACCACGTTGCCCTGCACCAGGCTCTGCGCCAGGCCACTGGTTGCACCGGTGTGCTCATTGTTGCGAATGAGGGTGCGCAGCGACGCTGTCTGTTGGAGTAGATTCGTCTTGAAAGCGGAGTAGGTGTGCAGCGGCATGTCGGAAACCCCTCATTGACATTGTTATGTAGCTTTACGACAGATTAGGCCACTGAGCGAAAATATCTAATTATGATTTTTTGTGCTGAGTGATAACTTTTTGTGATGATCAGGCGAGGAATACTCCTGGGCCACCGAGACAGCGAGATTGCCGGCCAGCTCGGCAACGGGGTTGAACGGCGCGTTGGGGTAGGACGCAGTAAAGACGAGCTCAGAGGGTGTCCAGGTTGTCTCAAGCTGGACCAGGCTGCCATTGTCCAGTTCATCGGAGACGACACTGAATGGCAGCGTGGAGACGCCAATGCCGTCCAGCGTCAACCGATGGCAGGCGGCCAGCGAACTGGAGGAATAAAACCGGACTGAAAAGTCGTCGAGTTGTTTGAATTTCTGACTGATTTCCGCAAATGGCTTGGTGTTCCTGGCATAGGTAATGATCGGATGCTCGGCCAGATCTTCAAGCTGCAGCGCCCGATTGGGCAAGTTCAGTGATGGGCTGGCGACCCAGGTCAGGGGAAAGCTGCACAGCTCCCGGTTGGCGATTCGGGGCTCTGAGACGGGCCCCATCAAAAAGGCCAGGTCCAGGGACCGGTCCAGCAATCCGGCACTGAGGTTAACCGATACATCGACGGTAATTTCAACGTCCAGATTGGGCATCATGGTGTGCAGTGCACGGAAAAAATCCGGCAGCCAGGAGTGAACAATGGTTTCCGAGACACCCAGCCTGAGCATGCCCGACAACAGCGCAACCTTGTCTGCCCGCATGCGAAGCTGCTGGGACATCAGAATTATTTTTTCAGCGTAAGGCAGCAATTCCTGGCCCTTGGTGGTCAGGGTGGTCGGACCGGAGTCGCGTTCAAACAGCTTGACGCCGAGCTCTTCCTCCAGGGCAGCAATTCGATTGGAAATGGCGGGCTGGGTGGTGCATTGGCGCTCTGCAGCCTTTCGAAAGCTTTTAAGAGTGGCAACCCAGACAAAGGTTTCCAAACGGTTAAAGTTCATGAGTGCTCTACTTTTGGGTTCGGCCGTTGGTCTGCCAGACATGACACAGTGGCTGATGGAATTACCAAAAGCATAGCTTATCGTTGCCCGGTACGCCTGGCAGGGCTGGGTTGAGTTAACATCCCGGATGGCTGCCACCGTAACGCATGGAGTGAACGTGCGTGCCGCTTCAGACAGGAGGTTCGCCCCGTCCTGGCATCACGGCTAATCTGTGTATAATCCGGAATGGTCGACCGCAGTAGAAATTTGAACATCGCCTGGCGGTGTTCGCTCAATCAAAAAGGGAACGCATTTTGAAGATCACCGTTGTTTTGATCGCCGCCCTCGCCACAACCCTTCTGACCGGGTGCGAAACTTCCAGCTACATGGGTCAGGCCGCCACGGACGGCACCGGGGTAACCTGCCCGAAAATCTATCAGGCTTACCGTGCCTACAACGCTGACCGGCAATCGGCTCAGGCATTAACTGAGCTCAGCCAGTTGGTCAGCCCCACTGCCGGTTCATTGGCGCAAAGGGGCGTGAACTCAGCGGCCAGTTACGCTGACCAGATCCAGGCCAGCGTGAACATCGCGCTGGCCGTAAGAGGCTGCCAGCCGGTTGGCTAGGCGATGGCCCGAATGCCCGGCGTATGGACCCGGAGCTGACCTCGATCTGATGCCTGTGCTGCAGATCCTAAAATCCGGCGCTGGCGGCAATTACCTCTGTCATGGTCGGCCGCCAATGCCCTTACCCTGAGCGATGCTTCGAGTTTGCTGGCTTCGTAGCCGCCGGCGTGTCGATACACTCGTGACCCGTCGGTGGCTTCAGGCGTTGCCAGGTTAATACCCAGGCGACCCTCAACAATATTCTTCCGTGTAACGCCTGTGCATCCTGCATGAGTGGAATGCAGTCGGACCGTCCCGGCGGACAGATAGCGCACTCGTAAGCCCAAAAAGGCGGCGGCAGCCGCTGCACCGTGGACAACCTACGGTCCAAATCGACGCGCAGTGGTGACCGCCCTTGCAGGTTCGAGTTGTCCGAGATGTTCATTTGCAGCATTAAATTACGTTAAGGTTAAGCGCAGGCACCTGATTGTCTGGTTTCGAAAATGATTGCCTGGCAGGGACACCGCAGGGGCTACTTTTACGCCCGAATCTGATGGCAGTATGGCGTGTTGCCCACGAAAATCCCCCCCGACAGCGCCCCTAAACCTGACTGTTTTTTGCGCAAATCAGAGGGTTGCTTGTTTTTGGTCAATGGCAAAAAGACGCCGGCACCAACCCTCCGGCAGGAGAGACTACAAAGAACACCGTTGTCGGTTGTCAGATTCGCAGCGTCAATCAATCGGCTGCAGCCTGATTGGTCAGCACATTACAAATGCTGCTCGCCGACGACTCTCGCCGTTGTCCTGTCCTATCCTTAAGGGTAGCCGTTATACGGCAGTTCTCGGGGCCGGTTAACGCTCGGCGCAGGGAGCGTTCAATAGTCAGCGGCGTTCATACGGGTGGGGCGCTGTTGAGTTATAGGTGCGTTAATAAGGAGGCAACATCATGAAATGGAAGCATTCTCTTGCAGTTCTCTGTTTGGCTTTGTCATCGACACTTGTTTTGGCCGACCCACAGGCAGGTGATCGCCTTTTCTCACTGACAGGCTCGGGTGCGAGCGATACGGATTTCGACTCCAATACAGCCAGTATCAGCTTTGATTTAGGCCAATTCTATAGTGCCAGCACCGCCTTGGGCTTGCGCCAAAGCGCCGGCTTTTCCGATTCCACCGGTAACTCAAGCTGGTCGGGTGCGACTCGGGTATTCGCGGATTATCATTTTGATTTGGGCCAGTGGCAGCCCTTCGTTGGCGGCAATATTGGTGGCATTTACGGGGATGATGTTGACGAAACGTTCTTCGCCGGACCGGAAGGTGGGGTGAAATATTACGTCAAACCGAAGACTTATGTCACTTTCCAGACGGAGTATCAGATTTTCTTTGATAACGCCGATGAAGCCGAGAGCAACTTTGACGATGGTGCCTGGGCATACAGTGCCGGCATCGGCTTTAACTTCTGACTCGCCAAACGTTGATCATTGGGCCCCAAATTCGGGGCCTTTTTTGAAACGAGAGATTGATCGCGCTCGCTCCGATCGGTCATGCCCCCATCATTGCTCTTCGATGGCCCGTATACTTGCCGAAGCGCCTGCGTGCAGGTAAGCCAGAGCGTACAGCTCAAGTTCGGTCTGCGTGTAATAAAAACCTTTGTAGACCATAAGCGGTTCACGTCGCGTCAGCTCGGTCAATTTTTCATAGTTTATTCCATGGCGTGTTGAGATGACGCCTTTGCGCGCCATCTCTGAACGCAGTGCCGACAACGACCAGCCTGCCGAATAATCGCTGAATTGGGGGTCTGCGAGCTCCGCAAGCTGCGCACTGAGGGAAAGTGCGGGCGCGTCTGTGTCGCCAGGCCCGGGGCGGCGGTCCATGGGCAGAATCCGGGCACAGCCGCCGATGCTGAGCCATGCGGCCATGCCTCCGAGCCCGATGAGCAACGTGCGTCTATCCATGCGGATCCCCTCCCAAAGAGCGGGCAATGTGCGCGCCCAGTCGCAACGCCATCGCCACTATAGTATACGTCGGATTGGAGGCACCACCGGCAGGAAAAACCGAGGAACCGGCGACGTACAGGTTGTCGGTGGTGTGCACGCGGCAGTTGCCGTCGACAACGGAATCGGCCGCTGACCAACCCATGCGTGTTGTCCCCATCAAGTGTCCGCCGCTGTGGAGCTTGAATTCGGGCCGCAAGGTGGAGGGGCGTCCCAGTCCAGACTGCAGCAACGCCTTACCGAACCGGTGCCAGCCCTCGCGAGCCAGATCCTGGTAACGGTACTGGAACTCAACGCGTGGCATCGCAATTCCAAGGTAATTGCGCTGGTCGCTGTCGCGTACGGAGTTTCTGAAATCCGGCGCAATCTCGGCCCGAATGGTGACGGGGGTATGAAGCACCTCGCGTCGCTTTCCGATCAGTACCGTTGAGGTCTTCTGCCTCAGGTTGAAATCGGCACTGAAAGACAGGACGCCGTGCTCAACGCAATAGTTGTCCGATAATTGCAACGCATGCACCACACGTGGATCCTCTTGGATGCCATTTGGGAGCCTTTCCCGATCCAGATATATGTCGGCTACTGCGTAAAGGTGTGGGTGCTCCATGAGGCCGAGTCCGACGGGCATGTTCTCAACGATATTGGAGAGCTGCAGCAACCGAGGGTTGCCCACCCCACCGCAGGCAAGGACGAAGGTGTCGGCCGTCACAGACATTGGAGGGCGCCGGGGCGCAAGCGAGGCTTGAAGTTCCATGGCTGTGACGGTGCACCCCCGGGTTAACAGGCGGAGTCCGGTGGTGCCCAGTATCAGGTCGACGCGGGGGTGATGCAGGAAAAAGGAATGGTATTTTTTATTAAACCGGACCGGCGGACTCAGGTAAAAGGGTTTGTAAACCAGCTCCGATGTGCCTGCAATGGCGAGTGTTGGTTGCCGATAAGCGTCGTCTGGCAATTCGATCATGTGGGCGGCAGCGGGGTACCAGCGGTCTATTTCCCGGTAAGGAATCGGCCATGCCTGAGCCCTGAAGGCTCGCTTCTCCAGCACAGCGCAAAACCCGCCCCAGATGGTCGAGCTGCCGCCAAAGCAGCGTTGCGTGTGCATGGGGAAATAATCGTCGGTCAAGTCGCCCACTAACTGAACGCTCCCGAGGGTCTGAATCGTTGGGTGTGGTTCCAGTAACCCGCTTTCAATAACAGCGATTTTAAGGGCGGGTATTTTGGACAATTCGAGCGCCGTGGAGATACCGGCGGGACCGCTGCCGAGGATAATAACGTCGTAATGACGGTGTTTAACTTGATCGAGAATCATGGCTTCAGCCTTCCCCGCTGGCTTGCTCGGACGCACCCGAAAACGTCACGCACTTCATTCAGTATTAGCGACATCGGGTGCTGAAAGCATGTGATTTTTTTTAAGCCCGCCGACACCCGTTTCCTGTCCGTCGGCGCCCAGCGCAGGGGCCAGAGCCTTTCACGTGCGTTTCATTGCAAAGAATAGCCTATACCGAGGCGTTGGCTTCGGAATTGTCGGAGGACATTGGCGAGAGGTACGGAAGTCTTGGGTATTGGGGCTCATTTCGCCGCAGCGGCACAGGTTGTGGCGTGATGGCTGGTGGCGTGATGAATTGAGACGTAATGGGTTGTGGCGCGGTGGCGCCCAGCGCGCACTAGCGGGAGGCGTAGCGTTCCCGCAAAATACCCACCCGCTCAACATAGGCCTTTGTTTCGGCAAAAGGCGGTATGCCGTTATAGCGGCCAACGGCCCCGGGGCCTGCGTTGTAGGCCGCGGTGGCCAGTCGGGTGTCACCGCCAAACCGCTTGAGCATCTTGGCCAGGTAATTGACTCCACCGCGGATGTTTTCCGGGGCCCGCATGGCATCCCGTACGCCCAGTTCCCGCGCGGTGGCCGGCATCAGCTGCATCAGCCCCTGGGCACCTTTGGCGGAGAGAGCCTTATCATTGAAGGCCGATTCGGCATGGATAACCGCCCGCACCAGAGCCGGGTCAACATCAAATTCCAGGGCCGCGGTTTTAATTTCATTCCGGAACGGTTTCCGGAACAACGGTGTGGTGCGCCAGTTGACGGTGGAGTTGGGGTCGCAGGCATAGCACTCAAAGCGAATGATTTCGTACTCGTGGGTGGCCGGCTGAATACTGGTGTAGGCAACGACGCCGCGTTCGTCCTTGTAGCGAAACACCACCTCGTCCTTGCTGGAGGCACGTTTGCGCTCACGCTCGTTGATGTTGGTGAACTCCACCGACCCGTCCGGGTGCACGATACGTTTAATTGTATCGGCCATGACTGGCAGGGCGAATGCCAGTGCCAGAATTGCCAGTGAGGGGAGCAGGGTTCGTGTGCCGCTTGTCATTATTCACTCTTCGGGTACGCGATCAACGGAGCGTCGGCCGCTCATACTGCAGCGGCCACACACCGAAGTATACGACCTAACGCCGAGGATGAAAGCATCGGCTTTGTCATAGAAGTGTTACGTTTCGCGTACTTGTCGGTCAGTTCACATCCATTGAACGCCCACGGATGCGTTACGATGGCCAGGAAGATGGTTTACTCAGCCGCTGGCGGATGCCATCCACCATCCGGACAACCCCAGCCTGTGTCATCAGGATCAGGCACAGTATGCAACAGCGCAACCGAGGCGATAGGGTAGAACTAATAGCTAACCCGGGTGCGTACCAGTAAGGTCAGACCATACTTCAATACCAGAAATCGAGAGCGACGCTATGACCGACACAACCTACACACCGCCGAAAGTCTGGACATGGGACGCAGCGAGCGGTGGCGAGTTTGCCAATATCAACCGCCCAATTGCCGGCCCCACCCACGACAAGGCATTGCCGGTGGGAAAGCACCCCCTGCAGCTCTATTCCCTGGCGACACCGAACGGGGTGAAAGTCACCATCATGCTGGAGGAATTGTTGGCCAAGGGCATTGACGGCGCGGAATACGATGCTTATCCGATCCGGATAAAAGACGGCGATCAGTTTGGCAGCGGCTTTGTGAGCGTTAACCCCAACTCCAAGATTCCGGCGTTGCTGGACCAAAGCGAAACCCCGGCGCTCCGGGTCTTCGAATCTGGCTCAATCCTGCTGTATCTGGCTGAAAAATTTAAGGCCTTCCTACCAACAGACCTTGCCGCGCGCACCGAGTGTCTGTCCTGGCTGTTCTGGCAGATGGGCAGTGCACCGATGCTCGGCGGTGGTTTTGGTCATTTTTACGCCTACGCGCCGGAGAAGTACGAATACCCGATCAACCGCTACACTATGGAGGTCAAGCGGCAACTCGATGTGCTTGACCGCCAACTGGCTGACAACCAATACATTGCGGGCGATGAGTACACCATTGCGGACATGGCGATCTGGCCCTGGTACGGCGCGCTGGTCATGAACAAGGTCTACGATGCCGCCGAATTTCTGCAAACGCACACCTACAAGAACGTGCTTCGCTGGACGGAAGAGGTGGCACAGCGGCCAGCGGTGCAGCGGGGGCGTATGGTGAACCGAACTTGGGGCGAGCCGTCTGAGCAACTGCACGAGCGGCACAGTGCGAGCGATTTTGAGACCAAAACGCAGGATAAACTCTAGCGAGCCTCTGAGCGCCCCGAAGGGCAACGCCTGAAGCACCCATCTGCAGCGTCGCGCCATTTGCAAAGGGCAAGCGGCCATTCGCTGAACGGCGGGTCTTGACCCTGGGCGCTTCCCTCTGGGCCGAGAGCACAAGGAGTTGTTCAGGGGTCCCTGGTTGATCGACGGGGGATCGCGCCGCTTTGACAGGCGCGGTCGACGCCAAAATCACATCAGCGAGCGGAAGTGGGCAAACCATGGAATTCACTTTTTTGGGTACTTCGGCGGGCACCCCGACCAAAGCCCGTAATGTGACTGGGCTGGCGCTGCGCCATGGGAGCCCCAGGCAGTGGTATCTGATTGATTGTGGTGAGGGTACCCAGCAACAGTTGCTGCGCACCCGGTATTCGCCGGTGCAACTGCAGGCTATTTTTATCACGCATGTTCACGGCGACCACACCTTTGGCTTACCAGGTTTGCTGGCGAGTGCGTCCATGGCTGGGCGGACCGAACCGCTGCCGATCATCGCGCCGGCATCGCTTCGGCCCTTCATTGAGGTTGCCCTGAGTCATACCGATTCAAATCTGGGGTATGAGCTGGAATTTATTGATTCCGAAGCCCCGGATTTTCGCTGGCAAGACCAGGCTGTTGCGGTGACTGCTGCAACACTTTCCCACCGGGTTCCCTGTCGAGCATTCGTGTTCACCGAGAACAATCTCCAGCGGCGGCTTCTGACCGATGCGCTTCGGGAGGACGGTATTGACGCCGGCCCCGTTTGGGGCCAACTCCAGCAAGGTCAGGACGTGACGATGGACGATGGCAAAGTGCTCAGAGCGAAGACGTATACGCTGATTCCACGAACACCGCGCCGGATTGTAGTGGCTGGCGATAACGATACCCCCGAGCTGTTGGCGGACGCCTGCCAGAACGCGCACGTGCTGATTCATGAGGCAACATACACCCAGGCGGTTTCCGACCGCATTGGTCCGTGGCCCCAGCATAGTTCCGCCGCCCAGGTGGCTCGGTTTGCGGATGCGATCGGTGTGCCCAACCTGGTGCTCACGCACTTCAGCTCGCGCTACCAGTTCCGATCCAGCCCTCAAACCCAGAGCAGCTCCGCACCGAACATCGAGGAGGTCGCCGACGAAGCACGATCGATCTACCGCGGCAATCTGTGCCTGGCTCAGGATTTTGCGGGTTACCGGCTGACTCCGGATTTCGTCCTCGAATTGATGACCGAATAGTCATGCCGGGCGGTTGATTCTGATCAGCGTCGGGAGGATGCTTGGGGTGAACCCTGCCGGTGGCTGCCAACGTCGCTGAGGCACCGGCCGGTAGGCAATGAACGGCATTGACACCTGTGACAGTTGCTTAAAAGCGAGCGGAATGTCGGAAAGCATAACGTCAGGATGACCTCATGAAACCGCAAGATACTTTCTTTAAGAAATCGTCTTTGAGTACCACGCTGTCCGAGCACAGTGTCTTTGACAGTGCATCGAGCGATACCTCTTCGTATAAGCCACCCGCCCACGATACTTTTGAAGAAGCGATAGACGCCATTGTCAACGACCGGCAGCACGGCTCGTCAATACTGGCCGACAGAATCTGTGCCGAGTTTAAACGGCTGCGAGGTAATAAGCAGTCGCTACAGAAGTTGTCCTGGGCCTTTGCGCGATTACGCACCATCGACCGGTCCATGGTGGTGGTTTACCACCTGCTGGATGCGTTGGAGCCTTATATCGGCGATCACTTTTTCACCTGGCTGGAGGCCTATGAGGCGCGCTGGCTTGGTCTTGATGAAGTCATTGCCAAACGCCTGATCCGGAGAAAGGACTGGCGAAACAAGCGCATTCTCACCCACAGTCACAGTGGAGTGGTGATCCGGGTGGTGGCATGGGTTGCGCATAGGATGCCAGGCCTGGAGATTTGGCAGACCCGCTCCGAACCTGAGGGTGAGGGTGCGTTGCAGTTCCAGGCGTTGCGGGACGCCGGGATTGCGACACGGCTGGTTGAGGACGCCGATTTGCCCCGCGTGGCCAGCAAACTGGACGCTGCCTGGCTGGGTATGGATCAGTACAATGACCGCCATTTTGTGAACAAACGTGGCAGTCGTGGCATCGTGGCGACGATGACGGCGCTGGGCAAACCTGTATTTGTGCTGGGGGATTCCCGGAAACGCCTGCCGAAGTTGCGATATTCCGGGGATGTTTTTGAAGAAGTACGGTTTACTGAGGGAGTAACGTTGATTACTGAGCGGACCGGTTAGTCTCAGGGCCGATACATCGAACCGAATCGCCACGGACGGGGCTACGGCCCCCCGTCTGTGGTGTTGATCACCGTGGTGATTACTTCATCTCAAAGCCCTTACCTTGCAGGAACGACCGCATGTGTGGGCGCAGCTTGGAAGTAAACAGCGGTTTCAGCTGTTCCGACCAGGTGGTGTCCTTGTTGCCCCCGGTACGCTCGAGGTAATACGTGCGCATTTCGCTGTCAAACGCAGCGATCTGGTCGATGTCCTGCTCGTCCTGGTAGTAATCTTCTTTCAGGATGGACGCCAGCGGCAGCCGGGGTTTGATCTCGGGATTTTGATCGGGGTAACCCAGGCACATGCCGAAGACCGGGTACACATGCTCCGGCAAACGCAGAATGTCGCTGACGTCGGCGGGGTTATTGCGGATACCGCCGATATAGCACAACCCCAGGCCTTCGGATTCTGCTGCCACGGCAATGTTCTGTGCCATCAGGGCCGTATCAACACTGGCTACCAGTAAGTGTTCCGTCATACCTCGGACCACCTCGGCTCCCGCGCGCTCGGCAGCACCGGTCGAGCGCTTCATATCGGCGCAGAAGACCAGAAAGTCGGAGCTGTCGGCAACGTAGGCCTGACCTCCGGCCAGTTCGGCGATCTTTGCACGATTGTCGGGGTTCACCACGTGAATGATTGAATAGGCTTGCACATGGCTTGACGTTGCTGCGCTCTGGCCAGCCCGAATCAGCTCCTCGAACAACGGCCGTGGAATTTTCTGGTCGGTAAAGTTGCGAATGGAGCGGTGGGATTTGAGTAGTTCGATGGTCGGGTTCATGGGGCCTCATCGGTGTGTGATTGGTTGAGCCAAAATACGGAATGGTCTCATTCTGCCTGCTAAATCGCCGGGATGCGACCGGGTGAGGACATGCCGTGCCGGCTGCCGGTCGTAGGCAGGTGTATCCGGCCGTTGCGGTCACGACTCGCGCGGGTCAGTGACACAGCCATTTCACACCCATGCTTGACCGGCGCATCAGCTCGCCTGACTCACGTTCCGTCGGTAGTTTTTGGTCAGACCCGCCAGTCGATACTGGTCCAGGACGATGGACAGAATCGCCGACAGTCGCCTGGCTGGTTTACGGTTGGCCCCCATGCGCCGGAGTTGTCGGCGCACCAACGCCATATTGGCAAGCCCGCCCAGGGTCTTGTCTTTCCAGTGCACCTGGACGATATCACCGCTGGCGTTCGGTTCGGTGCGCCAGCGCGATGGCAAATCCGGTGCCTGCGCCAGTGCACTGGCCATGCCCACCAGCTCGACGCCGCTGGCCAGCACCTCCTGGGCAATGGGCAGGCGGCGGATGCCACCGGTCAGCATCAGCGGCATCGGTGATGCGGCCGAGAGTACTTTGGCAAATTCCAGAAAGTAGGCCTCTCTGGCCAGGGTACGGCCATCGGCCGTGCGACCCTGCATGGCTGGTGATTCATAGCTCCCGCCGGAGAGCTCTACCAGGTCAATGTTGAGCTCGGCAAGTGATCCCAGAACCTGTTCGGCGTCTTCGATATCAAACCCCCCGCGCTGAAAATCCGCGGAATTGAGTTTGACGGCAACCGCAAAGCCGGGGGCCACCGTGGTCCGGATCCGGGCGGCAATGTCCCTCAACAACCGGGTCCGATTCTCCAGACTGCCACCCCAGCGATCACTGCGCTGGTTGGTCAGGGGTGACAGGAACTGGGCCAGTAGGTAGCCGTGGGCGGCGTGGATTTCAACCCCATCAAAGCCGGCACGTTCCGCCTGGGCGGCGGTTGCAACAAAGCGCTGAATCACATCCTCGATATCCGAGTCTGTCATTGCCCGGGGCAGTTCAAACAACCCTGAGTGTTTGCCAAGCGCCAGGCCAACTGCAGACGGAGCGATATTTTTACCCGCCATCTTACGGAATACCTGCCGCCCGGGATGATTGATCTGCATCCAGACCTTGGCGCCATGACGATGCACCACCGACGCCCACTCCTGAAACGGCGCCAGCGGCGTGTCTGCTTCCAATGCCACCCCACCAGGCCCGGTCATGGCGAGCCGGTCCACCATCACATTGCCGGTAATCAGCAATCCGGTGCCGCCGCGAGCCCATTGATCATACAGATTGAATAACTGACGGCCGGGCAGTTGCCCCGGCGCGGCCAGATTCTCCTCCATCGCGGCTTTCACCAGACGATTTTTAAGCTCGCCACCAGAATTCAGTGTGAATGCATCGAATACCGCTGCTGACATGAAATGACACTCCTCGCGTGGTCAATACGAACAAGGTAACATTCAAGCTGACTTTAAACTCAAGTGTTAGCTGGGACTGAACGATGATGCAGATTGGGCAACTCGCCAAAGCTGTGGGCCTCAAAAGCAGCGCGATTCGTTATTACGAAGACAGAGGTTTGCTGCAGGCTTCCGGGCGATCGGCCGGCGGCTATCGATTGTTTGATGACGCCGCATTGCAACGGCTGCGGCTGATTCAGTTTGGTCAGCGCCTGGGGTTTTCACTGGATGATCTGCAGGCGCTGTTCGGTCAGCATGGTGGCTGGGACCATGACGACATCCTGCAACGGCTGGACGAGAAAATGGCGGAGGCGGCCGCGCTGATCCAGGCCCTCAACGACAAGCAAGCGACCATGCAGGCACTGAAACGCACACTTGAGGCAACCTGGACCCAGGGCGCTTGCCTCGGTTCGGACGAGCTTGCCGCCATCGTCGGGCAAGTACCGGTGAACACCGGAGGCGAGCATTAACGTCGGTGGACAGGACCATGGTTGGCGCAGGCTGAACCATCAGCCACCGCGGCCAGGCGATGGATCTGACGACCGTCCCAGGCCTTATTGCAGGAGGCATTCGTTATGGGTACGTTGCTGATAATCCTTGGGGTGCTTTTTCTCGCCCTGGTCATTCTGATTCCGCTCATTGAAAAGTACGCGCCCAAAGGCGAGCCCCGCGATATAAGCAAACTGTCCCGGTTTGTGTTTCCTCTTTTGGCGTTGTTAATCGTGCTGCAGATGATCCGGTACTATTTTTTCTGAGTGATCTCACGCCGGGCGGGTGCCCAATGGATCGCGCAAGCGGCCCGCCATCGGGGTGGGCCGCTGTGAGGTGTTCCACCTTTCCTGTAGGACGAGGTCAGAATGTCAGGCAGATTTTCCCGAAGTGACGCCCGGATTCTTCATGCCGGAAGGCATCGGCGATCTCTTCCAGGGCAAACGAGCGATCAATAATTGGCCGCAGGCCATTGGCTTCAATGGCGCGGATCATCGCCAGTTGATGGGCCCGGCTGCCGACAATCAATCCCTGAAGGCGTGCCTGTTTGGCCATCAATTTGGACGTGGGGACTTCGCCAGACCGGCCCGTCAGCACACCGATCAGTGAGATGTGACCGCCAATTCGCACGGCGTCGATCGATTCGGGCAGGGTGCCCGGGCCCCCGACTTCAACCACGTGATCAACGCCCTGGCCATCGGTCAGGTCTTTCACCCTCTGGCCCCAGGCCGGTGTGGTTTTGTAATTTATGGTGTGATCTGCCCCCAGCGCCTTAAGCCGTTCAAGTTTCTGGTCTGATGAGGAGGTGGCAATCACCTGGGCACCCATAAGCTTGGCAAACTGCAGTGCGAATATGGAAACCCCACCGGTACCCAGCGTCAGGACAGTATCTCCGGCTTTGAGGCCGCCATTGACCACCAGTGCCCGCCATGCGGTCAGGCCGGCCGTGGTCAGTGTGGCCGCTTCGGCATGGCTATAACCCTTGGGGGCACGGGTAAACCAGTTCTGTGGCCGAATGACCTGTTCACGGGCATAACCGTCCTGGCCATCACCCGGTGTCGTGGTGAAGTTGTCGATGGGTGCGGGGCCGTCCAGCCAATGCGGAAAGAATGTCGACACCACGTGGTCACCGATCTGGAAATCCGTTACACCTTTACCGGTCGCTTCAACGACACCCGCCCCATCCGCCATGGGAACACGACCGTCCTGACTCGGGATTGCACCAGTCACGACGGCATAATCGTGAAAGTTGAGGGAGTTGGCGTGGATACGGACCCGGAGTTCACCAGGCCCCGGTTCGCCCGGTGCAGGGCTATCACTGATCTTGAGTTGGTCCAGCCCGCCTGGACTGGAGAGCGTCACGATGTTCATCGGATGGTCCTCGCGATTGTAAGTGGCTTGTTCATCAGGGATTGCCCGCCAGCGGTGAGATCCCCTCGGTGAGTGTGAAAACCAGAATAGCATTGATTGCGACGGATGGAGTTATCGTGTCCCGGGCTGAACAAATACGCGTTCCGGCTGTCTTAAATCAAGGCAAGTATTATCGCCCTGTGGCAGTCTGATTGTGGGTTGGTGTTTAAAATCCCGGGCCTGTGGTTTGGGTTAATAAGACACCAACAATGTGTTTACTGGACGGCTCGGGAGTTGTTGGTTACCGCTCGCTCGTCCGGCGTCACTTCAACAAGGAGAACTTGGAGATGACTACTAAACGGCATGGCCTGTCAATCGGCATCGATCGCGTCGGTGACCACGTCTTTGTGTCCATGAAAGCACAGGGGAAGCTTACCCACGAGGACTATAAAACCATTACACCAATGATCAACTCTGCACTTGCCACCGTGAAAACCCGGAATGTAAGGGTCCTGTTCGATGCAACCGATCTCGAGGGCTGGGAGGTCCGTGCGGCCTGGGACGATTTCAACCTGGGCCTGGAGCATGGCAATCAGTTTGAGAGAATCGCAGTTTTTGGTCACAAGAGTTGGTCGGATGCCGTTGCGAAAATTGGCAGCTGGTTTATCGCGGGTGACTTAAAGTTCTTCGAGCATGAAGCAGACGCGATTAAGTGGCTGAATCGATGAGTTAGGCCACTCGCAACACCCGGCCCGAACGGGGGTGCGACTGGCGTCAGATTGAATCAACTCGCGCCCATGGCTGGGTGGTTCGGGGAACTGTCGGCCCATCGCAGGCGATCAAAAAAGCAACGGACTGAGCCAGGCAATCGTGCTATTTTTAACCTAAGGCTGATGGCTTTACACCCCGGAAGCGTGTGGAAACGCTGGAGTAACCGGTATATAGGGAGGCGCAATGGCCAATCTGTCTACAGGTGCAAAACATTACGTCCTCATGTTGATTCCCGGTCTGTTGCGGGAGATTGATGAATTCGGGCTACGGCATGTCATCGACAAATCCCACCTGTCTGAACAAGACGTTACGTCCCTTTATTTTGATTTTGTTGTCATTAACCGGAGGCTCCCCGAAGACCCGGAGGTCATTGATCCCGACCTCTGGGGCGATTTGGTGCATTGCGTTCAGATTCTGAGCACGCTGGTTAATGAGGCCGCTCAGGATGATTTGACGGTGGCCCGAGAACAGGCAATCAGTCAGTTTCTGCCCCATGCCCGCAGTAGCCTGAAACACGAATTCGAACGCCGTCGAAAAGAGGGCACAGTGGATTTCCGGCTGGCGGGGATCGCCCGTCTTGATGCCTCGGCTGACCATAATGAAACCGTCTGTATGGAAGCGATCAAACTGGAACGCCAACAACGTTTCGACTCCATGATGAAGATAAATCCCGAAGGCCTGACCCGACACCAGGCGAGCATCGTTGATGCGGCAAAACAATTCGCCCGTCAGCATATGACCGATCCACCGGAAGCCTTTGGGCTGCTGGATTTGCTTATCCGGTTGGTGGACTTGCTCAAATTGGTGCTGATTCTGGAACGCAGTGTGAACCTGGGTAAGGCGACACTGTCGGGCAACCTCACCATCGAGAATATTGTGCTCGGTATTGGCAATATTCTGTACCGCGAGGAGTTGGGGCTTAAGGTGTCCCCGGTCGCCCAGACCCGAAAACAGTCCTAGCCGCGCCGCAGTACCGGGTCGATAACCCGACCCGGGTGCGCCAGGCCAGGTTGGTTCAAACCAATCCCTTGGACGGCACGCCGCCGGTCCGATGTTGCCTTTCGCTTTCACTCATTCTGTTCATGCGCTAATTTGCAGGTTCCAGTCTGAAAATTCAGGAGCTTGGGATGTTGCAATTGATCGAGGCCGGACTTAGCGCATGGTTGACGCCAAGCCTGACTGCGCTGCTGGCCGTGGTGGCAACCTACCTGATCTACCGTTTGGCACTGGCGATCATCCGCCACTTCTCTGAGCCCACTGCCGTTGCACGATTATTTTTGGATGCGGCGGCTCGCGCGCTCGGTGTTTTTCTGTGTCTGCTGGTACTGAACGTTGTGTTGGCGGCGGCACCTGGAGATTTGCCGTGGCTGGACACCTTGCAAAGCCTCGCCACTTTGTTGCTGATTCTGGCTCTGACCTGGGCTCTCGTGCGCTGCACTTCCGCCATTGGCGAAGTGATTGTAAAGCTGAATCCGGTGCTGGAGGGGCAGTGGAAACGCGCCCGGAAGGTCGAGACCCAAACCCGGTTTCTGGTGCGGGGTCTGAATATCCTTATCGTTATTGTGGGTCTGGGCGCCGCGCTGATGACGTTCCAGTCCGTTCAGCAACTGGGCGCCAGTTTGTTGGCCTCGGCCGGCATTGGGGGCGTCATTCTTGGCTTTGCGGCACGTCCCGTGTTGGGTAATTTGCTGGCCGGCATGCAGATCGCGCTCACCCAGCCATTTCGGATTGACGATGTGCTTCGGGTCGAAGACGAGTGGTGCTGGGTCGAAGAAGTGACGTCCACATACGTGGTGCTGCGCGTATGGGATTTGCGCCGTTTGATCGTTCCGCTGCAATGGTTCATTGAGAATCCGTTTCAGAACTGGTCTCGGCATTCGGCGGAGATTATGGGCAGTGTCTACTTGTGGGTTGATTACGCCATGCCGGTTGCGCCTTTACGGGAGGAGTTTGCCCGTTTGCTGCGGGCCTCCAAGCTTTGGGACGAAAAGACCGAGACCGTGCAGGTCACCGACTCGGATGAGCGGGCCCTGGAAATTCGCTTTCTGATGAGTGGTTCCGATTCCAGTAAGACCTGGGACCTTCGCTGCGCGGTTCGCGAAGGGTTGGTGGCATTCATTCAGGCCCGTTATCCGGAACATTTGCCGCGCATGCGGGCGCAAGTATTGGAGGTGCGTGACAGTGACAGCCACAAAGCCCCATCGCCAGCCCGAGCCTCCGGCAGTCCCCCAACAACCACGAAACCGGCGTCTGGAAAAGGGGCTCGCGGCGCTGGTTGAGTCGGTGCCATCTCACAGGGCGTTATACAACATCCTGCCGGCCACCAGCAGCAACAGGCCACCGAAGCAGCGCTTCAGGGTCGGGGCTGGAATCTTGTGACTGAGGGTGACACCCACCGGGGCCATCAACACGGTGAATACAGTAATCAGTGCGGCCGCTGGCAGATAGACGTACCCGAGAGTCCAGTCAGTGATGGTCTGATTCCAGCCGGAGATTACGTAGCCGGCAGTACCCACCAGTGCCAACGGAAATCCGAGGGTGCTGGAGGTGGCCACTGCGCGTTGCATGGGAATATTGAAAAACACCATCAGGGGCACCATGACGTTGCCGCCGCCAATGCCGGCCAACCCGGACAACGTGCCGCTGAAAAGCCCGAGCACGGAAGTCCCTGCGGCACCGGGCATGGTGCGGGCGGGGTCGGGCACCCAGCGGCTGAGCATGATGAGGGAGACCACCAGGAGGAAGCAGGCAATCCCTATCTCCAGCACAACGGCCGGCAAACGGGCAGCGATGAAGCCACTGAGGAAACTGCCAATCACCA
The DNA here is from genome assembly GCF_011074955.1 of Marinobacter caseinilyticus. Taxonomy (GTDB): domain Bacteria; phylum Pseudomonadota; class Gammaproteobacteria; order Pseudomonadales; family Oleiphilaceae; genus Marinobacter; species Marinobacter caseinilyticus. The sequence continues at coordinate 5,787 of NZ_WUQJ01000005.1, read as the reverse complement.
CCAGCAGGGCCCAGCGCCGGAAGATCGGCCAGTCCACCGCCTTGCGTTTGATCTGTGCGCGGGCAGCGGAGATGGAGGTGAAAATAATAGTGGCCAGGGAGGTGGCAACCGCCGAAATAACCACAAATTCGCCGGGATAGCCCTGTGCGGTCAGGATCAGGATCAATGCCGGTACAATGACGACGCCACCGCCAATACCAAGCATCCCGGCGAGGATGCCCGCCACAATGCCGAGAGCGGAGCAGGCGAGAATCAGTTCCATATCGTTACCTTGAAGCTGTGTGCTGTTGACGGTGGTTGGCAGTACCGGTGACTGGTCCGGGTAGGACCGGAGTGTTGAGGTCCGGCGCCCATGTTAAAACAGATGCCTTCAAAACACCGAATTCAATCGTTTACGGAGTCTTATCACCCGTCTGGCTGTTCTGGCCAAACAGAATGCTGCGTTCGTGCTCATCCGGCGGCGCGCTGCGGCGGAACTCCTTGCCGAGGTTGACGCCGGTCTGCACTGCGGGGCGTTCTTTGATGGCGGTGCGCCAGCGCCGCACCTGAGGGAATTCTTCCAGTGTCTGGCCCAGGGGTTTGGCGATCAGAACCCAGGGCCAGGACGCCATGTCTGCGATACTGTAATCATCGCCCAGCAGGTAGGGCCTGGTCTGCAGCCGTCGTTCAAGCACACCGAGGCAGCGATTGTATTCATTGTTGTAGCGCTCAGCGGAATAAGGATGGTCGCCTGACGCGTAATTGACAAAATGGCTGACCTGGCCGGCCATGGGGCCCAGATTGCCGACTTGCCAGAACAGCCATTCGTACATCTCCTTGCGCCCACGGGCGTCGGAGGGCCTGAACCGTCCGGTTTTCTCGGCCAGATGGAGCAGGATAGCGCCGGACTCGAAAATGGGCAACGGCGTACCGTCGACATCGTGATCAACGATGGCCGGCATACGGTTATTTGGGCTGATGGCCAGGAACTCCGGGCTGAACTGTTCGCCCCGGCCGATGTTGACTGGAATCATCCGGTAATTGAGGCCACATTCCTCCAGCATGATGGACACCTTCCACCCATTGGGGGTTGGCCAGTAATAGAAATCGATCATAGGTCCTGCTCCGTATGAGTAGCCATTATTCGGCGGCCACGATGCCATACCGAACCCATTGGGCCAGCGTATCCTGATCGTATCCGCACGCGGACAACACAGCGAAAGTGTCTTGCCCCAACGTTGGCGCGCCCACCGGCGTTTCGCCGGTACAGGCGGAAAATCGGGCCGGCGCACGCGCCTGGCGTAGCCGGCCGGCCAGGGGATGATCGTATTCGTGGAGCACATCGTTGGCCTGTACCTGGGGGTGACTGAGCAATTCACTGCGGGTCAACACCGGTGCGCAAGGTACGTTCTCGGCCTGGAATTGGTCTAGCCAATAAGCCGCTGAACGGGTGCGGACGACGGACTGAATCAGGTCAAGGCGGGCGTCAATATGGGTCTGTCGCAATTCGGCCGTCAGGAAGCGGGGGTCGTCCAGCCATTCGGGTTTATCCAAGGCGCGAATCAGGGCATGCCATTCCCGGTCATTCTGCACCGCGATGGTGATGTAACCGGCCGCGGTTTCGTAGATCAGGTCCTGAAAACTGGCGGCGGCCTGCTGCGGCAGTTCGCCCTGCACGAAGGTTTGGCTGCCCATGTCCGAGCCCCAGAGAAATGCGACCACGGTGTCCAGCATGGACAAACGAACGTGCTGGCCTGCGCCATTGCGTTCCCGGGCAAACAGGGCGGCGGTGATGGCCTGGGCAGCGGTAACGCCGGTCAGTTTGTCCGGCAAGATGGTGCGCACCAGCTGTGGCCGTCGCTCATCCGAGCCGGCCTGCACTGTGGCAAGTCCCGACAGACCCTGGATCAGCGGGTCATACACCGGCCGGTCCGCGTAGGGTCCGGTTTCACCGAAACCACTGATGGAAACATAGATCAGGTTGGGAGCCACTTCGCGGAGCCGATCCTCACCCAGACCCATGCGTTCAATCACACCGGGCCGAAAGTTCTGCACGAAGACATCCGCCGTGGCTACGAGGTTCATAAGGGCGTCCCGTCCGGCGGGCTCTTTCAGGTTGATGGCCACCGAGCGTTTGTTGCGATTGTTGTTGAGAAAAGATGCCGAAACACCGTTCTGGCGGTTGGCTGCCGAGCGCGTAAAGTCGCCCCCAGCGGGGTTTTCGATTTTGACCACCTCCGCACCCTGATCGGCCAGCATCATGGTTGCCAAAGGGCCGGATACCATGGCGGTCAGATCAATAATGCGAATGCCGTCTAGCGGGCCTGTCATTCCAGCGGTCTCCTGTTACTCCAGCGCCTGACTCCGAATGGCCAGTGCTGATGAATGCGCCGACACTGCGGCGAGCTGCGTGTTGCTCCATGGTATACGCACGCGCCGGCCGATTGAATGCGTTAAACGCGGTATCGGCGTGACGGGAGCCGGGACGGACGTCGTGTTAGTCCAGCGTGCGCCTGTAGCGTAGCAGGCCCAGCAACAGGATGGCGCCGGTAAACATCAGCAGCGGCCAGAGGTGCGGCCAGAGCTGACTGAATTCGTTGCCCTTCAACATCAGCCCGCGGATAAACCGCAAGAAATGGGTCAGGGGAAGCACCTCTCCGGCGTACTGTGCCCACCCGGGCATACCGCGGAACGGAAACATAAAGCCGGACAGCAGGATCGATGGCAAAAAGAAGAAAAACGACATCTGCATGGCCTGGGTCTGATTGTTGGCGAGGCTGGAAAAGGTAATGCCGACGGTCAGATTGGCGACAATGAACAGCAACGTACCGGCGAGCAGCAAACCAAACGAACCCAGCATGGGAACATCGAACACCCAGCGTGCGGCCACCAAAATCACGGCGACCTGAATGTAGCCGACAAAAATATAGGGCACGATCTTCCCGACCATCACTTCTATCGGCGAGACAGGCATGGCGAGCAGGTTTTCCATGGTGCCGCGTTCATGTTCCCGTGTCACCGCCAGACCGGTCATCACGATCATGGTCATGGTGAGAATGACGCCCATCAGGCCCGGTACAATGTTGAACTGGGTGATGCCTTCGGGGTTGTAGCGGCGGTGAACCGTGAACTCAAACGGTGGTGCTGTGCCTCGCAGATTGGCCAGCGGCCCCCGCAGATCCTGCGTCAGTGCCTGCTGCTCGAGTCGGCTCAGCACCGCCAGGGCATTGGAGGTGGCGGCCGGGTCGGTGGCATCGGCCTGCAGAAGCAGCGAGGGGCGTTCGCCACGCAGCAGCCGACGGGTGAAGTCCGCGGGAATCGACAGCACGAATTGAACGTCGCCTTGGGCCAGAAGCGCGCTGGCCTGGGCTTCGTTCCGGGCGTGGTGGGTCAGGTCAAAATAACGCGTGTGCCGGAGTGCCGCGACAATGGTACGGGTGTAAGTCGATTGGTCTGCGTCCAGTATCGCCATCGGCAGGTGGCGGGGGTCGGAATTGATGGCGAAGCCGAACAGGGTCAGTTGGAGCACCGGGATTCCGACCATCATCGCAAACGTGAGCCGGTCCCGGCGCATCTGGATAAATTCTTTGCGCACCATGGCCCACAGCCGGTCCAGTGAAAACCAGCGGTTCATTGGGTGTCCTCCTGCCTCTGCATCAGGCGGGTGAAAATGTCTTCCAGTCGGGGCGATACCGGGTGCACCTGAAACCCCGGTTTTCGAGCAATCGCGTCCATGGTGCTTTTGAGCGCTGCGGTGTCGGTGCCGGAGACGTAGAGTCGAGTACCGAAAGGCACAATCTGTTGTGCCGCGGGCACGGATTTGAGCGTGTCCCCAAGCCGGTGAATGTCTGTCCCATCGATGGCCCAGGTGCTCAGCTCCGACTCTGCCACCAGCGACTGCGGGGTGCCATCGGCGAGCAATCGGCCGGAAGCGATATAGCCGAGGCGGCTGCAGCGTTCAGCTTCGTCCATGTAATGGGTGGACACCAGCACAGTAATGCCGTCGGCGGCCAGGTGATGAATCTGGTCCCAGAAGTCGCGCCGGGCTTGGGGGTCTACTCCGGCGGTGGGTTCGTCCAGGAGCAGCAAACGGGGTTGGTGCAACGTGCAGGCGGTCAGTGCCAGGCGCTGTTTCCAGCCGCCAGACAGGGTGCCGGCCAGTTGATGCTGGCGATCCGTCAGGTTGAGGCGGTCGATGGCGGCGTCAACAACGTCCTGCCGCTGCGTCATGCCATAGATCCGCGCCACAAAATCCAGATTTTCGCGAATGGTGAGGTCTTCGTAAAAACTGAAGCGCTGGGTCATATACCCCACCTGGCGCTTGATTTGGTAAGCCTCACGGAGGAGGTCGTGACCGAGGCAAGTGCCGGTGCCCTCGTCGGGTGTCAGCAAGCCACAAAGCAGGCGAATGGTGGTGGTTTTGCCACTGCCGTTGGGGCCCAGGAAACCAAAAATGTCGCCCTGGTCTATTTCGAGGCTGACATGATCGACGGCCAGCTTGCCCTGGAATGACTTGCTGAGTCCTTCCACATGGATCACCGGGGCCGGGGCTGTCATGGCGGCACAGTGTCCGGGGCATGCACATCCACTGGCTGCCCGGGGTGTAAGGTCGTCGAGCGGTCTGTCCGGGGCTCGGCGTCTACCCGATAGACAAATTTATCGCGGGTGTTGCGGCTGTAAATGAAGGGCGGGGTGTAGGCGGCTTCGCCACTGATAAAACGTATGGTGGCCTGAAAGGGCGTGGCGCAGCCGTCACAACGGACCGTCACCTCATCGCCGGTCCGCAACTGGGCCAGTGCCGTCTCGGGCACAAAAAAACGAATTCGGAAACGGTGCGGTGACAGCAATGCGACCACCGGCTGGCCGGCGGGCACAAACTCACCCGGACGAAAAAGGATGTCCTGGACCTGTCCGGTGTCGGGTGCGGTCTGGGTCTTTTCGGTCAGGCGCCATTGAATTTGCTCCCGTTGCGCTCTGGCCGCGGTCAGTTGTGCCTGGGCGGCGGCAATGCGATCTTCCCGCTCACCCAGGCGGGCGATATCCAACTGCGCCCGCAAAGCCCGAACCTGCTGCTGGTCGCGCTGAAGACGGGTTTGTGCGTCGTCGCGTTCGGCCTGGGAGGCTGCGCCCTCGGCCGCCAGCGTATCGACGCGTCGCCATTGGTTGCGAGACAGGGTTAGCGCTGCCTGCGCCTGCCGATACTGGGCTTGCAGCACTTCAAGTTCCGCCGGCCGTTGGCCTTTCTGGAGGTCGGCGAGGGTCGCTTCGGCGGTTTTGACCCTGGCATCGGCTTCCCGTAACGCCGCGTCCTCGGGTGCCCGGTCGAGTGCAAACAATGGTTGCCCGGCCTGAACCTGGTCCCCGCGTTCAACGTCAAGCTGTGTGAGCATGCCCGGCAAGGGTGCGCCGATGTACAGCGTGTCACCCTCCACATAGCCCTGCCAGGGCCAGGGTTCGGATTCGCTGCAAGCCGTCAGAGCCAAGGCCATGACCGCCACCGCCGTCACTAGCCTGAGTCTGAGACCGGCGGACAAATGGGCGTGCCTCCGGTGCCTCCCATCCTGAGGTGCGGTCGTCTTAGCCATGCGGGTGTCACTTTCCTTAGTGTCATGTACAGGGCTTGAGCATTCTTTTTAATATTAGTTCAGGAAAGAGTGTTGCTGGAGCCAAATCGCCACGACGTGGGTGCCTGACCAGCCCGTGAGGCCTGGTCGGGGCAGTGATCATAGGATGGCGAGCTGGCGGGGCCGGTCCGAATCGAGGTATTCAACCCGTTCACCGGGTGCGCTGTAACAGGGGTAGGGCGGG
>NZ_WUQJ01000004.1 GCF_011074955.1 Marinobacter caseinilyticus | reverse complement strand
AAAGCTTTGCCACTCACCGCCGCTGAACTGACTGCCCTGGTCTGAATGCACCATAACAACCCCGTGGGGCTTTCGGCGCCAGACTGCGGCTAACAGGGCATCCAGCGCCAAGTCGGCGGTCATGCGTGGCTTCATCGACCAGCCAACAACCTGACGAGAGAACAAATCAATAACGACTGATAAATAGAGCCAGCCTTCGTAGGTGCGGATATAGGTGATGTCGGTAACCCAGGCGAGATTGGGCGCTGCTACTTCAAACCGGCGATCGAGATGATTGGGTGATACCGCAGCAGGTTTACCACTGTAGTGGCCCGGGCGGCGTTTATATCCAGTCTGAGAGCGCAGCCCTTCGTGGCGCATAAGACGGGCTACCCGGTGCTTGCCACACGCCTCACCAGCTTCTCGTAGATCCTGATGAATCTTACGATATCCATAGACACCACCGCTTTCCAGCCAGGCATGCTTGATCTGTCCCAGCAGACGCTGATCTTCCCGAGCCCGGCCAGACAATGCATTACGGCACCAGGCATAATAGCCGCTGGGATGCACAGACAACATGCCGCACAGACGTCGTACCGGATACTGGCCCGCATGATCCCGAATAAACGCGTACCTCAGTCGGACTCTCTGGCGAAGTACGCGGTGGCCTTTTTTAATATATCTCGCTCTTCTGACACGCGTTTAAGCTCAGCCTTCAATCGCCGGTTTTCAGCTTGGAGGTCATCATCTTGCTGGCGCAGATCAGCAGGCTTGGAGTAGCGCTTTCTCCACTGATATAGGCTATGACTGGACACGCCCAGTCGGGCAGCAACATCGGCAACACGGTGGCCTTGCTCTACCACCTGTTTGACGGCTTCAATCTTAAATTCTTCGGTGTATTGTGGGTGTCTCATTGGCCCTCCTAAGTGCCTTTAGTATAAGGCCTGGAGGTGTCTATAAAACCCGGGGCGATTCACTCAAGGACCTACGGGCGTGTAGAAGTACTGCCGGTAATCGTCAGACAGTCTTTGCAGGTTAGGGTTGGTGAGAGTGTAGATTGTGCGTTCGTGGAATTTTACAAAGTCAATGCTGGCGCCGTAATGATCCTGCCACAACGCGATCAAAGAGCCGTCGTCGTGAGCCCGTTGCAAGCCTCGGTAAATTCGTTCCAGGGCGGCCGTGTTACTGCTGTGTGTGTAGAAAAACCGCGGCAAGGGGTAATGAATCGCGATAGAGGTATCGTAGGTCAGATTTTCAATGTCTCTGTGTGACTGGTACTCATCAAGCAGCTCATTGGTACCTCGACAGAAAAGGTCAAAACGGTTTGCTGCAACCATTTTGAATAAGCTTTCGTAACTGGTGACTTCCGTGACTTCGAAGCCATTCTGACGCAACACTCCGATATCGGACCAGCCATCACCCTGGCCATGGGTAAATGATTTAAGCTGCGCCAGGGTGTTCGAGCGTCTTAGCCGTTCTTTGGTTTCCTGCGAAGTGAAACACACCCGATAACTGACAATGCCGAGATCTATTGGAAACGGGGCAAAAATCACATCCCAGTCGTTGAACCTGTCTTCGTAACTGAGCTTGGCAATAAAATTTTCGTATTTCCCGGTTTTGAGGGTATGCACCGTTCTGGCGAAATTCATGGTCGGGGCAATTTCTATTTGCCAGGGGCCGTAGTCATTCTCAGTTTTCTTGAGCGTCAGCTTCAGGACGGCGTTGTCATATTCATACCGCAGGTCCGTGGCGCTTTCCGGCGCGGCCCTGACGTAAAAAACTTGGGAGGGTGCGGCCCGCACGGTAATGATTAACAAAAGTAGGGCAGTGAACCCGATGGCTCTGCGGAGTAAGGCGATTTGTCGATGCTTTTTAAGGCTGTTCATAGCGCCGAAAGCCTTGACGAATAGAACCAAAGGCACGCCTTGCGAGTGGGGTGCGGCAAATGATTAAACGTTGGATAATTATAGCAGCGAATGCCAACCCCAGAGTCGAGGCCGTCATGGATGACCGCTAGACTTGACCAATCCGTGAACAATCATCATGGGTACCGGGGACTTGGTATCCCATTCTTCAATCACTACAGTAGGACGCTGTGTTATTCATTGGTAAACGGGTGTCTGTCATGGTTATGAGTAAGCAATCCCTGCGGTCTGTTCCCATGCCGATGATGGATCAACCGGTAGAATCCCAAAGCCCTGAGCAGGCCGGCGAACGGTTGGCCGATTTTATCCGCCAGAACCCCAGGTTGTTGGTATTGACCGGGGCCGGAGTCAGCACCGATTCCGGCATTCCCGATTATCGCGACGGGGACGGTGCCTGGAAGCGGAAGCAGCCGGTTCAGCACCAGGATTTCATGAATCAGCGGGCGACCCGCCAGCGATATTGGGGGCGTAGCCTGATTGGTTGGCCTGTGATTCGGAATGCCCGGCCCAATCCTGCCCATTTCCATGTGGCGGAACTGGAAGATCGTGCCTGTACCCAACTGGTGGTGACCCAGAATGTGGATCGTCTGCACCAGCGAGCGGGCAGCCAGGCGGTAGTTGATCTGCATGGACGGGCCGACGAGGTGGTGTGCATGGCGTGCAATTACCGATGTCACCGGGATGAAGTCCATGAGCGCTGCCACCAGATGAACCCCGGCTTTCGGCGTTACCGGGCCGAGACCGCTCCGGATGGGGATGCCGACCTGGAAGTGGATTTCAGTGGGTTTGAGGTGGCGGATTGCCCCCGATGTCACGGCATCCTGAAGCCCGATGTGGTGTTTTTTGGTGATAACGTGCCGAAACAACGGGTGACCTCGGCGCTTGAGTCGCTGCGGGTAAGTGATGGTTTGCTGGTGGTGGGTTCCTCATTGATGGTGTACTCCGGTTTCCGGTTTTGTCGCCATGCCCATGAGTGGGGTAAGCCCATTGCGACTTTGAACCTGGGACGAACCAGGGCGGATGAACTGGTCAGTGTGAAGCTGAATGCCCGTATTGCCGAGACGTTGCAGGTGGTCTTGACCAAGTTGTCGAGTCAGGCGCTATGATGTGGAGCAGGTACAGGCAAAGTTTCACCTGACATCGTGACAGCAACAGGAGGTGACCATGGCCAGTGGTTGGGCGAAAGAAGGGGCGGTACAGGAGCAGATCGACAGTACCGTCGAAGACGCATTGCAGCGAGCGCGTGGTCAGTTACCGACCGGCGAGAGCCTGAGCCATTGCGAAGAGTGTGACGCTGAGATTCCGGAGGCAAGGCGCCTGGCCCTCAAGGGCGTAAGGTTGTGTGTCGGCTGCCAAAGCAAGCATGATCGCGAGCAACGGTCGGCCAGTGGTTACAACCGCCGGGGCAGTAAGGACAGCCAGCTACGGTAGCCCTTGATCGCGCGATCACAGTGGTTAACCCTTTCCGTCACGTCAGTCAGCGACTCGGCGCCACACCAGCAGGCGGTTGTTGGCGGGCATGGCGATGTCTTCTGCCAGTCGCAAACCGACGTCCGTCGCCAAATCTTGTACATCGTCCATATCCCGAATGCCCATTGCAGGGTCTTGAGCACGCAAGTGACGGTCAAACGCGGCATTGCTGTCGCTGGTGAATTGGCCGTGATATTTGAATGGGCCGTACAGACAAAACGGTTGATCCACAATCAGCAGGCGGGCGACGCCGGCAAACATGGCCTCAACACAGGGCCAGGACATGATGTGGGCCGTATTTGCCGAGAACACCGCGTCTGCCCGGGTCAGTGGCCAGGGGGTCTGGCGGACGTCCAGCGCCAGCGGTTGCGCAATGTTTGGCCGTCGGGCTTCTTCTAGCCAGGGGTGGCAGGTAGCAACATTATCGGGGTGGTCACTGGGCTGCCAGATGAGGTAGGGCAGTGCTGTGGCGAAGTACACGGCGTGCTGACCGGTGCCGGTGCCAATTTCAAGCACCCGGCCTGGCTTCGTCAGCAAGCCCTGCAGCCGGTCGAGAATGGGCTGTTTGTTGTTCTCGCAGGCTTGCGACACTGGTTTTGGGTGCGATGGAACCATCGACAGCCTCCGCATTGGGAAATGGGATGAGGCTGCCGACGGGCGCCTCACTCAAAGGCCGAATGTATCACATCCTGATAGTTACGAATGCGCTGCACATAATGCACGGGTTCATAACCTCGGGCATAACCGTAACGCGTGCTGGGGTAGTAGCGTTTGTCCGCTTTCAGGGGCAGCACCTCTCGCATGTCTTCCCAGGAGTCCGGGTTCTTGCCCAGATCGCGGGCCAATTGACGGGCATCCAATAAGTGACCACGGCCAATGTTGTAACTGGCCAGGGCGAGGAACGTTCGGTCCGGTTCGGGAATGGTCTCCGGTAGCCGCCGATGACGATCCGCCAGGTACCGCGCGCCACCGTCGATGGCCTGGTCCGGGTCCAGACGGTCAAGCACGTCCAGGGATTCGGCGGTGCGCCGGGTCAGCATCATGATCCCGCGTACCCCGGTTGGTGATTTGGCGCTGGGGTCCCAGTGGGACTCCTGATAGGACAAAGCCGCCAACAGCTCGGCCGGCATGCCGGTGTTTTGTTCGGCCGCAATAAACTGATTCATGAACTTGGGCAGCCGGTCTTCAATGCGGCGGCTCAGGGCGCGCAGGTCCACAAAGTCAAAATCACCGATGTAGGCGTAATATCGGTTTTCCATCTCGGCGATGGCTTCATCGCCGGCCCCGCTGTTCATCCATTCCCGGGCGGTACCGGCCAATGCATCGGCCCCGGCAGGCAGGTACCAGCCCAGATTCTGACCGCCGGTCAAATTCATCGCCACCTCTAGATGAGGCCAGTGACGGCGCATCACTTGCACAATATTGGAATCGGCGACCACGCAATCGATGGCCTTCTGCGCAACCTGCGACAGCAAGACCTCGGTGGTTTGGTCGGAATCCTCCTCAAAGGTAATGCCGGTGTGGACTTGCGCCAGTTTGTTGAGTGCTTCGACGTAACTGGAGCCTGCGGTCACCAGGATTTCCACATCGGCCAGTTGATCCGGTTTGCGTGGCATGGGGCGCATCTCGCGGTGGCATACCAGTTGTTGCACAATTTCAGTATGCACCGGTCCTGCCGTAAAACGCTGGTTGCGGGAAGGCAGTTGAGTCAGGCCGGCTGCGGCAATGTGGGTCTGGCCGTTCTCCAGCGCTTCAAGGACCTCAGCGGTGGAGCCCAGCATGGTCCATTCCACGTCCCAGCTTTGGGCCTTGGCGAACTCGGTAATCAGCGCGTATTCCGGACCAATGGGTTGTTCATGGCGGTTGAGGTAGTAGGTGGTAGACCCGTTGCGAGTCGCCACTTTCAGCACTTTGGTTTCGCTCGGTGGCGCCAGTGTTGGTGTCTTCGCGGCGCTGGGCGATTCGCCTGCCACGGCTTCTGACGCCTCATTTGAACAACCGGTTAGCAGGACGGCGGCGGATATCGCAAGGGCTGTAAAGTTACTGCATCGCATAGGAGTCTCCGTTTCTGGTCTACCCTAATTACGTGCCGTTTATCCCTACAGATCAAGAGGCACTGTCAGAGTGTCGTCAGTGTAGTCAGAGTTTAATCAGAGTGTAGCCCGATTAGCCACCTGTGTGCATGCTCTGACCGGCCTGCTGCAAGCGGTTGTGTGCTCGTGCAAGGCCTGCGGGGCATTCGGGCTTCACTGCACCCGGTGGCCTGAACGCCAGGGAGTGCAGGGTGTGGTTGAGAGGCTCCCCAGCTCTCCAGACCGGACAAGGTGTTGGTTGGGTTATGAAAACGGTTGCTCCTCGGATGTCGAAGGTCTCGGACACGTAACGTGTCGCCTTGCCTGAGAAACTGACGTCTTAGCGGAGCTGTGGCTGGCCTCAGGGTTCGTATTCCTGCAAACGCCAGTGGTTGTCGGTCAAGGCTTCGCCGCCGGTGTCGGTGACGCGTACGGTATCGCTGATCCCGATGCCCCACTCCCCTGGCCGCCTTAAGCACAGAGGCAGGTGGAACACCATATTGGCTTCAAAGGCCTGGTGCTGATTGCGGGCAATATAACCGGTGCCTTCCACCCAGCTGGGTGGAAACTGGGCACCGACGGAATAGCCGAACACGCCCGAAAAAAAGACCTCGTCACGCATCGGCGCCAATACCTGTTCTGCCGCCACTGCGGCATCATGAAAGGTGTGGCCCGGCCGCATCACCGGCAACAACGCGTCGAACAGCGCCCGACAGGTGTCACGCAAACGCATCATCTGGGGGGTGGCGCGCCCGGCGACAGCGGTGCACATCATTGGGGCGGTGTAGCGTTTGAAGGAGGACCCGAACTCAAGAAACACCGGGTCACCATTCCGAATGGGCTGCCGCCGGTGGTTGGTGTGGATCACACTGATGCGCTTGCCACTGGTGACGATGGGCTGCATGCTCATGAATTCACTGCCTTCACGCAGTAACACCCGGGCGCCTTCAGCGGCGATTTCGTTATCACTGAGACCCGGTCTTAAAATCTCAATCGCGCCCTGGAGACCTGCCGACGTGATGCGGGCACTTTCACGCAGACAGGTCAGCTCGGCGGCTGACTTGACGATTCGAATACGGTCCAACAGCTCTCCACCCGGGTGAAACCGGTCAGGCCCCAAACGTGTCTGCAGCTCGGTCAGGATGCCATGGCGAAGGGTCGGGCTCCAGCTGTCGATGCCGATGGCGTAAAAACCCGCCAGGGCATCGCACAGCGGGTCGATCACATCGGCCAGGTTTTCCCAGCGGTAACCCAGCACCTCATCGACCACAGCGGTCACCACCGCGGGCCCGATCTCAATGGAAGGCACCTGCAAAAAGGTATGATGGTCTGACAGTACCAAACAGGTATGAACCGACACCTCAAAGGTGTTGTAACCGGTCAGATAATAAATATCGGATGGGTCGGTGATCAGAAGGGCGTCGAAGCCAGCGCTGATCATGGCCGTTCGGACCTTTAGCCGGCGGTCATTAAACTCGCTGTCCAAAAACGCCAGCTCCGTTCCCCGCAGTTGCTCTGCCAGCTTTAGACTGTAGGCCGCGTGATCCATTCCATTGGTCTCCGATAGGTCACCGTTTTGTGAGTGTAGTCCATGCAGGCAGACCTCAACACAAACTTATCGCACAAAAAGCAGCCGTTGCCACACGCGCTTGAACGGGTGTGGACTGACGGAGGACGCTACCGGGATGTTAGTGCGGCCGTAAGCTGCCGATGTTCCCGCCAGACGGGGTTGACGGCAATGGCCTGCTGTTTAGCGATAGCGGGCATACAGTTTGGCCAGTGGCGCCAGCTGAGCCGCTTGTTGTTCAATCCACTGGCGCATTTCAGTCGGTACCTTGTTCAGTGCCGGCCAGGGTACCGGGTATTGTTTGGGTTGGAACAGGGCGGAGAACAGCGCCGCTGCCGCCAGGTCCGCGCGAGAAAACCGATCACCCACGAGATACTCCGATTGGGCATAGGCCGCTGCCAGCTCGGCCAATATTTTCTCCATGGCAACCTGCGACTGACTGGCCGTTTTCACGTTTATTTTCATATAGTTCCGCATGCCGTCTTCCAGCTTGCTGAACCCCAGTCGTATGAGCCAGTAGTACACCAGTGATTTCTGTGCGGTAAGCATCGGCACAACCAGTTTTGGCCGTTGCAGCAAATAGTGATAGCAATAACAGCGAATGGCCGGGCCTGCCTCCTCATCAAGCCGTTTTTCCCAGGCCAGTGCAGCGTCTCGCTGCGCCGGATCCTCAGGCGTCAGTGAGTGTTCGGGGAACGTGTCATCAAGATAATTTATGATGTTGGCGGAGCCCTGTATGGCCTGGCCCTGGTGGACCAATACGGGTACCGAGCTCTTACCCGTCAGCTGACGCACGGTTTTAACATGGGTGCCGGGCAGCAGGTTGATGGCTTCGTAATCAATGCCTTTGAAGTCGAGCGCCCAGCGCACTTTTTCGCAAAAGTGTGAAATGGCGAATTGGTACAGTTGAACGTCGCTCATGGTTATCGTTCCAGTGTTTTGAAAGGGCTCCATTATCATTGTCCAAAGCGAGGATGCAAAGGCATTATCGGGCCGCAGCTGTCAAAAAACGGTAGTACTTTTACGCTAGCGTTAAGGGTCTTTTGCTACGAGTGCCTGTTATGTCAGAACTTCGAACGTTGACGCCTCACACTGCCATTCCCCGGGAACAAGCCGGTCGGGACGGCCGTCAGCGCCGATTGCTGAGGGGGTTCCTGCCGGAGCTGGTGAACCTGGAGCGGGTGTTGGCTGAGGCACCTGAAGGCGTCCGCACCCAAGTGGTGGAGCGAGTGTCATTGAAAGAGATCAATCTGCCGGTGTATCGGGTGGATGTGGGCAGCGATTCACCGGACGTGCCGGTGGTGATGTTGGTTGGTGGCGTGCATGGCCTGGAGCGCATTGGGGCCCAGGTGGTCATCACCTGGCTGCGGAATCTGCTTTGTCGGTTGGCTTGGGACGCCCACCTGAAAACTTTGTTGGAGAAAGTGCACATTACACTGTTGCCCATCCTGAACCCGGGTGGCATGTACCTGAATCAACGCAGCAATCCCAACGGTGTCGATCTGATGCGAAATTCGCCGGTGACCGCCCAGGGCCAAAGCACCTTTCTATTGGGGGGGCAACGCTGGTCGCCCCGGTTGCCCTGGTACACTGGCGATCCGAAACTGGGCATGGAGCCGGAAAATCGAGCTCTGGAAGCGGTCATTCAGGATTTGCTGCCGGGCCGCCCGTTCAGCCTCTCACTGGACTGTCACTCGGGATTTGGTTGGCAGGACCAGATCTGGTTTCCCTATGCCTACCGCCGCCGACCCATGCGCCGTATTGCCTCGGTGATGGCGTTAAAGCTTATCTGGGAGCAAGCCTACCCGGATCATAACTATGTCTTTGAGCCACAGTCACGACACTACCTGACCCACGGTGACCTCTGGGATCACTTTTATAAACAGGTGAACCGCGCAGGCAGTGGCAGTTTTATTCCACTGACGCTGGAAATGGGGTCGTGGCGCTGGATCAAAAAACGGCCTCGTCAATTGCTGCGTCTGAAGGGCCTGTTCAATCCGTTGGCGCCGCACCGACATCAGCGCGTTTTACGCAGTCACCTGGCCTTAATGGATTTTCTGATGGCCGCCGCTGCCAGTCATGAAAGCTGGTTGCCTGCCGCAGACCAGGAGTCCATGCTAAGAGAGGCGGCCATCATGCACTGGTATCGGGAGAACGGCTGAGAATGCATTGGATTCTGCTAAGGGGTCTGACCCGCGAACAGACACATTGGGGGAATCTGTGTGACAGGCTTGCCGACGCGTTGCCGGAACACTGCTTTCATCCCGTTGACCTGCCAGGCACGGGTGTGCACTACAAGGAGCGGAGTCCGTCGACGATCGCCGGAATTCGGCGCCAGGTGCAGCGTCACGTAGAGCACATTCCCGGACCTTACGGAATCATTGCCTTGTCCATGGGCGCCATGGTGGCTCTCGACTGGGCCCAGAATGCCCGCGGCGGTGAGATACAGCAGCTGGTTCTTATCAACACCAGCAGTGGCTTCAGTCCGCCCTGGCGACGGATGAAACCGACGGCCTTGCCCCGTTTGCTTCGCCTGATCGCCCATCACGATGTTTTTCACCGGGAAGTGGGTATCCTCAACCTGACCTCGAACAAAACGGCTACGATAGCGACCAAAAAAGCTTGGTATAGCATCCAGCGACAGCGACCCGTCAGTCTGACGACGGCGCTGCGGCAACTGGTGGCGGCCATTCGCTTCAGGCCTGCGAAGCAACGCCCATTGCCGGATGCCTTGTTGCTCGCCAGCCTGGGCGACCGTATTGTGGATTGGCGTTGCAGTCGAACACTCGAGCGCCGTTGGCAGTGGGTGCTGCGGGTTCACGCCGAGGCCGGACACGATTTGCCGCTGGATGATCCCGCCTGGGTTGTTGAGCGGATCACTGAATATCTCAAGGGTTAGGGCGCTGGACTTGACGGTCGCCCGTGCTGTCGGCAGTCTTTAGTGTCTCGTCTGGTTAATTGGCTGATTTGCTGCGTGACGCTGAGGCCTTGGCACCGTGCCTTGCCCTCAAGGTTCTCAGTGGTTCAGTTGCTCGCCGAGCTAACCTGATCTGACGAGACGCTTGGCACTGGAGCGTTCGTGAGTACCCTAACAATAAAGAGGTTGTAACCATGAAGATTTATGAGACCAAAACCGCCCCCAATCCCCGCCGGGTTCGCATGTTTATGGCGGAAAAAGGCCTTTTGGAAAAGGCTGAATTTATTCAGGTTGATTTGTTGAAAGGGGAAAATCTGACCCCGGAATACGCCGCCCGCAATCCGATGAAAAAAGTGCCCGTGATGGAATTGGACGACGGTACCTGTATTTCGGAAACCATGGCCATCTGCCGTTATTTCGAAGAGGCTTATCCCGAGCGTCCATTGCTGGGTAGCGGCGCCCTCGACAAGGCCCAAACCGAGCAGTGGATACGTTGGATCGAATTTTACTTCTTTATGCCAACCGGCATGTGTTTCCAGCACACCAGCGGTTACTTCAAGGACCGGATGAATCCCATCAAAGAGTGGGGCGAGGAGTGCCGTGCCACGGTCGAAAAATTTTTCCATTTCCTGAATGCGCACCTGGAACGCAACACGTTTATTTGTGGCGACGAGTTCACCGCGGCGGACATTAATGCGTTCACTACTATCGATTTCAACAAGGTGAATAATATCCGGATTCAGCCTGAGCAAACCCATTTGAAAGCCTGGTACGAACGTGTCAAGGCACGTCCGTCCGCGCAAGTCTGAGGTCCGCCTCAATTGGAGTGTTGTTATGATGGATGTGTATACCTCACCGACGCCGAACGGCCACAAGGTTACCGTCGCACTGGACGAGATGGGCGTGGAGTACAATCTGATTCCCGTCGACCTGTCAAAAAGTGCTCAGAAAACGCCCGAGTTTCTGGAGCTGAACCCCAACGGCCGGATTCCGGTGATCGTGGATCGGGATAACGACGATTTTGTGGTTTTCGAATCCGGCGCCATCATGATCTATCTGGCCGAGAAATATGGCCAGTTTTATCCGGCTGACTCGCACGTACGCTCCCGGGTCCTGCAATGGTTAATGTTCCAGATGGGAGGCGTTGGGCCCATGATGGGGCAGGCAAATGTGTTCTATCGTTATTTTCCGGAGACCATTCAGCCGGCGATTGACCGTTATCAAAAGGAGTGTCGTCGGCTGTTTGAAGTACTCGATTGCCGGCTTGCGGAGTCGCCTTACCTTGCCGGGGATGAGATCACCATTGCCGATTTCGCCAACTGGTGTTGGGTGCGCACCCACCGCTGGTCTGGCGTTTCGGTAGAGGGTTTGACGCACCTCGACCGCTGGCTGGCGGCGTTGTATGCAAGGCCCGGTTGCCAGAGTGGTATCCGCAAACCGGAACGCATCCAGGACCCTGGCGAACTGGTAAAGCATGCCCAGACGATGGTGACCCGTTAGCGGTGGTGAGAGACCGCGCAACCAGCCACGGGCGGCGGGGTAACTGCTTGAGGGCTGCCTTTAACGCTTGATGTAAGCGTCGACGATACGGTCGTAAGTGCCGTCCTGCTTCATCGCCCGAAGGGCGGCACCGAATGTCTCCACGTACTGGGGGTCGACGGTCTTGCGGGAAAAAGCGACATAGGTAGGCGATACCGACACCACCAACGGCTGTTGACTGCCTTCGCGCCTGACCACGTGAACGCGGTTGTCCAGGCCCAGTTGGTCTACGTAATACAGGGTAGGCAACAGGTCTCCAATGAACAGGTCAGTGCGATGGGCCACCAGCTTCTCAAGATTTTTTTCAATAGTGAGTGTGGTTTCAACGGATTTGAACCGCTCGGTAGTGACTTGATTGTGGAATTTTTCACCGTAGAAATACCCAAGCTGGTTGCCCAGTGACAGCTTCTCAACACCGGCCAGGTCTTCTGGCAAAGCCATGGGTTGGGAGGAGAACAGCACGTAGGTCTCGTCGATCAGCACTTCGTCCGGATAGAGCCCCCAGATCTCGCGCTCGTCCGAACGTCCTGCATTAAGCGCTCCGTCGGCATCGCCTTTGGCAACTTCGTAAAGCACCCGCTTCCAAGGTCGGATTTCGAACTCGGCAGTGTGTCCAGTCCGCCTGACCGCCTCACGGGTAAGGTCGACAGCAATACCCACAACCTCGCCGTTGCGGGTGAATTCGAGTGGGGGGTTTTTGAGCGTTCGGAATTGAAACGTCTGGGCGCTGAGCAGGGGCGCAAACACTGCTACACAAAGAATGGCGATCAGACGGGGAATCGGGTTCATGGGGTTCCAAACAGATTAAGTCAGATGTAACCCGCCGAGTATAACGACCGCGATGGTTAAAGTAAGAGGCGATCCGTAAACAATAGTTAAACATTGCAAGTATGTGAACGTGCACCACATATGACCAGAACAATCCGTGTCACCGACCGTTCCGGCTCAGAAGAACAGCGCTTGCAGTTTGCTGCCAGGATCGTCGGCCCGCATGAAGGATTCACCCACCAGAAACCCGTAGATGCCCTGGTCGGTCATGGTCATGACGTCGTCCTGAGTCAGGATGCCACTTTCGGTGATGGTCAGCCGGTCGCCTGGAACCCGGCCGTGGAGTTCAAGCGTGGTCTGCAACGACACGTCAAAAGTGTGCAGGTTGCGATTGTTGATGCCGACCAGCGGGGTTTTAAGGGTCAGGGCATCATCCAGCTCTTCGCCATTGTGAACCTCGACCAGCACGTCCAGACCAATCTCCGAGGCAATGCCTTCGAGCTCCTGCATCTGATCCCTGGTCAGGCAGGCGGCGATCAGCAGGATGCAGTCAGCATTGATGGCACGACTCTCATACACCTGGTACGGCGAGACCATGAAATCCTTGCGGATCACAGGCAGGGAGCAGGCGTCCCGGGCGGCTACCAGATAGTCTTCGTGGCCCTGGAAAAAGTCCCTGTCGGTCAGCACCGACAGGCACGTGGCGCCGCCCCGGGCGTAGCTTTCCGCGATGGCGGTCGGGTCGAACGGGTCGCGCAGGACGCCCTTACTGGGCGAAGCCTTTTTAATTTCCGCGATCACCGCCGGTTGCTGCTGTGCCATGCGCTGGCCCATAGCGGCGGCGAAGCCGCGCGCGGGCGGCTGGTCACCGGCGCGGGCTTTCAGGTCGGCCTGCGAGGCAAGTCGTCTGCGGCTGTCGATTTCGTCCCATTTACGCGCCACGATCTTGCGCAGAATGGTGGGGGTCTTGTCGGGGTGTTGAGTGGTCATCGCAGTCAGCCGCTTAAGTCGATAAAAGGGTCAGTAACTCAGTCGAAACAGTGTGAAAAATCGGCCAATTCGGACATTTTTCCGGCCGCCAGGCCACTGCCCAGCGCGTCCAGCGCCATGTCGACGCCAAACTTGAGGGTGTTGGCCAGCCCGGCCACGTAGATGGCGGCGCCGGCGTTAAGGGCGATCATGTCGCGGGCCTTCTCGGCCATTGCGTCATGGCCGCGGCCAAACGCGGCGTGAATCAGCCGCAGGGAGTCCTCCGACGTCTCAACGCTGAGTCCCACCAGGGACTGGCTGTCGATGCCCATTTCCTCAGGGGTGATCTCATACTCGCGAATGACGCCGTCCTTCAGCTCAGCGACATAGGTGGCGCTGGCCAGACTGATTTCGTCCAGTCCGTCCCGGGAGTGCACCACCATGATGTGTTCGCTACCAAGTTTTTGCAGTACTTCGGCCATTGGCCGGCATAGTTCCCGGCTGAACACGCCAATAAGCTGGCGCTTGACGCCGGCGGGGTTGGTCATCGGGCCCAGGATATTGAAAATAGTGCGGATGCCAAGCTCTTTGCGTGGCCCGATGGCATGTTTCATGGCGCCATGGTGCGCGGGTGCAAACATGAAGCCGACGCCGATCTGCTCCACGCAGCGGGCGACCTGTTCCGGTTTCATGTTCAGGTTGATACCGGCTTTCTCCAGCAGGTCGGCGCTGCCGCTCTTGGAGGACACGGCCCGATTGCCATGCTTGGCGACAAAGCCGCCGGCGGCGGCCACCACAAACGAGGCGGCCGAGGACACATTGAACAAGTTGGCGCCGTCGCCCCCGGTGCCGACAATGTCGACCATCGGTTCGGCGCTGATGCTGACCGCCGTCGCCAATTCACGCATGACTTCCGTGGCGCCGGTGATCTCGTCGATGGTTTCACTTTTCAGGCGAAGCCCCATTAACAATGCGCCGATCTGGGCGTCAGTGGCTTCTCCGTTCATCACGATGCGCATAACCTGCTTCATCTCGTCCCGGGACAGATCCAGGTTCGAGGCGACACGGTTCAGAGCTTCTTTCATATCCATGGGCTCGTCTCTCTTACAGGGTGAGGGTGAGGAAGTTGCGGAGCAGTTCATGGCCCTGATCCGTCATTATAGATTCAGGATGGAACTGAACACCCTCAATGGGCAAGGATTTGTGCCGCACGCCCATGATTTCCTCCACTGATTCATCGTCGTTCCGAGTCCAGGCTGTCACTTCCAGGCAATCCGGCAGCGTGGTTTTGTCGATCACCAGGCTGTGGTAGCGAGTGGCCCTTAGCGGGTTGTTCAGGCCCCGAAAGACGCCCTGGTCAGTATGGTAGACCGGGGATACCTTGCCGTGCATGACTTTGCCGGCCCGAATGATGTCGCCCCCGTACACCTGCCCAATGGCTTGGTGGCCCAGGCACACACCGAGGATTGGCAGCTTACCGGCAAAATGGCGAATGACCTCCATGGAGACACCCGCCTCATTGGGGGTGCAGGGTCCCGGCGAGATCACCAGCCGCTCCGGCTGCATGGCCTCGATCTCGGCCACGGTAATCTCATCGTTGCGGAACACCCTGACGTCCGCGCCTAGCTCTGCCAGGTACTGCACCACGTTGTAGGTGAAGGAGTCGTAATTGTCTATCATCAGCAACATAATCGTCTCCTCGCCTCAGTGGTCGAAATCGTTCAGGGTCATGGCCACCGCGCGGAAAATGGCGCGGCCCTTGTTCATGGTTTCCTTCCACTCCAGCTTCGGAATCGAGTCCGCCACCACGCCGGCGCCGGCCTGAATGTGCAGCGTGTTGTCCTTGATCACAGCGGTGCGAATGGCGATCGCGGTATCCATATTGCCATTGAACGACAGGTAACCCACCGCGCCGCCGTAGACGCCCCGTTTGACGGGCTCTAGCTCGTCGATGATTTCCATCGCGCGAATTTTTGGGGCCCCGCTGAGGGTGCCGGCCGGCAGGGTCGCGCGCAGAACATCCAGGCACGACATGCCTTCACGCAGCCGCCCGGTTACGTTGGAAACAATGTGCATAACGTGGGAGTAACGCTCGACGATCATCTTGTCGGTCAGCTTGACGGTGCCGGTTTCGGAGACCCGGCCGGCATCGTTACGGCCCAGGTCAATCAGCATCAGGTGTTCGGCGATTTCCTTGGGGTCGGCCAGCAGTTCAGCTTCAAGTGCCCTGTCTTCGGCATCGGTGGCGCCCCGTTTGCGGGTGCCGGCAATGGGCCGAACGGTAACTTCCTTGTCCTCCACCCGGGCCAGAATTTCCGGCGAGGAGCCGACGATCTGAAAATCCCCCAGGTCGAGGAAGTACATATAGGGCGATGGGTTCAGCACCCGCAGTGATCGGTAAAGATTCAGCGGCGGGGCCTCGAACGGAATCGACATGCGCTGGGAAATCACCGTTTGCATGACATCGCCATCGAGCACGTAATCTTTGATTTTGCCGACGGCGGCTTCAAACTTCTCCTGGTTAAAACCGGAGACGAAATCGGCTTCGTCGACCTCGGCGCCACGCAAGTGTTCCGGCGTCACCGGGGCGTCGGCGACCTGGCGGTGCAACCGGGCCTCGAGCTCATCAAGCCGGGCCTGGGCCGTGTTGAAGGCGTCTTCAGACGCTGGGTCGACGTGTACGATCAGGTGCAGGCGCCCGCGCAGATTGTCAAACACCACCAGATCGTCCGAGACCATGAGCAGGATGTCGGGGGTGCCAATTTTGTCCGGTGGACAGGTGTCCGTCAGGCGCTTCTCGATAAACCGTACGGTGTCGTAGCCAAAATACCCCACCAGGCCGCCGTTAAACCTCGGCAATTCCGCCAGGTCCGGGGCGTGAAAACGCTGCTGGTAGGCTTCCACGAATGCCAGCGGGTCGTCGCTGTGGGTTTCTTCCACCACCTTGCCGTCGCGGGAAATGGTGACGTCATGACCATTAACGCGCAGCACTTCCCGGCAAGGCAGGCCGATGATGGAGTAGCGCCCCCACTTCTCGCCGCCCTGAACCGACTCCAGCAGATAGGTGTAGGGCGCGTTGGCCAGTTTCAGGTACGTGCTGAGTGGGGTGTCCAGGTCCGCCAGAACTTCGCGATAGACGGGAATTCGGCTGTAGCCAGCCGCGGTCAAAGAGTCGAATTGCTCGGGTGTCATGCTGCTGTTCCTGAATCTGATCTGCGGGTCTCGCCCCGGTTGGGTCTTTGAGACGATGCGTGTGGCCGGATGTGTGACGGGTGCTGTCTTGCGAAAACGTTCAGACAGATCGCCGCCAGGCTGGAATCAGCCGGTTCGCCATCGCCACCATCGGGTTGCACGAGTGGTGAGAACGCCTCGCGCTGCAGTCAGATTCAGTCCCTGCACGGCAGGAATCTCCCAAAAGCATAAAAGTGAAAAGAAACACCCATGAGGTTACAAAAGCTCCGCCAGTGAATCAACTACAAAATCGGCGCCCAGGTCATCGACCGGCGTACCATAAGTGTAGCCATAACGAACGGCGACGACTCGCAGCTTGGCGCTGTGGGCCGCCGCGATATCATTCACCGAGTCACCCACCATCAGCGTGGACTCGGGGTCGCCCTTCAGGGTCTGGATGGCGTGGAGCAGTGGTGTTGGGTCGGGTTTTTTCAGTGGCAGCGTGTCACCGCCAATGGCCAAGTCAAACCAGTGATCGAGCCCCATCATTTCCAGTAGCGGTCCGGCAAACACCTGCGGTTTGTTGGTGACAACGGCCAGTTTGCAGCCTTGCTCACTCAACGCCGCGAGAAAATCTTCCACGCCTTCGTAAACAGTGGCCCGCCGGCCGTTAAGACTTGCGTAGGCGGTAAAGAAAAGATCGAGCGCCTGTTGAAAGGTAATGTCATCGGTTTCGCGGTCCTGGCTGTGATCAAACTGACCCGCCAGTGCTCGCCTCACCAGAACACTGGCGCCGTTGCCAACCCACTCCCGGACGCGCGCTTCACCCGCCGGGTTGCGACCCAGCGTGCGCAGCATTTGGTCCGTGGCAGCGGACAGGTCCGGAGCACTGTCCACCAGTGTGCCGTCCAGGTCAAACAGCGCGGTCCTCGGCCACTGGCCGTCGAACAACTCGGTCAGCTTCATTGGGCTTTTGCCAATTCGGCGCGCAGGGTGTCGATGGTGGCTTTGTAATCATCGGTGTTGAAAATGGCGGACCCCGCCACAAACGTGTCCGCACCGGCGGCCGCAATTTCTCGGATGTTGTCGGCTTTTACGCCGCCATCCACTTCCAGGCGGATGTTACGACCACTGGCATCGATACGCTTGCGAGCCTCCCGCAATTTGTTGAGGGTGCCGGGAATGAATTTCTGGCCACCAAACCCGGGGTTCACCGACATCAGCAGAATCATGTCAAGCTTGTCCATGACGTAATCCAGATGGTGCAGCGGGGTCGCCGGATTGAACACCAACCCGGCCTTGCACCCCCCTTCGCGGATCAGTTGCAGTGACCGGTCGACATGGCCGGAGGCTTCGGGATGAAAGGTGATGTAAGTGGCGCCGGCGTCAATGAACATGCGAATCAGATCGTCCACCGGGGACACCATCAGGTGCACGTCAATGGGGGCGGTTACACCGTGCTTGCGCAGCGCTTCGCAGACCATGGGGCCAATGGTCAGATTGGGGACATAGTGGTTGTCCATCACATCGAAGTGAACGATGTCCGCTCCCGCGGCGAGCACGTTATCAACCTCTTCGCCCAGGCGGGCAAAGTCGGCAGACAGAATGGAGGGTGCAATCTGGAACGGATTCATGACGGCTCTCTCGGCTAAACTGAAGTAGGACAGGCAGCGCTCGCTGCGATATAAAGGGTGCTAGTCTAACAGCTTAAAAAGTATTTGGGGTGACGGGGTTGCGTATGCTTAAAAAGCACCAGGGCAAGGCGCGAGTGGCCGGTTGGTCGGCACTGCTGCTTGTGGTTTTCCTGCCCGCCTGGGCTGAGGAATCAACCACGGCGACCGCCGCTTCACCGACGTCGCCACCGTCTGCAAACCCGTCGCCTATGCCGTCACGAGCGATGGTGACACTGGGACTGAACTCCGAGGCCCTGGCCGAGCGTTTTCCCGAGCGTGCGGTTTGGCTGGAGACCGAGCTGTATGGCCGGGCATTGGTGCTGTTTGAACCGGAGCGGGCAGCGAAGGCGGCCGGTGCAGTATTGATGCTGGCCGATGAAGGACAATCGGCGGATACGGGCGTGATTGAGGCGCTGAGACAACCGCTAACTGAGGCAGGTTGGGCGGCCATGACGCTGGGTCTGCCGGCATTGCCGCTGGCGCTGGAGCAGTCGCGCCGGGTTAGGCAAGCTCCGCGGCCGGTAAACACGGCCGATGAGGGCGGCGGTGCAAGCGTTGAGGCCGCTGCCGCGCCCGACTCCGTAATGATTGATGTGATGGACGACGATAAAATAAACGCGCTTGAAGACCGCTACTACAATCGTGTTCAGGCCCAGTTGTCAGCGGCGGTCATGGAACTGACGCGCCGGGGGTATCAGCGGGTGCTGCTGGTTGGATTGGGGCAGGGTGCCATGCAGGCGACCCGGCAGGCGATTGCCGGCAAGGTAATGACGCCGGCAGTCGTGTGGATTGCGCCCGAATTTGACGCCATTGACCGGTCAGCGCTGGTGGACTTGCTGAAAAGTGCAGACGACTTGCCGGTGTTGGAGCTTACTAGCAGCCGGGCGCGAGGCCCGTTTGCCCAGGCGCGAAAAAGTCTGATGCAGCGGGAAGGGATTCGGCGATATCGGCAGCAGCTGGTGGCAATGCCGCCGAGACCGCTGCCCCGGGATGCTCTGCAGCTGGCGAACCGCATTACGGCGTGGGCGAACGATCTGTGAGCGATTTCAACGCCCCGTGTGACGTCTTTTTATGAGTTCCCACGCCGTCTGATAACGCAGCAGGCGCTCTTTAGCCAAAGCCAGTTCGGTCTCACCCAAGGTGCGGTCGAGCTTGTCCGGATGGCACTCCGATACCCGTCGGCGGTACGCCTGTTTCATTTTTTCGAAGGCTTCCCGAGTACTCACCCCCAGTAATTTGCAGGCTTGTTCATAGGTATCGGGCAGCGGTTGCAGCTCCGGCCGGGCAATCCAGACCTTGCGCGCATAGCTGTTCAGTACCTCCTCCAGAATATGAGTTGGCAGTCCCATGTGGTCGATGGCGTCTTCGCAGCGATAGCGGCGTGGTTTGCCTGGCTGCCCCAAAAGCTGGCTGGCATGGCACAGACAAAAAACAATTTGCAGTGCGGGTGCCGGCCACCACCGGTGCGTGATCCGGAGTCGCAAGGCCCGCCAGAATGATAGCGCCGAAGCTTGTTTGCCCTGCTGAAACTGTTCAATGGCCTTGCGCCGTTGGCGTTTGGAAAGGTGAAGGGACTTGATTAAGGACTCGGCGAACTCAATGTCAGCCGGAGTTACCCGACCTTCGGCCTTTGCGACGTAGCCAAGAAAGTAAAACAGGCTGCGAAGGCACCATCTGGGCAGGCGGCCCCGGGCAACCAGATGATGGGCCTGATGGTTGCAGGCATTGAGTTTATCCAGCAGTGCATAAAACTCGGTTTCCGTCCGGGCGGTCAGGACGCCGTCAGAGGGGAGTGGTGTCATCGCTCAGTCACCACTCGCAGGGGCCAGTGCCTTGTCCAGTTCGGCCAGGCGCGCCGGGGTGCCTATGTCAAACCAGCGGCCTCGGTGGTGGACACCGATGACCTGGTTTTTCGCCATTGCGGCTTTCAGTATCGGGGCGAGCCGGTGATGGCCGTGGCTGAGACCCTCAAACAGGTCCCGGCGCAGCAGACTGATGCCGGAAAACGTCAGCCGTCTGTCGCCTTCAGCGACCAGGCGGCCATTGCCATGAAGGTGAAAATCGCCAGCAGGGTGGTGGGTAGGGTTGTCGACCATGACCAATACCGCCTGCAGGTTTTCATCGTCGGGGGGCGCCAGCCCGGAGAGATCAAAATCACTCCAGATATCGCCATTGATGACCAAAAACCAGTCCTGCTCTGCGTCGGTCAGCAATGGCAGTGCCTGTAGGATGCCGCCTGCGGTTTCGAGGGGTTCCCGCTCGCGGGAGTAAGTGATCACCAGGCCATAACGGGCTCCATCGCCCAGGGCGGCTTCAATCTGATCGCCCAGCCAGGCGTGATTGATGACAATCTGGCGAAAGCCTGCAGCTCGCAGCCGCTCAAGGTGATGGACGATAAGGGGCTGGCCGCCTGCCGGCAGTAAAGGTTTGGGCGTTGTCAGCGTGAGCGGCCGCATGCGCTCGCCCTTGCCTGCCGCCAGGATCATGGCATTCACCGGCTCAGTTACCTCCTGCTTCGGAAGTGGCCGGGGCCAGTGTCGCCAGCCTGGGCACCACCACTGATACCAGCCAGCCGTGAAAATGCCGCAGTGCTGCCTGCCGTTCACTGGCTTCCACCAAATATTGAACGGTGCGGGGAATGTCGGCGAGATAGCCGGTTTTTCCATCCCGAATCGCCAGGCGCGCAAAAATACCCGCCGCCTTCAAGTGACGTTGCATGCCCATCAGTTCAAACCATTGGCGGAAGGTGTCAGGATCGGCGTGATGGAGCCCGGCCTCCCGGCTGATGGTTCGATAATGCTCCAGCCATTGTCCCCGGCGTTCCTCCGGCCAGCGCACGTAACAGTCTTTCAGTAAGGACACCAGGTCATAGGTGACGGGGCCTTTGACCGCATCCTGGAAATCAATCACGCCGGGCACCGGGTTGCCGGGCCGCATCAGCAGGTTGCGAGAATGATAGTCCCGATGCACAGTCACCTCAGGCTGGGCGAGCGCGCTCTCGCGCAAAAAGGAAAAAACCGAGTCGAGCATGCAGTGGTCATGACTGGAAAGTTCGATGCCCAACTGTTGGGTGATCAACCAGTCTGGAAACAACGCCATTTCCCGGTCCAGCAAGGCGGTGTCGTAGGGTGGCAGAGGGCAATCCGGGTGGTCCTGAATGTGTTGGATGCGGCACAGTTCAGCCATGGCATGACGGTATATGGCGTCGGCGTTCTGCGCCGTGAGCTGTCCGAGCATGAGATCGTCGCCAAAATCCTCCAGTAATAGGAAACCCTGTTCGAGGTCTTGGGCAAGGATGTCCGGTACCGAGACACCCTGGTTGCGCCAATGGCGCGCGATTGCGACAAAGGGGCGGCAGTCTTCATGGGCCGGTGGTGCGTCCATCGCAATGACGCTGCTGGCGTCGGTGCCGGTCAGGCCGGTCGCGCGGAAGTACCGGCGGAAACTGGCATCGCCCGAAACCGGTGCCAACTGGGCCTGGTCAAAGCCGGGGTGCTGATGAATCCAACGAGTGAGTGCCTGTAGTCGGGTGTCCATGGACGGCTCTGCTGCTTTCTCAGGGGCTGTGAAAGACGAAAGTTAGCAGATGCCGACACAACCCGTAAAAGGGTTTTGCAAAAACGGTTTCCGTTAACAAGCCTGAGCCCGGCGTGTAAACTAGGCGGTCCTTAATACTAGCACCTCATCGGGACAGGGATTCAGCCAACGTGCCAGCTCATTTCAGGAATGCGCACACCCCGCAGCCGTGTCTGCACAGGGTGGGGCGGAGCGCGGCTTGCGCACTTGCCCTGGTGGCCGGCTTGCTCGCGCCTGCCGGTGCCGTGTGGGCGGATGAGTCACCGTCGGCGGCCGAGATTGATTGGCGGCCCAGAGGCCAGTTGCCCGATGCGCAACGCGAAAACTTGCCCGTGTTTTGCCGCGGTGGTTACGTGCAACCCGAAGCCGGTGGCGCGGACTTGTCGCTGGTCGAAGGGCCGACTGGCGGCCAGCCGCTTCAGGCCAGCGGTTTGTTCGCGCGTTATGAAATTGATAAGACGTTGGTTCTGCAAGGTGATGTGCGCCTGCGACAGGGCCAGTTCTCGGTAACCGGGACTGAGGCGCGTTACGATCAGAGTCGTGGTCAGATGGAACTGGCGGGCCCGATTGTCAGCCGGGGTAAAGGCTTTCTGCTGACCGGCGAACAGGCGGATTACGACACGGATTCCGGACGCCTGGGCATCCACACCGCCACTTTTTTGCTGCACGGCGCCGAAATGCGCGGGTCGGCTCTGAGCCTGTCGCGCCCAGCACCTGATCGGGTATCGATCCAGCAGGGTACGCTCACCACCTGCGCACCCAATCAGAACGACTGGTCGCTGGTTGCCTCTGAGATTGACCTGAATCAGTCCGAAGGTGTGGGCACTGCCAAGCACGTGCGACTCGAAATCAAGGATGTACCGGTTTTTTACTGGCCCTACGCCAGCTTTCCCATTGATGAACGCCGCAAAACCGGGTTTTTATACCCCTCGTTTGGCACCTCCAATACCGGCAGCGGCGCTTTTGTGTCCGTACCCTATTACCTCAATCTAGCGCCCGAGTATGACGCCACTCTGACGCCGCAATACATCCACGGTCGCGGTCTGTTCAACGAGGTGGAAGGGCGCTATTTGTCACCCCTCGGGCAGTCGGATCTGCAATTGGGCTACATCGGTAATGATCAGGATTACCGGAGCGAAGTGCCGGGCTCCGATGGCGAACGCTGGGCATTGGACTTTACCACCAGGGCCAATCTGGGTAAGGGTTGGCTGGGCTATGGTGACTACTCGGTGGTGTCCGACAATGATTACCTGAGCGACCTCAATCGCAGTCTGGACATCAACCAGGAAACCCATTTGCAGCGACGGGGCGGCGTGCGTTACCGCGACCGGTTCCAGTTTTTCGAAGCGTACCTGAATGGTTTCCAAACCATCATCGATCGCATCGCCGAGGCGGACAAACCTTATGACCAGCTGCCGGAAGTGTTGTACGGGTTCGACAACCAGTGGGGGCCACTGGCCACTGTGTTCGAAGGGCAATACACCTGGTTTGATCGCGACAACACCGCGTTGACCGGGTTGGATCGAGCGACGGGGCAGCGATTACGGATACAGCCAGAGCTGGCCCTGCCAATGCGCGCCCTCTGGGGCTACACCCGACCTTCGGTCACCCTCGATCACACACTCTACCAGTTGGACGATTACACCCTCGGCGACGGCCGTTTTGACCGCACGGTGCCGGTATTCGAGTGGGATTCCGGATTGTATTTTGATCGTCAGTCCGAGCTTTTCGATATACCCTATAACCAGACCCTGGAACCACGGCTCTATTACGCCTGGGCCGACGCCGATGACCAAAGCTTTATCCCCGACTTTGATACTGCGTTAAAATCATTCAGCTTTGATCAGCTTTTCAAGCGCAACCGATTCAGTGGCGGCGACCGGGTGGGCGACGCCAATCAGCTGACCGCGGCAGTCACCACCCGGTTTAATGATCTGGTGACCGGTGCCGAGCGAGCCCGCCTGAGCCTCGGTCAGGTGTATTATTACGACGCCCGGGAGGTGTCACTGGCGGGTGAAGGGGCCGAGGCTCGCAGCGATTCCGCGCTCGCCGGCGAGGCGGTTTTGCGGCCGCTGCAAACCTTGGACATTCGCACCAGCGGATTGTGGGACCCGCGCATCCATAAGACGCTTGAAGGTCGCAGCCAGCTGGTGTTTCACTCGGAGGATTACCGGTACCTGGCGACCCTGGGACACAGCTATCGTCGCGGAACGTTTGAGCAATCGGATATTGGCGCCGTCTTTCCGGTCACACGTAATGTGAGTCTGATCGGACGGTGGGTTTACGACTCGCAAACCGATCGAACCGCCGGTTCGCTGGCAGGCATTGAATACAACAACTGTTGCTGGAGTGTCCAATTGGTCAGTCAGAATTATCTGACCGATGATCAGAAACTTGAGAACCGCTTACTGTTTCAGATCCAGTTGAAAGGACTGGGCGGCAGTGGTGGTGCGTCGGATCCGATTTCTGACGCCATTTATGGTTTTGAAGAACGAGAACGCCGCCGGTTTGGTTCCCGCTACTGAGGCGGTGGGCTCGAATCGATTTTGCACGTTACAACTGAGGTGACTATGAAGGCGACCCTGCGCCACTGCGCACAAGCCCTGTTTTTTGTGATGGCGCTGATCAGCGCATCCACCGCTCTTGCCGAGCGACAACCGCTGGATCGCGTTATTGCGATTGTGAACGACGACGTGATTCTGCAGTCCGAGCTGGACGCTCGCGTGAGTACCATTGTGTCCCGGCTCAACGCTCAGGGTACGCGGCTGCCGCCCAGCGACATTCTGCACGAACGGGTCCTTGAACAGCTGATCACCGACTCGATCCAGCTTCAGATGGCCAACAGAGTGGGGATGCGGATCAGCGACAATGAACTGAACGATACCCTGCAGAACATCGCTGCCCGCAACAACATGACATTGGCGCAGTTTGAGATGCAACTCAGCCTCGAAGGCATGAGTTATCGGGCCGCCCGGGAGCAGATCCGTCGTGAGATGCTGCTCAGCCGCGTGCAGCAACGTAACGTGGACAACCGGGTACGGGTGACAAACCGGGAGGTCCAGAATTTCCTGGCGGCTTCAACCGCACGGGGCGACACCGGTATTGAATATCAGCTCGCCCACATCCTGATTGCGGTTGACGACTTCAACAACCAGGCCGAAGTCGATGCGGCTCAGGAAAAAGCCAACAGCCTGCTGAAGATGATTCGCTCGGGTTCTGATTTTCAGAGCCTGGCGGTGGCCGAATCCGACGCCAGTAATGCCCTGGAAGGGGGCGTCATGGAATGGCGGCCAGAAAATCAGTTGCCTTCCCTGGTGTCCGATGTGGCGCCCAAACTGGCGGAAGGGGAAGCGTCGGAGGTGCTTCGCAGCGGTAGCGGTTTTCACATCATCACGGTGCTCGACAAACGTGGCGGTGATCAGAAATTGGTGGAGCAATCCCGGGTGCGCCATATCCTGATACGGCCGACAGAGACCGTATCGGATGCGGAGGCGGAAGCGCGTATAGAAGCGCTGGTGCAGCGCATCAAAAACGGTGAAAGCTTCGCCGCCCTGGCGAAGGAATACTCGGATGACCCGGTGTCCGGCTCGGACGGCGGCAACCTGGGCTGGATCGGCGGTGGTGAAATGGTGCCTGCGTTTGAAACCGCCATGAATGAAGCCGCCGTTGGGGAATTGAAGGGGCCGTTCCGTTCGCGTTTTGGTTGGCACATCCTTGAGGTTCAGGAGCGTCGTAACAAGGACATCGGTGGCGAAGTGAAAGAAGCCGAGGCCCGACAAGCCCTGTATCGCCGCAAGTTTGAAGTGGAGTTGCAAAACTGGTTGCGTGAAATTCGTGACGAAGCCTACGTGGACTTCAAGAACGAAACCAAAGGCGAAAGCGAGACCTCATGAGCGCATCCGTGACCCTGGCGCTCACAGCCGGTGAGCCGGCAGGCATTGGACCCGAGCTGTGTCTTCAGGTTGCCAGCGGTGACCGAGAAGTCGGTCTTGTGGTGGTGGCCAGTCAGGAATTGCTGAGGGCTCGTGCCGATCAGTTGGGGTTGGCGATTGTGCTGGAACGCTGGCGGCCGGGTACTCCGGCGACGTTGGCGGCCGGCCGTCTGTCGGTGCTTCCGGTCGACGGTCTGGTCAACGCCGCCCCCGGGGTGCTGGACACGGGTAACAGTGCCTATGTACTGGCTACGTTGGAAACGGCCACCCGAGGCTGCCTTGACGGCACCTTTGACGGCATGGTGACCGCTCCGGTCCACAAAGGCGTGATCAATGACGCCGGTATCGCATTCAGTGGCCACACCGAGTTTCTGCAGGCGCTGTGCCGGGTCGAACGAGTGGTGATGATGTTGGCCACCGAAAACCTGCGGGTGGCGTTGGTGACCACGCATTTGCCGCTGAAAGAGGTGTCGGCAGCGATTACGTCGGAGCGTCTGAGCCAGGTGACCCGAATCCTGAACCAGGATCTGCAGCGCTGCTTTGGCATCCGTCATCCGCGCATTCTGGTGGCCGGGCTTAACCCTCATGCCGGTGAAGGCGGGCACTTGGGGCGCGAGGAAATCGATGTCATCGAGCCCACGCTCCAGCATCTGCGCGGGGAGGGTATTGATCTGATCGGCCCGCTGCCGGCCGATACTTTGTTCACGCCGCACTGGCTGGACAGCGCCGATGCCGTGCTGGCGATGTATCACGATCAGGGTTTGCCGGTGTTGAAGTATCAGGGCTTTGGCCGGGCGGTGAACATCACGCTGGGCCTGCCAATTGTTCGCACGTCAGTTGACCATGGTACGGCGCTTGATCTCGCCGGTACGGGTCGAGCCGATGCGGGCAGCCTTTACACTGCGATTGCCGTGGGCGCCGAGATGGCCCTGAGTCGGCAGGGAGTATTATCGTGAGTCGCAAGCAAGGGCATCAGGCCCGCAAACGTTTTGGTCAGAATTTTCTGCACGACGCCGGTGTGATCGAACGGATCGTCCGTTCCATTCATGCCAAGCCGGACGATACCATGGTGGAGATCGGCCCCGGTCTGGGCGCCTTAACCGAAGAAATCCTGTTGGTGAATCCCAACCTGCACGTTGTCGAACTGGACCGTGATTTGATTCCCGTGCTGCGAACCAAGTTTTTCAATTACCCCGGGTTCCAGATTCATGAGGGTGATGCGCTCAAGTTCGACTTCGCTCAGTTGGTTACCGATAAACCGTTACGGATTGTCGGTAACTTGCCCTACAACATTTCAACTCCGCTGATCTTTCATCTGCTGGGCCAATCCGGAGTGGTGCAGGACATGCACTTCATGCTGCAGAAAGAGGTGGTTCAGCGCCTGGCGGCGGTGCCCGGCGATAACAATTATGGCCGACTCGGCATCATGGCGCAGTACTTCTGCAAGGTACAGCCCTTGTTCGAAGTCGGCCCCGGAGCTTTCAGGCCGTCCCCCCGGGTGGATTCTGCCATTGTCCGGTTGGTGCCGCACAGGACATTGCCGCATCCGGCCAAAGATCTGAAAACGCTCCAGGCTGTGGTGCGGACGGCGTTCAATGCCCGACGCAAAACCTTGCGAAAAGCCCTGGGCAGCCTCATTTCAGCTGAGCAACTGAACGACCTCGGGATAGACGACGGCTTGCGACCAGAGAACCTGACGCTGGCGAACTACGTCACCATCGCCGATGCCCTGACCAGCGCCGGCGCGCCGGCGCAGCAGGAACGTTCGGATGACTGACTATGCCATAGGCGACATCCAGGGCTGTTACGAGCGTCTGCAGGAGGTGCTGGCGACCATCGGCTTCAGCGCCTCCAGAGACCGACTGTGGGTCGCCGGTGACTTGATCAACAGAGGGCCGTCATCCCTGGCGACCCTGCGTTTTATTGAAAGCCTGGACGGTGCTGCCGAGGTGGTGCTGGGTAACCATGACCTGCACTTGTTGGCGGTGGTACTGGGCGGTCACAGACCTCGTGGCAAAGACACGCTGGGTGATCTGTTGCGGGCGCCCGACCTGGATCGACTGGTCGAATGGTTGCGTCAGCAGTCGCTGTGCGTCTATGACCCCGACCGTGACATCCTGATGGCCCACGCCGGACTGCCCCATATCTGGAACGTCGAACAGGCACTGGGTTATGCCAACGAGGTGACGTCGGTCATCCGGGGGCCGGCATCGGTCGAATACTTTACCCACATGTACGGTAACGAGCCGGAGTGTTGGCGCGAGGACTGGACCGGCATGGCGCGCTGGCGGCTGATCACGAATTATTTCACCCGCATGCGATTCATTGCCGAAGATGGCACACTGGAATTGAACACCAAAGAGTCGGCTGACCATGCCCCGGTCGGGTTTGCGCCCTGGTTTGACTATCCGCGCCAGGACCAGACTCGCATCATTTTCGGCCACTGGGCGGCGCTTGAAGGCAGTACCCCCAGTGATCAGTTTATCGGTTTGGATACCGGCTGTGTCTGGGGTGGGGCGCTGACTGTCATGAATCTGGATACTGGGGAGCGAACCCACTGTGATTGTTAACTCAGGCGAAATTCTACGCTGGCCGCTGGTGGTTGGCGCTGTGCTGGTACTCTTTGCGGTAATGGCCGGGGCTTTCGGCGCCCATGGCCTGAAAAACCTGATCGATGCCCAAGGACTGGCGGTCTTTCAAACCGGTGTGACCTATCAGGTTTACCATGGCTTGGGGTTAATGCTGGTGGCGATTCTTGGGGGCCTGGACCTGTCCCGGCAGTTACTCGGGTGGGCCGCGGCATTTTTCACCTTGGGCACGGTCCTATTCAGCGGCAGTCTTTACCTGCTGGTGCTTACAACCCAGCCTTGGTTAGGTCCGGTTACCCCAGCTGGCGGTCTGTGCTTCATGGTGGGCTGGGTCATGGTGATCGTCGCCGGCCTCCGGCCCAGAGCGTGACAGGAGTCAATACGATGATAAAAATTCAGGTGAATGGGGCCGTTGCCGAGGTGCCGGTCGATGCCACCGTTGCGGTGCTGCTGGATCAGTTGGCAATAACAGGCAAGCGGTTGGCGGTTGAAGTCAATGAAGACATCGTGCCCCGCAGTCAACATGGCAGCCGTAAACTCCACCCAGGCGATCGAGTCGAAGTGGTCCACGCTATCGGAGGCGGCTAAACTCTGCAGCCGACCACACCCTCGTGACTGACGGGCACACGTCCGTCGTTCCAAAACAGATATTTCGAAGGACAAAGGTGTTGAATGCGCGAATCAACAGATGACCGATTACCCGAAGACAAACCTCTTGAGATAGCGGGTCACGTTTATTCATCGCGCCTGCTGGTAGGTACCGGTAAGTACCGCGATATGACCGAGACCGCCGAGGCCATTGAAGCCAGTGGGGCGAATATCGTGACCATGGCGGTACGCCGAACCAACCTGGGGCAGAACCCTGACGAGCCAAATTTACTGGACGTGATTTCGCCGGACCAATACACGCTGTTGCCCAACACCGCGGGCTGTTACAGCGCCAAAGACGCGGTACGGACCTGCCGACTGGCGCGGGAGTTGCTGGACGGTCATGACCTGGTGAAACTGGAAGTGTTGGGTGAAGAGAAAACGCTTTACCCCAACATGACCGAAACCCTGATTGCGACCGAAGAGCTGGTTCGTGACGGGTTCAAAGTGATGGTCTATTGCTCCGACGACCCGTTGTTGGCAAAACGCCTCGAAGACATGGGCTGCGTGGCGGTGATGCCGCTGGGTGCGCCGATCGGGTCCGGGCTCGGTATCCAGAATCGTTACAATATCCGGCTGATTGTCGAAAATGCCAAGGTCCCGGTGTTGGTCGATGCCGGTGTGGGCACTGCCTCTGATGCCACGATTGCCATGGAGTTGGGCTGTGACGGGGTGTTGATGAACACGGCCATTGCCCAGGCCAAAGACCCGGTGCGGATGGCGCGCGCCATGCGGCTGGCGATCGAGTCCGGCCGCGAAGCGTATTTGTCGGGACGGATGCCGAAAAAATTATATGCCAGTGCATCCTCTCCTCTGGACGGCACGTTTTTCTGATTTGACCCTGGACCGATGTAACCATGACCCAGCCCGCACCCAGTCGCCGTGATCTTATCCTTCAGGCCTTGGCCGGCTTGCTTGAAAGTGAGCCCGGCGCTCGCATTACCACTGCGGGGCTGGCCAAGCGCGTCGGTGTCACCGAAGCGGCGTTGTATCGGCACTTTCCCAGTAAACGGAAAATGTTTGAGAGCCTGATTGAGTTTGCCGAAGACGCCGTGTTTTCCCGGTGCCAGATCATTCTGCATGAACAGAACGACGCCCGCACCCGGCTCCGGCAACTGGTGCATTTGGTGTTGGTGTTTGGTGAGCGCAATCCCGGGTTATGTCGGGTGCTGACCGGTGCGGCGTTGGTGGGTGAGGACGATGGCTTGCGGCGCCGTGCTTCGCAGTTTTTTGACCGCCTTGAAACCCAGGTGCGACAGATCCTCAAGGAAGGTGAAATGCGTGAGGGCCTGCGCGCCAGGAACTCCGCCGGTCGCAGTGCTGACTGGGTGATGGTGTTTGTCGAGGGGCGCATTCAGCGTTTCGTAAGGTCTTCATTCGAGCGACTGCCCAGCACCGGGTTTGACGACGCCTGGACGATGACGGTCGGTAGTGTTTGGCAAGACGAAGCCGTGGAATCCAGCTAGACTCCACTTAACGTTTTCACTCATTACCCGACAGCGATGGACAAGAATGTCTCTTTGGCTCCGTGACCCTGCAAGTGTAGTGGCTTTGTTTGCCGTCATTCTGGGGCTGGCGGCTCCGGTCCTCGCAGATGATAAGGATCGTCGCCCGGTTGTGACCATAGCGACCGGTGACTGGCAACCCTATGTGGATTCCGGCAGCGCCGATTACGGTCCGCTCGGGCGGGTGATCAAGGTTGCATTCGATCGCGCCGGTTACGATGTGCAATACCAGGTCTTTCCCTGGACTCGCAATGCCATGATCGTGGCGAATGGCGATTTTGATGCCATGATGCCTTACTACTGTTCCGAAGCGCGGGCCAAGGCCTACCTTTGCAGCGATGCGATTGTGGCCGGAGAGCAGGTGGTTTTTCACCGGACCGACACCCGGTTTGACTGGTCCGCCATTGACGACCTTAGTGGCTACAACATTGGTGCCACGCTTGGTTATTTCTATGGCGGTGCGTTTGAGCAAGCTGAGCATTCGGGACAGTTACGAGTGGTTCGTATCGCGGAAGACGAGCGCAACCTCAAGTTATTGCTGAGAGGCCGGATCGACTTATACCCGCAGGATCTGGCCGTCGGCTATGGCATGATTCGCGTGCTGTTTCCGAAGGAATACTGGCACAAGCTGACCCACCACCCCCGGCCACTGCATTCCGAACCATTGCATCTGTTGTTCAGTCGTGCGACCGGTCGCGGCGAGCAGTTGATGAAGACC
The DNA here is from genome assembly GCF_011074955.1 of Marinobacter caseinilyticus. Taxonomy (GTDB): domain Bacteria; phylum Pseudomonadota; class Gammaproteobacteria; order Pseudomonadales; family Oleiphilaceae; genus Marinobacter; species Marinobacter caseinilyticus. The sequence goes on along the minus strand of NZ_WUQJ01000004.1, from coordinate 299,928 downwards.
TTCAATGACGAACTCCAGACCCTACGCGACAGCGGCAAACTGGACCAGTTGCTGAGCCCGATCTATGCCGATCAGAGGGCCGTGATGGGCCTGGAATCGACCTTACAATCAGGCCCTGCTGAGTAACGCCTGCAACTCGTGAAACAGTTTCGGCGCACTGATCAGAATATCCTGCCCCCAGAGATCGTCAGGATAACCGTCCGGCACCGCACTGAAATGCCCACATTGGGCTCCGGCTTCCAGAGCAATGAGGCGGGCAGCGGCAAAATCCCACGGGCTGACGGACTCGTAATAGGCGTCCAGTCGACCGCAAGCAACCCAGCAGATATCCAGCGCGGCCGAGCCTATCCGACGCAAATCACGACAATGGTGAATCATGACGTCCAACCGCCGCATCAGGGGGGCGAGTTGATCTTTGGTGTAGGGGAACCCTGTCGCGAACAGGGCATCCCGCGGCCTGTCAGCATCGCTATGCTTTATCGCCCGGCCATTTAGCAAGGCTCCCCTACCCGCGATGGCGGTGAAGGTCTCCTCGCTGAACGGCGCGTGGACGACAGCAACCTGAACCCGGCCTTTCTCCGCGTAGGCAATGGATACCGCAACTTGCGGATGACCGTAGGCGTAGTTCACGGTGCCGTCGATGGGGTCCACAATCCACAACGGTGACTGAATGTCCTCGGCCAGCGATTTATCCGGCGTTGACTCTTCGGACAAAATGCGGTGGCCGGGGAAGCGGGCTTTGATCGCGTCGGAGATCAGGGTGTCGGCCATGACGTCGGCGTGGGTCACCAGTTCGGTCTGCTGCTTGTAGTCCGTGCGCAGGGTATTGGTTCGGCGTTCATGGGCCACCAGTTTGCCTGCTTCCCGGGCGATCTGTTCCGCGAACAGGCTGATTTCGTTCAATGACACAAAATGGTCCTTTGGGTGGAAGGGTTACCGGCGGGGCGACACCTCAGGGTGTCGCCCCCATCGGCCGTCTTACAGTTCGCCCAGCCAGGCTTCGAGCTTGTCCATGGCCAGTTTCAGGCGTGGGCAGGCCGCATTGATAAAACCGTCATCCAGTGGTTTTTCTGCATAGTCACCACCGGCCAGTGCCAATGCAGCGGTGCCATCAAAGTCGACAAAGGCCAGGCGGGCACTGAGTTGGTCGGGAACAAAGCCAAAATCACTGGCGGGAAGAATGGCAATGCCCGTGTCTTCCAGCAGGACCTGGCAGAGCGCTGGGCTGGTTTTGATGTCTCGCTTCGCCAACCCGTCCCGGTAGGCGGAGAAATCAGGGAACAGGTAAAACGCCCCTTCCGGTTTCTGCGTGGGTACCTTCATGTCGATCAGGCGACGGTGCAAATATTCCCCCACCACTTTCAGCACGCGTCGTGATTGCACCAGATAGTCATCCAGGTCTGCGCCACCGTCGAACGCGGCGATGGCCGCGTGTTGGATCGGTGCGCTGGTGGCCGTGTAGGTTTCACTGGCGATAATCGCCATGGCATCCTGCAGGGGCCGCAACTCGGCCGGGAAAATAAACGTACCCAGTCGCCAGCCGCCCGCGCCGGCCCATTTCGACAGACCAGTACTGATAATGGTGCCTTCGGGATAGTAGCGCGCAATGGATTTGTGCCGCCCTTCAAAATGGACTTCGCCATAAATTTCATCGGACAACAGGATCAAACGGTATTTGCGAGCCACATTGGCGATTGCCAGCAATTGGTCGTCCGTGTAAGTGCAGCCAGTGGGATTGGATGGGTAGTTGAGGATCAGTATCCGCGGTCGAGACGGGTCGTCCCGGCAGATGATGTCCAGTTCCTCAGCGGTCAGTTGCCAATTATTCTCCGCGTGGGTGGGCAGCCAGTGCACCGAGCGCCCGATGATGCGAGCCTGGGGAGCATAGGAAACCCAGCTCGGGCGCGGTATCAGGAGGTCTCCGTAGTACGCCAGCTGCAGGATGAAGAGCAGTTCTTTCGAGCCCGGGCCAATCAGCACATCTTCCCAGGTGCAACGCATGCGCTCACTGCGATTGATGTAGCCGGCGATGGACTCACGCAAAGACCTCAGCCCCTTGACAGGCAGGTAGTCTTTTTCATGGGCGTGATCACGCAGTGCCGCCACGACGCGGTCGGGGACCGGGAATGGGGACTGGCCCAAACCCAGCTTGATGATGTCACGGCCCTCGGATCGGAGCTGGTTGCTGAGCTCATTAATGCGCAGGGTGGCCGAGGGCTGAATGCCGCGTACATTCAGGTTGATAGCGAAACGGTGGTCGTTCTGGATATCCATGGGGCAGGTCCATGATTGCGAAGTGGCACTGTCAGTATAGGAAACCGAGCGCAGAGTTTGGCAATTTTCGGGTAGGGGATTGCCGAAGACCTGATGGCGTGCTGAGGCTATGATCCGCTGCGAAGCTCCATGAGTGTCTGATTGAACGCATCACGCAGCGCTTCGGCGTTGGGTGCCAGGCGTGAGAAGGCGGCACGAAAGGGGCGGGCTTCACCAACCGACTTCGGCAACGCCTGCAGGTTGGTCAGCTCCGGCAACAAGCCCGAGTGCTGGGAGATCAGATGGTCACAAACCGAGCGCTCGCAGATAAAGGCGTCAATTCGGCGGTAGGCCAGCATTTTCAAACTGGTCAGTTCCGGCTGTTCGTGACTGACCCGGGTCACTCTCACGCCGCTGAGCTCCAGCCACTCCATAAAGACCGGCGCATAACTGTAAGAGGCCGATACGCCGATTTTCAGATCGACCAGGTCGTCCAGGTGTTGCCATTGAATACCGGCATCCTTGTGGACAAAGAACACATCCCGAACCTCACTGATGGGGTCGGTGAAGTAGTAGTGCAGGTTGCGCTGATCGGAATAGGTCAGCGAATAGATCAGATCGGCTTCACCTCGTTGCGCTTGATTCTCGGCCCGAATCCACGGCAACAACTGGATATCGGGCTCGAACCCCATGGCGATGACGACATCACGAACGGTGTCGGTGTCTTTCCCGGTGATACGTCCCTTCTCGGAGTACTCGAACGGCGGGTATTCCGAGGTAACGATTCGCAGCACGGACGGCTCGCTCGCCCAGGTCTGCGTCGTGGTCACCATCGACATCAGGCACAAAACAATACCGCGTATCATGAAGCCGCTCGGTGCGTCGGTTGGTCAGTAACAGGCCGGGCAGGGTGCGACATCAGTATGAAAGTGCCGCAACGGGCTGCGGTTACAGATTGCACGTTAACTGACTCAGCTCTTCGTTGAATACGCGCCTGTTTTCAGAGTAATCCACCGGCACCTCAACCAGTTGAATGCCGCCGGCGGCGAGGGCCTTTTCCAGCGTGGGCCGGAGTTCGGCGGCGGATTGAACGCGATGGCCGGTGGCGCCATACGCTTCGGCGTATCGGACGAAATCCGGGTTTTGATAATCCAGACCAAATTCAGGAAAATCGTCCTGGGCCTGCTTCCACTTGATCATACCGTAGGCGTTGTCGTTGATGATCATTACGACAAGATTGAGTTTCAACCGGACGGCGGTCTCCAGTTCCTGGCTGTTCATCATGAAGCCGCCATCGCCACAGATGGCCATCACCTTGAGGTGCGGATACAGCATGGCCGCCGCCATAGCGCTGGGGAGCCCTGCGCCCATGGATGCGAGGGCATTGTCGAGCAGGACTGTGTTGTTGTCGTAAGCGGGATAGTTGCGGGCAAACCAGATCTTGTACATGCCGTTATCCAGCGCAATGATGCCATCATCTGGCATGATTTCGCGGACATCGTGCACGATACGCTGGGGGATGATCGGGAAGCGGTCGTCGTGGATGCGCTCCGCCAGATGGTTGTCGGCTGCCAGCTTTACCGCCATCAGATTGCTGAAATCATGGTGATCACTCTGGCCGCAGTGTTCCGCGAGCCAGTCCACGCTGTTGGCGATGTCGCCAACCACCTCGTGCTGAGGGAAGTACACCGGATCCACGTCGGCCGGGCTGAAGTTGATGTGAATGACCTGTTTGCCACCCGGCGTCATAAAAAAGGGCGGTTTTTCCACCACGTCGTGGCCGACGTTGATCACCAGATCGGCATGGTCAATCGCACAATGAACGAAGTCGCCGGCGGACAGCGCCGCGTTGCCAAGATAGCGTGGATGACGTTCATCCACGACACCCTTGCCCATCTGGGTGGTGAAAAATGGGATGCCTGAGGCATTGACCAGATGAACCAGTGCCTGCGATACCCGCTTCCGGTTGGCGCCGGCGCCAATCATGAGCAACGGGTGCTTGGCAGAGAGGATCATGTCACAGGCTTGCTGCAGGCTTTTCACACTGGCGGTCGGGCGCCGGGCATCGCTGGGGTGAAAGATGTGGGCGTCCCCGGCGGCCTGTTCGGCGGCAATGTCTTCCGGCAACTCCAGATGGACCGCGCCCGGGCGCTCTTCGGTGGCGAGTCGAACGGCCTCCCGGAGTTTGGCGGGTATGGTGGCGGCGTTACTGATCTGGCGTGTGTATTTCGTCAGCGGCCGCATCAGATCGACGGTATCGATAATCTGAAACAAGCCCTGCTTGGACGACTTGATCGGTTTCTGCCCGGAAATCATCAGCATCGGCATGGCCCCGAGGGTGGCGTAAGCCGCCGCCGTGACCAGGTTGGTTGCGCCGGGGCCGAGTGTGGACATACAGACCCCGACCTTGCCCGTCAGTCGGCCATAGGTGGCCGCCATAAAACCGGCCGCCTGCTCGTGCCGGTTGAGAATCAGTTCGATGTTGGAGGTGCGCAGGGACTCAAGCAGGTCCAGGTTTTCCTCACCGGGTACGGCAAAAACATACTTAACGCCTTCGTTCTCAAGCACTTTCACGAAAAGGTCGGAGCCTTTGATGGGGGGACTGCTGTGATTCGATGACGTCATGGTGGCTCCGGTGGCGTGGCGGCAGTGGGTTGTGAGACTGAAAGACTACTAAACAGTTGACCATGATACAAAACGGATGGGCTTGTCTGCAGTGATCGTCGCGCCTGATGAAGTCGTCAAATGTTCAAGCTGAAGCGTTGACGGGCAATACTGCCTCGGTCAAGTACGCGAAACGTCACCGAACGCCCGGCGTGTATTCAGGCAGTGCGGGGAAACGTTCGTGGCAAAAAAAAAGCGGCGTTGCTGGCGCAGCGAATTACAACGGCCGGGGCGGACCTGAACACTTGGGACCTCCGGAAAATCGCCATAACGGGAACGTGATCGGTACGGACACCCAACCGCTGAGGCGCATACGGTCCAATCGTCGTGTCATGGTGGGAAGCATGATGGGAAGCATTGCTCCGGTCCCGACCGAGTTACGCCAGGTGGCACAGTCCTGTCGACATCGGCACAGTGAGAGTCGCCCGATGGCTCCCTGGCTGTGTGTCTGGGTGTCGTCATTGGCGAAGCAATCATTGTCGACTAAGTCACAAATGCGTTAATTGACTAACCGCCGAAGCCGCCGTGCCTGCGTATAGTAAGAATGACCGCAACAATAAAAACAGGTTTGACGCGGAGTCGACAATGGAAACGCTAACGGCGGACGGTGCAGATACTCACGGTGCACCGACGACCAGTCATTTGCCGCTCGCCCGGGTACTGATTGTGGACGACCACCCGTTCTTCGCCCATGGCCTGGGGGGCATCCTGATGCAGGAAAATCTGGCGCTGTCGGTGGGCAATGCCGCGTCGGTACCTGAAGCTCTGGAATATGTGCGAGATTATGGCGATACCACACTGGTGCTGCTGGATCTGACATTGCCGGGTGAAGCTGGTTTGTCGTTGCTGCGTGCACTGGAAAAGGTTGGCGTGCCGCTACCGGTGGTGGTCATTTCAAGTCGCGAAGACGAAACGGCGGTTCGGGCCGCGAAGGCGGCAGGTGCGGTGGGGTTTATGCCAAAATCATCGGGCCGTCGAACCCTGATCCGAATGATTCAATGCGTCAGCGCCGGCTCGTTATTTTACCCGTCACTGACCTTAACGCCCGAAGGCCCCGACCCATTAACACCCCGCCAACTGGACGTATTACGCTTGTTGGCAGACGGGTTCCCGAACAAGCGCATTTGCCAGTCCCTGGACCTGACCGAACACACGGTCAAAACACACCTCAAGGCCATCTTCACCCAACTCGGGGTTCACAATCGCACCGAGTGCGTTGCCAGGGCTCAATCGCTCGGTTTGCTCTAGCGCCCTGTCTGACCGTTGTCTTCATCAACTGAGGTCGGTTTCCTCGAGGCAATCTGTCGAGCGGGTCAATTGCAGGATCGCGGCCCTTAGCCGCATGGGCGACAGCGGCTTGTGCAACACCCAGAGGCGCTGCTTGTAATCAAAGCCCTGTGGCAGACTGGTATCGGCGGTCATCAGGATTCCGCCCCGGAGGACCTGATCGCTGAACAGTCGCTGAAACAGAGCCTGACCCGACATGCCCGGCAGGTGAAGGTCACTGATCAGGATGTTCGCCTTGGACGGTCGATCTTCGGTCAAGGCCTGCTCGGCCGTCGCGAACGCGGAGGCGGTGTAGCCCCAGCTGCGGAGTGTTTCACAGAGCCAGTGTCGGGCGTCATCATGGTCTTCGACCACCACCAGCTGACAGCGGTCACTGCGGGCCCCGGACAATACGGCAGGGGCGCCGATGTCCGCTGCGAGCTGTCCGGAAGCCGGGAAACTGACCCAAAAACAACTGCCCTGCCCAGGCTCCGAATTAACACCGCAGGTGCCGTCCATCAGTTCGGTCAGTTCTTTGACAATGGCGAGCCCTAGGCCAAGGCCGGGCGGCTGCAAATGGTTGTTGACGTCGGCGCGGAAGAAGGCATCAAAAACCTGTGTCAGTGTTGCTTCATCAAGGCCCTGACCATCGTCCAGAACCTCAAAACGTACCTGTTTGCCGAGCGGACGGGCGCGAATAACAACACCCTTCGCGCCGCTGTGCTGGAGGCCATTGAACACCAGGTTCTGCAGTACACGGTGGAGCAGTTGCGGGTCGGCGACCACACCGATGTGTGGGGCGACTGGCGACAGGGTCAGTGTGATCTGGCGATCCGTCGCGTCGTCAAGGCAGGTGTCGATCAATTGCTGCAGTGCCAACCCGGCGTCGAGGGGTTTGAGCTCCGGCGTCACCATCCCTTCCCGGATTCGTGAAATGTCCAGCACCGAAGCCAATAACCCGTTGAAATGCACCACCGAGGTTTTGAGCTTGGCCACCAGGCGCGATTGGGGAACAGGTAATCCCTCACCGCTGAGATTCTCTAGCATCAGGCTGATCACATTGAGTGGTTGCCTCAGGTCGTGACTGGCGACCGTAATCAGGTGGGTTTGACGGGCGCTGTCCTGTTCGGCCTCGCGCCGTGAGGCATCGAGCAACTGGCGGTCCAGGAAGTGGGAACGCTGGCGATACTCACTGAGCCAGGAACCCACCATGCCGGTAATATTGGCGGTGACAATAAAAAATCCGTTGATCGTCAGCTGCGCCGGTTCGGTCCCCACACCGAGCTCCATAATCAGGTACATCAGTATAATGAGGGCGGATGCGAGCGAGGCGGTACGAAACGGCATGCCCATCACCACATAGCCGAACATCACCATCAGAAGAATGCCATCGTAGGGCATCGGGTAGGGTTGCAGGCGAGCCAGGGCAATGATCGCAACCACACTCACACCGCCGGCTATGTATGCCAGCACGTAACACCGGACAAAGGTCGTCAGGGGGACCCTGTGGTAGGACAGCCACCATACCAGAGCAATCACCGGGCAAGTAAAGAACACTCGCACGGCCATGGTCTGGCGGGCAAGTTCCGGCGGTAGCATGATGACATCCAGCAGGGTATAGAGCAGAAACAGCGCCAACGCGCTGGCGGAGACGGGCCGCGAGCGTTCACGTAATCCGTGATCCCGCTCGGCTCGGTAATGTTGCTCGAGGCCGGCATCGAAGCGGAGCCGTCGAAAACCCGCGGCCCTTTGCTGTTGGAGTTGCGTAATGATCATGGCAATGGCGGCCGGATGGGTCGAGTCAGTCGCCCCAGTCTAGCTCAGCGCCGGCAACGAGGGTGGTATTACTGCACATTATGGCGAATCCGAACCGATGGCTTTCAGGCGGGCCCAGGTGCGGGTTTTTTCATCGTTAAAATGAGTGGTCAGCAATTCGGTTTTGCGGGTTTCGATGTCGTCCGCGGCCAAACCCGCGCTCTGCAAACGATTCAGCTCGTTCCGGTAGTGCTCGTAGTCTTCCTGAAACTGTTCCCGCTCGGTCAGATAGGTTACGACTTCGTCTGCCTGGCTCGGCTCCAGGCCCAGTTCGCGCAGCCGTTGCCCGGCCTCTTCCGGTGAGGACGCTTCCGCTAACGCCTCCTGGCGCTGCACCTGCGTGTCGGCTTCGTCCATCAGGCGAGTTTCGGTTTGACGAATGACCTCGGGCAGCTGCTGCCGATGCCAGGCCTGGAGCGTCGACTTGGCGTTGGCGGACAAATCGTCGCGCTGCTGAATACGGATGGTGGCGAGTGTGTAGTCACCATAGGCCTCCTCAAGTCCGAAGAACGCTGCGTGGGTCGTCGGGTTGAAGGAAGCGCTGCGCAATTGCTTGAGGTCGCCCAGGGCCTGCTGGAGCATAGCGAGTTGATAACCGGGGTCGTTTTGGCGGCTCGGGTCCAGGGCGATATTGCCCAGCGCCAGGGCCTGGCGCTTGTAGTCCAGATATTGATCCAGCAACGCCAGAGCCTGTTCGGCCGCGGCCTTCGGCAGGCTTGACCGCGCCAATGTTTCAATTTCACTGAGGGTGCGCTCGGCGGAAACTTCGCCGATGGTGTTAAGGAAATAGTCAAAAAAATCACGGGTGGCCAGGTCGACAATCAAATGGCCGTTGGCATCGGCCTTTAGGTGCCCGTCTATGTCGGTACCGGCCAGCGAATTCGCGAAGGGGTGTTCGCCAAGGCTGGCGGGGGTTTGATGGGCGCCCGCCCGGGGGTTGCGATCAGTGACCGATGGCACCTGGGACGCGACCTTGCTGGCGGGTGCGGCCGTGTTGTTTGCCGACGCCAGCGGGTTCGTCTGAAAGGCCGAATCGCTGATGGTGGGCGGGCTTCCCAGCGGCAGCAGCCACACGCCACCAATGACGAGTGCACTGATTGCCACAGCGGGGATCGCGGCTTTCTTCAGGTTCCGGGCGGTGGCCATGACGTAGGGTCCTGTCGGTCGATAAATCAACCGCCAAGGGCCGGCAGCGGGGCCGACCCCTGGCGGGTTAATGCCTTACAGCGGGTAGCCGCAGGTCTTACAGCCCGCGATTTTTCAGGCGGTTGGCCTGGCTCCGGTACAGGGATATCGGGCTGGTCCGCCAGGATCGTGCCCCGAACAGGTGGTTGATCGCATCCACATGGTTCATTTCATAGTGGACGCCAATGACGTTACCCATTTTGGTGGCACACGTGCCCACCAGGCCGTCGTTGGGTTCGTTGCCGAACGCCAGCGATGTGATACCGAGGAACGGGTCGGTAATATCGGTCCAGTTGGTCCAGACCGCATCGCCGGTCCAGGAGAAAAACTTGATCTTGTTGCCGTTGATCCAGACATCTTCGTTGGTGCCAGAACACGACCAGCGGTTAACCCCTTTCCACCCCAGGGCGTCGTTGAGCTCGGTGGTGCCGCGCGTGGTCAGGGTTTCCAGCGCCGCGATGCCATCTTGCGGGTTGTCGCTGCCCGACAGCGCATTGACGAGATCGCCCAGGGCGTTGGCAATTGAGTCAACGCCGCCTTCGACGTAGCTGCCGGGAGGCACGATACCGCGGACAACATCCGCCACTTTAGAGCCTTTGTTGACGCCATCAATGGACGTGATGGAGGCAATCTTGTGGGGAATCAGGGAGGCCGTTACCCGGGATGTGGGCGCACCTTGGCTGTGCGCCATGATGTTGACTTTCGACTGACCCAGGCCGTTGATGTAGTTGGCCAGTTGCTGACCGCGTTGCTCACTGCTGTTGACGAAGGAAACGCTGGCAGAGTAAACCCGTGCGCCACTGCGCTCTAAGTTCCATGGCACGGTGTGGAAGTAGTTGATCAGGCCGCCAATGGTGTTAAAGCCGGTGACACCATGGACCAGCACGATGGGGTGCCGGGTTTGGGTATACCCGGCGTAACTGAGTGTCGGTGCTGCAAGCACAATACTGCCCAGCACCACTGCGAGAGTGATGAGTTTACGCATGGTTGACTCCTGTTGTTTTTGTGACGAGGGGTCGGTTTGACCGCCTCTGGTCGCCAATGCGAGAACGAGTATTTGGCAAAGCGGACCAGAATATAATCGCCCATTTGGGGGAGGAGGAGAGATTTTGAGGAACAGTTCACGGACCGCATGGCCGGTGAACGAAGGACAGAGTCGGTTATTCGCCGGTTGGCCTGGCGCCGGGGCGTGATGTCTGGAGGGTGGCGATGCGCGGCGCCGATGGCTGCGTAACGGCCCTCGGCGCTCAGGCGCCCAGGTCAGGCGTTACAGGCCTTTCACCCAGACTTCAACTCGACCATTGCGCTGTGCCCCGCTGTCGCCACCCGTTGACCCCACCGTCATGTAATGGCCGTAGCCGGTATGCGCCTTGACGCCAGTGCCAAGCTTGCGCAGGGCGCGGCTGACGGACAATGCTCTCAGTTCCGAAATCATTTGGGCGCGCAACTCGTTGCTCTGCTGGTCGGCAAAACCGATCAGCATCAGGTCACGGCCGGATTTGCCTTGCTGGTCCAGATAGTCCTGTACCCGGCTCAGGTCACGTTCTGCTTTGTTATCCAGCCGGGTGCGTCCCTCTGAAAACCTGAAGTTGACCGACAGCCTGCGGTAGCCCTGGGTCAGTGTCTTGAAGGAGTCCGGTACGGCAGCGTCATAGTCCGGCTTAAAAGCAATCGGGTTCTGGGAGATAAAACCGGATTCAGCCACCAGCGCCTGACCGGCCTGACTTTGGGCGAATTCGATAAAGTCACCGGCGAGCGGATTATCACTGACCCCCGCGGTGTACATGAATAGCCGCCGGGCCAAGGGGTAATCTTCGCTGGCCACGGTCAGTCTGCTTGGCAATAGTGCCGGGGCACTGCCATCGGACACCGCCAAGAGTTTGCTGTTTCTGACCGATGCCAGGCCGGCGAATCCGATCCCACCGGGGTCCCGGCTGACATCATCGGACAGTTGGTCGTTGGATTCGTAACGCAAAGCCTTCGGCGCCAGTGTGAAACTCTTGGCCAGCACGAGGCTCTTAAACGTGTCCCAGGTGCCGGAGCGGTCATCCCGGGCGTACAGGGTAATGGCGCGGTCGGGGCCGCCTAATTCGGCCCAGTTCCGGATGGCGCCGGAAAATACGCGACCGAGGGTGAGAATGTCCAGGCTTCGGATCGGGTTGGATGGGTGTACCAGAATCGCAAGGCCGTCAATGGCAATCACATGTTCGCTGCGGGCATCGGTAAGGTCGGCCCGGGCTGCCATGGCGTCGACTTCAGCCGTCTTAACCGGCCGGGAGGACGCCCACACATTGGCCGTTCCGGACTGCAGGGCTTTAAAACCGGTGCTCGAACCGTGGGCGGCTACAAGCACGGATATCTCGCCGCCCTGATCGTTGGTAACCAGGAGGGTTTCGTTGTCACGCTGGGTGGGGGACGCAGACACCGGCTGGCCGGTGCGGGTTTCAAGAAAACGGGTCATCAGCAGGGGCGCGAGGGCGGCACCAATGGTGTTGGAACCGTGTATTTCGACATCGGCAGCCCGACTGACAGGCGGTGTGAGAAAACCAAGGAGGCATAAGGCAAGGCCCAGCCCAGGATACGCTGATCGCATTTGAAACCTCATTAAAAACGGCAAGATAGAGCGGGATGGCTATAGAATGCGACAGCAATATGACAGTCAGGTTTCAGCTTGGTAACAAATTGTAGAGGGGGTTGGTTGACACAGGAACAGGGCAGGATTCAGCGGTCTACTGGCATTAACCCTACGCGCGGCTAGTACTCGCGTTCGTACCGGTGGGGTTCCAGCTCAATTTGTTCAATGGTTTGTCCGAGCATGATGATGCGGCCCAGATAGCGTTCTTCGCCAGTGGAGGTGAAGTCAAACAGGAAGCGCCGCCAGACCCTCATGCTGCCGTTACGGTCGCGCTTGAACCAAAGCCCACGCAGATAGACAACGTCATCCAGCAGCATCACATCCATTTTCTTGCAGTGGTTTTTCGCCACACCCAGGACAAAGTCCTTGATGGCTTTGGCTTTCCACCAGTACCACACCAGGAAACCGACCGAAAAAATCCAGAACAGGCTGCTTAAGGTCACGGGTGCATTATCCCTTTCGGTGAGTGAAGCGGTTTAGGCGCCGCGGGTATCAGTATAGGGAAGTGGGCATAAAAAAGCCCGACCACCTGGAGGGTGGCCGGGCTCGTGCGCGCCTGACAATTACTGGGCGGGCGCTGGGTGAGCAGCAGGCTCAGGCTTGTCCGGGTGTGTATCGGCTGCGTGTTGTTTGCCCAGCAGGATATAGAATGCTGGCAACACGAAGACGGTGAACAAGGTGCCGATGCCCAGACCGGCGGTAATGGTCAGGCCAATGGCAAACCGGCTCTCGGCGCCTGGCCCCACCGCGATGAGTAGAGGGACCATGGCGAAAATCAGCGCCAGCGACGTCATGATGATTGGGCGCAGCCGGATCGAGGCCGCCTCAATCACCGCTTCGCGTTTGCTGAGCCCCCGTTCTTTCTGAAGCTGGTTGGCAAACTCCACAATCAGGATGCCATTTTTGGACACCACACCAATCAGCGTAATCAAACCGACCTGGGTGTAGATGTTCATGGTGGCGAAGCCCAGCACGATGAAGGCCATGGCACCGGCCACCGACATGGGCACCGAGACCAGAATGATGAAGGGGTCACGCCAGCTTTCAAACTGTGCCGCCAGTACCAGATAGATCACCAGCAGTGACAGGAAGAACGTCACCATCAATGCACTGCCTTGCGTCGCGAGCTGACGTGTGGCCCCGGTGTAGTCGTAACTGAAACCCTGGGGCAGCGTTTCATCCGCCGCCTGCTGCATGAACGCCATGGCATCACCTGCCGCCACGCCGGGCATGGGGACGCCCTGCAGGGTCAGTGAATTGAGCTGGTTGAACTGGGTTCGCTGAGACGGCTCCACCGCGCGCTCGAAATTGACCACGCTGCCCAGGGGGACCAGCTCGCCACTGTCGGAGCGGATGTAGTAATCCTTGAGCGCCTGCTCATCCAGGCGGAACGACTGCTCCACCTGAGGGATAACCTGATACGAGCGCCCCTGCATGTTGAAGCGGTTGATGTAGCCGCCGCCCAGCATGCTCGACATCGCCCGGCCGACATCCTGCATGGAGAGGCCGAGGTCCGCCACCCGATCGCGGTCCACACTGATCTTGGTAACCGGGCGGTCAAATTCAATCGATTTTTGCAGGAACATGAAGTTACCGCTTTGCATGGCTTTGCCCAGCAATTCGTCGGCGGCGTCGTTCAGGCGCTGATAGTCCTCACCGGTAGTGATGACAAACTGAAACGGCAAGCCGCCACCGGAGCCGGGTAGCGAGGGCCGGGGGAATACGGCGGTCTGGAGCCCGGTTACCTGTTTCAGCTCGGCCTGAAGTTTGGGCTGGACATCGAACTGGCTCACGTCGCGCTGACTCCACGGTGCCATCTTGAAACCACCGAAGACCGCGTTGGGGCTGGTGATACCGATGATCATGAAATCCTCGTTGTAGCCGTCCAGAGTTGCCATCCGTTGCTGGACCTCGTCACCGTGTTCCTGCAGGTACTCCAGGGTTGCGGTCTGCGGGCCAAGGCCCTGATAGAACAGAATGCCCTGGTCCTCCGTCGGCGCCAGTTCGTTCTGGCTCATGGCCACCATGAAATAGATCGATGTCAGCACCACCAGGGCAAAGAAAATGACCACAGAAATACTCTGCACGGTGGACGTCAGAGCGCGCTTGTAGCCATTGGCCAGACCAGTAAAGGTGCGCTCGACCAGGTTTTCAAACTTGCCCGGGTTACCGTGGGGCTTGAGCACCAAAGCTGACAGCATCGGTGAGAGGGTCAGGGCAACGATCCCCGAAATCACCACGGTGCCAGCCAGGGTGAAGGCAAACTCGGTGAACAGCGAGCCCACCAGACCGCCCATAAACCCGATGGGTGCGTACACTGCCACCAGGGTGGTGGTCATGGCGATGATCGGTACCGACATTTCACGGGCACCATTGATTGCGGCATCGAAGCGAGACTCACCCGCCTCGATATGCCGATGCACGTTTTCCACCATAATAATGGCGTCGTCCACCACCAGCCCGATGGCAAGCACCATCGACAGCAGGGTCAGCAAATTCAGTGAGAACCCCATCAGCAACATGACAAAGGCGCCGCCGACCAGCGACAGCGGCACGGCCACCGATGGCACGATCGCCGCCCGGAGCGAGCCCAGAGTCAGGAACACCACCACCAGCACGATCACCAGGGCTTCCATCAGGGTTTTGATGACTTCGTTGATGGAGTCGTCGATAAAGTCCGAGGCATCATAGGCCAGACGCACGTTCATTCCAGACGGCAACTGACGCTCGATGTCCGGCAGCTCAGCCTTGACCAGTTGGGCAACGGTCAGTGGGTTGGCGCCCGGGGACAGCTCAATGGCCACGTAGGTGGCAGGCTTGCCCTTGTACAACGCGAGCTGGTCGTAGTTTTCCGACCCCAGCTCGACACGGGCAATGTCGCGCAACCGAATCAACGAGCCATCCGACTCCTTCACCACCAGGTCCTTGAACTGCTCGGGATCACCGACGTCGGTGTCACTGGTCATGCTGATTTTGACGTATTCGCCTTTGGTATTACCGACTGCGGCCTGGTAGTTGTTCTGCAGCATTACCTGAACCACTTCCTGGGGCGTCATATCGACGGCCGACAAGCGTTCGGGGTCAAGCCAGACCCGCAGGGCAAATACCCGGCCCAGCAGGTTGGCTTTACCCACCCCCGGTAACGCCTGCAGCTTGGGCTGCACCACCCGGGTCAGGTAATCGGTAATCTGGGGCACTTTCAACTCTTCGCTGTAGAACGCGATGTACATCAGCGCCGTCGAGTCGCCGGTGGTGGAGGTGATCACCGGGTCTTGGGCATCGGTCGGCAACACATTGCGCTGGCTGGCCACCTTGGCCTGAATTTCAGCCAGTGCGGCATTGGCGTCGTAGTTCAGTTCCATCTTGGCTTCAATGGTCGAGCGCCCCTGAGAACTGGTCGAACTCAGGTAGTCGATACCACTGGCTTCGGCCATGGCCTGTTGCAGCGGAGTTGTGATGAAGCCCTTGATGAGGTCAGAACTGGCACCGGGATAGGCGGTGGTGACGGTGACCGTGGTGCTTTCCAGTTCCGGGTATTGGCGAATTTCCATTTCCATGGCGGCTCGGGCACCGAGCAGCAGGATCAGTAAGCTGACCACCGTCGCCAGCACGGGACGGTGGATGAATATGTCAGTGAACCGCATCAGTCAGACGCCTCCGTCGCTTTGCTGGGGTCGTTTTGACCCACCATGGCATCCTCTTCCTGAAGGGTGACGGTTTGGCCGGCACGTAGGCGAAGCAGGCCCTTTTCCACCACTTGTTCGCCGTCTTTCAGGCCACTGAGGATCGCCACGCGGCCGTCACGGGTGTCGCCGGTGGTCACCGTCCGGCGATTCACGGTTAACTGATCGTTGTCATTGGGCTCGACTGCAAACACGTAATCGCCATAGGTGTTGTAGGAGATGGCCGTGCGGGGCAACGTCACGACCTGGATCCGCTCGGGCTGACGGGTCTGGACCGTGGCGAACATGCCGGGCTTGAGTTTGTTGTCGGCATTGGCCAGGGTCGCGCGAATTCGGACGGTTCGGGTATCGGCATTGATGGATGAGTTGATGGCGCTGACCGTTCCTTCGAAGGTTTCACCTCGTACCGAGGCTACGGTAACGGCAACCTTGTACCCGGTCTGTACACTGGCCAGGTCTTTTTCCGACAGGGTGTAGTCCACATAAATCGGATCCAGCATGTTGATCTCAACGATTGGGGAACCGGTGGCCAGGTACTCTCCCTGATCCGCCATCCGGATGCCCAGTTTGCCGTCAAAGGGAGCGCGAATGATCTTTTTGCTCAGTTGGGCTTCGGCTTCATTGACCCGCGCTTTGGCGGCGTCAAAGTTGGCCTTGGACTCATCGTACTGGGATTGGGAAACCGCCCGTTTTGGCAGCAGGTCGGCCAGGCGCTTGAATTCCTGTTCCGCCAATTGGGCTTCGGCACGACGGGTGCGCAGGGCCGCTGCATCGATGTCGGTGTTCAGGCGGATCAGCATGTCGCCTTTCTTGACCGTATCACCGGACTCGAAATTGATGGTTTCGACCACCCCGGGCACTTCATTGGCGATTTGAATGCCGTTCACCGCTTCAATGCTGCCGACTGCTTTGATGGCGGGAAGCCAGGATTCGGTTTGCGCGTTGACTGCAGAGATGATGGCAGCCGGCTGAGGTTGGGAGAACTGTTCTTTCATCTGGCCAAATTGGTAGAACTTGTAGCCGAAAATGCCACCAAGAACCACACCAAGAAAAATGATGACGATAATAAAACGAGGGGCTGTGCGCATGAGTCAGGTCCTGATTAACAATATCCGTCAATAACGAGCAGTGTCACCCGAAGGCCGCCGTCTGGTGATGATTCAACCGCATTGAGCGCCCGGAGAATAAGCTCAGGCGGGTCAACAGAGTCGAAGCAGAAAGTACCGCATTGTAGCGTAAAAGATAGCAGCCTACACACTTTTGCAGGCCTCCGACATCGGCCTGCTTGCCCGCCCGCTCCAATATTGGTTGGCAATTGGACGTACCAGATGACACGGATGTTAAACACTGACAATGTTGGGCATGATAACAGCCAACTCGTGACAATCTTGTGGTGTTACGGCTATCACGTATGAAAGGATGACCGCATGCAATGGATTTTAGGCCTTGGGTTGGCACTGCTGCTGTTTGTGGTGTTGAAGCACTGGGGCGGACTGACACCGGAACAGAAAAAAACGGCGGGCTGGAAACTGGGCGTCGGCATTTTCTGTGGCATTTTGCTGCTGCTGGTGCTCACAGGGCGGGTTCACGTCCTGGTTGCCGGGGTCGCGGCGCTGCTGCCGTTACTCCGAAAATTGCCGCTGCTGGTGCGCCATTTGCCGTTCTTGAACCGGCTGTATCAGCAATACAAAGAGCCGGATAGCGGTCCTGCAGACGGCGCAAGCCAGCAGCGGGCCCCTGCGGCGAGTGGCGGCATGTCCGTGCGTGAAGCTTGCGAGATTTTGGGGGTTGGGGATGGCTGCAGTGCTGACGACGTGGTCGCAGCCCATCGGCGATTGATGCAGAAAATTCATCCTGACCGGGGCGGTAATGATTACCTGGCGGCGAAAGTCAACGAAGCCAAGTCGGTGCTGCTCCGGAAGTAACCAATGGTGAGCCCTGCGCCGTGTTACAAAACCTCTACCCTGATTTCGAACGACTGGTTGTCACTCTCGCGACCACCCACCTCGTAGGTATTGCCAGACTGACGACTCGATTGCCGTGTGGTGCTGCTGCCCAGTTCTACCCATTGGCCGGTTTCAACCCTGCGGATGGTCATCACCGCCTCGGTGTCGTAGCCAGGAATATCCTGTGAGGGATCGTTCTCAAACGCCATTACAGTCAATTCAACCAACTGGTCTGAAATGACCTGTGGGCTCACGACAAAGCCGCTACGCACGGCCACTTGCTGTAATAGCACGGCGGGGTTGCGTCCGCCGCCAATCGCCACCGGCAATGCGCGAAGCTGACCGGAACTGATGTGGGCCGACTGGCCATCCTGCATCACCAGATTCCGCTCCCGCAGACGCCGAGTGGTGGTAACCTTATTCTGAGACTGAACAACCACACCGTTGGTGGTGATGCTGACGCCGCCACCCTGGCGCTGACCGTCACCGCTGGTGCCCGAGCGAACCGTTACACGGAGCTGAATCGGTGCCACATCCATGGTGTTAACCAGGGTCGCCACTTCCTCCAACACATCGGGTTCACCCCGCACAATCAGCTGCTGGCCATGGCTGCTGATGGCCAACTGGCTGTTGGGATACAGGTCCCGGAGTTGCAGGGCGAGGTCTTGGGCCGGGCGATTTTCGAGCAAGTAGGTTCTTGCTTCCGGCGCCGCCGAGACGGTGGCGGGCAGGGCAAAGACAAGGACCAGTGACAACCAGAACGTGTGCGGTTTCATTGAATATTCCAGCCAGATACAGGGACAGGGGATCACAAAAACGGACAAAGGCTTGCAAACCCGACAACCAGCGTTATAGTAAAAAGCATGAAGACGACACACATGCCCTGTCAATTGAATGTTCTGAAAGCTTTCGGCTTGCCGATGGCTTCGGTGGCGGCTGTGTTTTTTTGGTGGTGTGGTTATGGCTTTTATTTTAGCCAGCATCCGGGCCATCCGTAAGATACCTTCAAACGATTAACGAGGAAGGCGGCCCGGAGAAAACCCAGGCTGCCACCGGACTCAAAAAGCCCCGACTGGTAGCCCAGCCGGGGCTTTTTTGATTCTGACCGAGTGAATAGGGAAACCGATCCATGAACATGCCATTGAACGCCCAGACACTGGAGCGCCCCGGCCCGACTGGTGCTGACACCGCCGTCCATCAGGCGCGGTTATTGCCTACGCCCCGTGAACTTCGTGAGCAGTTACCGGTTGCACCGTTCCTGGCAAAACAGATTGACCAGCATCGGGAAGCTGTTCGTCGTGTTGTGCGCGGTGACGACGACCGCACGTTGGTGGTCGTCGGGCCCTGCTCCATTCACGACGAAGTGGCGGCGCTGGAGTATGGTGAGCGATTGGCCGCATTGGCGGATGAGGTTGGGGGTCGGTTTCTGATTGTAATGCGGGCCTATCTTGAAAAACCCAGAACCACCGTAGGCTGGAAAGGCCTGTTATACGACCCTGACCGCACTGGTGCGGGAGACTTGAATGAGGGCCTGGTCCGCTCGCGCCGCTTACTGCTTAACCTGACAGAGCTCGGGTTACCCTTGGCCACCGAAGCGCTGAGTCCCATGGCCATGGACTATCTGGGGGATCTGGTGAGCTGGACCGCCATCGGCGCTCGCACCACTGAGTCGCAGATCCATCGGGAAATGGTCAGTGGCTTGCCGATGCCGGTCGGGTTTAAGAACGGCACCGACGGCGGTGTGGCCGTTGCTCTGAATGCCATCAAATCAGCCGCACACACCCATCATCGGTTGGGGCTGACCGAGAGTGGCCAGCCGGCGATGATTACCACCCCAGGCAATGCCGACACTCATCTGGTGTTACGCGGCGGTCGGGGCGTGACCAATTACGATGCGAACAGCATCGGGCAGGCTGCATCGGCGCTCTCCTCCGCAGGCCTGTCACCGGCCATTATGGTGGACTGCAGTCACGACAACGCCTGCAAGCAGGCCGAGCGCCAGCTTGAAGTCGCGCGTTCCGTTATGGCTCAGAAGGACGCTGGGAACGCAGCCATTCGCGGCCTGATGCTGGAAAGTTTTCTCGAGCCCGGGCGCCAGAACGATGACGGAGACCTGGTGTACGGCCAGTCGATTACGGATCCTTGCATCGGTTGGGACGACACCGCAGCCTTGTTGCATGAGCTCTCGGCCTGACGCGGGGTCAGTGCTGGGAGGTCGCGTCCGGCGCCGCTTCGCCGGTCAGGGTAGAGAACAACAGTTGGCCCGCCAGCAGTAACAACACGCCGCCCATTAGCCGGTCGAGCCAGTGGCCAAAGCGGGCGAACCCACGGCGGACGTGCGGGAGCGTAAAGAAAACCGCCACCGCCGAAAACCACAGACCTGTTGCCGTTGCCATGTACAGACCGTAGCCGGCCTGGATGGCCAGTGGAGTGCCCGGGCTGATGACAACGGAAAACAACGCCACGAAGAACAGCGTCGCTTTAGGGTTCAACGCATTGGTGAAAAACCCCAGTCGAAAAGCGCCAGGGGCGGACTGTGTTGGCCCTGGCTCGGTCGGCACGTATAGGCCGCCGGCCTTTGAGCGCAAGCACTGCCAGGCAATCCAGGTCAGATAGAGCGCGCCCACCACCTTCAGGACACTGAACATGACCAGCGACTGCTGAATGATCAACCCGATACCCAGCAGTGAATAGGTCACGTGCACCAATATTCCGACACCAATACCCGACGCGGTCAGCAGGGCGTGATACCGACTCTGACACAGCGATTGCCGAATCATGATTGCCAGGTCGGGACCTGGGCTGGCAACCGCCAACAAATGGACAACCGCGACGGTGAAAAATTCGGGCCAGTAGCTTGCCATGGAGTCAGTGTCCTGCGTGGGCCTGGGTTAGTTGAGGTGCGTTGACAGTAAGTCGAGAGCGCATTATGTGCGCCCCAGGATCGGTAAGCATAGAAGCCTAACGCCACGATGTCTTGTCAGGTTCGCACCCATTCCGTTGTGCAGGTGTTAGCTAAAGACGATGGAATGGGAGGTCGACATGATTTTTAGCTAATTAAGCCGAACCCCTATAGTACGGTCATCGCAGTTCCGGGCCCGCAAAGTCCTGAGCGAAAAAATCAACCCGACAGGCGATGCCCATGCTCGCATCAAGCGAAGGCACCGCACCGCAAATAGACGGAGTGCCGTCCCGGAACCAAAGATAGGGCCCGAGATCACACTAATCACACTAAGAGTGTCGACAAGGAACATGACTCAATGGCCCTGACCGAACGCCCCCGTCTTAATCAGGAGAACGACCGTGGATAAGCGAAAAGTGGATGTGGCGATAATTGGTTCTGGCACTGCGGGAATGGGCGCATATCGCGCTGCCAGGGATCACACTGACAACGTGGTCATGATTGAGGGTGGGCATTATGGAACCACCTGCGCCCGCGTGGGCTGTATGCCGAGCAAGCTGCTGATTGCCGCTGCGGAGGCCGCCCATGACGTGCAGGCGGCGGAGCTTTTTGGCGTACATGCAACCGGTGTTCGAATCGACGGGAAAGCGGTGATGGAGCGGGTCAAGCGTGAGCGCGATCGGTTTGTCGGCTTTGTTCTGGAGTCAGTGGCAGGGTTTCCGGACGCCCATAAAGTCCAGGGCTCGGCCCGGTTCCTGGATGCGCATCGGCTGATGGTCGATAAGAGCCTGGAAATTGAAGCGGATCGAATCGTGATTGCGACCGGTTCCCGGCCCCACTTGCCCAGCTTCCTCAAGGCCGCAGGCGACCGGTTGATGGTAAACGACGACCTGTTCGAACTGGACGACCTGCCGACGTCGGTTGCCGTTTTTGGCCCTGGCGTGATAGGTCTGGAGCTGGGACAGGCATTAAGTCGGTTGGGGGTTCGGGTTCGCATGTTTGGCGTCGGTGGTGCGGTGGGACCGATTCGTGACGACAGTATTCGCGCTTGTGCCCTGAAGATCTTTAACGAAGAATTTCCTTTAAATCCGGACGCCGACGTCAAGCAGATTGAACGAACCGACGCGGGGGTCAGCGTTACGTTTAGGGATTCGGCTGTCGGCGAACAGACGGAACATTTTGAGTACCTACTGGCGACGACGGGCCGACGACCCAATGTCGATCAGCTCGACCTTCAGAATGCCGACGTCCAGCTTGACGACAGCGGCGTGCCACTGTTCGACCCCTACACCCTGCAGTGTGGTAACCGTTCGGTGTTCATTGCCGGGGATGCCAACAATGATCTGCCATTGCTGCACGAGGCTGCCGACGAGGGGCGCATTGCCGGAGGCAACGCCGGACGCTACCCCGATGTCAGAGCAGGTTTACGTCGCACGGCGCTGAGCGTGGTCTTTACCCATCCCCAGATTGCCACGGTGGGCTTGACCATTGAACAGGTCGAGGCACGCTGCAAAGCCTGCTATGCCGTAGGTGAGGTGTCGTTCAAGGGGCAGGGGCGAAGCCGGGTCATTGGTCAGAACAAAGGTCTGCTCCGAGTCTATGGCGAACAGGGCACGGGTCTGTTTTTGGGTGCTGAGATGTTTGGTCCGGCGGCCGAACACATTGGTCATCTGTTGGCCTGGTCGGCGCAAAAGCGCATGACGGTGAGTGAAATGCTCGATATGCCGTTTTACCATCCGGTGATTGAAGAAGGCGTAAGGACCGCCCTGCGCGACCTGAACCATAAGTTGCACATTGGCCCGGAAATGATCGAGCGTTGCATGGATTGTGGGCCAGGCGCCTGACTCCGGGGCTTAGTGATGGGGTTGGCGTGCCTTCATGTAAAAGCTATGGCTATTATTTTATCGATAAATATAGCCTATCGAAGGCATTGCTCGACTAAACTATGCGGCTGCAGAGGCAGCCGATATAGTGACGTCAATCGGTTGCACAAAGACGTTGGGAAGCGTCTTTCACCACAAGGAGAACAGGTATGAGCACGAATTTTATTGGGTTGGATACTGTTAAAACGCAGGAACTGTCCGACGCGTTGAACGATCTGCTGTCCAATTACCAGATCTTTTACATGAACGTTCGCGGCTATCACTGGAACATCAAGGGTGAAAACTTCTTCGAGCTGCACGCGAAATTTGAAGAACTCTACGACGATCTGTTATTGAAAATCGACGAAGTTGCTGAGCGCGTTCTGACCTTGGGGCACCGGCCTGCGCACGCTTACAGCACTTACATCGAGCGTTCCGAAGTGCCGGAGAGAAAAGATGTCCATGACGGCAAGACCGCGGTCGAGAACATTGTCGAGAGCTTTGCCAAGCTGATCGGTAAACAGCGTGAACTGCTGCATCTTGCCGGCGATGCCGACGACGAAGGGACATCGGCGTTGATGAGCGATTATATCTCGCAACAGGAAAAGCTGGTGTGGATGTACCGCAGTTACCTCGGGCAGTAAACCGCGTCCACGACGGTTAATTAAGACGATACAAAAATGGCGGCCTTCGGGCCGCCATTTTTTTGCGCCATCCCATGGAGATAAAACCGACATCAACCTGACATGTGAGTGTCATGTCGCCTGCCTAAGGTGGTGGTTAAAACACCACGACCCACAACGACGAAGAGGCGCTTCATGACCGTTCACAGATCACTGTTATCCGCTGCGGTTGTTTCCTCGCTGCTCGGCATGACCGCATGCACCGAGGATGGCAAAAACGGTGCTGATGGTCAGCCGGGTATCAGCAACACCCTGATCGAACTGAATCTGCTGGGCCGTTACCAGTCCACGCCTAATGTTTTTGACGGTGGGGCTGCCGAGATCGTGGCCCACGACAGTGAGAATCAACGGTTGTTCGTGATCAACTCCGCAGCCGTTACCGTGGATGTGCTGGATATTCAGGACCCGACCCGGCCGGTGTTGCTGAATACGATTGATGCCAGTGCCGAGGGTGGCTCCGCCAACAGCGTCGCCGTCTACGGTGGACTGGTGGCGGTCGCGATTGAAGCAACCACCAAGACCGATAATGGCAAGGTGGTGTTTTACAATGCGCTGGGGCTTGGCAAGCTCGGCGAAGTGACGGTTGGCGCCTTACCTGACATGGTGACCTTTACCCGAAACGGTCAAACACTGCTGGTTGCCAACGAAGGCGAGCCCAGCGACGACTACGGCATTGATCCGGAAGGCTCGGTCAGTGTGATTGACCTGGCCGCCGGGGTCGCCGGTGCTACCGTTACCAGTGCCGGCTTTGCCGCCTTCAATGAGCAGGCTGCGGAGTTACGGGCCCAGGGGGTTCGGCTGTTTGGGCCGGGCGCGACCGTGGCCCAGGACCTCGAACCGGAATACATCGCCGTCTCGCTGGATAACGCCACCGCCTGGATCACCCTGCAGGAAAACAACGCCGTAGCCGAACTCGATATCGCAACGGCCGAGGTGACCGCGGTGTTGCCTCTTGGTTATAAGGATTACAGCGTCATTGGCAACGAACTGGACGCCAGCAACCTGGACAGCGGCATTGTGCTCCGCAACTGGCCGGTGAAGGGCATGTACCAACCCGACGCCATAGCCAGTTACGGCTACAACGGTAACACCTACTACGTCACCGCCAACGAGGGTGATTCCCGCGATTACGCCGGTTTTAGTGAGGAATTCCGCATCGGCGACCTGACACTGGATGCCGCCGCGTTTCCGAACGCCGCCGAGCTCCAGGATGACGCTAACCTCGGACGCCTGAACGTCACGTCAACGCTGGGGGTCAGCAACGGCTGCGACCCCAGTAATCCGGCAACCGATGTGACGTTGGCGTGTGAGTATGACGCGCTCTATGCCTATGGCGCCCGGTCCTTTGCTATTTGGGCGGCCGATGGCACGCGGGTGTTTGACAGTGGTAGCGAATTTGAACGCATCACGGCGGCGGTCATACCGGATAACTTTAACAGCAACAACGATGAAAACTCGTTCGATAGCCGGTCGGACGATAAGGGGCCAGAGCCGGAATCTGTCGTGACCGGTACAATCAATGGCCAGACGTTCGCCTTTATCGGATTGGAGCGGGTCGGTGGGTTGATGGTCTACAACGTCACCAATCCGCAACATCCGGTTTTTGTCCAGTACCTCAATAACCGGGCCTTCACGGTCTCGCAAGCCGATGTTGAAGCTGGAATGGGGGGCGACCTGGGACCGGAAGGTGCCGCCTTTATTGCGGCGACGGACAGCCCCACGGGCCATCCCATGTTGGTGATTGGTAATGAGGTGAGTGGCACCACCACGCTCTATGACATTGACGTCGTTGAGCTCGCGGCGCTCAGGTAACAGGCAAGCGTGTGTGTGAATTGGTGGTTAATCGGCTAAGCCGGGGCACTGCCCCGGGTTTTTTGACGAGCGTTACAGTGCGAGTTTGAGGGGCGGTACTTGCTGGTGCAGGAACCATTTTTCAGTGACCACCTTGCGCGTGAACCAGTGCGAGCGCATCAGGCCCCCGGCCAACGGGGTTTTGATCCAGTCGGGTATCTGCCAGCCTGAGTCCTCGTTCAGCGCGCGGGTACCAAAACGCTCGGAGATGGCCTCGCCATAACGCTGTAGGCACCGCGCGGACATATCGGGCGCGTGCTGAATGACTTCGGCGGCGATCAGGGCGGACTCAATCGCGGGCCGGATGCCCTCGCCACTTTGAGTGTAGGCCAGGCCCGCAGCGTCGCCGATCAGTATAACCCCGTCATCAATAAGCGGCCGTTCGGCGTGGCCATACAACAAGTAGGCGTGTCCCTTGAAGCGTCCCGGCAGGTCGGGTGGAATGCGGCCGTCCTGTTTCATCTCGTCGACAAATCGGTTGAGGTGGTCCGTAAGGCGGTGATTGTCTTCCCTGCCCAGACCAATGTTCAGGTAGTTACCCTTGCGGAATACCCAGGCGTAGCCTTTCAGATCGCGGCAGAACCACAACTCGGGCACGTTGCCCCTGGCGCGGCAGACGGCTGCTTGCTCCGGGGTCATTTCGAATTCCACTTCCTTGGCGGCCACCACGAGCTCGTGGCTACCGGGACCTTCGCCCAGTCTGTGCGCCACCGGGCAAAAGTGGCCGCCGGCACCGACCAATAACGGCGCTTCGAACTCGCCGTTGACGATCCAGCTGTTGCCGATACGTTCAACGGACTTCACCGGCGTGCTGAGCTGCTTGTCTGCCGTCACGCGGTCCAGAAGGTAGGCATCGAATTCACAGCGGCGAATACCGTAGCTGACAATGTCGACATGGTCGTTGTCGACCGCCGATTGCCCCATCATGCCAATCCGAAAGCCGGTGATAGGCTGCAGGGTATGACTGCGGGCGTAGACCTCCCGATCAATCCTGAGACTGTCCATGACCGCCGGCGTGACCCAGCCGGCACAGGTTTTATCGCGCGGGAAGGCCTGCTTGTCGATGATCAGGATACGCTTGTCACTGGCCTCCAGCGCCCAGGCCAGAGTGGCGCCGGCAGGGCCGCCACCAATGATCATCACATCGTAGTGTTCCATCTCAACGAGCCTCCGGTGCAGCGGGTGAATCGTACAGATAGCGCCGGTTTTGGGGCAGGGCGTTATTCTCGCCGTGGGTGAACACAACCTGGAACAGCTGCAGAGAGCCGGCCCGGAAGGCGGCGATCGACCCGGCCAGGTACATCCGCCAGGCACGAGTGAAATGTTCGTCGTACAGTTCGGTTACCTGATCCCGGGCCTGTTCGAACCGGGTCATCCAGTGCTCAAGTGTCTGGGCGTAGTGCAGGCGAAGGTTTTCGACGTCCAGTACCGAAAAATCGCCGCTCTCGCAAAGGCCCATGAATTCACCAATGCTGGGTGGGTAGGCGCCCGGGAAGATGCGCTTCTCGATCCAGGCGTTCATGAGCATTGGGCGGTTGCGGCCAATGCTGTGGAGCAGTGCCATGCCTTCGGGTTTCAGTGAGCGTCGAATGACCTGAGCCATCTCCGCGTAGTGATCCTTGCCGACGTGCTCCAGCATACCGATGGAGACGAAGGCATCGTACTGGCCATCGATATTGCGGTAATCGTCCTCAACGTAGTCGATCAGGTGACTCAGACCCTGTTTTTCGGCGGCGTCACGGGCATAGCGGAGCTGCTCTTTGGAAATGTTGTAAGCGTGTACCTTGACGCCGAACTGGCTGGCCATGTAACGGGCAAGTCCGCCCCAGCCACACCCCGCTTCGACCACCACCTGGCCCGGGCGCAGCCGCAACTTTCGGCACACGTGCTCAAGTTTGGCGAGTTGCGCATGTTCAAGTGTCAGGTCCGGACTTTCATAATAGGCACAGGTGTACTGCATTTCTGCGCGGTCGAGCCAGAGCTGATAAAACTCGTTGCCCAGATCGTAATGGTGATGAATGTTTTCCTTGGCTTCGGAGAGACCGGTCGAGCGTGGGTGATGGTTGCGCCAGATGGCTTCCAGCCATTTGGGCCAGCTCTGTTTGGCCTGCTGGATTGAGCGATACAGCGTGGTCATCAGGTTCGGCAGATCGCCATCCACTTCCAGCCGTCCACTGCTGTACAGATCACCAAATGCCATATTCGGATTGCTGACGAGCTGATACAGCGCCTTGGGATCGCTCAGCAGGATGGTAAAGGTTGCGGTTGCCCCGTCTGGTTCAATGATTTCACCGTTCCACAATTGAAATCGCAGGGGTGGGTTACCCGTCATACGCAGCAGCTTGGCAATCAGCCAGCGCTCATAGGAATGGGGACCTCTATCGACGTGTTGCCTTGCGGCAGGAATTTCCAGCACGTTGGGCCGTGAATGACCCTCTCGCAAAGGTTCAGCTTTACTGGTGCCGTGGTTCATGAGGATTCGCTCCCTGATCTATCACTTGCTTCCCACTACCGATGCTTTGCAGGCTCCGAATGCAGACAAGGCTGCGTGCAGCGCCCACAGTCTCTCTGTAGCATACGCTTTAGTCTATAAAATGATCAATTAACGTCAAGGCAGAGACGTAATAAAACGACCTGTTACAAGCGCCGGTAGTGATAATTTGCCAAACCCACGGGGATTCCCCAAAACGCCGGGAAATAGCTATAAAAGGCACAATTGCTCGCCACCGGGGCGGCGAAACAGGTCGGTGTTCAGCGGTTCCTGCGCCTGGCGGTTGAGCCCGAGTAAGTTCGCCTCCCGATCGAAGCGTTGCCGGATCAGGTCAGCGTAGGGGCCCTGCCCGGTCATCCGTTGGCCAAAACGGCTGTCATAGGCCTTGCCGCCTCGCAGGTCGTGGATGCGATTCATCACATGGCGGGCCCGGTCGGGAAAATGACGCTGGAGCCAATCTGAAAACAGGTCCGCTATTTCATGGGGCAGCCTGAGCATGATCCAGCTGGCACGGGTGGCCCCGGCGCCTGCGGCTGCCCGCAGAATCGCTTCCAGTTCCTGGTCATTCAGAAATGGAATGACGGGCCCCATGATGATGCCGGTCGGCACCCCAATTGAGGTGAGCTCCCGGATGATTTTAAGCCGGGTGGCCGGCGCGGCTGTCCGGGGTTCCATCCGCCGTTTCAGGTCATTGTCCAGCGTGGTCAGGCTGACTCGCACGGAACACAACCCCTCGGCGGCCATTCTGGAAAGCAGGTCGAGATCTCTGAGTATCAGCGCGCCTTTGGTGATGATGGTGACCGGATGGCGGTATTCCCACAGCACTTCCAACAGTTGGCGGGTAATCCGTCGTTGTTTTTCAATGGGTTGATAGGCGTCGGTGTTCACGCCAAGGGCGATGGCGGAGCAGCGGTATCCGGGTTTGTCGAGCTCAGCTTTCAGGCGCTTGGCGGCGTTGGGCTTGGCGATCAGGCGGGTTTCAAAATCCAGCCCGGGCGACATGTCCCAATAGGCGTGGGTTGGGCGTGCGAAGCAGTAAACGCAGCCGTGCTCGCAGCCCCGATAGGGGTTGATCGACTGATCAAAGGGCACGTCCGGAGATTGATTGCGGCTGATGATGGTCTTAACCTGCTCATCGATGACTGCCGTTGCCAGGCTGTCGGGATTCAGCTCATCGTCTGGGTCCCGGTACCAGTCATCGTCGATGTGCCGGTCGGTGACGATGGGCTGAAAACGGTTGTGTGGATTGTTTTCCGTGGCGCGGGTTCGGGTTGGAGGCATGCGTTCACCATAACTGTTCATACATACAGTATTTTGAGAATACGCTGGTGCCCTGCGGCTTGCAAGTCAGTCACCACTCACTGCGGGATACGGTGACCCAGCCTCGATGTCACGGCGCCAAGGTTGCCGGTGGCACCCTCACGATTACCCATTCATCGTGTGAACCGTTACCCTTGCAGCTCCCATTGTGAGTTGCCCTGACAAAAGGTAGATATGTCCGACCTGTTGCCCTACCAGTACGCTCTGATTGGCCTGATATTTATCTGGAGTGGTTTCGTCCGCTCTGGCCTGGGTTTTGGCGGCGCTGTGCTCTCACTGCCGTTTTTGCTGTTGGTGAGCAACCAGCCGCTGGTGTACTTGCCGATCATTGCGGTGCACCTGCTGGTGTTTTCCTCGCTGACGATTGCGCTCAACAACCGTAACCGCCAGGCTCAGGTTTCCGGGCCGGCGCCGAGCACCGTGGACTGGGCGTACCTGTGGCGCATTCTGGCCATCATGATTGTGCCCAAGTTGATCGGCGTTTTTGGCTTGCTGACCCTGCCGGCCCATGTCATGAGCGTGATCATCTTTTCCATTGTGGGCTTGTACTCAGTGTCCTACATACTGGACCGCCCCTTTCGGAGTAACAGCAAAGTGGTGGATGCCGCCTTTCTGATGCTGGGCGGCTACATCAGTGGTACGTCGCTTATTGGCGCGCCGCTGATCATTGCGGTGGTGGCCCAACATCTGCCCAAGGAGCGTCTGCGGGATACGCTGTTTGCGCTCTGGTTTATTCTGGTCACCATCAAGATGGCGGCGTTCGTCTGGGCCGGGGTCGATCTGCAGTTAATCCATCATCTTTGGTTGCTGCCCTGCGCGGCCATTGGTCACGTGATTGGGTTGCGTTTTCATACACGCATGCTGAATGCCGAGACGCCGGTGTTTTTTCGTCTGCTGGGTACCGTATTACTGGTTATCAGTGGGATCGGGCTGTGGAAAGGATTAACGGGGGGTGGCTGAATTGAAAACGCTTGGGCTGTTTATGGTGACCGCGGTGGCCGAAATTGTCGGCTGCTATCTGCCCTATCTTTGGCTTCGGGAAGGCAAAAGCGCCTGGTTACTGGTACCCGCTGCCATCAGCCTGGCGCTGTTCGCCTGGCTGCTGTCGCTGCACCCCACCGCTGCCGGTCGTGTCTATGCGGCCTATGGTGGAGTGTATATCGGTGCCGCCTTGCTGTGGTTGTGGCTGGTGGAGGGCGTCCGGCCCACGGTGTGGGACTTGACCGGAGCCGCTGTCGCCTTGGTGGGCATGGCGATTATCATGTTTGCTCCCCGGCCGGCCTGACGTGGCCGCCGTTACAATTTACCGTTGCCTTCGGCGATCCATGTCCTGAATACTGATCAATACGGCGAGCTCGGCGTATATCTGGTGGGTCTTGATGGGCTCTGGCTCGTCCATTGAGTGAATCAAATACCTCAAGGCCTTAACTGACCGCAACTTAACGACAATAAGGATGACCACGAATGATTGGTTACGTGACAATCGGTGTGAGTGACATGGCAAAAGCCAAAACGTTCTACAGCGACTTGCTGGCAGATCTGGGGGCAAAACTATTGCTTGATATGGATCGCATTGCCTTCGTTGGTAAGAGCATGGGTGCGCCAATGCTGGCGGTGTGCAAGCCCTATGACGGGCAGCCCAACCATCCGGGCAATGGCAATATGGTGGCGATTCATCCGGGTTCCAAAGAGGCGGTGGACACCTTTTACCGTAAAGCCATTGACCTGGGCGCGACCTGCGATGGCGAGCCGGGTCAGCGTATTCCCAACCAGTTTTACGGCGCTTATGTTCGTGATCTGGACGGCAACAAAGTCGCTTTCTTCCACTTCGGTTGAGACTGATAGGGGCCACGAAAGGGCCCCATTTCGGTTTGCATGATAAAGGGAGGCGTTGTGAGTGATCCTTATCTTGAAGCCGCCATTGCCGAAGCTCGCAAAGGCCAGGCAGAAGGCGGTATCCCTATTGGCTCGGTATTGGTACTGGACGGTCAGATCGTGGGGCGAGGCCACAACCGTCGGGTGCAAAAGGGCAGCGCGGTGCTGCACGCCGAAATGGATTGCCTGGAAAACGCCGGGCGGTTGAAAGCGGCGGAGTATCGCCGGGCCACGCTGTACTCCACGTTGTCACCTTGTGATATGTGCAGTGGTGCGGCGCTGCTGTATGGGATTCCCCACGTGGTGGTGGGGGAGAATCACACTTTTTGCGGTCCGGAGGCGTATGTGCGGTCGCGGGGCGTCGAGGTGACGGTGCTGAACGATCCCCAGTGTCAGGCCTTGATGGCGGCATTTATCCAGCAAAGCCCCGAACTCTGGAACGAAGATATTGGTGAATGAAAACATTGGTGAACAAGTAATGGAGCCGACGATGAAGACCCTGCAAATCGACATTGTGTCTGATGTGGCCTGCCCCTGGTGCGCTATCGGGTACAAGCGCCTGGAACAGGCGATGGCGGAACTCGACGGCGAATTGGCGTTCAAGATCGAGTGGAAAGCCTTTCGGCTTAATCCTGATATGCCGCCGGAAGGTGAACCGATTCTAGAACATTTGTGCAATAAATACGGTCAGAGTGCGGCGGATACCCGTGCCGCTCAGACCAACCTGATGACGCTTGCGGCCGGGCTTGGGCTGAATTTCAACAAAGCGCAGGAGCGCCGTGCCCAGGATACCTTTGACGCCCATCGCCTGCTGATGTGGGCGCGGGATCAGGGCAAACAGACCGAACTGAAGCTGGCCTTGTTTGACAGCTACTTTGGCCACGCCAGGAATCCAGCTGATCGAGAGGTGTTGCGGGACGCGGCGGAGTCCGTCGGGCTCTCGGGTGAAGCGGCGGCCGAGGTGCTGGCGTCCGGACAGTTTGCCGATGAGGTGGTCGCCGAGGAGCGCCTGTATAAACAGGCGGGCGTATCCGGCGTGCCGGCGTTCATCGTCAATGGGCGCTACATGATTGCCGGTGCACAAGAGCCGGCCACGCTGGTGGAGGCGTTTCGGGAGATCGCCAGCGAGGCGGCTGACTGAGCGGTCATTCGACCGTTATGGTGATCTTCTCTGACATCACCGGCGGCTGGTGGGGCACGTGATGCATATCTCCGATCAGTAACTGCAAGGTATGTTGCCCCGGCGCCAGCTCAAGCCGGGTCTCGGTCTGACCTCCACCAAAATGTCGGTGGCGGTCATCGGATGGAATCGCCCGGCCGGCCGGCAGCGGGACGTCGGTGTCAATCAGCAGGTGGTGATGCCCGGTACCGGTACGATCTACTCCTGCGGGCGCAACGCCCATGCCGTAGAGTCCAAAACGTATGGTGACGGGCGAGTTGACCGTCTGACCGTCCTCCGGTGAGATAAAGTAAACGGCAGCGTCCTCCGGCGCGGGGGTGTCTGCGAACCCCGCAACCGACCAAAAAATGAGTGAAACAGCGGCGAGCGTTTTCAGAGACGGTTCCATGGCGTCATGTCCTTTTTAGCCGGTTGTCTGTTGCAGCATAGGTCGTAATTGCCGGCGCTGACAAGCACCGGAATGACCCGGCTGACCGCGACTCATCTGTTAACTTTTGCCGATTTGTGGCACTGTGAGCGTCGAACCATTGCCTGGTCAGCTGGCGCCTTTGGCTGATCGTTTTATTCGATGCCGCAAGTGATCCCTTTCCATGAGTAAGAAAAGCAGTAAGCGCTCCCGCCCTCTGTGGCACCCCGCTTTATGGCCCGCCTGGTTGGGCGTGTTCGGGTTGTACCTCCTGTCCCGGTTGTCGATGGCCAATAAGGAGCGCTGGGGCGAGGGTATCGGGCGGTTTCTGAATCGCCGACTGAAATCCCGTAATCGGGTGGCCAAGGCCAATATTCAGGCCTGCTTTCCGGAGCTTAGTGGGGACGAGCAGGACCGACTGGTGGAGCGGTGCTTTGTGTCCTGTGCCCAGGGCTTTATGACCAGCACGCATGCGTGGTGGCGTGACATGGAACCCTACCAGGCCAGTGTCGAAGTGATCGGCCTGGAACACCTGGAGGAAGCCAAGGCCCGCGGCAAGGGCGTGCTGTTGATTGGTGGCCACTACAATATTCTCGATTTCGCGCTACCACTGATTGCCTGCCAGCTCAGCAAGCCGGGTTATATGTACCGGCCCAATAACAACCCGGTGCTGGATCGCGCCATTGAAAAAGGGCGGCGGCGACACTTCAATATTCAGCCGTTCACCAAGCGGCAGTTGCCGGACATGATGCAGTTTCTCAAAGAAGGCGGTCAGGTCTGGTACGCCTGCGACCAGGACTTTGGCCGCAAAACCGAGGTGTATACGCCATTTTTCGGGGTGCAGGCCGGCTGCATCACCACACCCAGCTACATTGCTCGCGAATCCGGGGCCTCCATCATCTGCATCAGCCACATCAGAACCGAATCCGGTGGTTACCAGATAGCCTTTTCCCCGATTCAGGAAGGCTTTGGCGAGGATGTGCAAAAAGACACGGCGGCGTGGAATCATTTTATTGAAACCACCATCCGGGCCCACCCGGACCAGTACCTGTGGCTTCACAAACGTTTCAAGAGCCGGCCGGAAGGCGCCGAGGAGCTGTACTGACGCTTGTGTCTGACAGACACCCGGCGCCCCTTCGCCGCTGGCGATGCCGGGTCGTGCAGAAAGCGCCGGTCGTCAGCCTTCAGGCGTAGGAGGCGTGCCGCTGGACAAGGGCCTCGGCAATGGTGTGGCTCAGATAGTCGGCGTCCCGCCCGACATGGTAGAACCGGCCAGAGCCCCAGGTGTTCATCCAGTTCAGACCCAGGAAATAAACTCCGGCGACCGGACTGACCCCGCGCTTTTGTAATGGAAAGCCCTCGCGGTCGGTCACCGGCAACTGAACCCAGTCGTAATTCAGGTGGAAACCTGTGGCCCACACGACCGAGGTGATATTGGTGGTGCTGAGGTCCAATCGGGTCACCGTCTCCGGCATGTAAGTGCTGTGAACATTGTCATCCTCCGGCGCGGCCAGACGGTTGCGCTGGATGTAGTCCTCAATGCCGTCGGCGATGCGCTTGGCAACGGCGTCGGCATGATCGAGGTTCTGTTTCAGGTCATCGTGAAACACGAGTTGGCCATCGCCTGCCCCCTTAAGCCGACCGTACAACTGCATACCCTGGCCGGCGAATACTCTCAGGTTGATATCGTGCCCGCCGTCCCGGCCGGTAACATAGTGATTGGTCGCGTGCGGTGCGTTGGCGCCGTCGGGGTGGTCATCGATGGTGGTGTCGTAGTAGTCCATTTCATCAAGCCAGTTGACCACATCGTTACCGCGATAGCGCCGGTGAACCCGGGGTGCCGACCCCACGCAAAGGTGTACTTTCCGGCCTTCCAGGTGGAGATCCTCGGCGATCTGACTGCCAGATTGTGCGGTGCCAACGACCAGAACATCCCCCGGCGGCAGTTGCCCGGGGTTCTTGTAGTCTCGGGAGTGGAGCTGGTGAATGTGGGCGGGCAAGCCCTCGGCAGCTTGAGGTATTCGGGGCTGGTGGTAGCCGCCGCAGGCGATGATCACCTGGTCGCTGGTGTAGTGGTGCTTGCCGCTCTGAACATGGAAGCGATCGCCCTTGCGGCTGAGCGCGGTCACCGGGCTGTGAAACACCACCGGCGGTTTGAAGAAGCGATAATAGCCTTCCAGGTACGCGATGATTTCCTCTTTCACCATAAAGCCATTGGGATCCTCGCCCTGATACGGATAACCCGGTAACTGACATTGCCAGTTGGGGGTCACCAGGCAAAAACTGTCCCAGCGTTCATCGCGCCAGGCGTGGGCGATGTCGCCGGATTTTTCCAGAATCAGGTAGTCAATGCCCTGCTGTTTCAGGCAGTAGCCCATGGCGAGGCCGGCCTGGCCGGCGCCGATAATGAGGGCGCTGACGTGCTTGGTGTCGATTTTAGTCATGGTGCTGTCCTGCTAACTGATGGCGGTGAGTTCGACGGAGCCGTCAATGTCCTGCTCCTGCAATTGGCGCAATTTCAGGCTGATTTTATCCAGCTCGGCACTGGCCGCGCTGCAGGTGTAACCGAAACGCTGGCGTACCCGCTCGGAGGCTGCATGGAGCGCGGCCTCAATAATGTGCTGGAACTCGGCCTGGCCATAGCGCGCACCCGGCTTGAGATGTTCGCGCACCACGGTGGACGGCGAGTAATAGATTTGGTTCTCGCCATCAGGCCAGGCGATTTTGAAATGAACGGCAGGCATCAGACTGCTCCCATGTGGGTGAGTGGCTGGTCGCGTATATCCCAGAATTCGGCCTCATCTCCGGCATGATCGAGACGGATCTTGCCATCGTCGGTAACTGAGCCTACCGGCTGGCAGGTCAGGTGGCTGCGCTGGAAGTAGCGAATCAGCGAAGGCACCTTGTCGGGTTCAACCACCAGCAGGAAGCCGTAGCTCTGGAAGGCCCGCAGCCAGCGCATGAGCTCGCCCCGGGGCCGGGGAATAGCGCTGAGGTCCAGAGACGCGCCACAACCGGTCAGCTCCAGCATCATAATGAGGGTGCCGAGTACGCCGCCATTACTGATGTCCTTGGCGGCGACGGCGAGACCCTCCTCGGCCAAAACGGCTGGCACTTCCCATTGGGCGCGAATCTGTTCCGGTGATTTTCCCTGGGTGCAGCCCCAGTAAGGCAGGTCGCCATGCCAACTGCCGGTGAGATCGCTGAGCATGAACAGGCGATGGCCAGCCTTGAGGTGATAGCATGACAGCAGATGGCTGGCGTGGCCTGTAATGGCCACTGCCAGCCCGGGGGTGTACCCCGTCTGTATGCTGCTGTGGCCGCCGGCGAACGCAACCCCGAACACGTCGCAAGCACGCTTCATGTGGTGCAAAAGCACCCGGCTGTCGGCATGGTTGTTGTGCCAGTAGGCGTTGACAATCGCCATTGCACGCCCGCCCATGGCGGCAATGTCACTGACGTTGACCATCACCGACGACCAGCCGGCGGCTTTCGGGTCGTGCTGCACAAATGCCGGTAGCATGCCCTCCATCGCCAGCAGCTGGTAACCGTCGCCGGTTTTGAATGCGGCGCAGTCGTCACCGGGCATGGCATAGCGTTGGGTCAGGCTCAGGCCCTCGCGTTGACCACGTGAACCCGCCGCCCACTGAATCGACCGTTTGGCGGCTATTTCCGGCAGCGCGCGGAGCTGATCGCAGAGCGCATCCAGCTCACTCTGCCGGTTGGTCGCCCAGCCGCCGCCAGACGATCGCAGGGCCAGGGACTTCATGCGCCTCGCGCCAGCAAAGGGTAAGCGGACAGGTCCGCCTGCATCCGTGCGTGGGGCCGGCCGGCCACCGTGAGATACTCGACGGTGTGCCAATGCAGGGCCTGAAAGTAGGCCTCGTTCTGGCGCTGCACATTGGCCAGAAACCGGGTGCCGCCGAGTGCTTTGGCGCGACAGACCGCCTCGTTGATCAGGCCTTTGCCGATCGAACGGTAACGACGATACGACGCGGCGACACAGAGACGACCTCCGAACCACAGCTGTTCATGACTTGTTGCATCGGTCACCGGGTAAATCCGGACTGCGCCGACCACGTCGTCACTCATGCCGCAGTTGGACGCCAGGGCAATGATTGCAATGGCGCGGAAGTCGTCCGCGTCCTGCTCCTGATGGGGCAGAATTTTCTGTTCGCGGGCAAAAACCTCCCGACGCAGGGCAAAATACCGCTGTTTTTGCCAGGAAGTTGTGGCCACCTGGACCTGTATTTCGGGTGAGCGAAACGCATCGAAGGGGCTGTGATCAATCGCATACTGGCGCTCAGTCATGAGCTGTCTCCTGTTCCAGATGAGTCACTGGCTCGGCTGTTTCATAGTGCTTCAATGTTGAGCAGGCACCGCATTTGGCGCAGCCAGCCTTCAGGCTGTCGGAGGTGATGCCCCGGTGCACCAGTTCGGGTCCCAGCACCTTGAAGATGCGCTCCAGCATGGCCGGATCCGGCATTGGATAGTGGGCCAGGGGCGTGCCGGCGACCGGAACGAAAGGCACCACAAACGGATAAACGCCCATCGCCGTCAGCTGCAGGCACATGTCCAGAATTTCCTGTTCGGTATCGCCCAGCCCGGCCAGAATGTACGTGCTGACATTGCCCCGGCCGAACACGGTCACCGCGGCCGCAAAGGCCGACAGGTAGCGCGCGATGGGCACAGAGGCCTTGCCGGGCATGATGGCCTTGCGAA
The DNA here is from genome assembly GCF_011074955.1 of Marinobacter caseinilyticus. Classification (GTDB taxonomy): domain Bacteria; phylum Pseudomonadota; class Gammaproteobacteria; order Pseudomonadales; family Oleiphilaceae; genus Marinobacter; species Marinobacter caseinilyticus. Next base: position 263,189 of record NZ_WUQJ01000004.1, on the reverse strand, counting down.
CCCGGTCGGTGACCGCTTCCAGATGCATGCCGAGGGCGTCGATACCGGCATCCTTCATGCGTTGGAACCAGACATCGTCGTCTGGCGGCTCGCACTGCGCCTGAATTGGAACATTGACCACCGCTCTGACCGCCGCGGCGGATTCGGTCAGCACGGCGGCACCGCGGTCGAGGGTTTTGGGCGTGCCGGTGGTCATGATCATCTGGCTGATGCCGTCCAGCTCGACCGCGGCACGCGCCACCTCTGCCAGCTGCGCAGGGGTCTTGTGGGCAGTGGTGGTGCCGTTTTTCAGTGACTCCTCAATGGCACAGAATTGGCAGGAGGTATCCCGGTTGCGATAGCGCACGCAGGTTTGTAATACCGTAGTCGCCAGCACGTCGCGGCTGTGCAGGGTTGCGATGTGGGAGTACGGCGTGCCGTCGGCGGTGGTCAGGCCATAGAAGCGGGGCGTGCCGGGTGAGGAGGTTTTTCCGATCAGCCGGTCATGCTCGAAGATCAGGATTTCCTCAGCCTCTTCGCCCGGCCGGGCGCTGAACGGTGATGTTGCAATCTGATCACTGTAGACCGGCACCATGGCAGTCTGGCCGTCAATGGTCAGGGCCTTGTGGTCAGTAGGCCCGGCGCCGCCGATGCGGGCCAGTCCGAGTGTGTCGGGCTCGTCCCACCGCACACCTCGGGCTTGAATGCGGGTTAACTGCTGCTGATTGAGGGTCATGGTCGGGCTCCAGTCACTGGCCGTTCAATTCAGAGCCGGTGTGGGTCTGCTCGTCGGGCGGGGAGGTTTCGGGTGCGTGTTGGGTCGGCGGATCATGGGGTGGTCCCATGGGCTGGCAGTGACGGGTGGCGGTGCGGTCAATGAGCAAACTGAGCAGCTCGGGCCGGCTGTAGTGACCGACCGAATCCATCATGCGTTTACGCTTGTCGATCAGGCCGAAATCAAGCTCTGCAACGCAAGCGCCTTCGCCGGACTCGCTGCGCAGCGGCGTGCCCAGCAGTTTGCCCTCCGGTGACACAATGGCGGTGAAACATCCGCCACTGATGCCGGAAACAGGGCCGCCGGTGTCGTCGGCAATCTGTTGTTGCTGTTCCGGCGACAACCAGCTGGTGGCGTTCACCACGAAACAGCCGGATTCCAGGGCGTGATGGCGAATGGTGACTTCAATTTGCTCGGCAAATATCTCGCCCACCAAAGAGCCTGGAAACATTCCGATGTGGATTTGCTCGTGGTCCGCCATCAGGGCGTATCGAGCCAGCGGATTGTAATGCTCCCAGCACGCCAGGGAACCGATCCGGCCGATTCGGGTGTCGACCGCATGCAGGCCGGAGCCGTCACCCTGCCCCCAAATCATGCGCTCGTGGTAAGTCGGTGTGATTTTACGCCGGCGCTGCACCAGTGAGCCATCGGCGTCGAACAACAGCTGGGTGTTATACAGGGTGCCGCCCTCGCGCTCGTTGACGCCCACTGACACCACCATGCCGGCGGCCCGGGCGGCTGCGGCAATCTGTTCGGTTGCGGCAGACGGCACGGTTACCGCTTCCCGCATTAACTGCAGGTGCTGTGGGCCCATGGCGTAGGGCGGCTGGATAAACGAAAAATAGGGGTAATAGGGCACCAGAGTTTCCGCAAACACGGCAAGCTCCACGCCTTGGCGGGCGAGGTCTTCAATCCAGTGGCAGATTTTATTGACGGTGCCCTCACGGGAGTAGAGCACCGGGCTGCACTGGACAGCGGCTGCGATTACATGACTCATGGTGAACCCTATGTTGCTGACTGTTTCATGGTGCGAGATTGAGGCCCGGATTCAGGAGGTCCAGGTGTGCACCACGAAGGCTTTTTCTTTGGCCATCAACAGCTGAAGGTCCATTACATCCAGCGGGTTAATAGGGCGAATGCCTTCAATCAACGCTTTTTCGGTCTGGCCATACAGGGCCTGCAGGGCAAAGCGGCAGGCATAGACTTCGCCACCTTCTTCCATAAAGGCCTTGAGTTGGTTGTTGCAGGCAAGATGCCCGGGAAAGGCTTCATCACCGAGCTTCGGGAAGCCGCGCTGAACGCCCAGCTGGACGCCCGGTCCGTAAAGCAGGATCTTGGTTTCGAAGCCCTTGCGCAGGAGGCGCTTGGCTTGCAGCAGGTTGACCAAACCGATGGAGCCCTCGAAGGCGATGGTGTGGAAGGTGACCAGGGCCTTGGCACCGGGCTCGGCCTGGACGTCCTCGAAGACTTTCTCTTCGTAATCAACCAGAAAGTCGCCGTCCTGATGTTGGGGTTTGTTGACTGCGGGCATAGGGGTATTCCTCTTGTTCAGGTGTCGTTCAGGATTGGGTATGACGGGGTTGGGCCGCACGTGTCGGCCTATGTCCCTTGATGCTGTATTGCGAGCGCCATACCAACTTTTATCCGGGCACTGGACATCGTTACAGGCACCCCATCGAAACCCTTGCGCCACAAGGTGTTGGGCGCATCAACTTATTTTGGTGTGATCCGGACCGGCGCCACAGCGGTATCTAAAGAGACAACGCAATTGCGCATAAATACGCAAAGGCGTAGGTTGCTAGTACGCAGGTGAGTAGTGAGGGTGATGATGTTGGATACCAATGATTCGACCGACGAGTGGGGCAAGCTGGCCTATTGGATGCGCAATGCTGCCTTCGAGCAGTGCCCCGAGCCATTGATGCTGCTGGACCCCAAGGCCAACCAGTACATTGATTGCAATATTGCGGCCTGCGAATTGTTGGGCTTCAGCCGTCAGGCCATTCTCAAAATGCCGATAACCGGGATACACGGCCGTGAACTGGGGCAGCTCATTGTGTTTACCGAGCAGGTATTGACTCAGGGGCGGGCCAAGAGCAACCGGATTTCCTGTCGCCTGCACAACGACGAACATATTCCAGTCGAGCTGTTCGGTGCTCGTACGGTGATCAAGAATCGCGAATACCTGGTGGTGGCGATGCGGGATATCTCATCGGACGAGCGGTTCCGGGATCAGGCCGAGGCTGACCGCATCCTCCGGGGCGGGCTGCTGGAATGGAAGCACCTGCAGTCCATCTTTCACCAGGACGAACGCGACAATCTGCTGATGCTGACTTCGGTTGGGGATGGCATTTATTGTGTTGATACCAACGGTCTGTGCACCTTTATCAACCCCGCCGCCCAACGCTTGCTGGGGCGCAGTGACGACGATGTCCTGGGTCAGAATATTCACTACGTGCATCACCATACCCGTGAGGATGGCCGACACTACCCTGTCGAGGAGTGCCCGATCTACGCGGCCATTCGCGATGGGGTTGTGCACGAAGGTGTTCAGGAGGTGTTCTGGAAGCACGATGGCACGCCGTTCCCGGTCGAGTTCACCAGCACACCGATCATCTCGGACAGCAGCATCATCGGGGCGGTCGTCGTGTTTCGGGATATTCGCGCGCGGGTTGAAACCGAACAGCAATTGCGCGATGCCCTGTCGGAACTCGGCGAGCTGAAGGAGCGACTGGAAGACGAGAACGCCTACCTGCAGCAAGAGTTTCTGATTGAGCAGAAGTACCATGGCATCCTCGGCGACAGTCCTGCCGTCAAGCGCATCTTCCAGCAGATTGAGTTGGTGTCGCAAACCGAAGCCAACGTGCTGATCACTGGCGAGTCCGGCACAGGTAAGGAGCTGATCGCGCGGGCCATCCATGAAGCCAGTCCGCGTTGCGACAAACCAATGATTCGAGTGAACTGCGCCGCTATTCCGCACGAGCTTTTCGAGAGCGAGTTCTTTGGCCATATTCGGGGTGCCTTCACCGGTGCGTTCCGCGATCGGGTTGGTCGGTTCGAATTGGCCAATGGTGGCACACTGTTCTTGGACGAAGTCGGTGAAATTCCGCTGGAGTTACAGAGCAAGCTTTTGCGGGTGTTGCAGGAAGGCCAGTTGGAGCGGGTTGGCGAAGAGCGCACCCGGCAGGTGGATGTGCGCGTGGTGGCCGCCACCAATAAAGACCTGCGTCAGGAGATTGAGCAAAGTCGGTTCCGGGAAGACCTGTACTTCCGCCTTAACGTGTTTCCAATTCATTCGCCCCCGCTGCGCGAGCGTGACGATGACATTGCCATGCTCGCCAACCATTTGGTGAGCCAGGCCAGTCAGAAGTTCGGGAAAACCCAGTGCAAGTTGCGCCAGGTTGACCTGCGTCGATTGCAGGCGTACGCGTGGCCGGGCAACATTCGGGAATTACAGAATGTGGTGGAACGCGCGGTCATTACCTCGCGCGGCGATCGCCTGACCTTTGATTTGCCTCTGGACGCCGACAGCCGGCCGCCGGCAAGCACTCTGGCCGCCGAGTCTGAGGCGCTGATTGTGACCGATGAGGAGATGCAGGAGCGTGTTCGCCAGAACATGCTGCAAGCACTGGAGAAGTGTCAATGGAAGTTGTTTGGCGACAACGGTGCGGCCGTTTTGCTGGGCATGAAACCGACCACGCTAACCTCTCGAATCAAGCGCCTTGGATTGAAACGGGAGCCGGGCTAACGCCGGGTTTTTGTGAGTACAATGCCACCTTTGTGTAACTTGCCTCTGGCGGAATAGGGGTGCTAGTTTGGGAGCAGTATTGATCGCTCCCCATGATGACATTATTAACAGCCCAAATTGGCAAGGCTGTCGTGATAAGACTATCTTGAGAGCATCGTGGCAACGTTTTTATGGGTGCCGGCACGGCGGTAAGTGGCCCTGCATGTCCCCAGACAAAGGTTTGCCGCCATTCCGCTACAGGAGGCGCACGCCATTACTATTACATCGGCTCAGAAAACATCACCTCCGGCAAAGACCGAGGTGCTGGCTTCACTGGAACCCCTGGTCGAAAGGAACATGGCTCGGCACATCGAAGAGCGCAAGCTCTGGATGCCCAGCGATTTCATGCCTGCCAGTGAAGAAATGTCGGCAGAACAGGAGCGGGAGCTGCGGGAATTGCCTGATCGCGTGCGCGGGATACCCGATGCGGTGCGAGTGTCGTTGGCACTGAACCTGCTGACCGAAGAAGGTCTGCCGCATTTTCACCGCCTGATCGCGGTCTACATGGGCAGTGGCAATGCCTGGGCGCGCTGGAACTTCCTGTGGACAGCGGAAGAGGATCGCCATGGCTGTGTCCTGCACGACTATGTGCGCGACGCCCGGCTGTTTGATATGAAAGCGTTTGAGCGCTTGCAGTATCAATACCTGGAAGCCGGTTTTGATCCGGAATGGCACAACGACCCCTACCAGTTGCTGGCCTACACCAGCCTGCAGGAGCGTGCGACCCAGTCGGCCCATGCCAACACCGGTAAGCTGGCCGCCAAGTACGAACCCAAGATTCAGCGCATTCTGGGCCACATTGCCGCAGACGAGTCGCGTCACTTCCGGTTTTATCGCGATGCCTTTATCGGGTTGCTGGAAGTGGACCCGACCCGCGCCATGGAATCGGCACTGAAGGTGATGCCGCGGCTGGCAATGCCGGGTCATACCATTGGTGGGTACATTGAAATGGCGGAAGTGGTGCGTCGGGCGGATATTTATGGCCCACGGGATTACCGCAAAGTGGTGTCTGAATGTCTCGAGGCATGGGGTATTGCCGACTTACGGCCCGAGGATGCGGCCGGACGGGAGGCTCAGGATAAGTTGATGGCGGTACCTGCGCGTCTGGACAAGCTGGCGGACATTCTTGAGCGTCGCACCAAAAGCAAAGGCTTTTCGTTCGAGTTTCTGTACCAGCGCGGCCTTGATTTCGACTAGTCGAGCCGTCGCAAACGCCGTGGCCACTCAGCGTTGTCACGGCGTTTGAGTTTTCTCAGCGCAGATTGATGTCCGGCACCGGTAGCCGATCAATCAAATCGCGAATGCCTTGATTCCATTGTTGCCGCAGCTCCCAGAAGTAGCGGTCGTCCTGCTCAATGCGAGCGCTGAAGAGCGGCTCGAGATCGTCCTTTCGATAAATCATCACATCAATCGGCATGCCCACCGACAGATTGCTCTTCATGGTTGAGTCGAAAGAGATCAGGGCACACTGATACGCCCGGTCCAGTGGCGTAGTGAACCCCAGTGCCCGGTCCAGCACCGGCTTGCCGTATTTGGCTTCACCAATCTGGAAGTAGGGCGTTTCCGGCGTGGCCTCGATGAAATTGCCTTCCTGATAGATATGAAACAGTTTCGGTGCTTCACCGCGAATTTGTCCGCCCAGGATCATGGAACAGGTGAAGTCGACCTGACTGGCCTCGCCTGCCGTGGTGTGATCCCGCCGGACGACCTCGCGCAGGGTTTCGCCCAGCAGCTCGGCGGCCTCAAACAATGATGTGACATTCAACAGATTCGGCGTGTCCGAGCCCAGCCGTTTTTCGAGCATGCTGATCACGCTCTGGCTGGTGGCCAGATTGCCGGCGGTCATGATGGTCAACAAGCGCTCACCCGGCTGCTTGAAGGTGTGCATCTTGCGGAAGGTGGAGATTTGGTCGAACCCGGCATTGGTGCGGGTATCGGACGCAAACACCAGCCCATCGGCCAGGCGCATGGCAACACAGTAGGTCATTCGGGGCTCCTTCGGCGGTGAGGCATGCCGCTATTCTATCGGTAAATGCGCCGGAAGCATCGTGATATTACGGGTTTGTTGTGGCTCGGGGCTGCAACTTCTACTGACTGTCCGTCATCCTGGATACCCGGGCCACCGTGTTGAGTACTTCCACCCCGCCGCCTCGGCGAACACCTCGGACGGGGGCGGCATCCAGATAGTCGAGGCCCACCGCCAGCTTGATGTGGCTCTCGGCAACGTTGAGGTTGTTGACCACATCAAAGGTGTGCCAGTTTTGCCCCAGAAAGGCTTCGGCCCAGGCGTGAGTGGCAATGTGTTGGTCATCGTGTGAATGGACATAACCGCTGACATACCGCACCGGCACGCCAATGTAGCGGCAGCAGGCGATAAAGATATGGGTATGGTCCTGACATACTCCGGCATTCAACTGGAAGGCTTCCGCAGCCGTATGGGTTACGGTGGTGGCGCCGGGGGTAAAGGCAATCCGGTCGCAGATCTGCTTCATCATCCGCAGCAGGCTGCGCTTGTTGGCTGAGAACTGTTTCGCAAAGGCTTTCAGCTCTGCGTCCGGTTCGGTCAGGCGGGTGAATCGCAAGAGCACCTGGGGCGGAAACGCCGAGTCGTTGAGGGCCAGAGGCTTGCCAGTCAGCTCAACCGTGCCCTCGGCGGTGAGGGTGATTTCCGACAGGGCTTCATCCAGTGTCATGACTGTGACTTGATTACCAAAGCCGTCGGTCATCTGGCTGACGTCACCCGGCGTCGTCAGTGTCCAGTCGAGGATCTTCTGTTGGGCCGTGTTACGGGGCCGCAGCCGGATGTACTGGATGCCACCCTGTACCGGGGTTTCGTAGCGGTAGACCGTGTCATGTTGAATACGAAGCTTCATGTCTGCCACCCCATGTAGTCGTTCTGAATTTGTGCTGCGATGCGCTGGATTCGAGTGAGGAAATCCGCCAGGTACTTGTCGAGCCCATGCTCCGCGATGTAGTCCCGGTCGCCGTAACGGATATTGGAATACAGGCTGGTGGCCAGGCGCTTGGCGCGCCGGCCCCGGTCACCTTCGATGGCTTCCAGAAGCTCTGCGATCGCCTGCAGGCAGGCGTGCAGCGAGCGTGGTACATCTGGGTTCAGCACCAGCAGCTCGGCCACATTCAGCGGGTCAATGTTGTGACCATAAACGGTTTGGTAGGCTTCATAGGCAGCCAGCGAATGCAGCAAGGCGTTCCATTCGAAAAATGGCCGCGATGCCTGATCGTTTTCCGGCAGCAAGGCCAGCTGTTGGCGAATGTTCAACATTCGGGCGGTGGTGTCGGCCCGCTCAATAAAGGTGCCCAGCCGAAGAAACCGGAAGGCGTCATTGCGCAGCAACGTACCGTACGCGGCGCCACGGAATTCGTGGGAACGTGCCCGGGTCCAGTCAAACACTTGGCTGGCGGACGATTCCGTCACGCCTTGCTGACGCAATTCGCGGAATTCCAGCCAGGACAGATTGATGCTTTCCCAGACGTCCGCCGACAGGTTGCCGCGGACCTGCAGGGCGTTGTCCCGGGCGATCCTGAAAATATTATAGACGCTGCCGGGGTTGCGGTCGTCCAGCAACACGAAGGTGATCAGATTCTGGGGATTAAGTTCGTCGTACAGACTGTTGAAGGTGTCCTGGCTGCCCGTCACCAGCAACGGTACCGAGAGCTGTTCTTCGCGGTCTTCGGGCACGTCGATCAGGGCCATGGTCAGGCTGATGTCCAGCAACCGGGCCTGGTTTTCGGCGCGTTCAAGGTAACGGGCCATCCAGAACAAGCTTGAGGCAGCGCGGCTCAGCATACTTCGTCCTCCAGCACCCAGGTGTCTTTGGTGCCACCACCCTGGGATGAGTTCACCACCAATGAACCTTCCCGCAGTGCCACCCGGGTCAAGCCGCCGGGTACCATCTGGATTTTCTTGCCGGATAACACGAACGGCCTCAGGTCCAGATGCCTCGGCGCAATGCCTTTTTCCACAAAGGTGGGGCACGACGACAGGCACAGGGTGGGTTGGGCAATGTAGTTGTCAGGCCTGGCCTTGATGGCGTGGCGGAATGCCTCCCGCTCCTTGCGGTCCGCGGCCGGGCCAATGAGCATGCCATAGCCGCCGGCGCCCTGGGTTTCTTTCACCACCAGTTTGTCGAGGTTGGCCAGCACATGCTTGAGGTCGTCCGGCTTGCGGCATTGCCAGGTCGGCACGTTTTTCAGGATGGGTTCCTCGCCCAGATAGAACCGGATCATATCCGGGACATACGGGTAGATCGACTTGTCGTCGCCAACGCCCGTGCCCATGGCATTGGCCAGGACCACATTGCCACTGCGATAGGCGGCGTAGAGCCCGGGGACGCCAATCAGGGAATCTGGATTGCCAATGAGCGGGTCGAGGAAGTCGTCGTCAATGCGGCGGTAGATGACATCAATCTGGCGGGCGCCGGACGTGGTCTTCATAAAGATCTTGTTGTTCCGCACCAGCAAATCCGGACCTTCGACCAGCTCAATGCCCATCTGGCGTGCTAAAAACGCATGTTCAAAATAAGCGCTGTTGAAGCGCCCGGGAGACAACAGCACCACGGTTGGGTTCGGGTTGAGTGAGGACGCCCGCAGGGTTTCGCTCAACAGAGCCGGGTAATGATCGATGGGGGATACCGGCGTCTGTGCGAACAGCGTGGGAAACAGCCGCATCATCATGCGCCGGTTTTCCAGCATGTAGGAGACTCCGCTGGGGCAGCGCAGGTTGTCCTCCAGGACATAGTAGTCGCCGTCGCTGTGCCGAATCAGGTCGATGCCGGCGATGTGCACATAGATATTGCGAGGCAGCTTGAGCCCCTGCATGCCGGGCTGGTATTGCGCGTTGGCAAACACCTGCTCGGCGGGAATCAGTCCGGCCCGAACGATGTCGTACTCATGATAGATGTCGTACAGGAACCGGTTTAGTGCCTGCACACGCTGCCGGAGTCCGGCCTGCAAGCGATGCCATTCGCTGGCGGAAATGATGCGGGGAATCAGGTCAAACGGAATCAGGCGATCGGTGCCTTGCTCTTCGCCGTACACATTGAAGGTAATGCCCAGGCGCTGGAACAATACATCCGCTTCTCGGCGCTTCTCGGCGCTTATCGGCGATCACGCTCTCATTGGAGTTGAGCAGCCAGTCCTTCAGGACCCCGCAGTGGGGACGTATGTTGTGTTGATCGTCAAAGATTTCATCGTAGGCGCCAGCGGACGGTTTGTGTATTTTCATGATGACGACACTCACTCCTGCAGCCTTCGTAATGCCGAGCAAGAAACGGAGGCTGGCCCTGTTGTGCATGAACCACATGGTGTGGCGTACTGCCAATTCCCTGCAATCGTCGCGCCACCGCCACTTTCAGGGGCTTTTTGGGGCCTCGGGCGGGTCGGTCAGAGCCACAATGGCGCAACTGCACCGGGGGCGTGCCAAAAGAGTGCGCAATGCCTCGGTGCTGACCCAGGGAGTGGTTGGCAGCGACCCTGTTGAGCGTTATGCCACGCTAATCCGTGATGAGCTTTTTTTACCCGGCCAGCGGCCAGGGGCCTGGCATCCTGAGCCGACAAAGCGCCGCCTGGGTCACACAGCGTCCGCAGGAATTGGGTTATAGTCTGCTGACATCCATCCTCTTTTGATATTCCAGATCGCCTATTGCGGCAAAGGAGTGCGGTTCATGAAATTGGTTATTGGTAACAAGAATTATTCATCCTGGTCGCTACGGCCCTGGTTGTTGTTGTCGGCGTTTAATGTGCCTTTTGAAGAAATTCAGGAATCGTTGGCACCGGATGGCCTGCCACAGCGTTTCGCGCGTTATTCACCGACCCGTCGGGTGCCGGTATTGATGGATGGTGACCTCGCCGTGTGGGATTCCCTGGCCATTTGCGAGTATGTGTCGGAGCAATATCTGGACGGCCGCGGATGGCCGGCGGAGATGTCGCAGCGTGCCCGTGCGCGCTCCGTTTGTGCAGAGATTCACGCCGGTCTGAGCGGGCTACGAAGCGCACTGCCGATGAACTGCCGGGCACACCGGCATGTGGACCTGTCAGCCGCAGCCGCAGCCGATGTTGCGCGGGTAGACGCCATGTGGTCGGACTGCCTGGCGGCAAGCAGCGGCAAGGGTCCCTGGCTGTTTGGTGAGTTTTCCATTGCGGATTGTTTCTACGCCCCGGTGGCGTTGCGGTTTCTAACCTACGACGTCGAAATATCCGAGGCAGCGCAGGCCTATGTCTCGCAGTTACTGGGCCACCCCAGTGTACGACGGTGGCTGGCGGACGCTCAGCGGGAGACCGAAGTCATCGACAATGATGAAGCCGGCACTCCGGTCTGATCGATGCCGGTCGAGCGTCAGGATGTCATCGCTGTTTTTGCCACCTGGGACTGCCGCTTAAGGCGGAACCAACGCAGGGCCGGCTGTTCAATCCAGCGCTGGATTGCGGTTGCCAGCACCAGGGCCACGCCAAACGCGAGGGCGATACCAACCCAGCCCGGTAAACCGGCGGCGTAGCTCCAGTGAATCACACCGTAGCCAATGTTCTGGTGCACCAGATAAAGGGCGTAGGAGATGCTGCCCAGCCAGAGCAGTGGCCGATTCGCAAGCCGGTTGAGGCGGCCGGATACCGCCAGCACAAAAATCCCATAACAGCCCAGTACAAAAACACTGAACGGCGCTTTGTAGGCCACCAGGCAGTGACCAATCGCGAGCGCCAGCAACAACAGGTCTGGCCACGGGAGTCGGCGATAGCGATGCCACTGGTAGATCAGCATTCCGCTGACAAACAAGGGCGCATAGCGGGTAAAAAGCAGGTCCTTCACCAGGAATTCATAGTCATCGGGGATCGCTTTCCACATCATCACGGCCGCGTAGCTGACCAGGACCCAGACCCAGAACACCGCCCGCAAGGCGCGACCGTTGCCGAGCGTGTAGAACAGCAGCGCCATCCAGACATAGAACGTGGCCTCCACCACCAGGCTCCAGTAGGCACCATCGACGTGGGGGCGCTCCAGGTATTCGTGCAGCAGTGTGACGTTCAGGAGAGCGTCAACAAACGAGACTGCCCGGTCGTCGGGCCCCAGCAGATGCACAGAGACAAAGGTCACCACAATTCCGGCCCAGAGTGCTGGCAGCAACCGAAAGGCCCGCGCCAAACCAAACCAGCCCGCGGTCGAGGTGCGCTCCAGAGTCATGAAAATCACGAACCCGCTGAGCATGAAAAACAGGTGTACGCCGTAGCGACCAAAAGACAATACCGACCAGGGGGTGAATCCGTGACCATAGAGTTTGTCGTAATAGGGAATATAATGAAAACAAACGACCACCAGCGCCGCCATGCCGCGAAGCGCATCAAGTGCTTGTAATCGTTGTGCGGGCTGGTTCATGGTCAGGGTCCGGCAAGAATTTGTGCTGACCCAGTTTAGGCGCGAATGCGTGTCAGCCCTAGTGAGTTTCCATACCATTGTGTAATGACCGGCTGGCGGTCAGCTAAGAAGTGATTGACAACTGGCGGCCAGCGGTGATCACAGGTCACCCTTGGCTGCCTTTATGACCAACGGGGCAGGGGCTCCGTCTCATCATCGGGGTTGCTGCCATTCACGGGAGTGCCTCTTTTGGCCAGGTAACGGCCACCTTGCGTCGAGTGAGTGATGATTAAACGAGTTCCCATTGATGATGTGCGAGTCGGAATGTATGTGTCCGATCAGAACAACGATTGGATACCGCACAATACCCGTAATCGCCGAGGCGTCATCCGCAACGAAGAAACCGTCGAGAAGATGCGGCAAATGGGTGCCCAATTTATTTACATCGACACGGACCGTGGCCTGGATGCGGTCCATGCTGAGCCCGCAGCCGATGTGGCGGACCGCAATGAGGCCTTGCTGCAGAGAGCGGCCGCAGCGGCCCCGGCCATGGCCACGCGCAATGCGGTCAGTGTGGTGGATGAACTGGGTGCGGCGCAGGCCATTCACAGCGAGGCCCAGGCGCTGGTGGGCCAATTGATGGGTAAGATCAAGGAAGGGCATCCCCTGGAGCTGGACCCGGTTGGTGATCTTGCGGATGACTTGCTCGATTCGGTGTTTCGAAATCACAATGCCCTGAGCTGTCTTGGTAAAATTCGCCAGAAAGACAATTACTTGCTGCAGCACTCCGTCAACCTCAGCGTGTTGATGTCCATTTTCGGCAAGTCGGTTGAACTGTCTCGGGAGACCATGCGGGAAACCGTGATCGGTGCGCTGCTGCACGATATCGGCAAGATCCTGACGCCAGATGAGATTCTTCACAAACCGGGTCGACTGAACTCGGACGAGTTTCAGATCATGAAGCAGCATGCCGGCCACAGCCGGGATTTGTTGTCCAGCACGCCGGGCATTGGTCGCATCGCCTTGCTGACCGCTGGTGAGCACCATGAACGGATGGATGGATCCGGTTACCCGGATGGCCTGACGGGTGCGGCGATTTCAGTGTACGGCCGCATGGTGGCGATTACCGATGTGTACGACGCCATCACCTCCGACCGGGTCTACCATAAAGCCATGACGCCGACGCAGGGTCTGAAAAAGTTGCTGGAATGGAGCGGCGATCATCTGGACCCCCAACTGGTGCGACATTTTATTCGCTGCATCGGTATCTACCCGGTCGGTTCGCTGGTGTTACTGGACAGTGGTCGCCTGGCGGTAGTGGTCGAGACCAACGAACACGATCAGCGCCTGCCGCGGGTCAGGGTGATGTACCACACCCGCTTTCGTCAGGCGATACCGGTAGAGACCATTGATCTGGCGGCGGCAAAAACTCAGGACCGGATCATCCGTGCTGTTGATCCCGTGGACTATAAATTGGATATTCAGCCTCTGTTGAGTTGAGCGATGGCTCTGCCGGCGGCGGGACGAAAACGAAAGGATCAGTGCTTATGACGACTCGAATACACGCGCCACAGGGACGGTTTTGATGGCTTTTCAGCTTGGCATCATCGAGGGCTTTTTCGGACAGCCCTGGAGCTGGCAGGAACGGCAGCAAGTGTGCGGTTTCCTGGCTCAACACGGTTATGGTTTTTATCTGTATGCCCCGAAAGCCGATGTCTTCCTGCGCCGTCGTTGGCAGGAGCCTCATCCGCCGGCAGAGGCCAAGGCACTGACGGCGTTTGGGGCATTCTGTCGGTCTCAAGGTGTGCGTTTTGGCGTTGGCCTGAGCCCCTATGAGGCCTACCGACAGTTCGATCAGACCGCCCGTGATGCACTGGCCCGAAAATTGGCCGCCTTCGACGAGATGGGCGTGGAGGACCTGGCATTGCTGTTTGACGACATGAGTGGCGACAGCCCCGAACTGGCGGACCGTCAAGCGGAGATTATTCACTGGGCCAAAGGCCAGAGCAACGCCAGCCGAGTGCTGACCTGCCCGAGCTACTATTCTGATGACCCGGTATTGGACCGGGTGTTTGGTCGCCGCCCGGATGATTATCTAGAGCGTCTCGGTGAACTGCTGGACCCGGATGTCGAGGTGTTCTGGACCGGCGAAGAGGTCTGCGCCAGAGAGGTGTCGGTCGGTCACCTTGACCGGGTTGCGAAACAACTTCGGCGCAAGCCATTTTTGTGGGATAACTACCCGGTCAATGATGGTGAACGGATGTCCCGCTTCCTGCATCTGCGCGGGTTTACCGGCCGGCCGGCGACGCTCCGGGACCATCTGGCGGGTCACGGCATCAACCCGGCCCTGCAGCCCACGCTGAGCTGCATTCCGGCACTCACGCTGGCCGAAAGTTATCGGTCTGGGGCAGACTATGAATACGGTCAGGCCCAGACCCGGGCCTCGCAGCTCGTGCTCGGCGAAGAACTGGGCGGTGCGGTTGGCGCCGATCTGCTGACGCTCCAGGATGCCGGTCTGGACCGGTTGAGTGACACCAAAAAAGCCCAGTTGCGAGCGCGCTACGCTTGTTACGAGCACCCCGGCGCAGCAGAAATTGTACGTTGGCTGGCGGGAAACTACGGTGTCACGGACGAACAGGTTAAAACACAGTAGCGGGACACTGAGGCGTGTGCCGATAAGCCGTTACACTCACAGCGCAGGGTAGACAGGCGGTCGGGCTCGGGCCCCCGAACCACACAGGGTATGGTCTAGAATAGAGCAAACCAGGCAATGGGCGGGCTCATCGTTCGCTGCAACAGGGCTGCACTTGGTAAGCCCTTCCACTCAATAAACGAGAGAGCATTGGTGTCGATTCCAAATCCCAAAAGTGTCATCCTCATTGTTGATGACAACCCCGAGACCATTCAGTTGCTCAGCGCCCAATTAAAACATAAGGGCGACATACTGTTTGCAACCAATGGTCGTGACGCGATTGCGCTGGCGGAGCGGGAAGTGCCGCACCTTATTCTGCTCGATATGGACATGCCGGACATGAGCGGCGAAGAAACATGCCGGCAGCTCAAAAGCAACCCGCTTACCCGTGCCTGCACCGTGATCTTTATTACCGCCCATACCAGCACTGAAATGGAACTGGCGGCCTTCGAAGCCGGGGCCGTGGATTTCATCTGCAAACCGTTCAACCCGACGGTGGTCAATGCCCGGGTCAGGACACACCTGACCCTCAAGCATCAGTCCGATTCCTTGCAGAGCCTTGCCAACCGTGATGGCTTGACGGGCGTCTACAATCGGCGCTTTTTCGATCGTAAACTGGATGAAGAATTCAAGCGCCATACGCGTCACGGCAGCCCTTTGGCAGTCGCCTTGCTGGACATTGATTTTTTCAAAGCCTTCAACGACGGGTACGGCCACCCGGAGGGCGACAGCTGCCTGATTCGTGTGGCAGAGGCTCTCAGCAGCGGATTTCGCCGCCCCGGCGAAGTGTTTGCCCGATTTGGTGGTGAAGAGTTTGCCGTTATTCTGCCTCACGCGGATCCCGAGTCGCTGTATGCCGTTGGCGACTGGATTTGCAAACTGGTAAGAGAGTTGGATATTCCCCACGCGTACTCCTCGGTAGCACCTCACGTGTCCGTCAGTGTCGGGATTTCGGCCTTGCCATCCGGCCAAGATCAAACAGTCAAAGACCTGATCGCATCGGCCGACGCCGCACTCTACCGTGCAAAAGCGCATGGACGTAACCGGAGTGAAATCGCTTCTGTGGTGTCGGATCTGTAGCGTGTCGTCCAGTGCGACCAATGAAATGTCTGAACGGGATACTGATATGTCGCGCACGTCCGCAGCGCTTTTGCCACCCAAATTACCGCTGGCAGTCTCCGTGCCCTTGTTGGCATTGCTGTACTTCCTGACGGCCCACTTCAGCCTGAAACTTGCCTTTGCCGCCACCAATGTGTCGCCGGTCTGGCCGCCGTCAGGACTTGCCGTTGCTGCCTTGATTATTCTGGGTGTGCGAGCATGGCCGGCCATCACTCTGGGTGCTTTTATCGCCAATATGGTCAGTTTTTCGTCAGACGCCGGTGTGAGTGCACCGATGGTGATGACCTCTGGCGCCATTGCCATTGGCAATACCCTTGAGGCGTTGGCGGGCGCAATGCTGATCAAGCGCCTGTGGGCTGCCTCCGAACCTTTTGACCGGGTTGCCAATGCCTTCCGTTTTGTGGTGATTGCCATTGGCGTTTGTCTGATCAGTGCGGCTATTGGCAGCCTGGCGCTGATGATCGGTGGGTTTGCACCGATGTCGGCGATGAAGACTATTTTGCTGACTTGGTGGCTCGGGGACGTCGCCGGTGTCTTTATGTTGACGCCCTTGCTGCTGGCCTGGGCTCGGCCACTGCGGGCCAGACCAACGGCCGCCAATGCGGTGTCCCTGGTGCTGCTGGTGGTTGCTGTGGCGACCGTCAGTTTCATGGTGTTCAGCGACTGGGGTCGGGTCGATCGCGTCGATCGTCTGCTGGTATTCCTGTACCTGCCATGCATCGCCTATGCGGCTTACAGTCTGGGTTTGCGGGGTGTGTCTCTGCTGGTGCCCAGTGTGGTCGCGATTGCGGTGTCTGCGACACTGGCCGGCGTCGGGCCGTTTATTTTCGGGACGGTGAACGCGTCGTTAATCGCTCTGGACAGCTTTATTCTGCTGTGGGTCGTCTGCGGCCTGGTGCTGGCGGCGGACGTCTCCGAGCGCCGTCAGGACAGTGATTTTCAGCCCCGGGACTTGCTATTGCCGTGGTCGGCTATGATCGCCGCGCTGGGATTGACCGCGGTTGTCTGGTATCTCACCAGCCTGACCGTGGAAGAAAACGCCAGACGCCAGTTCCACTCCCTGACCACGACCATCAATGCCCGTGTGGAAGATCGTATGCGGGATTATGAACAGGTTCTTCGTGGCGGTGCCGGACTGTTCAATTCCTCCCAGAATGTCACACGCGACGAGTGGTTTCGTTACGTGTCCGATCTGGAGTTGACTGAAAGTTACCCGGGTATCCAAGGTGTGGGTTTTGCCACTTACCTGACGAGCGAGACTGAAAAAGAAGCGTTTGTAAGCCGGGTTCGCGCTGAAGGGTTCGAGAATTTCGAGCTCAGGCCTCGTGGGAACCGTTCGGCTTATATTCCTGTGACCTATCTGGAACCGTTTGATTGGCGAAACCAGCGCGCGCATGGTTACGACATGTATTCGGAGGCCGTGCGTCGTCGGGCGTTGGCCAAGGCGCGGGATACCGGTGAGACCACATTGTCGGAAAAAATCACCCTGGTGCAGGAAACGTCGGTCGGCACCCAGGCCGGGTTCCTGATGTACCTGCCCATATACTATGGCGGCGTGGTGCCTGAGACCGTGGCACAGCGCAAAGACCTGATGCGTGGTGTGGTGTATAGCCCCTTCCGCATGGCGGATTTAATGGGCGCCATCCTGGCGGACAGCTTTTCCGATGTGGCGTTGGAAATATTCGATGGCACCGATGCCGATCCGGACAAGCTGCTTTACCAGAGTACGAAACAACCCGCGCTGGACACGTCGTCGATACTGTCCGTGCCTTATGAGGATTTTGAACCGATCACGGTTGCGGATCGACAATGGGGCGTGCGCATCCGTTCGCTGCCGGCCTTTGAACGGGCCATTGACCGCGAAAAATCGCAGATTGTCTTGGTCAGTGGTGTCCTGATCAGCCTGTTGCTGTTTTCCTTTGTGAGGATGCTGGTGGTCACCCGCGCCCGCTCACAGGCCCATGCGAAACAGATGACCACGGCCCTGAGGGAGTCGGAAGAGAAGTTTGCCACGCTGGCTGAAACCGCGGCCGAAGCCATCTTCATCGTCGATGATCAGGGCCACATACTGTCGAGCAATCCGGCCGCGAGCAAAATATTTGACTACTCGCAACAAGAATTCAGGGGCATGTCGTGGCTGAAGCTGGTGCCCACCGACGATATCAAAACCCGCCTGGATGAATTCCGTAACATTACCCAGACCCAGTCCCGGCGCACATCCTGGGGGCGGGTGATTCAGTCCCAGTGTCTGCGTCGGGATGATGAGGTCTTCCCGGTGGAATTTTCCATCTCCCACTGGGTGGCCAATGACCACCATTTCTACGGGGTCATCTTGCGCGACACCACCGAGGCCAAACGCGCAGCGCAGACCCTGGAAACGGCGCGGGAAGTGGCAGAGGCCGCCAGTCGGGCGAAGAGCGAATTCGTTGCCAATATGAGCCATGAAATCCGGACCCCGATGAACGCTGTCTTGGGTATGACTCAGATTCTGGCCCGCACGTCGCTGAGCGCGGACCAGCGTAATTATCTGGACATGGCTCACAAGGCGGGCCAGTCGCTGCTGGAAATTCTGAACGACATTCTCGACTTTTCGAAAATCGAGGCCGGTCGTATGGACATCGTGCCGGTGACGTTCGATTTGGATGAGGTGATTCGAAGTCTTGCCAATATCATGGCGGTTGAGGGCGCCAACAAAGATCTCAAACTGGCCATTGGCGTTGAGCCGGATGTGCCGCGCAGGCTGGTTGGTGATGAATTACGGATTCGGCAGGTTCTGGTCAATCTGATCACCAACGCCATCAAGTTTACCGAGCAGGGCGAGGTCGCCATGCTGATTGAGCGTGTCGCGGAGGATGGGCCAAATGTCACCTTGCGTTTCCGCATCCGGGATACCGGCATCGGCATGACCGAGGAGCAGCAGGAACGGCTGTTTTCGGCATTCACCCAAGCGGACACCTCCATGACCCGGCGATTTGGCGGCACCGGATTGGGCCTGGCAATCTCGAAACAGCTACTGGATCTGATGGGTGGCACCATCGATCTGCGTAGTGAGGAATATCAGGGCACGGAGTTCATCGTGGAACTGGGTCTGACCTTGGCCCAAGGCCGTGTGACTGCCAATAACCCGGTCCCCGATGGCGGTCTCAGAACGCTGGTGGTGGATGGCCATGACACCAGCCGGGACTATATCGGCATGACGTTTGAAAGCTGGAACTGGCACTTTGATACTGCGGTGTCGGCGGATGAGGCACTGAAGCTTGCGCAACAAGCCAGTGAGGCAGGCGAACACTACCAGTTGGTGCTGGTCGGGCGGGCGGTGTTGACCACTCAGCCCGGGTTGATCGATTCAATTCGAGGTGTCGGCCAGGACCAGCGGCTTATTGTGATTCTGATGATTGAGTCGCATGACCAGCGGCACCCGGTCAACGTGATTGACATTGGCCAGGCCGATGCGGTGCTGGTGAAGCCGGTCACCAGTTCGCACCTGTTTGATCGCTTGCATGAAATTATAGACCTCCGCCAGGGTGGCGGTATGTTGGACGCCGCGGAGGCGTTCGATGGTCTGAAAGGCAGCCTGAACCGGGCGCGGTTGCTGTTGGTGGAAGACAATCCACTGAACCAGACGGTCGCCAGGCAGTTGCTGGAATACGCCGGGGCCGATGTTGTCCTGGCCGAGAATGGCCAGCAAGCGGTCGATTACCTGCGACAACACAGCGCCGAGTTTGATGCGGTATTGATGGATGTCCAGATGCCGGTCATGGACGGCTTGACCGCGACCGGGATCATCCGGTCAGAACTGAAACTGGGCCTTCCGATATTGGCGATGACCGCCGGTGTCCTGGAATCGGAACGTCAGCGCTGCACCGAGATCGGAATGAACGACTTTATTGCCAAACCCATCGTCGAGGGGCAAATGGTCTCGGTGATCCAACAGTATCTGAACGCCGCTTCCGAACAACCCACCCTGGTCGGACACGAGGGCGCTGATGATGACCGGGACGTGTTATCAACCGCCAATCTTGACCGCCTGCTGGAAGTTGCCTCCGCGAACCCGGCGCAGGCACAAGTGATTATGGGCATTGTGCGCACAATGGTGGAGCGTGGTCCGGGCCCGATAATCCAGGCCCGAACGGATTGGCAGGAGGGTCGTCCGGAGGATTCTGTGTTCGCCTTGCACAAACTCAGAGGCTCGGTTGGCAGTTTGGGCGCCCTGGCGTTTGCGGAGGTTGCCGGCAAGCTGGAGGGCCGGATCAGGGAAACCCCGGCGGCTGTATCCGAGGCGCAGTGGCAAGACGTGGAGACAGCGTTCAGCAAGGCACTGGCGGCGATGAGTCAATGGCTGCGTTTCCAGAACGGTCAGAACCAGGCCGCTGCCAGTGCCGATCTTGAAGTAAACCCACAACAATTGACTCAGCTAAGAGATTGGTTGGCGCAGCAAAACATGGAAGCGCAAACGCTGTACGCTGAGATGAAAGCCGCGCTTGGGGAAGTTCTGAGTGCATCGGAGATGGCGGCTCTGGATGAGGGCATGGCTCGCCTGGATTATCAGATGGCCTTGCAGATTCTGGCGTCGCTCGAGCGGGCCTGATCGGCCGACCGTTGCCATGGAGACAGCGCTTGTCGCCATGGCAGCTCAGGCCGGTTGCGCCGTTGTCAGTTCAGGTAGTACTCAACGGTGGACACCACACGGACTGTTTTGACCGGTTGTTGCGCCTCCACAATGCCGGGCGCCTGGTCCCGGGGCAAGATCTGGAAAACCCCCTGGTTGGCACGGCGCAGTTCTCCCAGCTCGGTGGCCGCATCGGCGGCAAACTGCTTGGCTGACTCTCGGGCTGCGGCGGTCGCTTCCGCAATCATGGCGGGTTTGATGGCGTTCAATCCACTGTAGATATAGGTCGGACCGCTGGGGCCGTAATCCGCCGACAGCACCACGCCGGAGTCCACCAGTTCGCCCATTGCCTGGCTGGCCTGGCGCACCTTATCAATGTCGGGGGTGCGGACCATCAGGGTGCTGTTGATGATAAAACGCTGACTGTTGGCATTACCCTGGAAAGGATTGGCCTGAGTATCGGTGACATCCAGACGCTGCAACTCCACCGCGTCCTGGGCGATGGCTTGCAGTTGCAGGAATGCCATGATGGAATCCCGGCTGCTGCGGGCCTGTTGCTGGGCTTCAGCCAAGGTATCACCGGTGGCAATGAAGCGCAGCGGCCACAGCGCGAGGTCTGCCGTCACTTCCCGTTCCGCAACGCCCTTAACCGTAACAAAGCGGTCACCGGTCCGCAGGTCTCTCAGGCCCTGGCCGATCAGCATCGCGGAGGCGACCACGGCAATACTCATTATCAAGGCAGCTACAGTGCGCACAGCCGTTTCCTTTTGCAGTTAGCAGACCCTGCCAAGATCGCCTGCTTGCGCCGCGCCGTCAAGCTCAGGCCGCCTGTTTGAGCACTTCCGTGCGACCGGCCTTGAGCAAGGCGTAGCCCCCACCAATGACCAATGAACCGATTGTGATGGCCAGTACATAGGGCACCACCGCGCTCACCGCATTCGGGATCAGCAGTACAAAGAGCCCGCCATGCGGTGCCAGCAAGGACACCGTGAAGTACATCGACAAGGCGCCGGTAATGGCCCCGCCCACCATGCAGATCGGGATCACCCTCAACGGATCCTTGGCCATAAAAGGAATGGCGCCTTCGGAGATAAAGCAGAGCCCAAGTACGAAGGACGCACGGCCGGCTTGGCGTTCGCTGTCGGCAAATTTGGCCTTGGCCAGGACGCTGGCGACTCCCATACCAATGGCGGGCACCATACCGGCGGCCATAATGGCGGCCATGGGAGCGGAGCCGCCGCTGCCTTCGGACAGCAGGCCAACACCGAAAGTGTAGGCGGCCTTGTTGACCGGGCCGCCCAAATCAAAGCACATCATGGCGCCGAGGATAGCGCCGAGTGCCACCGCATTGGCGGTGCCCATGCTCTCCAGAAACCCGGTTAGCCCTGCCATGATGGCGGCCATCGGTTCGCCGATCACATAAATCATGCCCAGGCCCGTCACCAGGCTGGCCAGCAGTGGGATGATCAGAATGGGTTTGAGCGCCTCAATGCTGTCCGGCAGCGACAGTTTCTGATTGATAAACCGGGCCGCATAACCGGCGAGGAAGCCGGCCACAATCCCGCCCAGAAACCCTGCGCCCAGGGTGCCGGCAAGGTAGCCACCGATCATGCCGGGCGCCAGCCCGGGCCGATCGGCAATGGAATAGGCAATGTAGCCTGCCAGCAGCGGAATCATGAGCTTGAAGGCGGCGCCGCCGCCAATCTGCATCAGCGTCGCAGCCAGGCTGCCCTCGTCCTCGAAGGCTTTGATGCCGAACACAAAGGACAGGGCAATCAACAGCCCACCGGCCACCACCATCGGCAGCATGTAGGAGACGCCAGTCAGCAAGTGCTTGTAGGGGCCGGCTTGTTCGCCCTGAGGCTTGTTGGCCGATGTCGCCGAACTGGGTGCCTGTCCGGCTTCCGTTTTCGCCTGCGCCAGTGCGTCTTCCAGGGTTTGCCGGGGCTTTTTCAGGGCCGTGCCAGTGGAGGTGCGCCAGACCCGCTTGCCTTTGAAGCGGTCGGGGGCGACCTCGATGTCGCAGGCGAGGATAACCACGTCCGCCGCAGCGATATCGTCGTCGGTCAGCGAGTTCTGAGCACCAACCGATCCCTGGGTCTCCACCTTGATGGTGTACCCCAGCGCCTGGGCGGCGCCGGTCAATGCTTCGGCCGCCATAAAGGTATGAGCCACGCCCGTGGGGCAGGCGGTAACAGCGACCAGCCGCTTGGGGGCTTCCGCCTCGTGGAGGTGGGGGGTGTGTTGCGATTGCGGGTGTGTTGCGGCCTCCACCGGGCTATAGCATGAAGCCTCCCGTTGGGCCTGCCGCAGTGTTTGGTCCGGGTCGGCCAGGGCCGCTGTGGTGGTGATCTGGTACAGTCGCCTGCCGGTAAAACGGGTTAGATCGACCGGCGCACTGGTTGCCGCAATGACCAGGTCGGCGTTGGCAATTTGTTGTGCGGTCAACGGTTGGGCCGTTTGTGGCTGGGTCTGGATTTCGGTGACGCTGGTCCAGTCGGCTTTTGTGGCCGCACGTTCAAGCGCGCGGGCGGCGAGGTAGCTGGTGGCAATGCCCTGTGGGCAGTTGGTGAGAATGATCAGGTTCATAGTGGCAGCTCCCGAATCGTGTTGTCCCCCAGCAGGGAGTGGATTCGTGTTTGTTGTTTTAGGCGGCTAAGGTCTGGCGCATCGGGGTTGCCGACACCAACGTGTCGAACCGATTCCGCCGCCAGTGCGGTCGCCAGCTGGAGGGTGTCGGTGCGAGGCAGGCCTGACAGCTGACCGTGAATTATCCCGGCCAGCAAGGTGTCACCGGCACAGACGGTACTGACCACCGGCACCGGTGGGGAGGTGGCATACAGCTCCAGGTCCGGGCTGAGCCAAAACACGCCCTCGGCGCCCATCGAGACGATCACTTCACGAATGCCGGCGCCCTTCATTTCACGGGCAGCCCGTATGTGAGCGGTCCGGTCGGACAACGGCCGACCGGACCAGGTGCTGAGTTCGTCGCCGTTGGGTTTTACCCCCCGGGGAATCGCTTTCAGGCCTTCAACCAGTGCGCTGCCACTGGTATCGAGCCACGTCGGGCGCCCGATGCGCTGGCAATCCACCATCAATTCGTACAGGGCCTGTGCGGGCAAACCAGGCGGCAAGCTGCCGGCAAACACCACTGCGTCAACGTCTTTGACCAGCGCACCCAGATCCGCTTTCAGCTGCTCAATGGCCTGCGGCGGCAGGGTAAAGCCGGGGCCGTTGATGTCCGTAACCCGGCCCCCGGTTTCCGCAATCTTGATGTTAATGCGGTTGCAGCCGAGTACCCGGACAAAGCGGTCCCGCAATGCCTCGGCCTCGAATAATCGCTCAAAGGGGGCCGCGTTGCTTTCGGCCATGAAGCCGGAGACCGTGACCGTGTGTCCCAGCTGCGCCAGTACGCGAGCGACATTGATGCCCTTGCCAGCAGGCTGCAATTGGGTGGCTTCGGACCGGTTGACGGCGCCCAGGGCAAGGCCGGGAATTTCCGCGGTCAGGTCCAGAGCCGGGTTCGGGGTGACCGTCAGTATGTTGGCCATCAGAGCGTCTCCAGGGCGTCGCGCACGTCCGCCGCGTTAGCCTTGCTGAGCGCCAGTTCAGCCTGGCGGCGCGCATGGTCGAGGGTCAGGCTTCGGATGCACGCTTTGACCAGGGGAACCCGGCGGCTGGTGACCGACAGCTCATCCACGTCGAGGCCCACCAGCACGGGAATGGCCTGCGGGTCGGAACCCAGTTCACCGCACACACCGACCCAGCGTTGGTGGGCGTGGGCTGCCTCAACCGTCATCTGAATCAGGCGCAGCACCGCTGGATGCAGGCCGTCCGATTCCGCCGACAATTGGTCGTGGCCCCGGTCGATTGCCAGCGTGTATTGGGTCAGATCGTTGGTGCCAATGGAAAAGAAATCCACTTCCGGGGCCAGTGTGTGAGCCAGTAAAGCGCTGGAAGGTACCTCAATCATGACTCCAATCTGGACATCACTGGCCCGGACCTCCGATCTGACACGTTCGACTATGGCCTTGGCGGCCCGCAGCTCTGCCAGATCCTTCACCATGGGAAACATGATGCGTAAGGGGCGGTCGCCAGCGGCGGTTAGCAGAGCACGAATCTGGGTCTCCAGAATCTCAGGCCGGGTCAGCGCCAGGCGAATGCCGCGGAGTCCGAGAAACGGGTTGTCTTCCTGGGGAATGGGCCAGTAATCCAGTGGTTTGTCACCGCCCACGTCCAGTGTCCGGGCGACCAATGGCAACCCCTGGAGGGCGTCGAATGCCGCCCGGTATTCCTGAATCTGGGTGTGCAGGTCGGGCGCCTGAGGGTGCGCCATGAAAATAAATTCGGTGCGCAGCAAACCAATACCGTCGGCGCCTCGCTCAACCGCATCGGGGGTGTGGGCGGTGTTGCCAAGATTGGCGCAGACTTCAACGGTATGGCCATCCTGGGTGGTGGCCGGTGTGTGGCGTAGCTCATAGGCTTTGGCCTGCAAGGTTGCCAGGGTTTCAAGCCGCCGGTCGACTCGTAGACGACGATCGACGCTGGGGTCGGGGACAAAACAGCCACGCTCGCCGTCGACGACCACATCAACGCCATCGGCGAGCGACAGGATCCGTTCGCCGGCGCCCACCACGGCAGGCAGGCCCAATGCCCGCGCCAGGATGGCGCTGTGGGAGGTTGCGCCGCCGCGAGCGGTGATCAGGCCCCGCACCCGCTGGGTGTCCAGCCGGGCGACGTCCGAGGGCCCGAGGTCTTCCGCAACGAGGATGTACGGCGTGTCCGGGGGTGTCGGCATCACAATGTCACACAGAATGGCCAGCACGCGACGGCCAACGTCTCTGAGGTCGGCGGCGCGCTCCGCCAGCAGCCGGTCCGAAAGAGCCTCCTGGGCCCGGGCCGCCGAATCGATTGCAGACCACCAGCCGGCTTCGGCTGAGGCGCCCTCACTGATCGACTCCCGAGCGGCCTGGTGCAGGTCGTCGTCATTCAGCATTTCCGCATGCACCGACAAAATGGGTGCGGCTTCGCCGCCCTCGGCTTGACGAATCAGGTCCTTGAGTTGCTCTTCAGCACGCCGGACGGCCGACGCCAGGCGATTGAGTTCGTCTGCGGGCTGCACGGCGGTCAGCGGGTAATCGAGGCGCGGCACCCGGAGTACGAACGCGGGCGCCAACGCCAGACCGGGGGAGGCTGCTATGGCTTTGACCGGTTGGTCAGCCGATAACGGCTCCGGTGCGGTCGTGAGGGTGTCCGATGTGCTCTGGGGGGGTTCCCGGAGCGGACTGACGGCTTCGCCGAGGCCGTCGCTGATTGCCTGTCGCAGTGCCTCTACCGACAATTCAGCCTGGTCACCGGTGGCGGATATCTGGAGTGTCTGTCCACGCCGGACTCCCAGCCCAAGAATACGGGTAAGGCTGACCGCTGAAACCGCCGGGTCGTGACTTTCAAGCAAGCGAATTTTGAGTGTCGCCGGTTGTTGACGGGCAACCTGCACCAATTGTTTGGCTGGCCTCGCATGGAGGCCATGGGCATTGAGAACACGGATGTTGACGGTGACCGCGTCGGCGAAGTCGCCCGCCATGCAGGCCAGTACCGCATCGGATGACAGCCCGGACAGAGGGGTGGCTTGCGCGAGCACATTGTCTATTCTCGCCAGCAGCGGGTCGCAACCATCGCTGCTACCGGCAAGGCAGAACACGCCTTGCAGGCGGTCGGACGGGTGCTTGGGTGTCGCCAGTGCGAGCGCGGGCTGAAGGACGCCGGCGCCGCAGTGGGCCAGCCAGAATCCCTGTCCGATGGCGACCGGTGTTTGGCCGGCCAGGGTTTGCACAAAATCGGGGTCCACGCAGGTCAGTGCCTGTAGCCGTGCGGCCGCACTCAGTGCCAATTCCATCGGTGTGGTGGCGTTCAGGCCGAGGCACAGGGTATGGCTATCACAGCGCCCCGCGACGGGCTCGCGAGACAACGCAGTGAGCAGGCTGGCGGACTCGGTAGCGCGAGCAAGGTGGCCGGCAAGGCCGGGTTTATCCAATACCCGTGTCAGCTGACGGAGAATGTCCAGGTGTTCGTCGGTTTGAGCCGCAATCGCAACCAGTACATACACGGTTTCACCGTCATGCCAGCGCACGCCGGCGGGAAACTGCAGCACCCGAATACCCGTGGCGGCAACGGCGTGTCGGCTGTCCGGCGTGCCGTGCGGAATGGCGATACCCTGGCCAAGCACAGTGGAGGACTGCGCCTCCCGTTCGAGCATGCCGTGGTGATAGTCCGGTGAAACGCGACCGGCCATCTCAAGATCCTTGCTGGCTTGGGAGAGGGCTTCCTGCCAGTTCGCGGCGCGGCAGCCAAGACGAATATCATCTTGCGTCAGTGTCAGCATGTGAGGGTGCTCCGGTTTCCGTGAAACGTTGTTGTTGTACCGGTAATGGTAGTTGCTGAATCGTGTCAGCAACCAGTAGAATGATTCTGGAATAGAATAGATCAGAAATCAAGCATCCGATTTGGTAGTCTGCATGACTTGCACGAGGAGCCCAGCATGACATTGGCTGAACTTGCCCGCTTGGCGGGGGTGTCCAGAACAACCGCCAGTTACGTCTTGAACGGCCAGGCCCGGGCACGCAGAATCAAGCCCGATACCATCGCCCAGGTCCTGGCCGTGGCCGAGGCTCACCAGTTCCGTATCGACACCCAGGCGGCTGCCCTGCGCGGGGGGGCAAGCCGGACCATCGGATTCATTCTGCCGGATCTGGAAAACGCCAGTTACGCCCGTCTCGCCAAACTGCTGGAGTTGGGCTGCCGCGCCCAGGGTTATCAGTTGCTAATCGCCGGCTCGGACGATGATCCGGATACCGAGAAAGCCCTGGCGCAATCGCTCAAGGCACGTCGGTGTGACGCATTGATTGTGGCCAGCTGTCTGCCACCGGACGGTGACTTTTACCCCGACCTGATGGCGCAGGGCTTGCCAGTAATCGCCATTGACCGTGCGCAAGACCCGCAACGTATCGCGTGCGTGGTGAGTGATAATCGCGCCGAAGCCGCCATGTTGACGCGCTCGGTACTGGGGCCGGGCGTTCGCCGCGTGGCGTGGATGGACGCGGTGCCAGCGTTGACCATGACCCAGGAGCGTCGGTCCGGCTTCCACGATGCCATTGCGCAGGGGCCCGTGCAGTCACTGGAACTGAGCGGGGAGCATTACGACCGGGAAACCGGTGCTGCATTGATGCGCCGGTTGCTGCAGGCCAAACACTGTCCGGAGGCGTTGGTAACGGCCTCGTACACGCTGTTGCAAGGGGTGTTGGACGTTATGCTGGAGTCTGGGGCGACATTGCCCGAAGGCTTCCGGATCGCCACATTCGGAGACGACCGGTTACTGGACTTCTTGCCCATGACCATCAACTCATTGCCACAGCAACACCAGGCCATTGCCGATTTGACGCTGGCGAAAGCGCTGGCCGCTGTGGCCGGGGATTATGCTCCGGGCTTGCAGGTGGTCGAACGGACGCTCACACGCCGGCAGCAGCGCTCAGGCTACTGAGTGGCCGCGCCGGCCGGCGGGCGTTCGCCGTTGCCACTATAGTCGCAGTTTCGGCGCAGCCATTGGCGGCTAAACTTTGCCGGCCTGTTCCATTTTCATAAGGATCACTGCGTGTCACGTGCCCGCGTTATTGTATTGACCACCACCGCGATGATTGCGTTTGCGGGTAATTCGTTGCTCTGCCGTGTGGCGCTGCGTGAAACCGGGATTGATGCCGCGAGTTTCACCACCGTTCGCCTGTTGTCCGGCGCGGTAATGTTGTGGGCATTGGTGCGACTTAGCCAACGCCGGGTTGAGGGCAGCGGCAGTTGGGTGTCCGCGCTGGCCCTGTTTGGTTACGCTGCGGCATTCTCTTTCGCGTACCTGGGGCTCTCTGCCGGGATGGGCGCGTTACTGTTATTCGGCGCCGTCCAGGCCACGATGATCAGCCATGGCTTGTGGCAGGGTGAGCAAATGAGGCCGCTGCAGTGGCTGGGTTTTCTGTTGGCTTTCGGGGGCCTGGTCGGGTTGTTGCTGCCGGGGTCGTCGGCGCCGCCGTTGGTCAACGCGGTGCTGATGCTGGCGGCGGGTGTGGCCTGGGGCGTCTATTCGTTGCGTGGCCGGGGTAAGGGCGATCCGACCCGGGTGACGGCCGGTAATTTTGCCCGTGCGGTACCGTTTACCCTGGCACTGAGCGTGTTGATGATGGGTGATATGGCGTGGGATCCGGCAGGCCTGGGGTACGCGGTAGCGTCCGGCGCGCTGGCGTCCGGGATGGGGTATGCCGTCTGGTACATGGCACTGCCGCTGCTGCGTGCCACGTCCGCCGCTACCATTCAGCTCAGCGTGCCGGTCATCGCGGCCCTCGGTGGGGTGCTGCTGCTCGGGGAGTCGTTGACGGCGCGGTTGGTGCTGACGGCGATGGCGATCTTGGGTGGCATCGCACTGGTGATCCTGGAAAAACAGAAAGCGGCGGCCGCATCGTGAGCCTGAGGTTCACGACGCGGGCTGCCAGTGCGATCGAGCGTTGGCTTAGTGGTTGTCCGTCGGTTCGTCAAAGTCCTCTGCCGCGCGGATAAAGGCATCGCGATGAAACTCCGTTGCAATCTCGACTTCACGAACGCCGCAAACGCCGGGTTCTGGCGGCTCGCCACCGGCCAGTACGTCGAGTACCGCCCTGACCCCGTGCGCCAAAGACTCCAGGTTATAGCCGCCTTCCAATACGAACGCGAGGCGACCGTTACAGTGTTTGCGGGCCAATGACTGGAGAATGCCTGTCATGGCTCCGAATCCTTCATAAGAGACGTTGAGGGCCAGGTCGTACCAGTGTGGATCAAACCCGGCTGACACCAGGATCAGGTCGGGTTTGAACCACTCGGCCGCCGGCACCAGGATGTCGTTAAGCGCTTTGATATAGGCCGTATCACCCGCCCCGGCGGGCATTGGAACATTGACCGTGGTGCCTTCGCCGAGCCCGGCACCCACATCTTCAAGGCCGCCGGAGCCGGGGTAAAAAGGGGCACCGCGATGTATGTCGAAAAACATCACATCGGGATCGGCCCAGAAGATATCCTGGGTGCCGTTGCCGTGATGGGCGTCCCAATCGACAATCAATACCCGCTCGCAACCCAGCACAGCCTGGGCATGGGCCGCGGCGACCGCGACATTGTTGAACAGGCAGAAGCCCCGGGCCCGCACCGGCTCGGCGTGGTGGCCCGGCGGCCGGACCAGGGCAAAGGCACTTTCGGTGCGGCCTGAAACGACCGCCTCCACCGCTTTGATGGCGCTGCCGGCTGCGACCTCGGCCGCCTCGATACTGCCAGGCGAAACCGCCGTGGTATCGACGTCGAGCCAGGCATTCTGACCGCGAAGCTCGTAAATACCCTCAATGAAGGTGGCGGTATGAACCCGCTGCAATTCTTCTTCCGTAGCGGCCCGACCGGTCTCGAACTGGAGCCCCGGAACCGGTTGTTCATCCAGCAGTGCTTTGATGGCGGTCAGTCGACCCGGGTGCTCAGGGTATTTCCAGGGCACCCCGAGGCCCGACAGGATTTGCCGGACTCTCTTATCCATTCGGCCCGGAAGAAACGCCGCGTCGGTATCAGGCTCATGAGCCAACACGCGCTCATCGTAGATTACCGTAACTTTCGACTGTTCAGACACTTGCCACTCCCTGAATAATCCCCTCAAGATAAGTCATTCAATGATAGACCATACCGCTGATAGAAGGATCGCACCACGAGGATTAATCACTTACTATCGTCCCCGTTTCTATTTATACCCCTTAAGGTCACTATGGCAAACCGGCCGACACGTTTTTGCGTATCCCAAACGCTCTGCGGGGCCTGGTACTGGCGGTCGCAGGCCAATGTGCCATCACTGGAATGCCCCTGAGGCTTCCGCCGGACAGACGCGATTCACAACAGGATACAAAGATGGCAACTGAACAGGCATTACGGGAACGCAGCAGAGAACGGTGTGAGCTGTGTGAAGGGACATCGAATCTCGGCGTGTACGACGTTGCCGGACCAGCGCCGGTGGCGGACACAGAGTTGCTGCTGTGCCGTGTCTGTCGCGACCAGCTCGACCAGCCAGCAACCCTGGACTCGGCGCACTGGTCCGGCCTGAGTGACCGCATGTGGAGCCCGGTCGCGGCCGTGCAGGTGATGTCGTGGCGACTGCTGAAGCGGCTGAGCGGTGAGAGCTGGGCCCAGGACCTGCTCGATATGCTTTATCTGGAGGGTGAGATGCAGGCCTGGGCCGAAGCCGGTACGCTGGCCAACGCCTCGGCGTCCATTGCCACTCTGGACGCCAATGGCGCGCCATTGCAGGCGGGTGATTCAGTCACCCTCATCAAGGATCTGGACGTGAAAGGGGCCAATTTTACCGCCAAGCGCGGCACCCCGGTGCGGAATATTGCCTTAACGGAAAATCCGGAACACATCGAGGGGCGTGTAAATGGCACGCGAATCGTACTGTTGACCCAGTACGTCAAGAAGACCGGCTGAGAGATTTTCCCATGCTGCCATTGCGTTTTATTGATCGGGCCAAGTTCATCGTCGAGCGTCAGTTTGTCAAAGGGGCCGGTTTCCAACTGCTGGTTGTGGGTGTTTTCATCGGCGTTATCTCGCTGGTGGGCGGGCTCCTGGTCAGCCCTTTGGGAGCCCCGTTTGACGACTTGGGCTCGGCCATCTGGTGGGCATTCCTGCGGCTCACCGATCCGGGCTATCTCGGCGACGACCAGGGCAATTGGCAGCGCTTTGTATCGACCCTGCTGACGGTCAGCGGCTACGTTGTCTTTCTGGGCGCGTTGGTCGCCATCATGACGCGCTGGCTGATCGCCATGATGACGGACCTCGAGCGCGGTCTGACCCCGGTCGCGTTGAAGCGACACATTGTGGTACTGGGCTGGACCAGCCAGACCCTGCCGTTGTTGTCGGAGTTGCTGGGCCCCTCTGGGCGCATGCGACGATTCCTGGAACTTCACGAAACCAAACGCCTGCGGATTGTGGTGCTGTCGGAGCAGGTTTCAGCGGGCCAGGTATTGGAGTTGAAAAATGAGCCGGGCATCGGGCGGCGATCCCGCCAGGTTATCCTCCGCTCCGGCACACCGATTCAGCCCGACGCGCTGCACCGGGTCGCTTGCCTGGAGGCCGCTGCGGTCATTGTTCCCAGCGGCTCCCAGGGCCCGAACAGTCTGGTCACGGCGGATGTTGAAACCGTCAAAGCGTTGCTTTCGATAGCGGCCCAGGCCCATCAGATCGGCGCACCGCTGCCGTTTGTGGTGGCGGAATTGCAGGATCTGCGCAAACGCCCGGTGATCGAGCGGGCGTACCCCGGTGCGGTTGAGGTGGTCGCCGGTGACGCCACCATCAGCCGGTTAATGGCCCAGAATACCCTGCACCCGGGGTTGTCTGAGGTCTATAACGAACTGTTGACCGCCGGTGACGGCAATGAAATTTACGTCCGGTCCGGCAGTGTTGCAGCCGGTATGACACTGGAGGAACTGGCGTCCACGCGGCCGCTGGCGATTGTGCTGGGCTTGCTGAGCCCGGTGGCGGGTGGTTGGACGGTGAATCTGATGGCGCCGTCAACAACGGTGATCAAATCGGAAGACCGAGTCGTTTTGATGGCCCGGGATTATTCCGAAACCGAGCCGGTGGCGAAGGCAACGTCGTTGCCCCGGATTCATCGTGATGCGCCACCGATGCCTGATCTGCGGGGTAGTGAGGACGTGCGTCATCGGATTCTGGTGCTGGGCTGGAACCGGCGGGTTCCGACCCTGATCTCGGAGTTTGAGAGCTATACCGGCCACCGGTTTGATGTCGATGTGGTGGCCGTCACCGCAGCGGATGTGCGGGCTGCTGACATACAACGTTATACCGGCGGTACCGAGCGGGTTGAATGCCGTCATATCGACGGTGATTACATGCTGGAAGGTGAGTTGCGCCGTCTGCAGCCGGACGGTTACGACTCGGTGCTACTGCTTAGCAGCGACCGCCTGGCTTCCGGGGAAGAGGCGGATGCCCGCACGCTGGTGGGGTTCCTGCAACTGGAAGACATTCTTGCGGAAGCGGCCCGCAAGCCCCAGGTAATTATGGAACTCAGCGACCCGGACAATCGCTCGTTGCTGCAGGTTAATCAGAGCGAAATTATTGTCAGCCCGATGATCCTCAGTCACGTGTTGGCTCAGGTAGCGCTGCGGCGCGAACTGCGAGTGGTGTTCGACGAACTGTTTACGGTAGGGGGGGCGGAAATTGTGTTTCGGCGCCAGGAAGACTACCCACTGCCCGCCAGCGCGGACTTTCTGGCGTTGGAGAAAATAGCGGCGGCTCAGGGTGATATTGCGTTGGGGGTGTTGCGGGCGACACCGGGTGAGTCGGGTAAGCATGTGCAGCTCAACCCGGAGCGGCGCGCGTTTCTGGATCTCCAGCCAGGCGACCAGTTGGTCGTGTTGGGCCACATGGGCTGACACTTAATGCCGGGTTTTCAAACGGTTGTATGAATTCCCGGGGCGTCATTTTCATCATTCATGCAAAAAATGGCGGGAATAGATATTATAAATTTCAATTATAAGTTCAAAGCCTCTAAAGTAACTTCCAACATCGGCTATTTGCTCATTTTTTGAGCGGTTGAGCTGGTTGTCCAATGATCCTTAAATCGCACGAGACAGGACAGATTCAATGCCATATTCAAACGACGTTCTGGCTGCCAAGCAGCTGCTGGAAGCAAACGGTCCAAGCTGGGCTAACATCAATCCGGAACACGTAGCTCGCATGCGTGCCCAGAACCGCTTCAAGACCGGTCTGGACATCGCCAAGTACACCGCGAAAATCATGCGTGAAGACATGGCGAACTACGACGCTGACACCGCTCAGTACACCCAGTCCCTGGGTTGCTGGCACGGTTTCATCGGTCAGCAGAAAATGATCGCCATCAAGAAGCATTTCGGTAGTACCAAGCGTCGTTATCTGTACCTGTCAGGCTGGATGGTTGCCGCCCTGCGCTCTGAATTCGGCCCGCTGCCTGACCAGTCGATGCACGAGAAAACCTCGGTCTCCAGCTTGATCGAAGAGCTGTACACCTTTTTGCGTCAAGCCGACTCCTGGGAACTGAACCACCTGTTCCGTGATCTGGAAGAAGCCAACAACGCGGGCGATTCCACCAGGGCCAAAGACCTCGAAAGCAAGATCGACAATCATGAAACGCACATCGTGCCGATCATTGCTGACATCGACGCCGGCTTCGGTAACCCGGAAGCCACGTACTTGCTGGCCAAGAAGATGATCGAAGCCGGTGCGTGCTGTATTCAGCTTGAGAACCAGGTATCCGACGAGAAGCAGTGTGGCCACCAGGACGGAAAAGTCACCGTTCCTCACGCCGATTTTATTGCCAAGATCAACGCCGTGCGTTACGCGTTCCTTGAGCTGGGTGTGGACGACGGTGTAATTGTCGCCCGTACCGATTCCTTGGGCGCGGGCCTGACCCAGAAGATTGCGGTTACCAAAGAGCCGGGCGATCTTGGCGATCAGTACAACAGCTTCATTGAGGGCGACGAAATCACCTCCGCTGAGGCGATTGAGAACGGCGATGTTGTGATCAAGCAAGGCGGCAAGCTGGTCAAGCCGAAGCGTCTGGCCAGCGGCCTGTACGAATTCAAGAAAGGCTCCGGCGAAGACCGTGTCGTGCTGGACTGTATCACCAGCCTGCAGAACGGCGCCGATCTGCTTTGGATCGAAACCGAGAAGCCGCACGTTGGCCAAATCGCGGCCATGGTTAACCGCATCCGTGACGTGGTTCCCGACGCCAAACTGGTTTACAACAACAGCCCGTCGTTTAACTGGACCTTGAATTTCCGTCAGCAGGTCTTTGATGCCTGGAAGGAAGAAGGTAAAGACGTTTCAGCCTACGAACGCGCTGCACTGATGAGTGCCGAGTACGACGAAACCGAACTGGGCCAGTTGGCCGATGAGTGGACTCGTAACTTCCAGCGCGATGCCGCTCGTGAAGCCGGTATCTTCCATCACCTGATCACACTGCCGACCTACCACACTGCAGCGTTGTCTACCGACAACCTGGCGAAAGGCTACTTCGGTGACGAAGGCATGCTGGCCTATGTTGCCGGTGTTCAGCGTAAGGAACTGCGTCAGGGCATCGCCACCGTTAAGCACCAGGACATGGCTGGTTCGAACATCGGTGATGACCACAAAGAGTTCTTTGCCGGTGAAGCCGCGCTGAAGGCGGGTGGTAAAGACAACACCATGAACCAGTTCGGTTAATCGAACGGACTGGGGGTGCAGCTCGGCCAGAGGCCCGGTTGCACCCAAAAAAACCCCGCCACGGCGGGTTTTTTTTTGCTTACCGGGGAGAGCCGAGAGCGTACAGATTTCCCGGCGGCCACCAAAGATGGCTGCAGGCAGCGTTCAGCGTCGGAGCCCGGCCAACTGACGCCCAGTGAGGTGGCAGCCCCTTTGAGGCCGAAGCGTCGGCTGCTACGTGCCTTTGGGCGGCAGTGAGTGCTTACCTGTTATCGGACGCGTCCTCAAACACGCGAATGCGTTCTCGAGACAATGGGTGTGACGACAACAGGCCCCCCAGGGTTTCCTGCCAGCCGGCGTCGCGGTCGGTCTCCGTTGGTTCAGGGGCAGTAGGATGCTCGGGGGAGTGCGGTTCGATGCCCTCATGCTGTTGCTGCATCCGGGTCATGATGTTGGCGAAATGAATGGGGTCAATGCCGTTGTTGAGCAATACCTGCAGCGCGTAATGGTCGGCTTCGCTTTCCATGCTCCGTGAATACGCCAGGTTCGCCAGTGTGGCTGGTCCCAGTACCGTAGCGTCGGAAAATGACGACAGGTCGCCGGTCATCATCACTGCAATCCAGGCGGTCAGCGAGGACTGAACGACACCCTGCAAACCATGGTTGTGAGATACGTGACCCACCTCGTGGGCCAGAATGGCGATCAGTTCTTCGTCCCGAGTGGCCAGTGTGACCAGGTCGTCGGTGAAGATCAGCGTACCATCGGGCAGGGCCAGGGCGTTGGCGCCGATCACAGGGCTGGCGCGAAACTCGACCCGTAGCGCTTGCCCGTTAACCGGGCGGAGAAACGCTGCAAAGGTGGTGCGCAGGTTCCGCTGGCGGGCTTCGGGTAGCTGCGACGGCGACAGCCAGTGGGCGTCCAGGGTATCCAGCGTGGCTTCCCCGAGCTGGGTGGCCACTGACGCGGGCAGGGCCGTTGCAATAGCTCGAGCCGTCCACGGGATACCATAGACAAAGGTGAAGGCCACCGAGGCTATGGTGACAACCGATGCCACCAGAATCAGGCCGAGGTGGTTTTCGAGTCGATGAAGCCAACGGTTGACACGACCTTTGCTCAATTGGCGGCTGAGGGCATCGATACCGTTGTTGTCGTGGGTCTCGAAGACACCGCCATCCGGGAGGTAGAGGTATCGGGGTGTGTTGCCGATTCGGGGGGAAACCCGAATGTCGGGCCAGCGCAGCGAGCGACGTTCGTCACCCGCATCCAGAGCCAAGACTCCCGCTGCCGAGCGCAGCACGGCGGCGCGACGGCGGGAGTCCTTGCCTTGAAAATACTGGCCTTGCAGCGTGACGTCAGATGGCGGCGAATTCGACGTCAAAAGCATCCCCCAGTTCTTGCCCCAATGCGCTGGTGCGTTCCGCCTCTGCGGCGACAAAATGGTCCAGATCACCGTCAACGGTCAGCGCGGTACGGGAGGCGCGGTACTGGACCATCCGTACTTTCGCCCACGGGGTATACAGGCCCAGTGTCAGCGCAACCAACACACTGTTGCTGACATATATCCAGACCATCCGGGTGCCTTCCAGGTTTGACTCAAACTGGTGGTTGTCCAGGGTGGTGCCGTTCATGAACAGGTTGGTGATACCCGCCGAGAAGTAACCAAAGAGCACAAGATAGGCGGCGAAAGTAACCGCCATTCCGGCCACCTGGTGCACAAAATAGCCCAGCACGCCAGCGATCACCCCAAAGCCAAGACCGATCAGCAGGCCTTTGCCGAAGAAGCGGTAGTACTCGCCGACGGTGTTGTTGAGTTGAAAGGGTGTGGTGCCATAGCGACTGCCATTGGCAATAAATTGATGGGATTTCAATGCGCTGAAAGGAACCAGAATCAACAGCGTCAGCAAGTTGAGCAGTGGCCAGACAAACACGACCATGAGGGCATGACCATAGCTGGCCTGAAAATTGAACCGCACATTACGGTAGGCGCTGTTGATGGCGTTGAAGCGCAATGAACGGATGACAATCCAGGGCACGATAAAAATAAAGCCAATAGCCAGCGCCAGACCGGCCTTGGCGTAGAATTCAGAGATCATAGTGAAAATGACCAGCACCGCCAGGGCGATCAAGCGTCCCTTAAGGATGGTGATCGGGGAGGCCAGGTACTGGAAACTGGAGCCGTCGAGCTCGGTGTTGCCGTAAAAATATTGTTTGTTGCGCACGGTCGCCCAGGCGGAGTATATGCCCAGGGTGACGATGGTCAGCAGGATATTGACAATCCAGATGCCAAAGTACTCGCCACCGCGGCCATTAAAGGTCAGTGGCGCCTGTCGTAACAAACCACGCTCTGACGACGCGGCAGGCGTTTTCGGACTGTTGGTGGCACCCGTTGCTTCGGGCGTTGCGGATTGCTCCAGCGACAGATTCCCGGATGTCGAGGGCTCCGATTCAGCGGCCTGAGGGGCCATGGCTTGGGACTGAGCGGCAAGGGCGCTCATGGTTACGTCGGCCCCCGAGCTGATCAGCCGCTCCTGGTATCGCAGTGCCTCTTGTAGGGAAACGCCGGACTTGATGATGGAGGTGGAAGAGTCAAACAGGCGCTCCAGGCGCTCGTCTGAAATCCGAAAAAGGGCCTGGATGTCACGCCTTACATCGGCAGGTTCAAACCCGTCGAGAATGCCGCCGTTGAAGGTGATTTGGTAGAGTTCTGTTGTCATGCTGAACCTTGTTTACGGTATGTCCTGATAACAAGGGCGTGGTGCTGCCCCAACGAGATTGCTTCCTTGCGCGTGTGCCATGGTCGCATGCAAAAGTTACCAGAATTTCATGCTGGGTTAGAGGATTGCGTCACGTTTTATCGGTCTGGATTGTCAAATTTATGTCACTGCTTGATCCCGGTGTTGAATTCGCCACAAATTGGCGTAGGTGCCGTCCCGGTTCAGTAGGGCGTCATGAGTACCGAGTTCGACGATTCTGCCCTGACTCATGACCAGAATGATGTCGGCGTCCACGATGGTCGACAGCCGATGGGCAATCACCAGGCTGGTTTGGCCGCGTGAAACCTCCCGGATAGCTTCCAGGATGCTGCGTTCGGATTCGCTGTCCAGAGACGACGTCGCTTCATCAAACACCAGAATCGGTGGTCGCTTCAGAATGGTGCGGGCAATGGCGACCCGTTGCTTCTCACCGCCACTGAGCTTTAATCCTCGCTCACCGACCACCGTATCGGCGCCATCCGGCAGGCCGTCAATGAATTGGTCCAGGTGGGCCATGCGGATGGCCTGGCGGACCTCGGCCTCGCTGGCGTCGATGCGTCCGTAGCGAACGTTCTCGAACAGGGAGGTGTTAAACAACACCGTATCCTGAGGCACAATACCGATCGCCTGGCGAAGGGATGCCTGCGTGACATGGCGAATGTCCTGGCCGTCGATCCGGATGCTGCCCCCACTGATGTCGTAAAAACGAAACAGCAGTTTGACCAGGGTGGACTTACCGGCACCGCTGCTGCCCACCACCGCCACTTTCTGATGGGGCCGGACCTGGAAGCTGACCCCATGCAGAATGGGACGTCGGTTCTGGTACCTGAAACTGACGTCATCAAACTCAATGGCGCCGTCGCTGACCTCCAGTGTGCGGGCGCCCGGCTGATCGACAATCTCGGGGGACTGTTCCAGCAGTTTGAACATGCGCTCGATGTTGGTCATGGCACTTTTCAATTCTCGATACACAAATCCGAGAAATCCCAGGGGAATAAACAGCTGCATGGTAAAGGCGTTGATCAGTACGAAATCGCCCAGGGTAATCTTGCCGGCAATAACCTGACTGGCGGCGAGCACCGTCATGGCGGTCACCGCTACCGCGATAATCATCGCCTGACCGCCGTTGAGGAGAAACAGCGACAGGCGATTCTTGCGCCGGGCCTGCTCCCAGTGGGCGAGGTCTTCGTCGTAGCGCTTGGCCTCAAAGCGTTCGTTGCCAAAATACTTCACGGTTTCATAGTTCAGCAGGCTGTCGATCGCGCGAGTATTGCTGGTGGAGTCCGCGAGATTGGCTTCCCTCACGAAACCCAGCCGCCAGTTAGTGACAATGACAGAGAAAATAATATAGGCCACGACCGCCGCCAGAGTGATCAGTGCGAACCCGATGTTGTAGTTGATCAGCAGAATGCCGGTCACCATCGCCAGTTCCAGCAGCGTTGGCACGATATTGAACACCATGATGCGCAGCAGGAAGCCGACCCCGGTAACCCCCCGCTCAATGTCCCGGGACAACCCTCCGGTGCGGCGGTTGAGATGGAAGTTCAGTTCCAGCGCATGCAAGTGCTCGAAAACCTGCAGCCCTATGCGGCGCATTGCCCGCTCGGTTACCCGTCCGAACACCGTGTCGCGCAGTTCGCCGAACAGCGTGGTGGCGAGCCGCGCTGTGCCATAGGCCAGTAGCAGCCCGAGCGGGAGTGCTACGGCGGTATCCTGCAGGGTGTCCTGATCGAGACCGTCCACAATGTATTTGAGGATGAAGGGCACCCCCACGGTCGCCAATTTGGCGCCAATCAGACACAGCATTGCGACAACAATACGGCCACGAAACTCCAGCAAATAGGGCCAGAGGCTTTTGAGTGTCTTCCAGCTGAGCTGGTGGGCTTCCATGTCGGGAGCCGTTGCAAGGCTGCGCATGATGACGGAATTTCCGGTAAGAAAAGTCAGAGACTAGCAGAAAGTGGAAACGACCGGCAGGCATCCCAGACCAGGCGTGCCGGGCCGGGCACGCCGTCGCAAACTGCTGTCAGCAGGTATGACACTTCACCAGCGTTAAAATTACTGACGCTTTGATGACTTCTATCTCATTGAATAAAAATAATTATTTGTTTGCACTGCCGGTGCATCGGCAACAGGTGTTGCAGGCCTGAAACACCCAGGCGCGGATGCCCGGGAGCTTAACCACGGCTTTATTGAATAGTTTATGAATATCAATTGCCTGCATTTTTATTGTTGTTTTGGCATGGAAATCGCAATGGTTCAGTCAGGCGGCCCTGGTGAGCGACTGGTCTGTACGGAAACCGGGGAGACGTCGAGGGAAAACAAAACTATGCCAAAGGGAATGATGACGATGAAAACTCAAAAAAACTTGCTAGCGATGGCTATTGCTTTGAGTCTTGGGTTGTCTGGATATGCCGTAGCAGACCAGGGCGGTGATGGTGACCCAAACACCAACGCCGACGACTTCTCAACCGCGAATAACGATCATTCCGGAAATACCCACTCCGGCAATGACAATTCCAACAATGCGGATAACAGCACCGATGTTGCCGACTCGTTCAAGATTGCAGACAGCGGCAATGACAATTCGGATAACAGCACTGACGTCAGCGACTCCTTCAAGATTAAAGACAGCGGCAATGACAATTCGGATAACAGCACTGATGTTAGCGACTCCTTCAAGATTAAAGACAGTGGCAACGACAATTCAGATAATTCCGACAGCAGCACCAGCATGTTGGACCTGAATGTGAGTGTATTCCTCAACAATGCCGATCTTGAGGGCTCCGTGTCTGGTATTACCACCACTTATGGCGATGCCATTGGAGGCGGTTCCTATACCGAGGTTACCCATCGCAACGAGTTTTCCGGTGGTTCAGCGAACTTCACCGGGGTGGGCGCCATTGCCCAGAATGCGGGTAATGCCAGTGTGACCCAGGCCAACGTCAGCGTGATGTCCAATCTGACGACCGGTAACTAAGCGCTGTTTGGCCGCACCCGGTAATGGGTGCGGCCACCGGTTCGGGAGGAACCGTCATGGGCAAAGCTGGCGGATTGAAACGCAGTTTCATCCTGATCGCACTGATGATCGTGCCGGTGGATTGGCTGGTTGCCGAGGAGTTGTTGGATATTGTACCGGTGTCGCAACATCAGTTGGCCGAGGCCAGTGGGCGACAGGGGTTGCCGGTGCAGTGGCAGGTGAATGACACCGAGCAGAATGCAACGCTGTCAAACAACAGTCTGTCCGGCCAGGTCGTTACCGGAGACAACACGATTGCGGGCAATGCGTTTGAACACATGAACGGCGTAGCCACGGTTATTCAGAATACAGGCAACCAGGTTGTGATCCAGGAAAGTACCCAGATTAACGTGTTAATCAACCGCTGAAGGAGGGGGCCGTGGACGGGAAAACAGTGGTCGCAATGAGTTTGCTGTTTTGCCTGCCATGGCCCTGCGCCTATGGGGGCTCGGTTCAGGTCCCCGGCATTGGCGGACAGATCACAATGGACGTGGTCAGTTTCCAGGAACAGCGTTTCTCAACCATCATGCGGCAAGAATACGACTACAGCTGTGGATCTGCGGCGCTGGCGTCGCTGCTGTCATTCCACTATGGGCAGCAGGTCACGGAACACGCCGTATTTGAATCCATGCTGGCGAACGCCGACAAGGACAAGGTTCGCCAGGAAGGCTTCTCCATGCTCGACATGAAGCGTTATCTTGCTGGTCAGGGGTATCGGGCCGATGGTTTCAGGCTGTCGTTGTCGGGGCTTCGGCAACAGGTTGGATTGCCGCTGATCGTATTGATGAATGTGGATGGTTTCCGCCACTTTGTGGTGGTCAAAGGCATCAGCGATCAGGACGTTTTGGTCGGCGATCCGGCGCGTGGTCTCAAGGTGTATTCCCGGGATGCCTTCGCACGCCAGTGGGATGGCATTGCCTTTGCCATTCGCAACCAATTAACTCAGGGCCGCGGCGCCTTTAATCGGCGTGAAGACTGGCAGCAGGTTGCCAGAGCCCCGGTGTATCATGGTGGCGACCCCAACGGACAGTCGTTGGGGTACATACTCCCTCAATGGTCTTCAAGTATCGATTGGTGATGACAATGGACAGTCAATGCACATCAATAAGCGCCAGCAGGCTACCGCGCATTTCGCCCGCGCTGTTGCTCACGGTGATTGCGGGCATGGTTTTATTGCCGCCGGCGCACGCCGAGCTGCCACTGCCCACTCCGGCACTGGACGATGCGGTGCTGGATACCCAGCGCGGAGGATTTCTGCTGGATAACCTGGAAATCTCCATCGGCCTGGAGCAGGTTGTTTCGGTCAATGGTGAAACGCTGGTCGTGAACCGCTTGATGATTCCAAATCTGAATCAGGCGCTGTCGCCCTCGCAAGCGCAGATTAAACACAATCTTGAAACATTCGTTGTGGTGCCTGGCTCGCAACATGAACAAAGCACCCTCGTTGCAACCAATAGGACCCTCAACTCCGGCTGGCTGACCCAAATACAGAACAATCTTGATGGCGCGGTTATTCAGAATATCCGTGCGCTCAATATCGAATTGAACAATGTTGGCACCTTCCAGCGGATGCCCGAAACGTTCGGTGATCCTTTCCTGCAATCGCCCGGTCGCTGAAGCGGATTCCGCGATGGCGGCGATTACGAAGAGCGGAGCGTCAGGTGTGCCATTTAAAAAGCGATAGGCAGCCGGACCGTGATTTCGCTGTTGGGTGCCTGTTCTGTGACACCAATGCTAACCGTCAGACTCAAGCTCGTGTCTGGGGTCAATCGTTGCGAGAGCCCGAATGCGAGTGAGCCGACTTGAATGCGCTCAAAGCTGGTATCCAGAAAATTCTGGTCAAACTCGCGATCGGTTTTCTGAATCACAGCGTGATCGTAGCCAAGGCTGAACGACGTTTTTTCATTGAACGCGAACCCCATGCCAAAGCCAAACCGCACGATGTTGCCGGGATTGACGGTGCCGCCGTTGGCAAAGCCTTCGTCCTGTTTTAATGTCCATACATAACTGATATTGCCGAACAAAACGGCGGGATCGGAGGGAAAAATAAAGGAAAGTCCGGGTTCGAAGGACCAGAATCCGGACCCAGTGGGCCGTTCCGCGAACGCAACGCCAATCGGGTTGCCCTGGCTGTCCTCAAGCGTGCGCTGCTCCACATCAAAAGGCCCTTCGCCGGTGGGTGCTTTGACCCGGAAGTTGCCAATGGTATAGGGCCAGCCATCCAGGCCATCGTTGAATTGATACCGGATGGAGGCTTCAATGTCGCCCAGCCCTTCGCCGGAAGACTCTCTCAAAGTGTCCACTGGCGTGCCCTGAAACGCCTGTCGCTCGCGCAGGTCCTCATGAACGGACAGGTAGGGGATGCGGACACTGGCTTCGAACCGGCTGGTAAAACCGTACTTGAGCGACAGGGCGCCCACGAAGATGTCTCGTTGAACCTCAGAAATGTTGATCAATCCGACCAGCAGGGCGGGTATTACGGTGTAACCTTCTATGGCCACCAGTGTGGAGTTGCTGTGGGCGTGGGAAAAAGACGGCTCGATGATGAACCTGCCCGGTTCGGTGACGATGCCCCGATCCGTGGTGATAGAGGCTATTTCGCTGGCCTTTTCCGCTCGCTGGCTTTCGTTGGAATCGCTGTCTTCGGGCGCTGCCATGACGACGGTGGAGGCGAGCCCCACGACGACCACAACAGAACATCGTTGCCACTGAGTCATGTGGATTCTCCTTGCTGCGATGAGTAAATGAGAGGTTTTGTGGTCGGCCTGCAGGCCGGTTTCGTTTCCTGCCGTTTCATCATGCGGTAGAGCGACACGCGTGAGATATCCAGCAATCTTGCGGCCGCTGAGACGTTATGACGGGTCAACGCCAGGCAGTGTGCCACCGCTTCTTGTTCGGCACGCGCCCGGTACTCCGCCAGAGTCACTTTCGTCGGGGTGGTAACCGTTGCCGGATAGGTGGTGACGCTCAGGTCTTCCGGGTGCAGAATCGGGTGGTCGCTGAGCAGCATGGCCTGACGCAGGCAGTTTCGAAGTTCATGGAGGTTGCCGGGCCATTGGTACCTGCAGAGACAGCGCAGCGCCGCCTTACTGAGTTTCCGGGTGGCTTGGGGGCGGTGTCCGAATGCAATCGGGTGATGAATTCGGTGAGCATGGGCACATCGTCAAGACGTTCCCGGAGTGCCGGCAGTCGAATATCCAGCCCGCCCAGGCGATAAAAGACGTCAGCCCGAAAACGACCGGCCTCGATCAGGCTCTGCAGCGATGTGGAACTGGTTGCAATGATGCGGGCATTGACGGTGCGAACCTGCTGACTGCCGATCCGTTCAACCTGACCTTCCTGCAAAAACCGCAGCAAAATGGACTGCTGCTCCAGCGTCAACTCATCGATACCCAGCAGCAGCAATGTGCCCCCGTGTGCGGCTTCAATGCGGCCGGGACGGGATGAAAAGGCGTGGGTAAATGCGCCTTTTTCATAGCCGAACAATTCACTTTGAGTCAAAGACGTCGGCAACGTGGCGCAGTTGACCGTCACCAGTGGCCCCTGGCGAACGGGCGAGCGACGATGGATGAAGTGGGCGGCGGCGGTTCTGCCGGTGCCGCTTTCACCAAAAATAAGCACCGGTTCCAGGGTCTGGGCAAAACGCTGTAACCGCGCCCGGGTGTTACGAATAGCCGATGAGCGCCCCGACAGCGAGTATTTTTGAAAACTCTCCTCCGCCGAGTCGTTGATGTGGGCCTTGAGATCGGCCATGCCCCAAAAATGGCCGAGTACCGCCGCCAGCCGTTCAGAGTCGCAGGGCCAGGTGTGGTAATCCGCGCAATGGGAAGCGATCACCGATTGGAGTTGGGCGTCTTCTGCTGGTGGTTGGCTGAGCAAAGCCGCCCAGGTAGCCGGTGCAAGGCTTTCGATCCACTTCTCAAGGTGCGCCGAGCGACTGGTTTGGTATTGGCGCAGGTCGAGCAGACCAACCCGAATGTCAGGAAGAGTCGGTAAAACAGCGGGAGGCGGACCAAGCAGATCAAACGAACTGATTTCCCAGCCGGGCAGCCGGGGCAGGTCCGAAAGCGTCCGGCCGGGGCTGGGGGACAGCCAAAGCAGCGGTCTTTTTGCCAGCATGGCACGACCTCCTAAAACATCCGTTGTCAGGTACTGCTGCTTATCGGCAACCTCTGTCTGAAACATGACTGTCGCGTATCCTGCCGCCCGAGCAACATCCGCGACTACGCCGCGGCATAACAGGCCGAATACGCGACAAGTAGTCGAGCATTTTACATGCCATTCCAGAAAGTCTTTTAGTTTTATGAGCCTGCGTGCGGTGTGCGGTTGTGCGGTGCGAAATATGTAAGAAATGTTGACACTTACGAGGGCGCAGGCTTGCGACCGGCTCCGTTGGTTTCCGACAATTCGTTGCGCATGGCCAGACGGTGGT
Organism: Marinobacter caseinilyticus; assembly: GCF_011074955.1. Taxonomy (GTDB): domain Bacteria; phylum Pseudomonadota; class Gammaproteobacteria; order Pseudomonadales; family Oleiphilaceae; genus Marinobacter; species Marinobacter caseinilyticus. The sequence continues at coordinate 218,387 of NZ_WUQJ01000004.1, read as the reverse complement.
TGCGACGAATGTCCGCATTGTCGAAGCGTCGTTGCTGCTCGTCGGTTTCCGGTAAGACCTCGACAACGTCCACGGGCTTGTCGTCCTTATCAAGCGCGACAAAGGTAAAGAAGGCCGACAGGATGTGGCGCACTTCTCCGGTGTAGCTGTTCTCGGCCATGACCCGGGCCCCGATTTCCATCGACGAGCGCCAACTGCGATTCAGGGCTAGGCTGAACAACAACGTATCATTGCCTTTGGCGGGGGCGCGAAAATGGATAGAGTCGACCGAGGCGGTCACGCAGACGTGACCGGAATGGCGCTCGGCCACAACCAGTGCCAAACGGTCGCATTTGGCCATAATCATGCCGCCAAACACGGTGTTGTGCGCATTCATGTCGTTGGGAAACACCTTGTAGACGTGTTTCTCGATGGCGGATGCGGCGACGGGCTTGGCGTGTCGTTCGGTCATGGGTCGGGTTCACCTTGCTTTTGAAACAGGGCTTTAGCGTACACCATTCATCGTCATTTGGGAGGCTGCATTGACCGCGGAGCAGGGTATTGTGTTTGGAGTATTGGCGGCAACCCTGGGCTTGTTCGCCTGGAATCGGTGGCGATTTGACGTGGTCGCTCTGCTGGCGTTGTTAACGGTTGCCGTTGCCGGGCTGGTGCCCCGGGATGCCGTTTTTGCAGGTTTTGGACATCCGGCAGTGATCACCGTGGCGGCAGTGCTGGTGATCAGTCAGGGGCTGATACAGGCCGGCGTGGTCGACAGCATTGCCAAGTTTCTCGGCAGGGTAGGCCACCACCCGGTGGCTCAGGTCACCACGTTGACGGCCATTGTGGCGCTTTGCTCCGGGTTCATGAACAACGTGGGTGCTCTGGCATTGTTGATGCCCGTGGCGGTCTGGATGTCGCGTCAGGCCGGTCGTTCACCGTCGTTACTGCTGATGCCGCTGGCATTTGGCTCGTTGCTGGGTGGCACCATGACACTAATCGGCACGCCCCCGAACATCATTATCGCCTCGTACCGTCAACAAGTAGCGGGCGAGCCGTTTGGCATGTTTGATTTCTTACCGGTCGGGGCGGCGATTACCCTGGCAGGCCTGGTATTTATTGCGCTGCTTGGGTGGCGCTTTACGCCGTGCCGGCGAGAACATTCCGAGGGTAGCGATCTGTTCAGCGTAGGGGACTACATTACCGAAATCAGACTGACCGAGAAATCGGCGGTGGCCGGCCAGACATTGCACGGCTTGTTGAAGCGCACGGACAGCGACGCGGATGTCGTGGCGGTGGGGCTGGTACGGGACAAGCAGCGCCAATTGGCGCCGTCAACGTTCGAGGTCTTGCGAGCCGGGGATATTCTCCTGGTGCAGGCCGATACGGCCAGTTTGCAGCAACTGCTCGAGGTGCCGGGGCTGGAGCTGGCGGAAGACAGTGACGATGACCGCGACAGCCTGGGTGAGGGCGATGTGACTCTGGCGGAAGTGGTGATCACCACCGATTCCCAGCTGATAGGACACAGCTCCAACCGGCTTAATCTGCGCGAGCGTTATGGCATGAACGTCATTGCCGTCGCTCGTCAGGGTCAGCGCCTGAACAAGCGGGTCGGCAATATCAACTTCAACGCCGGGGATATCCTGCTGGTGCAAGGTCCCGAAGACACCCTACCGGATGCGATGTCGGCACTGGGCTGTTTGCCGCTGGCGGAACGCGGTTTGCGGTTTGGCAGCCCCCGCAGAACCTTGCTTGCGACGGGTGTATTTGCGGCGGCTCTGGTCATCATTGTCGCGGGTTGGCTGCCGGCAGCCATTGCGCTGGTGGGGGCGGGTGTCGCTATGGTATTGGTGGGGCTGATCACCCCGGTGGAGGCCTACCGGAGCATTGATTGGTCGATTATCGTACTGCTGGCGGCCATGATTCCGGTTGGCCAGGCACTGGAAACCACCGGCGGGGCCGACTTGATCGCCGATCAGATGTTCGCACTCGGTGGCAACCTGTCGCTCGCCGGGGTGCTTGGCATGGTCTTGATCGGCACCATGCTGCTGTCCAACATCGTCAATAACGCGGCGGCAGCCATTATCGTGGCACCCATTGCGATCAGTCTCTCCAAGCAACTGGCGATCTCGGCCGACCCGGTACTGATGGCGGTCGCCATTGGCGCGTCCTGCGCCTTTATGACCCCGATTGGCCACCAATCGAATGCGTTGGTGATGGAGCCCGGAGGCTACCAGTTTGGTGATTACTGGCGCCTGGGCCTGCCGTTATCACTGCTGGTGGCCGCCAGTGCCATCCCCGTCATTTTGTGGGTTTGGACATAGCGACAATATTGAACAGCGACAGTGGCACAGGGTGATGGCCGCGGTATTGCCCAACGGGACACCTACTGTTCGTAAAGGCAAACTGGCTCGTAAAACGGGCCACAGCCAGGAAACCATCCGGTACTATGAGCGTAACGGGCTATTGGTTGCGCCCACGCGCAGCGCAAGCAATTATCGTGACTACCGCTCAGGGTACGTTAACCGCCTTCGGTTTATTGGCAATTGCCGCTCGCTCGACAGGACCCTTGATGCGGTGCGTCAGCTGTTGGCGCTGAGGGACAATCCCGAGGCGCGCTGTGGTGACGTCAATGCATTGCTGGACGACCACCCCGAGCCTGTTCGCTTGCGCATGTGGGAGCTGACGCCGCTGACATCACCGTTACAGTGGATTCGGGCCCCGTGCGGGCGCGATCGAGCGACCCGTGATTGGGGTATTCTCGACGAACTGGGCCGCATGGCCCCGGCGAATACAAGCGACAAGGGCGGGCAGGGTAACCGACGCGGTAGCCCTGTGCCGGGCAGACATGGCCCGCACCGGGGCGGCTCGCTAGAATGAACAGCGACCTGGCGGTCCAAACACGGTGGGCGGTGGGCCAATGTTGTGGACTGAACCGGGCGAGCGACCTGCGATTGAGCGGTAATCCACGGAATCCACTGTGATAATCTGAGCGTAGGTACAACAGCTGCCGCCACGGTGCGGCGGAAACCCGCGGAATTGAGGTGGTTGACGAGCCATGCACGAACAAGAGTTGTTGCTGGACGCCCTGAATACAACTCGGGCGCGATCACTGGCGCTGGTCGACAGCTTGTCCGATGATCAATTGCTGGTGCCCTATCATCCGGGTGTAAACCCGCCGCTGTGGGAACTCGGGCATGCGGCGTTCTTCTATGAGGTCTTTATTCTGGCCAAACTGGATGGCGTGCCCAGTTTTGATCCAGCAATGGATGAGCTATGGGACTCCTTTCACATCGACCACAAAGACCGATGGCAGCCGGGGCTGTTTCCCGGCAAAGCCGATACCCGGCATTACGCCAATGCCATCTTTGATCGGATTGAGCAGCGACTGATCTCGACGCCATTGACCGACGCTGACAGCTACCTGTATCGCTATGCCATTATGCATCAGAATATGCACATCGAATCAATGACCTGGTGCCGCCAGACCGTCGGCTACCCAGCGCCACCGGGCACCCATACGGCGACGCCAGTGCCGGCCGAATTGCCCGAGGGCGATGCCCGGATTCCTGGCGGCGAGTATGTGATCGGCATGCCGGCGCAGTCGCCGGCTTTCGCCACCGACGATTTTGCCTTCGATAACGAGAAACCACGATTCACCGTGGCACTGGCGCCGTTTGAGATCGCACGCACCCTGGTGTCCAACGGGCAGTTTCTGGCGTTTGTTGAAGCGGGGGGTTATCAACGTCCTGAGTTCTGGTCATTCGGAGGGCGTAAATGGCTGGCGACGGAACAGGACGTTGCGCTGGTGGAAGGGCAGCGACAACCACTGCCACGACAGGCAGAGCACCCCTTGTACTGGCGTTTGCAAGACGGTCAGTGGCAGGAAAAACTGTTCGATCAATGGCGACCCCTGCAGACTGAGTTTCCAGTCACGCACGTCAGCTACTGGGAGGCGGAAGCCTATTGTGCCTGGGCCGGTCGTCGACTCCCAAGCGAGTATGAATGGGAAGCGGCTGCGCTGGGCAACCGACCAGGTGAGCCGTTCCGGCGATTTCCCTGGGGCGATGGGCCGGATGCTCAGCGGGTCGATATGGACGCTGGCCTCATGGCGCAGCTGCCGGTGTCGGCCCTGCCCGCCGGCGACAGTCCATTCGGTTGCCGCCAGATGCTGGGTACCGCCTGGGAGTGGACCTGCAGCCAGTTTCTGCCTTATGACGGTTTTTCAGTGGACATGTACCCATACATGTCGACACTGCAATTTGGCGATCATAAAGTCGCCAAGGGCGGCGGGTGCGCCACGTCATCCATGCTAATCCGAGGCAGCTATCGTCAGGCCTACCTGCCACAACGAAACGATGCCTATACCGGTTTTCGAACCTGTGCACTGTGAGGGCTAACCGCCATGAGTCACTATGAATCCGATGAACTACTGGGTCAGTACATGGCCTTCCATTATGGTGAGAGTTATTTTGGCGTCGGCAACTACCCGTCCCGCTGTGCCGGTGTGTGCCAGGAATTGATGGCAGGCCGGGACAAACAGTCGGCACTGGATCTCGGTTGCGCGGTTGGCCGCAGCACTCTGGAGCTGGGGCGGGTCTTCGAGCGGGTGGTGGGGCTGGACCTTTCGAACCGGTTTATTGAGGCTGCCAATACGTTGAAAACCGATGGTGAGCTGGCGTATTTTCTGCGCGATGAGGGTGAGTTGGGCGCAACGGTAACAGCCTCACTGGCGGACTCGAACCTTGAAAAAGCCGCTGCCCGGGTGACGTTTGCAGTAGCGGACGCCTGTAATCTGGGCTCGGAATACAGCGGATTCAATCTGATTTTTGCCGGTAACCTGATTGATCGACTGCGCGATCCCCGGGCCTTTCTGGCGTCGGTGCACCGACACCTGGCGGATGACGGGGTGCTGGTGCTGAGCACGCCTTACACCCTGATGGACGAGTTCACTCCGAGGTCGCAGTGGCTCGGTGGGTATTTGCGCAACGGAGTGCCCTTCACCGTGCTGGATGGCTTGAAAGAAGTGCTGGCCCCGCATTTTGAGTTGTTGCGGGAGCCCGAGGACCTGCCCTTCGTTATTCGGGAAACCAAACGCAAATATCAGCATACGGTGGCAGAGCTGACCGCCTGGCGCCGAACGGCCTAAACGGCGGCGCCGGTGATATCGGTCACGTGGGTGGCCAACGCGACCCCGGTTTCGTTCATTGAGAGGTAAGCCTCATCGGCACCGGCGTCGCGTATTTTTTCGGCTTCGTCATTGTACATGGTGTGAGCAACGATATACCCGGTGAAGCCTTTCTCCCGGAGCATCCGGGTAGCGATGATCTTGCCCTCGATGTCACCCATTGACAGGATGACCGCTTGCAACCGGGGTATTTGCAGCTCCTGCCAGAACGCGGTGTCTTCTGCATCCGCGAACAGCACGTGGCGCCCTTCCTTCAGGTGTTTTTCGACTTTGGCCGGGTCAGAATCAAGCCCGGTCACCTGTGATTCGGACAGCCGCATCTGATCGTACGCGGCACTGCCGGTGCGCCCCATTCCGGCCACAAGCACTCGGGTTCCGTCCAGAGACACCGGTTGCTCATCGGGATGGCGCCGATCACTCTCCAGTGGGATCAGCCGCCGCGACAGGCGTTCGTATAGGACATGGGACAATCGGTTGATCGGCGCCGAAAACACAAAGGACAACGCCACGGTAATGGCCAATGGCACCAGCCATTCCTGCAGCGCAACGCTTGCCACAATGAGACCGAACTCGCTGTAGTTGGTCAGCGACAGGCTGGTCAGGAAACTGCTGCGGGCGCGCAGACGGAAGATCAGCAGTAAGAAAAAGAACAGAATGCCTTTGAGCGGCAGCACCAGTGATGCCACCAGGGCAAACATCATCGCATCGGAGTCGGGCAGACCGCTCATGCCGATTTGCAGGAAGAAGCCGACCAAAAACACTTCCTTGATGCTCCAGAGCGATTTGGACAGCTCGGTCGAGCGGGGGTGCGCGGCCAGCATGGCACCGAACAGAAGTGCGCCCAACTCGGAACTCAACCCCACCACTTCGAAGCCATAACCACCCAGAGCCAAGGCCAGCAGCAATCCCAGCAGTATCAGCAACTCGTCATGGCCACTGGCATCGAGCAGACGATAGAGCATAGGTCTGAGTAAGGGCAGGCCGAAGATTAACAGTGCAAATGCAGATGGGGTCTTGCCGGACGCGATGCTCATCACCGCCAGGGCAATCAGGTCCTGCATCACCAGGATGCCAATCGCGACCCGGCCGTGGAAAGCGCGAAGTTCGCGTTTGCTTTCCAATACCTTGGCGGCCAATACGGTGCTTGAGAAGGACAGTGCAACAGCAAGCAGCAATGCGGTTGGCCAGTCCAGTCCGGCCAGCCAGTAAATCCCCGGAGTGAATACCACGCAGGTGATGCCAAAGTGCAGCAGGCTGCCGCCGATGACCTCCGGCCTCAGAACGGACCGTATTTTCAGTTTCAGGCCGACCGTGAACAGCAGCAGCAGCACGCCTAAGTGGGCCAAATGCTCCAGCGCCCGACCATCCTCCACCGGCAGGCTGGCGTAAGTGCTCAATCCACTCAGGACAAAGCCTGCCGCCAGATAACCAACGAGCGGGGGTAAGCCGATCGTTTTGACTGCCAGCCCCATTATGAACGCAAATACGATCCAGATGGTTTCGAACATGGTTGACCAGTGGCTCCTTGCGTCGTCATGCGTCGTCAATAACAGGTCGCGTTGGAAGCGGTTTCAGTCCTGTCGGACAAACAGGGCCGTCTGCGTGGGTTCGCCGAAATCCGGATGGAATGCGCCAATACCCCCAAACGTTACCGTGTAACGGTTCCGTTGCGCAACGCCGCTGGCCCAGCGATGGAATCGGGCTCTGTCCCATTCGAATTTATGGTCCGGTTCGCGAAACTCGCCCGGCTCCAGGTCGAACAGTGGGTTGTATTCCCGATTCGGGGTGGTCATGAATAGCTTGCCCGGCCGATATTGACCGAACACCGCCAGTTCAACATTGGACAAGCAGTTGGGGTGGACATGCTCAATGGTTTCCACCATGGCGGCCATATCGAAGCCGGTCAGCTGGTCGTTCTTTTCGGCATAGGACCCTCGCAGCAGGCGTAATCGGGAGGGTTCCTCCCGCAAGGGCGCCGCCAGCATCGTACGCGCCTGCGCCAACGACACACCGGACATTTCCAGGCCAGTGATCTGGGTAAACTGAGGCTCGCGCACCATTCGGTACAGCAAGGAACCGGAACCGCACCCCAGGTCCAGTATACGGCGAGCGCCCGAGCGCTTCAGGACAGACAGGACGTGGTCCAGTCGCTCTTCGTGCAACGATGTCATTTGAGTCATCATGGCGAACTACAGGGCGTCCGACGTCGGTTGGAGGGCTGGCGATTTGAGACCATAGTCGGCCATGAGCCGTTCCCATTCTCCGCTTTTATGCATCGCATCAATACCTTCTTCGAGTTCCCGGGCATATTGTGTTGCCTGTTCAAGCGCGGGGGAAAACGCTATGTACAGTGATTCGGTTCCAGCCTGGCCGGCTTCCCGGAGCATGACTGCGGAACCGCGTGCCGAGGACAGTGTATGATAGAGCACTGCCCGTTCGGCGATAAAGGCATCGATGCGCCTTAAGTTCAGCATCGCGATCAAGCGTGGAATGATGTGAGGCCCACTCAACAGGATCAACCGGTCAGGACGGTTGCGGTTGAGTTCAATGTAACGCTCAGCCAGGCTGCCATAGGAATAGTCGTCGATGGCACCGAGCCGGATGGTTTCCAGTGACGACGGATTGTCGTAGTGCCACCGGCTATCGGTCAGGGTGAACAGGGTGTGCTGTGCCACCATTTGGGGCGTGGCGGGGAAGATAAAATCGGCTGCTTCACGCTTGCTGGCGCCAATAATGCCGGCAAAATGCCCGATCCGGGCGTCCGCTATCGCCCGACTCCAGGGCAGGGTCTTGTAGATCACGGTGTGGTGGTTGCGCGCAAACGCCAGCCGCGCAACGTCCACCAGAAAACCCGGTTTGTCACTGCCCGGGACGCAGTTGAACGGGCACCAAGGGTCCGCCGCTAATACGATGGTGTCTGCGGGCAGTGGCGCCGGTGTCAGTGCCAACATCGTCAGCACGAAGGATAGACACTTCATGGAGGGGGCCGGTTAATGTGTGTGAATTTTAAATATTAGATGATTTTGTCACTCTTTGTCGGCTAAAAAGTCGCCATGGCGACCCGCGCCCGCGGCGAAGCGTTCGGCGCCGACCAGCGCTTCCTGGAAAATGACCGGGAACCCCCGTTTGCCTTCGGCCATTAAGGCGGCGTCTTCGGGCAGGGCCCACTGCGCCAGGGCCGACGCACGATCGGCCTGCAGGCATTGTTGGGGAAAATTGGCAATGTCAGCGGCCAGGGCCTCGGCCGCCTGCCGGGCTTCACCGTCTGGAACCAGACGATTGGCCAGCCCGAATTGCAGGGCTTCGGCTGCGTCCACGGGGCGCCCGGTCAAAATCATGTCAAGCGCGCGACTCTGGCCGATCAGGCGAGGGAGCCGGACGGTGCCGCCATCAATCAGCGGAACACCCCAGCGACGGCAGAAAACGCCAAACACCGCGGAAACTTCCGCCACCCGGAGATCACACATGAGCGCCAGTTCCAGCCCTCCGGCTACGGCATAACCGGAAACCGCGGCGATGACCGGCTTTCTTAATACCATCCGGGTCGGTCCCATGGGGCCGGGCCCGGTCCCCTCGGGATCTATTTCGTTACGGGTGTCGGGATCATTCAACGCGGCGAGATCGGCGCCTCCGCAAAAGTGACCACCGGCCCCGCAGAGCACGGCAACACGCAGTGACTCATCGGCTTCAAACCGCTCGAAAGCCGATCGAAGCGCATCCGCCGTCGGGCGATCGACGGCATTTCGCTTGTCCGGACGGTTCAGAATGATCGTGCACACCGAGTTTTTGCATTCGACCTGAACGGTCTGGTTGTCCTGGCTCATGATTACGGGCCCTGTCAGTTGATCATCGCAGCGGGTTTGATGGCCACAGTGACATGCGGTTGCTCGACCAATGCTCGAACCAGACCGGCGGCCTGTTCCGGCACTTCAACCATCGGGCCATGGCCAACACCGTCCAGAATCAGAACCCGGGAGCGCGGAACTTCGGCATCGAACACTTCCGAATTGCGGTAGTTAATGACCCGGTCTTCGCGGCCCCAGACAATCAGAACAGGAGCCGAAATACGGCTCAGGGCCTGGCGGAACTCGGGTTGATAGCCGGAATCCCGGATGGCAGCGAAAATTTGCGTGTTCACCGTGTAGTTGGCCAATGCCTTGTCTTCCATCACACTATAAATCGGCCAGGGAACAAGGGGCTTCTTTTCAAGCGCGAAGTTAACCAGCTTCTCGAAGTCGCCCGGCTTCTCCACAATCAGCGGGTTCTGCCCGCTCTTGACCAGCTCGACCAGCTCGCTGTCGTACTGGAATACTCCGGCGGGATCGAACAGCGTAGCGGACTGCACATTATCGGGGAAGGTGGCGGCATAGAGGGCGGTGATGGCGCCGCCCATGGAGTTGCCGATCAGGTGCGGCCGCTTGATCGCCAGCGCGGCCAGTATCGAATCCAGATACCGGACCTGATCGGCGATGCTGTAGCCCAGATCGAGTGTCTTGGTGCTATCACCATGGCCCGGAAGATCTATGGCGTAGACGTTGTAATGATCGCTCAGGTACCCGGCCATTCGGACCCAGTTATCCTTGTTGGCACCGAATCCGTGCAGCATCACCAGCGTATCGGCTCCGCGAATAGGAGGGTTGCGCAAATACGCAATCGAAAGTCCGTTAACGTCCACGGTGTGCATTGCCAGTCCGGCGGAGTGTCGTTCGTAATCGATAGCCGTATCGTAAATGTCCATGCGGGTGCAGGCCGACAGCAGCAGTGATAGCAGGGCAATGGCAAGTAGGATTCCAGGGCGAGGGGTCGTCATGCGGGCATCATCAATGTAAGAGTGAGCGTTTACACTAGCGCAAAAAAAAGCCCGGTCAATGACCGGGCTGCCCGACCACCCATAAAGTTCGGCCGGTGGTGCGGTATGTCTCAGCGCTGTGCGTCAGGTCTCACGGGCGATGGCGCGGTAAGCGATATCGCTGCGGTAAAAGGCGCCGTTCCAGTGAATGCGTTCGGCGAGCTGGTAAGCGCTGCGTTGCGCGGCGGTCACCGTCATGCCCAGGGCGGTGGCACAAAGTACACGCCCGCCATTGGTGACCACGTGGTCGCCATTGAGTCGAGTGCCGGCGTGAAAGACTTTTTGCCCCGGGGTTTCCTGTTCCGGCAAGCCGGTAATCACGTCGCCCCTCGTGTACGCCGCAGGATAACCTCCGGCCGCCATCACGATGCCCACTGAGGCACGGTCATCCCATTCCGAGGTGCACTGATCCAGCTTGCCGTCGATGGCGGCATCGCACAGTGCCACCAGGTCCGATTTCATGCGCAGCATGATGGGCTGGGTTTCCGGGTCGCCAAACCGGCAGTTGAACTCAATGACTTTTGGGTTGCCCGCCGGGTCAATCATCAGGCCAGCGTAAAGAAACCCAGAGTAGGGGTGTCCCTCGGCTGCCATGCCGTTAACGGTGGGGTAGATGACTTCATCCATGATGCGTTGATGGACGGTTGCCGTGACCACGGGCGCGGGCGAATAAGCGCCCATGCCGCCGGTGTTGGGACCGGTATCACCATCACCAACCCGCTTGTGATCCTGGGATGTCGCCATGGCCAGGACATTCTGGCCATCGACCATCACGATAAAGCTGGCTTCTTCGCCCTCCAGAAATTCCTCGATCACCACGCGGCTGCCGGCGTCGCCAAAGGCATTGCCGGCCAGCATGTCGCGAATGGCGTCTTCGGCTTCGGCCAGGCTCATCGCGACAATCACGCCTTTGCCCGCGGCCAGACCATCCGCCTTGACGACAATCGGTGCGCCCTGCTGGCGGACATAGGCCAGTGCCTGGTCAACGTCGGTGAAGTTGCCATAACCGGCGGTCGGTATCTTGTGGCGGTCGAGAAAATCCTTGGTAAAGGCCTTGGAGCCTTCGAGCTGGGCGGCACCCTTGGAGGGTCCAAACACTCTCAGTTGACGGCTTTCAAACAGGTCGACAATGCCACTTACCAGCGGTGCCTCTGGCCCCACGATGGTCAGGCCTACCTGGTGAGTGGCCGCAAAATTGGCCAGCGCGTCGAGGTCATTAACGTCAATGGCAACGTTCTCAATCCCCGGTTCCCGGGCGGTGCCCGCATTACCGGGGGCAACAAAGACACGGTCAGCCTGGGGCGATTGTGCGGCTTTCCAGGCCAGAGCATGTTCCCGACCGCCGTTGCCAATAATCAGAATGTTCATGATGTTTCCTCTTGTGCCGGACTGGCTTCGGTTCAGTGTCGGAAATGGCGCATGCCGGTGAAGACCATGGCAATGCCATGCTCATTGGCGGCGTCAATGACTTCCTGGTCGCGCATGGAACCACCCGGTTGGATGACTGCGGTAATGCCGGCAGCGGCAGCGGCGTCGATGCCATCCCGGAATGGAAAGAAGGCATCGGAGGACATCACCGAGCCTTTGACTTCCAGACCTTCGTCCGCGGCTTTGATGCCAGCGATGCGCGCACTGTAAACGCGGCTCATCTGGCCGGCGCCAATGCCGATGGTGCGGCCCGCACGGGCGTAAACAATGGCGTTGGATTTTACGTATTTTGCCACTTCCCAGGCGAACAGCAGGTCATTGAGCTCGGCCTCACTGGGTTGACGCTCCGTGACGACCTTGACGTCTTCCATGGCCACCATGCCAAGATCCCGGTCCTGAACCAGCAGCCCGCCGGTCACCCGCTTGAAGTCTTTGGCTTTGGCGCGTTCGTCACTGAGATCACCGCACGCCAACAGGCGTACGTTCTTTTTGCTGGCGACCAACTCTGCTGCTTGGGGGGTCACTGAAGGCGCAATAATCACTTCAACAAACTGGCGCTCAATGATTGCTTGGGCGGTGTCAGCGTCCAGGTCACGGTTAAATGCGATGATACCGCCGAACGCCGACGTCGGGTCGGTGGCGAAGGCAAGTTCGTACGCTTGCAGAATGTCAGTGCCAATGGCGACGCCGCAGGGGTTGGCGTGCTTGACGATAACGCAGGCGGGATCGGCAAATGGCTTAACACACTCAAGAGCCGCATCGGTGTCTGCGACGTTATTGAACGACAACGCTTTGCCCTGGATCTGCCTGGCCGTTGCCACACAGGCTTCTTTCTGGTCCCGCTCAACATAGAACGCCGCACTTTGGTGGGGGTTCTCGCCGTAGCGCATGTCCTGCACCTTGATGAACTGGGTGTTAAAGGTGCGGGGGAACTCAGGGTTGTCATTATCAGCGGTTCGCCCACCCAGGTAATTGGCGATGGCGCCGTCATAGCCGGCGGTGTGCTCGAACGCTTTCACGGCCAGATCGAACCGGGTTTGATAGGTGAGCTGGCCCTTGTTATCCGCCAATTCGTCCAGCACGCGGCCATAGTCGGAAGCATTGACCACAATGGCGACGTCGTTGTGGTTCTTCGCGGCAGCACGCACCATGGTGGGGCCGCCAATGTCGATATTTTCTATGGCTGTGTCGAGGTCGCAGCCCGGTTTAGCGACCGCTGCCTCGAACGGGTACAAATTGACAATCACCATGTCGATCGGGGCTATGTCGTGCTGTGCCATGACGTCATCATCGGTGCCCCGGCGGCCGAGAATGCCTCCGTGGATCTTGGGGTGCAAGGTTTTTACGCGGCCGTCCATCATCTCGGGGAAACCGGTGTGATCGCTCACCTCGGTGACCGGAATCTGGTTGTCTTTAAGCAGCCGAAAGGTGCCACCGGTGGACAACAATTCGATGCCCCGCCCGGTTAACTGGCGGGCGAAATCGACGATACCGGTTTTATCGGAAACACTGATGAGTGCGCGGTGGACAGAGGTGTTCGCTTGATTGGCCATGGGTCACTTTTCGTTTGAAAGCTTTAGAGTAGGTTCACACAGGAATGAGCCATTGCACAACACGCTGTGAAAACAGACAGATCGCGTTGGCGCAGAGGTCGTGTCGCCGCGTACGGTTCACACCCCGTGGTGTTTAAAAGCTCGGTGGTCACTAAGAACAAGGGCCTCGCAGATGCTGTCCGGGAGGCCCTCCTCACTTTGTTGGCACGGATTATAGCAAACCGTACTGCTTAAGTTTCTTGCGCAGGGTGCCGCGGTTGAGACCCAGCATGGTCGATGCTTTGGTCTGGTTGTTGCGGGTGTATTTCATGACCTGCTCCAACAGCGGCGCTTCTACTTCGGAGAGCACCAGCTGGTAGACTTCGGTCACCGGTGCGTCTTCGAGTTGAGCGAAATAATTCTTCAAAGCCACTTCAACGCTGTCACGCAGGGTGACGGTGTTACCGCTGCTGTTAATGGTTTGAAGTTGATGAACGTCATCGTTGGCGGGTTGCGCCAGATTGTCATTTGCCAAAGTCTCAGCGGTCATGCTGCGAATACCTCTCCATTTCGTAAGCCTGCAAAGTACTGTTGAATCGAATCTTGCTGCTCCTGCGCACAATCAATGGCGTTGAAGCGTTTTCTGTACTGCTTGTTTTCATCATGGGACTGCAGGTACCAGCCCACGTGTTTTCGCGCGATGCGAACGCCCATCAAATCACCGTAAAACTCATGCAACGCCGTCAGATGTTCGGTGAGTATCTGCTCTACCTCTTCCAATGCCGGTGGTGTCATCACCTCGCCGGTCTTGAGAAAGTGCAGAATCTCCCGAAATATCCAGGGACTGCCCTGGGCACCCCGACCAATCAACAAGCCGTCTGCACCGGTGTGGTCCAACACCTGCCGGGCCGTTTGAGGCGATGTAATGTCGCCATTGGCAAACACCGGAATACTCACCTGCGATTTAACCATTGCGATGGTGTCGTATTCGGCGTCGCCCTTGTAAGCGTCGGACCGGGTTCTGCCGTGAATGGCCAGCGCCTGAATGCCGGCATCTTCCGCCATTCGAGCAATCAATGGCGCGTTTCGATGTTCACTGTCCCAACCGGTCCGCATTTTCAGGGTAACGGGCACATCCACTGCTGCGACCACGGCGGCCAGAATTTCCCTGACCAGCCCCTCGTCTTTCATCAGTGCGGAGCCGGCCGCTTTGTTGCAGACTTTTTTGGCCGGGCACCCCATGTTGATGTCGATGATCTGAGCACCGTGGGCCGCATTCACTCTGGCGGCATTGGCCAGCATGTCAGGGTCGCCGCCGGCGATTTGCACGGAGCGCGGTTCCGGCTCCCCGGTATGATCCAGTCGGAGACGGGATTTGCGAGTATGCCACAAACTGCTGTCGGCGATGACCATTTCCGACACCGCAAGGCCCGCACCAAGGCGCCTGCACAGCAGACGGAAGGGACGGTCGGTCACACCGGCCATGGGCGCAGCAATGAGCGGGTTGGGGAGCGTGTATGGCCCTATTTTTGCCGTCGGCAACATGGTCTCATTCCGTGTTGCTGGTGAATTAATGATCACCAGATGACAAGGGGCGACAATGATACCGCTGAGGACTGAGGGTTTGAAGAGGTAGATGGGTGAAAAAGTTGATTATTTTTCGTTCTTTTTGGTTGACTTTTGCTCATTCCAGCCTGGTTGAGTCGAGTCGGTAAGTCTTCGCTTACCGGCGGTTCGGCTGAAACGTGATGTTATAGTTCACTGCATCCCGGCCGGGGTCCCGAATCGTGATCGCAATGCGAATGGGCGTCTCGGGCGGCATGGCGGACAGATTCATGGCATCTCCGGCGAGGTATTCCTCCGGCGTAAAGAGGCTTTGTGCGACCACATCGCCATTGAGATTGGAGAACGTCAGGCCAATCGCAGGAAACGGCTGCTCAAATTCCGCCTCATTGAGAATGACCGCATCCACAATGAGGGAATTGCGATCTTCAGGCGCCGTTCGAACCACCAGTTTTCGGCTTTGAATTTGATCAATCGCCGTCAATGGGCTGAGTTCGCATCCAGCCAGTTCGCAGCCTTTCTCGTAAAACGGGCGCAGCTCAGGAATGCTGGACAGGCGCTCAAATTGATAGAAAACCACCTGCGATACCAGCGCTCCGATGAGGCCGATGATGACCAAAACCCAGAAGATTCGGCTGAGCCAGCCTCGCGAGGGTTTGTGCCGTACCGCAATCGGTTCATGCCCGAGGCTATGGTAGGGGGTGTCCCAGGGTTCATCGGCTTGCCCAGCCGTCAGCGGGGCGTTGTCCCCAGGTTGGTCCAGGTCATCGGTTGCGGCGAAAGATTCGTCCTTGCCCGCAGGTACGGTGAAAAAATCATCGTCGGCTGCTGGCTCCGGCGTCTTGAGGTCTGGCTCAGGTTCGAATTCGATCGCCGGTTCCGGTTCCGGTTTAGGGGCTGGGGCAGCCGATTCCGGCTTAGGCTTGGGGGCTGGGGCAGCCGGTTGTTGCTTTGGCCGGCGGGTCGGCTCGGTATCGTCGAACAGCATCGCCTCGGCCCAGCTCTCATCCACTGACTTGGTGTCGCTGCCATCGTCTTGCTGGTCAAACCCGGACGGCGCCTTCTCATCGAACGAGCGAAAGCTGTCGCTCAGCTCGTCATCGGAGAAGGTCAGTTTGGTGCCGGCGTAGCGCCCCTCTGTGGCATCTTCGTCCGGATTGTCCTGGAAAACAAAATTGTCTTCGGATGCGGGCTTGCCACCGTCGGATGACTCGGGCCCGGCCTGAACGGGGCTCGGTGACGGTGTGGCTTTGACCGGCTGTGCCGGTGTAGCCGAAGGGGACTCGGGGGGCGACTCCTGCCGGTGCTCAAGGGCGTTGAACACGTTCATGCAGTTGCCACAACGTACTTTGCCTTTGGCCACGCCAAGCTGCTCATCGGTGACCCGGAAACGGGTGTCACAATGTGGACAGCGGGTCAGCAAGGTACTTTCAGTCATCCTTATATCCTGTTGCGGGCAGCGCTATGAGTGAGGCAGTTTAGACGCTCAGCGGGTGTTCGTCATCTGTCGCGTCTGCGTCCCGTTAGCCGAACCCATTCATCGCGTTGTTCTGGTTCGTCCATAATAAACCAGGGCTCGTACGCTTCCATAACGTCTCTGGCCTGGTTTGACAGGATGCCCGACAACACAATGTCGCCGCCGGTTACGACCCGGGCAGCAAGGTGTGGGGCAAGGCCGATCAGGGGTTGAGCGAGAATGTTGGCCAGCAGGACTTGGGCGACGGCATCGGGTTCATCCGCAGGCAGGTAGAGGTCAAGCCGGTCATCGTCGACCTCGTTGCGCCGGGCATTTTCCCGGCTCGCTTCCAGTGCCTGTGGGTCGGTATCGACGGCGATGACATGGTTGGCGCCCAGCAGCAAGGCCGCGAGCCCCAGAATGCCTGACCCGCAACCATAATCAATGACCTGTTTATCAGCCACTGGGTGACCGTCAAGCCATTCCAGGCAAAGCGCGGTGGTTGGGTGAGTGCCCGTGCCAAAGGCCAGGCCCGGGTCCAGCAGCAGGTTCGCGCCCTTGGGGTCGGGCGCCTCATGCCAGCTTGGGACTATCCACAGGCGCTCGCCAAAACGCAGTGGGGTGAAATCGTCCATCCAGACACGTTCCCAGTCTTTGTCCTCGACCAGTGTCACCTCGATGTCAGACAACGACTGTTGGGTTTCCTGGTGCCAGCGGCTGCTGATCTCGGCGCACAATTGTTCAATATTGCGATCCGAGTCAAACAGCCCGGTAACACGGGTTTCGTGCCACAGCGGCGTGGTGCCGGGATCCGGTTCATAGAGGGGCTGGTCGGCCGCGTCCTCCATGGAGACGGCATCGGCGCCGAGCTCCATGAGCAGATCTTCGAGCTGGTCCGCGTTGTCCGGATCAGCCGGTATCTGTAGTTGAATCCAGGGCATGGCTCTTCCGTATCAGGTGTTCAAGGTAGTGAATGGTGAAGTCTACCTTTTTAAAGCCACCGTCGCGCAACAGTTTTCGGTGCAGTGGCTGGTTGGTCTTGATGCCTTCCACCACCAGCTCGTCCAGGGCATTTTTCATACGCCGACGGGCGATGTCGCGGTCATCACCCCAGGTGATCAGTTTGGCTATCAGCGAATCGTAATAGGGTGGCACGGTGTAGCCGCTGTAAAGGTGCGAGTCGACACGCACGCCATTGCCGCCCGGCGCATGGTAGTGCTTGACCTTGCCTGGGCTTGGCACAAAGGTTTGCGGGTCTTCCGCGTTGATTCGGCATTCGATGGCATGGCCGGAGATTTTAATCTCCTCCTGGCTGTACTGCAGGGGCAGGCCGCTGGCAATGCGAAGTTGTTCCCGAACGATATCCACACCGGTGACCATTTCAGACACCGGATGCTCGACCTGCACGCGGGTATTCATTTCGATGAAGTAGAACTCGCCATCCTGATATAGAAATTCGAAGGTGCCGGCGCCAACGTAGCCAATGGTTTTACACGCTTCGACGCAGGCCTTCAGGGTTTTCTCGCGAGCTTTCTGGTCGATGTTTGGCGCGGGAGCTTCTTCCATCACCTTCTGGTGGCGGCGCTGCATGGAGCAGTCCCGGTCACCGAGATGGATGACGTTCCCGTGGGTGTCGGCCAGTACCTGCACTTCCACGTGGCGGGGGCGTTCCAGGTATTTTTCCAGATACACCGTCTCGTCGCCGAACGAGTTGCGGGCTTCGGTCTGGGTAATCTGGATGCTCTTCAGCAGGGCAGCCTCTGAGTGCACGACCTGCATGCCGCGACCGCCGCCGCCGGAAGCCGCTTTGATAATCACCGGATAGCCGATTCTGCGCGCAATTTTCATCGTGCGTTCGTCATCGCCGTCGATAGGACCATCGGAACCCGGAACCGTGGGCACGCCGGCCTTGATCATGGAGTTGATCGCAGACACTTTGTTGCCCATCAGCCGGATGACGTCTGCGGGCGGGCCAATAAACCGAAAGCCGCTTTTCTCGACCTGCTCGGCAAAGTCGGCATTTTCGGCCAGGAAGCCGTAACCGGGGTGAATGGCAACCGAGTCAGTGACCTCCGCCGCGCTGATCAGGGCCGGCACATTCAAGTAGCTGTCGGTCGCGCTGTTCGGCCCGATGCAGACGGTTTCATCGGCGAGCCGGACGTGCATGAGATCACGATCCACCTGGGAGTGAACGGCAACGGTACGTATGCCGAGCTCTTTACAGGCGCGTAATATCCGGAGCGCGATTTCGCCCCGGTTTGCTATGAGTACTTTATCAATCATGGCCATGGGTCAGCTGCTCTTTCAGGTGATGATAAAGAGGGGCTGATCGAACTCGACCGGCTGGCCGTTTTCCACCAGAATCTCAGAGATTGTGCCGCTCTTGTCGGCTTCAATCTGGTTCATCATTTTCATGGCTTCGATAATACAGACAACATCACCCGCCTTGACGGTTTGGCCTTCGGTGACAAAGGCTTTGGAGGTGGGCGAGGCGGCTTCATAGAAAGTGCCGACCATCGGTGACTTGATCACATGCCCCCGGGAAGACGGGTCTGCCTCTGCTTTCGACGCGGCAGCGTCAGCGGCCGATGGGGGTGTCGGGTCCGCCTGGTAAGGCTGTGGAGCCGGGGCGTAGTGACTCATCATCTGGCCGCCGGCAAGTTGCTCCCGACGGCGCGAGATACGAACAGAGTCGTCACCTTCCTTGATCTCGAGCTCCTCAACGTCGGATTCCTCGATCAGCTCAATCAGTTTCTTGATTTTGCGAATATCCATAATCTGTCCCGTTTCTGTCTTGTCAGTGAATTCGTTTAAGCGCTGCCTGCAGCGCCAGGTCATAGCCAATGCTACCGAGGCCGCAAATCACACCGTCGGCAATGTCTGAAAAATATGAGTGGTGGCGGAAGGCTTCCCGCGCGTGCACGTTGGAAAGGTGCACCTCGATAAACGGGATGTCAGATGCGAGCAAGGCATCCCGAAGGGCGACGCTGGTGTGGGTAAACGCGGCCGGATTGATCAGAATATAGTCGACGCCTTCGGATCGTGCCTCATGAACACGCTCAATCAGCTCGTATTCCGCATTCGACTGTAAATGCAACAGATGATGGCCCAGATCAGCCGCTTGCCGGTGCAGTCGCTCATTGATGTCAGTGAGCGTTTCATGACCATACACCTCAGGTTCCCGAACACCGAGCATGTTCAGGTTGGGGCCATGAAGAACGAGAATCGTTGCCATGGTCTATTCGCGCCTTGCGGTTGTTTTTTAACAGGATCGCCGAGAATAGCGACATTTTCCAGTCATGGTGCGTACTAAAACATTTCAATTCAATACTTTTTGGCCTGTAAGCCGGTAATAATCGGCGCCAAGACCACCATTGTCGAGAAGCCGGGTGGCGGAGTCCATAAGACGTTGGTTTCATATCCGGTTCCGAACGCTTCCCGGTGTTTTAGGTCGTTATCGACGAAGAACAGGAAAGTTGCACCTGTCACCAAGCTTGCCGCGGTACTTTCCGGCTGATGGTCTGAAAGAGTCCGGTCGGATTGAGATCGGCAAGGGTGGGCGACGTTGTGAGGATGCCTTGGATGGATTGTCCTGGCTGGCAGGTCAGGGTTCTGCAACGGTCCTGGTATGGCGGTTCAGGTTGATTCAGCGATCACGCAATTCCGGCCCTCGGCCTTGGCCTTGTAGAGTGCCCGGTCTGCACGCTCACACAGTGTTGGCGACATTTCGCCGTCCCAGCAAGCAATGCCGCAGCTGAAGGTCACGTTGAACTCGCGATCGCCGGCGGGCTGGACCAGCTCGGAGAAGCGTTCACGAATCTCGTTCAATACGCTGCGCGCATCGCCTTCTCGGGTATCCGGCAGGATGATGGCGAACTCCTCACCACCGTAGCGGCCGATGTGATCGGTTTTGCGTAACCGTTGTTTGAGAAACATCGACAGGCTGCGCAACACCCGGTCACCAATCGGGTGGCCAAAGGTGTCGTTGACCTTCTTGAAGTAATCGATGTCCATCATGGCAAAGCACAGCGGCTGGTGTTTTTGTCTGGCTTTGACAATTTCCTGATCCAGTAAGTGCAGGGTGTGGGTGTGGTTGTACAAGCCGGTGAGGCTGTCCCGAATCATCAGTGCGAGCAGGGAGCGGGCGCGACGGCCACGATTGTGAATGGTGGCAACCAGATGCTTCGGGTCAATGGGTTTGGTCAAAAAATCATCGCCACCCAAACTCATCGCATGCAGCTGTTTACCCACATCGTCTTCGGCCGACAGGTAGATGATGGGCACACTGTGAAGTCGGTCCTGCTGGCGAATGACCCGGGCGATCTCCATGCCGGTGCAGCCGGGCATGTACATGTCAAGAATGATGATTTCGGGAGTGAAAGCCTCCAGTGCGTGGATGATCTGCATGGGATCGGTGATGATGTGCGCCGTCATGCCCGCCTTTTTAAGCACTGTCTCCATGAACTTGGCTTGCGCACGGGAGTCGTCCAGGACCAGCACCCGATAGGGTTCGACGGTATTGCCGTGGGTGTAGGTTTCGATTTTTTCAATCAGCTGCCCGGGGTCAACGGCGGGATAGAAAAATTCCTCTCCGCCGCAGCGTGAGGCCCGCAGGCGGGTTTCAATGGTGCCGTCGTCATCGCTCACGAAAACGATGGGGATTGGCGTGTCGTGACGGGCCTGCAAGCGCTCCACGGTGGCAATGCCCTGATGCTCTTCACCGCCAAAACTGACATCCATCAGAATGGTTTCCGGCTTGTGGAGAGCGCAGGCATCCATCAAGGCGTCCGGTGTCGGGAATGCCGAAGCCCGGAACCCGAAAAATTCCAGTTGCTTGATCAGACGGTTTGCTATTTCCATGTTGCCCAGTGCCACATAGACCGGTGTGCGCCGAAAAGTGCGGGGCGTGTTTGCCTGGTCCTGGTCTGTGCGCCGTAACGTACTTTGGCCCAATTCATCGATCGAGCGCTGGATGGTATTGGTGATCTCGTCGTTCAAAGGCGTGCCCGCAGGCCATTGGGCAAGGGTGTCGGCCAAGCGCTGTCCGGCTACCGCGTGTTTTTCCATTTCAAAGCGCTGGGCATAACGAACCAGTTTGTCGGTGGCGGCCGCGATGTCGCCCTGAAACGCAGGCGCTTCGCGGGGAGACTCACGCAGTTTTTGCCAAGTGTCGAGCACCACTCGCGCCTGAGTGGTGACTCGGCGGGCGAAGTGTTGTCTGAGCTTGTCCTTCTGGGTCTCATCGGTCATTGAGCTTTGGCCTGGTTTCTTTTAATTATCAACACTAATCGTTTTACAGAGTCTATAGTGTTTAATGTTGTCGGCGTAGGTGAGTCTATGTAAATCTTTGTCAAATCCCCTGCCGTTATAGTGCTCCAGGTGCAGGGGCTTCATCAGGGTGCTCCATCAGTCAAGCGAGGCGCGGCAAGGATGCAATACAGGCAACCGCACTATCAAAAGTGCATGATGTCGCTGCGTTCGGTGCTGCTGATTTTTACCGGCAGCCTGATCCTGACGTTGTTGTTGGCCAGCGTCTCGATCAGTTTTGATCGATTCCGGGATTACATTGCCACGCAAATGCAGGGTCACGCCCAGGATGCGGCGACTGCGGTTGGCTTGTCGCTCTCCAATGCCATCGACGGGCGCGATCCCGTGGCATCGTCTTCGCTCATTGATGCGGCGTTCGACAGTGGCGGCGGCCGATACCTGTCAATTCACTACTACGATCACCGGGGTAATCTCATTGCCGGTCGGGAGGCTTCGCAGGACGGCCTGCCGGTGCCGGCGTGGTTCGTTTCGCTGGCGGCCTTGCCGCCATCGATGGGGGAGGCTCAGGTGGTTCGGGGTTGGCAGCAGTTGGGCATCGTTCAGGTGGTCAGTCACCCGGGACCGGCCTACCAGGATCTGTGGCGTATCACTGGAGCCATTGTCGTGGGCACGGTTCTGATTGGCGGGTTGGCGTTGGTCATCCTGTGGTGGCTGTTGACGCGAACACTGGCGCCTTTAAAGGTACTTGAAGCCCAGGCAGAGGCGATAGGTCGACGGGATTTTCGTCAGCGTGTCAGCCGCGCATCTACCCGTGAGCTCAATCGTGTGACCGAAGCCATGAATCAGATGGCAGGTCACCTGGGTGAACTATTCGATGGTCAGGCCAAGCTGATCCAGCATTTGCGGCGCTTGAACAACGAGGACAACGTCACCGGGCTGGCAAGCCATCAGGCGTTCGATCAACGACTCAAAGTCGAAGTGGAATCCAAAGAGACCGCGTTTATTGGATCGTTGTTGTTGCTGCAGTTGGCCGGATTTGCCGATATTAATCAGCGCTTCGGTCGAGAAGAAGCCGATCGGTTGCTGGTGTGTCTGGCAGACGTCATCAAGGCCTTTGAGCAAGGCCACGCCGGTGCTTTTTCTGGCCGCCGCACCGGCGCGGAGTTTGCGGTTTTTATGCCAGGGGTGTCGTTGGCTGATGGGCTTTATTGGTCGGAGCAATTGATTGTCGAACTGGATAGCGTCTATTCGGATTTTGCCGACCCGGTAAAAATTGCGGTCCACGGCGGTGTCGCTCAGGTCGAAGAGGGCATGGATGCCAGTGACTTACTCGCGGCTTGCGACGAGGCCCTGCGCCGTGCCCAGTTGGAAAACGGCAGTGGCTGTTTCAGTGCCGATACGGCCATTACCCATCACCATGGTGCCGAAGCCTGGCGTGAATTGCTGATAAAGGCGATGGATGATGAGCAGGTCAGTCTCTGGCAGCAACCGGTCTTGGCGAGCGATGGTGTCACGGTGATGCATCGCCAGGTATTTTCGCGGCTGCGAGTAGATGGCGAGTGGATTAAAGGGGCCGTGTTTGTGCCCATGGCGGAACGCTTTGGTCTTATGGCCCGGCTTGATCTCATGGTGATGGATCGGGCGCTGGCCTGGTTAGCGCGGGACCCCGGACTGGCGCTCAGCATGACGCTGGGGCACTCGTCGCTGGCCGACCCTGCGTTCTTGCAGGGTGTGGTGGCCAGGCTTCAGGCCACAACGTTCCAGGATCGGTTTTGGGTGGGTCTTCCAGAACAGGCGTTGAGCCACCATCGAATCGAAATTGGTCAGTTGGTCAAGGCCTTACGAAAGCTGGGCGTGGGCTTTATCGTTGAACGATTCGGGGTTGGGGGGGTGCCCTTTAACTACCTCAGGAATCTGCCGTTCAAGGCCCTGCGTATTGACCATAGCTTCATTCATGAGATCCACCGCCATGAGGACAACAATTTCTATCTGGAATCCATTGTGGCGATCGCTCACAGCCGTGGTGTCGAGGTTTTTGTCTCCGGTGTGGAAACTGCGCAGGAATGGGCATTGCTGCAAACACTGAATATTGATGGCGCGTCCGGGTTTCACCTTGGCAGGCCCGAAGCCGTTGACCACAGAGGCGATGCTTCTTGAGTGGCGCTTATTGCAGATTGTTTATCATTGCGTCATGGTGAGCCGGGCCTAAGTGGCGTGGTTGGTGCCTCGGGCGCGGCCGTTTTTTCAATAGGACATCAGGAAAAGACAATATGTTGAGCAGAGTAAAAGGCTATTTTCGTGAGCGAAGGGAAGACGTCGAGGATTACACCGGCGGCCGGCTGGGCAAGCTGATCCTGCTCTTGGTGATTGTTTACCTGCTTGTAACCATGGTGCTTGGTATGTACTGGAGCAGTGAGCCTGATACCTTCTCTGTGCGTGAGTATACCCGAAGCCTGTCAAGCGAGATGAATCGGGAGCCGGTGACAGGGTTTGCCACCACTGCCACGATGATTCGTATTGCTGAAACTCTGCTCGACAAGCCCGGCGGCTATATTTCGAACGATATTTTTCCGCCGGGCCTGTGGATGGACAACATGCCCGCCTGGGAGTTCGGCGTTCTGGTGCAGTTGCGGGATCTGTCCCGCGCCATGCGCAAGGACATCAGCCGGTCGCAGAGTCAGTCGGCCGAAGACCCGGATTTAACCATTGCCGAGCCCCAGTTCCACTTCGACAGTGGCAGTTGGGCGATTCCCTCCACTGAGGGTGAGTACCGTCGCGGCATCAATGGCTTGAAAAGTTACCTGAACCGGCTGTCCCGTCCAGACCAGCCCGATGCCCAGTTTTTTGCGCGGGCGGACAACCTCAACAATTGGCTGGCGGACTTGCAGACCCGACTCGGCAGTCTGTCTCGGACACTGGGTGAGAGCGTTGGCAAGCAATCGGTCCAGGACTCCATGACAATGTCCGATAACAGCGATCCGCTACAGGAAGCGGTTAAAGGCGAAGAGATCAAAACCCCATGGACCAAACTCGACGATGCCTTTTACGAGGCTCGCGGCACTTCCTGGGCGCTGGTGCATATTTTCAAGGCCATTGAGGTAGACTTCCGCAAGGTGCTGAATGATAAGAATGCTTTGACCAGCGTGCGCCAGGTCATCATTGAGTTGGAAGGGACCCAGGGCAGCATGTGGAGCCCGGTGATTCTGAATGGCAGCGGGTTTGGAGTGTTGGCCAACCACTCCCTGACTATGGCTGCTTACCTGTCGCGAGCCAATGCGGCCATCATCGATTTACGTGAACTGCTGTCCCAGGGCTGACCGGGTAACTGACCCCGTCGAAGTCACCAAAGTGGGAAACAAAAAAACCGGGCGCCAAGGCCCGGTTTTTTTATCTGCAAAGCATCAGCCTTTGTAGTTGGCAATGGAGTCTTCAATGGCTTTCCGCGCGGCGGCCGCGTCCGCCCAGCCCTGAACCTTGACCCATTTGCCCGCTTCCAGGGTTTTGTAATTTTCGAAGAAATGTTTGATCTGGTCGCGCAGCAACTGCGGCAGATCGTCAATGTCTTTGACGTCGGTGTAGGCCTTGGTCAGCTTGTCATGAGGAACCGCAACCAGCTTGGCATCGCCGCCGGCTTCGTCTTCCATATTCAGCACGCCCACTGGACGGCAGCGGATCACTGATCCGGCCTGCACCGGGTAGGGAGTGACCACCAACACATCCAGCGGGTCGCCATCGTCGGCCAGGGTGTGCGGAATAAAACCGTAGTTGGCCGGGTAGAACATCGGCGTGGCCATAAAGCGGTCGACCAGCAGCGCCCCCATGTCTTTGTCAATTTCATACTTGACTGGTGAGCTGTTGGCGGGAATTTCGATGGCAACGTAAATGTCTTCCGGCGGATTTTTGCCTGCGGGGATGTGATCAAAGTTCATAGCCGATCCTCTGTATGCGGTGCGTTATAACTGCGGTTAAAAAGTGGGCGCAATTATACGGGTATCTGCACACAATCGAAACTAAACCATGGTGTAGGGTGCCATCGGCTTCAGGGTGACGCCAATGGCAGGGGTTCACAGCCCCATTTGTTTGCCAATCAGCTCTTTCATGATTTCAGTGGTACCGCCGCCAATGGAGAGAATTTTGCCATCCCGGTAAAGGCGCTCGACCACCGACTCCCGCATATAGCCCGCGCCGCCATGAATCTGCACCGCCTCTCGAGTCACCTTCTCGCAGATGTCGGTGGCAAAATTCTTCGCCATCGCGACTTGCTTGATGGGATTTTTGCCGGCCTCCATCAAGGCGGCGCAGCGATAGGTGTATTCCCGTGCGACATCAACCTGGGTTGCCATGTCAACCAGCTTGTGGCGGGTGACCTGAAAGCCATTGATCGGGCGGCCAAACGCTTCACGGCTGCGGGCGTATTCCAGTGACGCTTCGAGGGCTATCTCTGCCGTCATATAGGCCATGACCGTGAGCATCAAACGCTCGCGCAGAAAATTGCTCATGATGGCGGCAAAACCGGTGTTTTCAGCGCCAATGAGGCGGTCGACGGGCACCCGGCAGTCATCGAAAAACAATTCGGCGGTATCGCTGGCCCACCAGCCCATCTTGCGAAGTTTGTTGCCGGTGCTAAAACCGGGCATGCCCCGGTCCACGAGAAGTAGGCTGATACCGGCATGTCCTGGCCCGCCGGTGCGCACCGCTACGGTGTAGTGATCGGCTCGGTGGCCGCTGGTAATAAAGGTCTTGCTGCCATTGACGACGTAGTGGTCACCTTTGTTCACCGCCCGCGTGGTCAGGTTGGCCACGTCGGAGCCGCCACCGGGCTCGGTGATGGCCAGGGCCGCAATTTTGTCACCACGAAGCACGTCGGGCACGACCTGCTCACGAAGCTCTGGCCTGGCCCATTTTACGACGGGGGGCAGGGCAATATCGAGCGACCCCAGGCTCGACACCAGGCCGCCGGAGGTGGAACGCATTAATTCCTCGGAGACCGCAATCTTCAGGAAAACATCGTGTTCGCCACTGCCTCCAAGGGCCTCCGGGAAGCCGATGCCGAGGAGGCCATCCGCGCCGGCCTGACGATAGAGATCTCGGGGAAACCCACCGGCCTCTTCCCAGTCATCAATATGTGGCAGCACGTGTGTGGTGACGAATCTACGAGCGCTCAGGCGCGCCTGCTGGTGGGTTTCGTTAAAATAATCAGACACGGTCAGACGCTCCGCAGTTGGGTGTGAGAGTCAGTGTCGCTGAATCATTTTAACCAAGCAAGCGCTTGGTTATAATCGAGTGCAGAAAATTGTGGTACATGTACGCCTTCCTGATCCAGCCTGTCACTCACTGAGTCAGGAACGCTATGCTGTCTGCAGCCGCTTGGCGTGCAGTGCTTTAAATACCTGCGCGGTGAATAGTGTCGACGCCTTTGTCCGTGCCCAGTAACAGTACGTCCGCCGGGCGGCGGGCAAACAAGCCATTGGTGACCACGCCAACGATTTGGTTGATTTTCTCTTCCACCAGAATCGGACGGCTGAGGTCCATGTTATGGACGTCGATGATGATGTTGCCGTTGTCGGTTGTCACGCCCTCGCGGTAAACCGGATCGCCTCCGAGTTTCACAATTTCCCGACCGACATAACTGCGTGCCATGGGGATGACTTCCAGGGGCAATGGAAACCGGCCGAGCACATCCACCATCTTGGATTCGTCAGCGATACAGATAAAGGTTTCAGCAACCGCGGCAACAATTTTCTCGCGGGTCAGCGCGGCACCGCCGCCTTTGATCAGTTCCAGACGGGCATTGGTCTCATCGGCCCCATCGACATAGAATTCTATTTCCGATGCACTGTTGAGCTCATACACCGGGATGCCGTGGCCCTTCAGACGCTCCGCAGTGGCATCGGAGCTGGCAACGGCGCCTTCAAAGTCGGTTCGTCGATCGGCCAGAAGGTCGATAAAGAAATTGGCAGTGCTGCCCGTCCCGACACCGATGATGCTGTCACTTTTCAGCTTGGGTGCGATATAGTCGAGGGCTGCTTGCGCGACGGCCTGTTTAAGCTCGTCCTGATTCATTGATTGGCTCCAGGAGTAGGGGGGGAAGACGATTTTCTTGGTTATTATACCGGCCGGGCGGCAAGGGTTGTAGACGGCAGCTCTGCAAACTTTCTACACTGTGCGCTTATTTTCGCCGGATGTGCACCCGGTTTTCGCTATTTGTATGGATGACCCATGGACGTGAACACGATGCCTCAACGCTACATCAAAAAAATCCTCGATGCCCGAGTCTACGATGTGGCGATTGAGACGCCATTGACCGAAGCGCGCAGCCTGTCCAAGCGCCTGAATAACACGGTGCTGCTCAAGCGTGAGGATTTGCAGCCGGTGTTCTCGTTCAAGATTCGCGGCGCTTACAATGCGATCGTCCAACTGACTGAGGAGCAGCAGGCAAAAGGCGTCATCTGTGCATCGGCAGGCAACCACGCCCAGGGCGTCGCATTGGCGGCGAAAAAACTGGGCATCAAGGCGGTCATCGTGATGCCCCAGACCACGCCTGAAATCAAAGTCCGGTCGGTACGGGATCACGGCGCCAAAGTGGTTTTGAGAGGCGATGCCTTCGATGAGGCGGCCGCCCATGCGCAGGAATTGATCAAGAAACACGGATACACCTATATTCCCCCCTACGACGATCCAGATGTGATTGCAGGTCAGGGCACCATTGCCATGGAGTTGATGTGGCAGTTTACCCGGCCTATTCATGCGATTTTCGTGTGCGTTGGCGGTGGCGGCCTGATCGCCGGCATCGCGGCTTACATCAAGTACCTTCGGCCCGAAATAAAGGTGATCGGGGTCGAGCCCGATGACTCCAACTGTCTGCAAGCCGCCATGGCCGCCGGTGAGCGGGTGGTGCTGGATGAAGTGGGTATTTTCGCCGACGGTGTCGCGGTGAAACAGATCGGCGCATACCCCTGGGAGATCTGTAAGGATCTGGTGGACGAGGTGATTACCGTATCAACCGATGAGATCTGTGCGGCCATCAAGGACGTGTTCGAAGATACCCGGTCGATTTCCGAGCCAGCCGGGGCGTTGGCGGTGGCGGGCATCAAGAAATACGTCGAGCGCGAGCAGATTGAAGGTGAAAACCTGATCGGTACGCTCAGCGGCGCCAATATGAATTTTGACCGCCTGCGCTATATCTCTGAGCGCACGGAAATTGGCGAGAAGCGCGAGGCGATTCTGGCGGTCACGATTCCCGAGCGTCCGGGTGCTTTCAAATCGTTTATCAATGCCTTGCACAAGCGCAACATTACCGAGTTCAATTATCGTTATTCCAATGCTGAGGAAGCCTGCATTTTTGTTGGTATCCAGATTCAGCATGGCGGTCTGGGGCGCGACGAGTTGGTGCAGGACCTGCGCGAAACAGGCTATGGCGTTCTGGACCTGACCGACAGTGACCTGGCCAAGCAGCATATTCGTCACATGGTGGGCGGACATGCGCCCAATGTGGGCCGCGAAAAGGTGTATCAGTTCGAGTTTCCCGAGCGCCCGGGTGCTTTGCTCAAGTTCTTGATGTCATTGGGCACTCGCTGGAATATTTCCATGTTCCACTACCGCAATCACGGGTCGGCCTACAGCCGTGTGCTGATGGGCGTTCAGGTCTCCGATGATGAATCGGATGCGCTTGAATCCATGCTGGATAAGGTGGGTTTTCGCTATGAAAATGTCACCGAAAACGAAGCCTACAAACTTTTTCTGGGGGCCGGCAATGGCAATGGATAACGCAAAACGGCGATTCGCGAGTGAGATTAAAATTTTTTAATCTGTGAAAAATTGTAAAATCCATGATGCATGTTAGTCTTTCAGCTGATTCTACTTATCTAAAATAGCTGTCTGATTTTGCAAGGCTTTAACGCCTGAGCAATGGAGTATACGCCTCATGGAACGCAAGCCTGATATGATCCGGGCCGTCGTTTTAATTTTCTTTATCGGTTTGGCCATCACGGGTTTGACGTCGATCCAGTTCTCTGACGATGACCGGCAAGTGTCGGAACCGGCAGCCGACGCTCCGCTGGTGTCTTTCTTCGCGGATTGACGGCACCGGGATTCAGTGCCCGATGCGATACTTGCCTTGGTCGCTGACGATGGCGTGTAACGGGATATCCCAGGACGCGATCGGAAGTTTGTCTACCTGTTGGCTGTGGTGGGCTAGACCGATCAGTTTCGGTGCTAGGTCACAGACACGGCGTGAAAAGGCAAAGGTGCGGTCATAAAAACCGCCTCCCATGCCCAGTCTGCCGCCTTCCGAGTCAAAGCCTACCAGCGGCATCAACACCGCATCCAATGCCCACGCCGGTCGCCTCAGACCGTCATCGAATTCCGGCTCCGGAATGCCAAAGCGGTTTTCGCGCAATGGCGTGTCCGGGTCGAATGGGCTAAACACCAGCCGTCCTTTATGAATCGGATGCAGTACCGGCAGATAGAATTGAATGCCTCGCAACCGTGCCTGCGCCACAAACAGTGACGGGTCGATTTCACCATCGTTGGGCAGATACACGCCGATATGACGCGCCCGGAACAAGGTCGGGTCGCCCAGCAGGCGGCGCGCCAGCCGCTTGGCGGCGAGCGTTTGCTGCGAGAGGGTCAGTGCCTGGCGCCGTTGTCGCAACTCATTACGAAGCTGTGTCCGCGAGAGGGTGTCGGCATTGGCCAGCATCGGCATGGTGGTGTGTGTCATCAGGGTAGCCACGGTAACTCCTGCTCCTCGGGCACGCGCAGTTCAAATCCGGCGCTAAGCACCAGGGTTTGTCCCGCCTGTAACAAGCGATCCCAGGCGATGACACCTTGGTTGTCATCGACATTTTCCTGGACCGGGGTGGAAATCGACTGGTAGGTGATCGTGATGTCATCGTTTCGCGATACCGGCAACCGGTCCAATACCCGCAATTTAACCGGTTGTGGATGATTGTTGGCGATGGTGTAGCGGTTCAGGCGTTGGAGGTACTTTTCGCCATTGATCAGGCCTTTTTCCCCGCGCTGATCGGCGTCCCGGGTGATTGCCACCGATACCTTGTCATCGACACCGAACGCCAGTGCGAGAGTTTCGTTTGGCTGCACCTGAGCCAATCGGCTGTGGCCGGTAAACTGATTGTCCTGATAGAGCCAAACGGGCGCCGCTGGTAGCGTGACAGCGCCATCATACTGCGCGCTGGCATGGATATACCCCCGGCTCGACAAAGCCGGGACCATGTGGGTGCTGACATCGGCGGCCAGTGGGTAGTGTGCCACGGATAGTCGCCGTTGCCGGCTGCCGTCATGAATCGTCACCGTGCCGGGGATGCGAAACCGCTGACTCAGTCCTGCTTGCTCCAGATTTGCGGTTTGCGGTTGCGTTGCGCCTTTGTTGAATGCATCCGATTCCATCGCAATGCTCGCGGCCTCACGTTGACGCGGAGCCATCGCGGGCTGGCGGGGCGCGACGAACCAGGACGACAGTTCGGGCAATTGGCCTCCGGCATCGGTGTTGGCGGTTGAAAGCCACAACGCCACGCCGGTCCAGTCCTCCCCAGTGTTCTGGTGGATCACCGCCAGATGACTCAAATCAAGGGTTCCGGCTTCGGTGTCCAGGCGGGCATCGTACTGGCTGTCCCAACCGGCCTGACGGGTTTGATAAGTGACGGACACCACCACATCGGAAGCGGCCGCGGCCTGGTAGGTCAGGGTCAGGTGCTTAACCGCCTTGGCACTGTGCTGGATGGCCGCGAGCTCCCGTTCAAGACGGCTGCGCTCTTTGAGCAGGTCGCGTTTCTGAATCCCTACCCGACGAATGGATGCCAGTGCGTCGCGGGCCTGTTGGTGAATGGTATCCGCCGTGGTATTGATGTCTGCAGCGTTCAGGGTGTCGCCCGGTCGTGTCGTCAGGTTATCGAGCAGGGTCAGTCGATATTGGGCGGCCCGGATATCATCGTCCAGTACTTGCAGGTCATCCACGACGCTGAGCAGCGCCGCTTCGAGGCTTATTATGCGTTCGGCCACCGGGTTGGCGCGCTGTTCCGTGTGCAACGATGTTTGGCCCAGCGCAACCCCTTTGCCGGACAATGACACCCGCAGAGACGAATCGATCAGTCCGGCTGGCAAGTCGGGGATCGTAAGTTGTCCGCCGCCCGCGGTTACGGCTCGCGACTCTGCGCGGGTAACGGTTGCCTGATCGGGGAACAGCACGACTTCGGTGATGCCTGCAATGCTCGGCAGGGGCATCCACAGTGCGACTGCTACCACCATTTTGAGGGCTCGGTTAAGCGGGAACCGCATGCAATATTTCCTTTTGACGGGACCTGGGGCTTTTCAATACCGCTGTTATTGCAAATGATGGGGCAATTCGCAAGGGCTTGCGTTCACGGGTCGGCCACTGGGGGATTCTTGGTCGCATTATTTCCGCATGGGGGCGGAAACACTTCGCGGGCTTAAGGGACGAACGGGATGGCGGCTGCCAAGCGGTCTTTGAAACTTGTGCGGATTTCGCGAGGTAATGCCGGAGGCTGTGTAACTGGTTGAAAAATTAAAGCTTCCCGAACTGCCGTTATCGGATGTTGCCCTTGAACCCAAAGTTCAAGGTTGGTGGCCGCTGTGACATATTAGGCTTTCCCCTCGTGGGGGACATGCTCACAATGCCCTGAAGTAGCCACCTGGGTAATGCGCATCGGCTCGAGGACGTATCCGACCAGCGAACAGCCCAGGAAGTTGGATCATTATACGTGGATAACCGGGGCGAATTGCAAATGCGATCGTGGATTAATGTTCAGGAATCGGCTTCAGACTCGCCCAGCGCCTTGCTCAACTTGGCGTCCATGGCGTGCAGTAAGCCCGCGGCCGAATCGGACATGCTGTGTTGCTCAAGCATGTCGTGTGTGATGTTGAGTGCCGCCATCACCGCAATGCGTTCGGTGCCAAATACTTTACCGCTGGCGCGGATCTCCCGCATTTTGGCGTCCAGGTGTCGAGCGGCCTGGCGCAGGGCGTCGCGGGCTTCATCTGGACAGGCGACGAGGTATTCCTTGTCGAGAATATCGACTTCTACGGTTGTCGGCTGTTGGGACATCAGTGTTGCTCCAGGGCTCTGAGGCGGCCAATCATGGCTTCAATTTTATTTTTTGCGAGATCATTTTTCTGGTTGAGCTGCGACCGTTCCCGGTTCCAGTCGTCCTGCAGCTCCCGCAGGGCCGCATTGTCTTGCTCCAATTTTTGGCAGCGCTCAATCAGACGGTCAAGCTTGTCTGCCAGCGCTTGCAATTCGGGCTGTTCCATGGCGTATCCAACATCGTTTCAATGGATTGTGACTAACTATAAGTGCGGACCCTTAAGTGGTCAATTTACAGCGTTGTCACTTGGACATTTATGGTCATTTTGAGAGCATCGCCACGGTCTTTCTCCCGGGTGCCGAAGGTGAGAATGGCGGCGGCGAATGGTAGGATAGGCTATTCATTCAACGAACACAGGAAACCTTTTTCGTATGCGCCACATCGACGACGTCGACGTTGACCCCACAGGCTTTGAGTCCTGGGCCAATGTGTATACAGTCCACAAGGCGTTCAGCCATCCCTCGGAGTTGCATGGCAGTTTGTGTGGCCGTTTGACTGCGGGTAAGCGTATGGATGAGGACGCCTGGATGACCATTGTCTGTGAGCATATGGGACTGGCGACCTCTGTGGCGGACGAGTCACCGGAGCTGGCATCGTTTATGTCGGGCGCTTACGACCGGGCCCTGGTGCAACTGAATGCGGCGGATATGAGTTTCAAGCCCTTGCTGCCGGATGACGAGTACGCCCTTGACCAGCGACTGCAGGCGCTGTCAGCGTGGGTGCGGGGCTTCCTCGAAGGCATGGCTCTGGTCGCAAGCGAGTCTTTGGGCCAGGCACCGGAAGAGATTCGCGAACTCATTGAGGATTTTGTGGCCATCAGTCAGGTCGCGGAATCCGAAGAGGACAGCGACGAGGGTGAATACCAGTTTACCGAGATCACCGAGTATGTACGGTTGGGTGCCCTGGCCGTGTTTACCGAGTTCAACGAGCCGGTGAAGGCACCCGCTGGTGAAAATACACTGCATTAATGAATCATTCGTGTTGCGGGAGCATCCATGAAGCCGTTTATTCCCATGTCCGAGTTTGCCGACCGTCGCCGTAGACTGATGGAACAGATGGCCCCAGACAGCATTGCCATTGTGGCGGCGGCACCCGAGCGCACGCGCAACCGGGACGTATTGCATCCGTTTCGTCAGGACAGTGATTTTCAGTATCTGACCGGTTTTGGTGAATCGGATGCGGTGCTGGCGCTGATTCCCGGCCGGGAACACGGGGAGTCGGTCCTGTTTTGCAAGGAGCGCAACCCGGAGAAAGAACTTTGGGATGGGTTTCTCGCCGGTCCGGAAGGCGCCATTGAGCGTTTTGGCCTAGACGATGCCTTTCCCATTGCCGATATTGATGAAATTCTGCCTGGCATGATCGAAGGGCGCAGCCGGGTCTACTACCCACTGGGTAAGGATCAGGCGTTTGATACCCAGGTCATGGACTGGATCCACATCATTCGGAGCAAGGTCCGTTCCGGTGCACAGCCCCCAGGGGAGTTTGTGGCCCTGGAGCACATGCTCCACGATCTTCGACTGTATAAAAGCGCGAATGAAATCAAGGCCATGGCCCGGGCAGGGGAAATCAGTGCGCAAGCTCATTGCAATGCCATGGTGCGTGCCCGTCAGGGTGGCCATGAGTACAACCTGGAAGCCACGCTGATCCATACCTTCATGGAGCATGGCGCGCGCTCCACGGCGTATCCGTCCATCGTTGGTGGCGGCACCAATGGCTGTATTCTGCATTACATTGAAAACAGTGCCCCGCTGGCCGAGGGCGACCTGGTGCTGATCGATGCCGGTTGTGAGCTTGAGTGCTACGCTTCGGACATCACCCGCACTTTCCCGGTCAGCGGGCGTTTCAGTGAGCCTCAGCGGGCGCTGTACGAGGTGGTGTTGGCCGCCCAGTACGCAGCCATCGATGCCGTACGACCGGGCAACCACTGGAATCACCCCCACGAAGCGGCATTGCGAGCGCTGACTCAGGGACTGGTGGATCTGGGGTTGATTAACCTGTCACTGGACGATGCCCTGGCGCAGGAAGCCTACCGGCCGTTCTTCATGCACCGCACGGGGCACTGGCTGGGTCTGGACGTGCACGATGTCGGGGATTACAAGGTCGGCGGCGCCTGGCGCGTGCTGGAGCCGGGCATGGCCTTGACGGTTGAACCCGGTCTGTACATCGCGCCGGGCAATACCGAGGTCAATGAGCAATGGCGTGGCATTGGCATCCGTATTGAGGACGATGTCGTGGTGACAAAGGATGGCTGCCGGGTGTTGAGTGACGGTGTGCCGAAGGAAATCAGTGAGATCGAAGCCTTGATGGCTTCCTGAGACGGTGAATCCCGTGGCTGAACAATTCAGTGACATAGTCATTGCTGGCGGT
This sequence comes from Marinobacter caseinilyticus, assembly GCF_011074955.1. Lineage (GTDB taxonomy): Bacteria > Pseudomonadota > Gammaproteobacteria > Pseudomonadales > Oleiphilaceae > Marinobacter > Marinobacter caseinilyticus. Next base: position 183,637 of record NZ_WUQJ01000004.1, on the reverse strand, counting down.
GGTATGGCAGGTGCAACGCTGGCATTGGCGCTGGCCCGGCATGCACCCTCGCTGAGTGTTCGAGTAATTGAACATTTTCCACTTGCCAGCGAGAGCAGCGACAGCCATTACCAGCCCAGTTATGACGCTCGCTCCACCGCGCTCTCCTGGGGATCGCGAAAAATATACGAGCGATTGGGCCTTTGGCCCGAGCTGTCCCGTCATGCCACCCCCATCCGGAATATCCACGTCTCCGACAAAGGCCATTTTGGCGCCAGTCGGCTCAGTGCCGCAGAGCATCAGAAGCCGGCGCTGGGCTACGTGGTGGACAATCGCTGGCTCGGCCAAACCCTGGTCCGGGCATTGGCTCACTGCCCCAGTGTGCAGTGGCAGGCCCCTGCTAAGGTTGAACAGGTCGAGCCAACAGAGCGCGGCGTTCGGGTTTCCGTCACGATCGATGGCGTTCCTGATTCCGTTGACACACAGTGTCTGGTCGTCGCAGACGGTGGCCGGTCCGGCTTGCGGGAAGCGCTGGGCTTCCGGGCGCACCACGCGGACTATCAGCAACATGCACTGATTGCCAATGTGACCACCGCCCGTGCCCACGACTTTGTGGCCTATGAGCGTTTTACGGATGCCGGCCCGATGGCGCTTTTGCCCCGGGGTAACCCGAATCACGCCAGCGGTGAATCAACACTGGTGTGGACGTTGTCCGACGCCCAGTTGTCCGAAGTGCTGGCGGCATCCGATGCGGATAAGTGTGCGCGGCTGCAGGCGCGTTTTGGTTGGCGTCTGGGGCGGATTGAACACGTGGGCGAGTGCTCCCATTACCCGCTGACACTGACCACCGTTGCCGAGCCTGTTCGCCAGGGCGTAGTGCTCGTGGGCAACGCGGCTCACACTCTGCACCCGGTGGCGGGTCAAGGCTTCAATTTGGCATTGCGCGGATTAATGGTGCTGACCGACACCTTCGCCCGGGCGGTCCGTGAGGGCCAGCCTCTGGGCACGCTGGGTATCCTTCAGCAGTTTCAGGCCGAACACCGGCAGGACTGGCGCCAGACCGTGCGTTTTTCCAATTCCCTGATTCAGCTGTTCGGGCACGAATCGCGATGGGTGGCAGCGGTGCGAGATGCCGGGCTGGTCGGGTTGGACCTATTGCCGGGTGCCAAGCGTTGGTTCAGCGAGCAGGCCATGGGCTTAGGGCGCCGCCAAACCCGCATGCCCGGTATGTCGGCTGGCGAACCAAAAGGCGACGCAGGCCAATGAGCGCAGACAACTCGCAGTTCGACATTCTGGTGGCCGGCGGAGGCATGGTGGGCAGTTCGATGGCGCTCGGTCTGATTGCCCAGGGGTGGCGCGTGGCACTGGTGGAAAGTCAGCCTTTGGAAGCATTGGTCAGCGCGGTGGCGGACGCGGGTACAGCAGCAGACTTCGAGCCCCGGGTCAGTGCCATTTCACCGGCCAGTGCAGCCTTGCTCTCCCGTCTTGGGGTATGGTCGGACGTTCTGACGCAACGCCATTGTGCGTATCAGGCGATGGAGGTCTGGGACGGCGATGGGACCGGTCGTATCCGTTTTGACGCGGACGAACTGCACGCTCCGGAGCTGGGCGTGATTGTTGAAAACCGGATTCTGACCCAAGCGCTGTTCCAGGCCCTGACACGCAGCAAAGTGGCGCTGTTCAGTGGGGTCCGAATAAAGAGCATGGCGATGTCAGACGGTCGCCGCGTTGTTGGCCTCGACAGTGGCCAGGTACTGACCGCAGATCTGGTGGTGGCGTCGGACGGCGCCCACTCCCGAATCAGGCAATGGTCAGGCTTGCCGACCCGGGAATGGGATTATGATCAGCACGCCGTCGTGTGCACTGTGGAAACGGAGCTGGATCATCAATTCACGGCCTGGCAACGTTTTACCCAAACCGGGCCGCTGGCGTTGTTGCCGTTATTGACGGAATCCGGTGCCTCCCGGTTCTGTTCCGTGGTCTGGTCGCAAGACACCGACGAAGCCCGACGTCTGATGGCGCTGGATGATCAGGCCTTTTGCGTGGCCATTGGCCGGGCCTTTGAGCATCGCCTGGGCGCCATCCTTGGGGTTTCCAAACGGTACAGTTTCGCCCTCAGGCAGTGTCACGCCAAGGATTATGTTGACGCCGGTGTGGTGTTGGTAGGCGACGCCGCCCACAGTATTCATCCGTTGGCCGGGCAGGGGGCAAACCTGGGTTTCAGCGATGTGAGGGTCCTGCTGGATGAGTTGGCCCAGGCCCGAATCACCCAGCGACCCGCATCGGATGATGCCGTCTTGCACCGCTACCAGCGCCGGCGTAAAGGCGAAAACCTGGCCATGATGGCTGCTATGGAAGGCTTCAAGCGGCTGTTTGCCCGGGATGAATTATCGCTTCGCTGGTTGCGCAATACCGGTATGCGGTGGCTGAACCGCACCCCTGGGCTTCGAAATCGATTCGCCATTGAGGCGATGGGGCTCAGAAGCCAGCCAGATCAAACAGGCGACTGACCAGAACCGGCACGGCGGTTTCGACGCGGAGGATTCTGGGGCCGAGATGGACGGGTTTGGCGCCGGCACTCTCCAATTTGTCCACTTCATAGTGTGTGAACCCGCCTTCAGGCCCAATGCACAGGGTCGCCGGTGTATTGCTGTGGGTCGGGCAAGGAGTTTCGGTGCCGGGGTGGGCGACCAGGCCGGGCCGTTTTGCCAGCAAGGCCGGCAGTTCGTCCTCCACAAACGGTTTGAACAGTTTGCGAATCTGCACGGTCGGCATCCAGGTATCCCGGGCCTGCTCAAGACCCAGGGTCAGGTTTTCCTGCAGACTGGCCTCGGACAACCAGGGCGTCTGCCAGAAGCTTTTCTCGACCTTGTAGGCGTTGATCAGCCAGATATCCTTGACGCCTAGAGCCGCGCAGGTCTGTAGGACCCGCCGCAGCATTTTCGGGCGCGGCATCGCCAGCACCAGGGAGAGAGGCAATGGCGGTGGGGGCGGCCGGTCCAGTACCACCTGCAGCTCGGCGTTGTGATGATCAAGGTGAGTGATGCAGCCTTCGCCAATCAGGCCATTGGCCTTGCCGACCGTGACGCGATCCCCGATGGCGGCCTTCAGGACGGTGGTGAGATGGCCATAGCGGCGACCGGTCAGGCGCACCCGGTCTGGCGCGATAAAATCGTCATCAAACAGGAGCGCCAGGTTCATTCGTCGGGCGAATCCAGTGGGTCGGAGGTACGGCGGCGTTGCGCCAGATGGCCAAACAGGATGCCAAGCTCAAACAGAATCCACATGGGCACGGCGAGCAAAGTCTGGGAGATGATGTCCGGTGGGGTTAACAGCATACCGATGACGAAGCAGCCCACCACCACGTAGGGACGTTTGGCCGCCAGGTCGGACGGCGTCGTCACGCCGGACAGAATCATCAGAATGGTGGCAATGGGGATTTCAAAGGCGACCCCGAAGGCAAAAAACATCTTCAGGACAAAGTTCAGGTAACTGCTAATGTCTGGCAATTCCACGATGCCTTCCGGACCGATGGCGGTAAAAAAACCAAAGACCAGTGGAAACACCACGAAATAGGCGAACGCCGCGCCGAGGTAAAACAGCAGCACCGAGGTGGCGAGCAAGGGAAAAGCGAGCTTTTTCTCATGTTTGTACAGGCCCGGCGCGATGAAGCTCCAGACCTGGTAGAGAATGAACGGGATCGCGGCAAAGACGGCCACCACCAGCGCCAGCTTCAGGGGCGCAAAGAACGGCGAGGTGATGTCGGTAGCGATCATCATCTGGCCTTCGGGTAGCAGGTCCCGCAGCGGCTGCGAGAGCCAGAGGTACAGCTCGTTGGCAAACGGATAAATAACGGCGAAACACAGCAGCACTGACAGGACAACCTTTAGCAGGCGATTGCGCAGTTCCAGCAAATGCTCGACCAGCGGCATCTCTTGCGGTTCCAGTGCCGGATCAGGCGACTGGGCGTCTGTTGGGTTCTCGCTCATGGCCGGTTATCCGACGTGTGTTCTTTGATGGCAGGCTCTGTTTCGAGGTTTTCGGTTGCCCCGCTTTGGGTCTGGTCGTCCCGGGATTCTCTCGCCGGGCTGTCAACGGCCACGGCATCCGGTGTCGGTTGATCCTCATTGGATTGAACTGCTTGCCGGCGACTGGCCGGTGCAGGTCTGGGGGCCTTGGCGACGTTGTCGGGTAGAATCATGTGCTCGTATTTCTTAGCCTCATCCAGAGCGCCACGCACATTCTTTTCCACATCCTCAAGACCGACGTCACCGGCCTTACGCAACTGCTCACGCAACTCGTCCGCTTTCAGTTGACGGTCGAGTTCCGAGGTGAAGTGGCTGACCATGCGGCGACTTTTTCCTACCCAGCGTCCCGCCGCCCGGGCAGCCGTAGGAAGACGCTCGGGGCCGAGAACCAGCAACGCAATGACGCCGCAGATCACAATCTCAAGAAAGCCGATATCGAACATTCAGGCCTTACTCAGGTGCGGGGTTTGTCTTCGGCCTTTTCTGCCTGTTCTGCCTTGGCCTCATAAACCTGGCCACCGGACTTGCTCTCAATGTTGGCGTCGCTCTTGGCCGTGTCATCTTCACCCATGGATTTCTTGAAGCCACGGATGGCGCCGCCCAGGTCGGTGCCGATGTTGCGCAGTTTTTTGGTTCCGAACAGTAGAACCACAATGCCAAGTACGATTAACAGTTGCCAGATACTGATGCCCATAGTGGATTCCTCATCAACATGAATACGCTATTGTTTTGATTGTACGCTACCGGAACCAATAATCGAACATTCCGGTGTTGTAGCGGGTGTGTCAGTCTGTGTTTTGTCCGCTTCTGGCGGCTTTCTCATCCAGCCCTGATAGATCAAACCGGCGGGCCAGTTCGCCCAGCACCGCGTCCGGTCCCAGACCGAGATTGGACAGCATCACCAGAGTATGAAACCACAGATCGGCGGTTTCATAAACCAGGTGGTCGGTGTCCCCATTGTGCTCGGCATCCTTTGCCGCCAGCAGTGTTTCCGTGCACTCCTCACCGACCTTCTCCAGAATCTTGTTAAGGCCCTTGGCGTGGAGGCTGGCAACGTAGGAGGTATCCGGGGCGGCGGCTTTACGCGCTTCGAGCACTTTGGCCAGTTGCTCCAGTACATCATTCATTCCGGTAGTCTCCCAAGTGTCTCGTCCGGTTAATCTCTTAATCTGCTGCGTGGCCAAAGGCCTCACTGGGTAAACGGGTTACCCGGGCGAGACGTCAGTCCTTGCGGTAAATGTCGTTCGGGTCCCGTAAAACCGGCTCCACACTGACCCACTGATCGCCTTCCAGGCGGCGGTAGAAACAGCTTTTGCGACCGGTGTGGCAGGCGATACCGCCTTGCTGCTCGACTTTCAGCAGAATCACATCTTCGTCACAATCGAGACGAATTTCGAGCACTTTCTGATTGTGCCCCGAGGACTCACCCTTACGCCAGAGCTGAGACCGCGAACGGGACCAGTAAACCGCATGACCTTCTGTCGCCGTCAACGCCAATGCCTCGCGATTCATCCAGGCCATCATCAGTATGGCGCCGGTTGCGGCGTCTTGGGCAATGGCCGGGACGAGGCCGTCAGCAGTCCAGCGTACACTGTCCAGCCAAGCCAGGGTCCCAACTGTAGGTGATGAATCTTGCATTTCTGTGAATCCTGAACCGATCGATAAAAAATCAACGTGTGCGTTTAAACACCAGCAAGGCGGCCGCGCCCAGCAAAATCCAGCCGTGGGTCGGGACGTCCTGCGCCAATACCAGCACGTCCTCCCGGCTGGTTAAAATTGCCGCGGTGACCAGAACAGCTGCCAACCCCGTGCGGCGCCAGCGCTTGTCAGTGAGAGCCTGCTGCTGCCTCAGCTGTTCCAGGTGCGCGGCTTGTTGGGCCCCGCCAGACTGGGTGTTGCGTATCTGCAACAGTGCATCGTGGACCAGCTGCGGCATTTCCGGGGACTGTTCCAGCCAGGCCGGCAAATGCGACTGCAATGATTGTAACAGCCCGGCCGGTCCAATGCGCTTGCGCATCCAGGTTTCCAAAAACGGTTGCGCGGTGCTCCACAGGTCCAGCTCTGGATACAGCTGGCGGCCGAGCCCTTCCACATTAAGCAAAGTCTTTTGCAACAGCACCAGCTGCGGCTGGACTTCCATTTCGAAGCGGCGAGCGGTTTGAAACAAGCGCAACAGGAATTGGCCAAAGGAAATATCTTTCAACGGGCGCTCGAAAATGGGCTCGCTGACCGTGCGAATGGCGGCTTCAAACTCGTTTACCCGGGTGTGGGGCGGTACCCAGCCGGATTGAATGTGCAGTTCGGCGACCTGGCGATAATCGCGGCGGAAAAACGCCAGCAGATTTCGCGCAAGGTAGCTCTGGTCATCCGGCGCCAGCGTCCCGACGATACCGAAATCGATGGCAATGTATCGAGGGTCCTGAGGGTTGGTGGCGTCCACGAAGATGTTGCCCGGATGCATGTCGGCATGGAAAAAACTGTCCCGGAAAACTTGTGTGAAAAAAATCTCCACACCTTTCTCCGCCAGCACTTTCATGTTGACGCCTGCTGCATTGAGGGCGTCAACATCGGCGACCGGTATGCCCTGGATGCGTTCCATGACCAACACGGATTTGCGCGTGTGTTGCCAGTCGATGGAGGGGATGTAGATCAGTGACGACTGATCAAAATTTCGGCGCAGCTGGCTGGCGTTGGCGGCTTCGCGCTGCAGGTCCAGCTCGTCGTAGATGGTGGCCTCGTAGTCCTGTACCACTTCTATCGGCCGGAGTCGGCGGCCCTCGGACCAGTAGCGCTCCAGACCACGCGCCATGAGATACATCAGGGCAATGTCCTGGCGGATGGTGCGCTCAATGCTGGGGCGGATAACCTTTACCACCACCCGGCGCCCATCGGGCATTGTGGCGGCGTGGACCTGGGCCACAGAGGCTGATGCCATCGGAGCCTGGTCAAACTCGGCAAACAGCTCGCCCACGGGAGCGGCCAGCGAGCGCTCGATGATGGCCTGGGCCTGAGCGCCCGGAAACGGGGGCACGCGATCCTGCAATTGTTGCAGCGAGAGGGCCATGTCATCGGGCAGCAGGTCGCGGCGGGTGGAGAGGATCTGGCCAAACTTGACAAAAATAGGCCCCAGTTCTTCTAGTGCCAGGCGGAGCCTGTCGCCCCGGTCGAGCTTTGGTTTTGGAAACAGGTGCCAGGGCGCGAGTACGAACAGGACTCTCAGGGCGGGCGGTAGCTCTGCCAGTGGCAGAAATTCATCCAGCCGGTACTTGCAGAGTACCCAGGCAATACGAAACAGGCGTTGCACGCGGGTCACAGTGACTCCGAAGTTTGTGGGTCGGGAGAGTTGGGACGTTGCTCCAGCTGTTCAATCCTGGCCTGCAATCGTTCGGTTTGCAGGTTCAGGCGATCTATGTCCTCAAAGGTGGCTTCCAGTTCCGCGCGGCCGGGGAGGTGGCTGCTCTCTTCGTGGATATATTCTTCGATATTGGCGTTCAGTGTTGCCGACGCGTGACGGCTCCAGCGCACGGCCGCTCGTATCCGCTGGCCAAGGAAGTGCGCCGGAACGTCGCCGATGTGGTGAGCCAGAGCGCTTTCCCAGTCAGGCTGAAGCCGGTCCAGCGCTCGCTGGAACTGATGAGCCTGCCCCGCATCGCCGGTAACGGCCAGGCGGCCTTGCGCAAACACCTGGTGGTCGCCCGCCGCTAATGCGGCAAACGCCAGCGGCGGGCCAGCAAACTCCAAAGCGGCATCGGTAACCGGTGTACTGCCCACAGCCACTGCGTCGTTACGCCGTTGCAGGGTGAGGGTAAGCGCAAGGGGCGCCGTTATATGAAACTGGACGGTGCCAGTGAGGGCTTCGAGCAGCGCGCGACGCCCAACCGGGTCCAATAACAGTGCCCGGTTGATGGCGCCTTCGATGACTCGGGTCATCGCCGCCTGCAGGGTAGGCCCGGGAAACATCAGGGCTTGATCCCAACGTGCAGGGCAACCACGCCCCCGGTCATGTTGTGGTACTTGCAATTGACCAGCCCGGCGTCTTCCATCATGCCCTTCAGGGTGTCCTGATTCGGGTGCATGCGAATTGACTCGGCAAGGTACTGGTAACTGGCCGAGTCGCCGGCAATCAGCTGGCCCATAAGCGGCAGGGCATTAAACGAATAGAGATCATAGGCTTTGCTGAGTAACGGGTTGGTGGGTTTGGAAAACTCCAACACCATCAATTTGCCACCGGGTTTCAGTACCCTCGCCATATCACGCAGGGCCTGATCTTTATCGGTCACATTGCGCAAGCCGAAAGCAATACTGACCGCGTTGAAATGGTTGTCCGGAAACGGCAGGTGTTCCGCATCCGCCTGAACGTATTCGATGTTGCCGACATAGCCCCGATCCACAAGGCGGCCGCGACCGACTTGTAGCATGGACGCGTTGATATCGGCCAGCACCACCTGGCCTGCAGGGCCGACCAGGTCGGAGAACTTCATGGTGAGATCGCCGGTGCCGCCGGCAATGTCGAGCACACGGTGGCCCGGCCGGACGCCGCTGAGCTCAATGGTGAAACGCTTCCAGAGTCGGTGCACACCCATGGACATCAGGTCGTTCATCAGGTCGTATTTGCCTGCGACCGAATGAAACACGTCGGCGACCTGACTGGCTTTCTGGCCCTTGGCGACGGAGCGGAAACCAAAATGCGTGGTGTCGTCCTGGGCCGGCGGATCGCTTTTCGGTGGCGTGGAGGGGTGTTCTTGAGTCATTTCAGGGTCCTGTCCGAGTCTGAACCCTGTATTCTAACGGTCACAGGGCTGGCTACAAGCAGATTACTTCAAATGGAACCGTTTGGTTTTATATTTGCGCTTCAACGCCAGTTTCTTAAACTGAGGAGAAACTCCGCTTACCGGGAAGTCACCACCATGTCCGCCATTGATGTTCGCCGTACCCATAGCCTTGATCACGAGCACGCCCGGGAGGCTGCCGAGTCCCTGGCCCAGGATCTATCTCGTGAGTTTGACGTTAACTATCAGTGGGAGGGTGACGTGATGCGGTTCAAGCGCAGCGGTGTAAAAGGGCATCTGACCGTCAGCCCGGGCGATATTCGGGTGTACCTTGAGCTCGGCATGCTGTTGCGTCCCTTCAAGTCCCGGATTGAAAAGGAAATTCACAGTCAACTCGATGGCTTGACCGGTCAGGACTAGTGTCCTGCAATAGGTTAACGAATGAACCAGGCGGAACACTGGCCAGCTTTCAGTCAAACCACATTGGCGTGCCGGGCCAGGCTGGGTGCCACCCGGAATGGCTGAGGGTGTACTGCCAGTATCTGATCCAGCACCCGGGTCTCCCGTGCAACCACCTCATTAATCAGCGTGTCCACCCGGTCCATGGTCTGAAAGGCCTGAAAGCCGCGGTGTAAAAATGAGTGCAAGTCCTCCAGCCCGGCCATGTCGGCGGGGCCTCGGCTCATGCCCAGCAGCCAGCCCAGACTGCGGTTTTTGACGTAGCGATTCAACTGACGCCCGACGTCGGCTACCAGGTCAATTTGTCGCTGTCGCTGGGGCCGGCTGTCACTGTCGCGAAAGGCCTCGCAGTACTGACTGTCGGTGAGGGTGTCGGGGTTTACGTCGTGATCCTGCAACGTTTCAAGCAGGCATAGGTCCAGGTATTGGGTGCTGTGGTTGAGCTCCACCAGGCCTGCAAATGTGTCCAGCAGTGTATCCGGTAGCCACTTCACCATTTTCGGGAAGATGCGATCGATATCGTCGTCCCGGCGGGAAATGCTTTCAGGTGCGTACAGGTCGGTCAACAGGAATACCAGGCCATCCCGATAGCCTGGGTGGTTGAACAGGTCCTCGTGGGTCGCTTTCAGGCGCTCGGCTTGCCACCGAGCCAGTGTCGGGAGCCATCGGGCAATCGGATGCTGTGCCTTGGCGTTGCGAAAATCGTGATAGGCCAGCAGGTGCCGTTGCAAACGCTGCGCGCTCTCGGAATGAACGGACGTTGTTGTCAGGCGCTCACGGTACATGAGAGGCCGGCCTCCGGTATTCGGTGTGTGAAGTGCCGAGTTTACCGGACTGAGGGTCGGAATGTCAGCGCCGGTTCAGCCCTGCACAATCACCGGCAGAGTCTCAAAACCGGGTATCCACTCCTGACTGTCCAGGGTGATGAAGTGACTGGGTGCCTCGGTTTCTATGATCCGCATGGTGGTGGGACTCTGGCGCGCACTGGCCAGCATCGCCGTACGGTCAAGAATCCGGTCCACCTGGGGTATCAGGAAGGTGCCGTGGCGAACATGGTCAAAGACACTGGTTTCGGTCTGCGACATCCAGGCCATCAGGTTCTCAATGTTGCGGACAATGGTGAGGTGATCCTGGGTTGCCGAGAACATTTTGCTGAGCAACTGCTTCTTGCGCGGGTTCATCTTGCCGAAGAAGGTCTGGCCATAAGCGGAAGACGGGGCGCTGTTAATCAGTCGAATGAGCCAAGGCCACATACCGTGACTGACGGGCTCCAGTAATGTGGTCACCAGGGCATGCAGTTTGGCCTGAGGCAATACTGGCGCCTCCAGCACAATTTCAACATTTTCAAATAGCTCGGGGTGTTGGGATACCGCTTCCAGAATCACGGCGCCACCACGGGAATGGCCGTGAATACGAATGTTTTCAGTGGTCGGCAGATTTTGCAGGGCCTGATTAAGAATGCAGGCGTCATACTCAATGGTCGCCTCCACGTGTTTGATAGCCACTTCCCACTCTGGCGTTTCGGGTGTGACACCGTTGACCGGGATATGGTAATTGCTACAGGTCAGCAGGATGAGCTGTGTGGTTGGGGACTCATAGGCCTGGGTAAAGTAGCAGTGGTTTTCAAGAAAGCCATGGACACCAATAACCGTCTGCCGGGCCTCGCCGCTGTGGTTGCGCACAGAGACAGCCCCGCGCCCGACGCGGTATACGCGCCCGGAAAACATTTCCGAATAGGCGCTGTCGATTGGCTTTATCAGCTTGCGGACATGGCTCGCTTTCATGACTGCTCTCCCATTGGCACTGTGTCTGCTTTGTCGTTTATTTGTTGGTGCAGTGCCTGCCTTTGTATCTGTTCAAGCTGGCGATTGTATTGGCGCCGGGGGCACGGTCTTTGCCTCATTGCAGCCAGTTTTAAAACTCTATTTTTTAAGAATGATCGCGAATACAGCTTGTTAGATCAGTATAAGGGGGGAGGATTGCATCTGTGTAATTTTTTGTAACGCCGATCGTGTGGAGCCTTCCGTGCATGTCTGGCACAATGCGTGGTTGCTTTTCCGTTCTTATACGTCATCACCTAGGTTGGGGTAGTTAGGCCTTGAGTCACGAGGAATCGAGTTTACTGTTGCCTGTGGATTCGGCCTGGTTGTCACTGGAGCGGCCCAACAATCCGATGACCATTACGGTGCTGATGCGGGTCGAGTCCCTGACAGCGGACCGCCTGGCGGAGTTTCTGGCCACCTATTGGCTGGCCTGGGAGCGCTTTCGGTTAATGCCTGTCTGGCGGGCACCTGGCTGGCGCTGGGAGCCTGATCCTACCTTTGCTTTGCACCACCATGTTGAAACCGTCACCGAACCAATGGATGAGGCACAGTTGCAGGCCTGGGTATCAGCCCGCCTGAACCAACCCTTGCCGGAATACCGGCCGCGCTGGAAGTTCTGGCTGCTACCGGAAGCGGAAGGTGGCGCGGCGCTGCTGCTTCGAATTCACCATTGTTACGGCGACGGCCTGTCGCTGATGGGGGTGTTTGACCGGATCTGCACGCCGTCGCCACAGCAACACCCGATCCTTTATGGCGCCCGGGAAAATGGTGATATGCGGCGCTGGGCACAGGCCGCACAGGCCTGGTTCCGGTCCTTGCAGGCCAAGGATGCCGACGCCTGCAGTGGGGCAGTCGAGGACTTGTCAAAAGCGCCCCTATCGAACCCTATCGAACGGGCGGCGATGACAGGGTTGAAACTGGTTAACGAACTCAGCCAATTCCTGATCGAACCCGACGATACGCCTTCACCCTTGAAAGTGCCTCTGCTGGGGCGCCGCGTTTGCCGATGGTCCCGGCCCCTTGCCCTGGCGGCCTTTCGAAGCACCGCCAAGGAAACCGGCTGCACTATTAACGATGTGTTGCTGGCCTGTGTTGCCGGCGCGGTCAGGCAGCACTTGGTCTCGACCGGCATGGAATTGGCGGAGTCGATCCTGCACGCGGCGGTACCAGTCGATATTCGCGGCCGGCTGCCCGAAGGCATCGAGCCCGCCCCGGGCACGTTGGGTAATTATTTCGGTACGGTGTTTGTGCCCTTGCCGGTGGACGGCGACAGTCCGCTGGAGCGACTTTACCGGGTCAAACATGAAACACGAAAGCTCAAACAAAGCTGGCAGCCGGGTATTGCCTGGGGCCTGACCAGCGGCGCCAGCTTGCTCCCGTGTGGTTGGCGAGACTCACTCACCGACACACTGTGCAAGAAAGCCAGCGCCGTGGTGTCCAACGTGCCGGGCACGGCAGAGCCACGCTACCTTGCCGGCTGCCGCATACTGGAGCAGATGTGCTGGGTGCCACAGGCCGGTGATATCGGGCTCGGCATCAGCATCGTCAGTTACGCCGGCCACGTGCAGTTCGGAGTTGTAGCCGACGAAGCCGTCATGCCAGACCCTGCCACCTTCCTGGCTGCCTGCCTGCAGGCGCTCAATCAGTTCACTGCCGGCTAACCGGAGCCTGGCGGCCAGTCTAAATGGCTGATTCTCGATGGTGAGGCGGTGAGTCTTACTCCCTAAGTGTCGGTTTCATAGCCTCCTAAATGAGCACAGAACCGCCCCCCTTGGCGCATTCCGCCGTCATCGTGCTTGTCCGATCATATTTGTTGGGCCTGCTGTGTAGGTCTGGTTTAGCCAGGATTTCAGATTCCATGGAATCTGAGCGCTCAACCTGATGATCGAGAACACAACTAAATTCCGGGGGAATTATGAACAACAAAAAATTCAAGCTGTCTGGACTGGCCGTAGCGCTGGCCGCTATGACGGGTATGAGCGCCAGTACCCAAGCGGCGGTCGAACTCTATAACGACGAAGGCACCACCTTTTCAGTCGACGGTTACTTCAACGCTTTTTACGTCAATCGTGACGACAAACTAAATGATGTCACCAACTCTGACGTCAAAATGGGTTTTCTGCCCAACACCATTGGCTTCAATTTCAGCAAGCAGGTGGGCGATCTGACTATGGGTGGCCGTTCTTCGTTCTGGACGACCATCAATGACGCACTGGGAGAGGCCCCAGGATCCGCCACTGATACCCAGATCGACGTACGTCAGTTCTATGCCACCGTTGATGGCAACTTTGGCCAGGTGTTGATTGGTAAAGACTTCGGACTGTATTCCCGGTCCAACATTTTCCTGGATGAAATCCTAATGGGCTTCGGCTCGCCGGGCCTGCCCGGTGGCGTGTCTTTCGGCAATATTCGCGCCGGCTATGAATACCCCACGCCTTCTGCCCAGATTACTTATCGCTCGCCTGACATGAGCGGTTTGAAAGTGGCCGCTGGTATTTTCGAGCCGGCAAACACCACACCCGGAGCCGGGTCTGAGCAATCAGCGCCGCGGTTTGAAGCTGAAGTGACTTACAGCGCTGACTTGGGCGGCGTGGCTCTGACCGGGTGGGTTAATGGGCGCTCACAAAAGTCTGAAAGTACTACCGCCTCCGTCGATTCGACTGCGGTGGGTTATGGTCTGAAAGCGTCAATGGCAGGTCTGTCGCTGGCGGCGTCCGGTTACACGTCGGATGGCAACAACCCGGTCCTGATTGTCAACGCGGCTGCGGCTGAAGAAAAGTCCGACGGCTTCCTGGTCCAGGGCTCCTATACCCTTGGCGCGAACCGTTTTGTGCTGTCCTACGGCGAAACCGACGCGCTGGACACGGGTGATTTTGAATCCGAGAGCACTTCGGTTGCTCTGTTCCATGACGTGAATAGCAATTTCAAGTTGGTGGCTGAGTACAACATGTTCGAAACCACCAATACCGCCGGTGCGACCACAACGGATGCCGATACCATCGCATTGGGTGCTGTTGTAACCTTCTGAGTTTAGAGAAATCGGCACTGTGGGCAGGATGGCTTGCAGTGCCAACGATCATCAGGCACCGACCACGTTTATATGAGCCAAGACTAAAGTACTGCTTTGAGCCATGATGTTTATCATGGATCTTTGGGGTATCAATATGGAGCCTTTAAATCAATGGCTTACGACAGTTTTGGCGCGCCAATCAAAAGCACTGAAGTCGCATTGGCCCGGCAGCGGGAAGACGTACAATCAATAGTACCTCTGCCAAAGCCGGAATCCGTGGTAATGAACCCTGCAACCACACAGTCAGCCGTACGGGTGGCCAGTTCCAATGTCCGCGACCCGATGTTGGCAGCCACCACTCTGGCCCGCCAATTGAATCACGACAACCTCGGTTGTGTGCTGTTTTTCTGTTCCGCTGAATACGATCTGGGCCGGCTGGGTATCGCCCTGGAACATGTCTTTGCGGGTATCCGTATTTGTGGCTGCACATCGGCAGGGGAGATCACGCCCCAAGGGTACGATCGCGGCAGCATCACGGCGATCGGTTTTGACCGACGGTATTTCGCCATTGAGTGCGGCCTGATCAGTGAACTTGAGAGTTTTGGTCTGCAGGATGCCCAGGAGCTGATTGACGGGTTGCTCACCACTTGCCGGCAAGCCCGGGTGGCGCCGATCAAAAACAACACCTTTGCCATCACCTTGCTGGACGGTCTGTCCAGCCGTGAAGAGTTGGTGCTCACCACGCTCAACGCCGCCCTGGGAACAATCCCGCATTTCGGCGGTTCGGCGGGGGATGACGAACGCCTGGCCAATACCCACGTCTTCTTTAATGGCACCTTTCACACCAGCGCCGCCACCGTGTTGCTGGTGAATACCTCGCTAGATTTTCGCGTTTTCTCGACCCATCACATGGAAGAGCGGAACGAAAAACTGGTGGTGACCGCCGCCGACAGCGACAGCCGCACCGTATACGAGCTGAATGCCGAACCCGCGGCCGAGGCCTATGCCCGAGCGGCGGGTGTGGCGTTCGCCGATTTGGACCGCAAAACCTTCGCGCTCCGCCCGATGGCCGTTAAAATTGGCGAGCACTATTTTGTTCGCTCCGTCCAGCGTGTCAATGCGGACAAAAGCCTGACTTTTTATTGTGCGGTGGAAACCGGCATCGTGATGACCGCGATGCAGCCGGGGCCGCTGCTGGACAATCTGCGCCAACAATTGGAGGACGCTGAAAACCACGTAGGCCCGCCGCTGCTGACCATTGGCTGTGATTGTTTTTTGCGGCGTCTGGAGGCCGAATTGACCGGTGTGTTCGATGAAACCTCGCAATTTCTCCAGCACCACCGGGTGATTGGATTTAACACCTACGGTGAACAATTCGAGGGCATGCACATCAATCAGACGTTTACGGGGGTGGTGATTGGCCAACCTAGTATCCGTTCCTGACTCGTCCGCCATGGACGAGCGAGACCCTCGAGACGAGCGTATCGAAGCTCTGGAATTGGAGAACGCCCGCCTGCGCAGCATTCGGGATGCACTGATTACCCGGGTTGAGGCCAGTCCGGATCACAAACCACAACCGTATGCGGCGTTTGAACACTCGGTGATTCTGGCCGAGCAGGTGCGCGAGCGCACCGAGGCGCTGAACATTGCGATGGGCGACCTGAAGTCCAGTAACAAAGCGTTGAGCAAAGCGCGCAACGAAGCTGAAACGACCCGCCTGCGCCTGATCGATGCCATCGAAAGCATTGCCGACGGTTTCGTCCTGTTTGATCACCAACACCGCCTGATTCAGACCAACAGCCGGTTTCGGAGCTACTGGAGCACCGCCGGTGAAGCCATCGATCCCGGCACCTCCATTTCGGACGTAAAGGCGCGGGCGTTCACCAGCGGGCTGATTGTTGAAGAGCACAACGACCCGGCATCTGAGGGCTCGGTGTTTCTGCTGTCGAATGGCCGCTGGGTGCAAATGACGGAGCGTCCCACCCGGGAAGGTGGCCTGGTGGTGTTGTACTCGGACATCACCGATATAAAAAACAGTGAAACCGCCCGACGCGAGCAGGCGCTGGCTGAAAAATCCAGGCTGTTACAGACCACGGTCGACAACCTGTCCCAGGGCGTGGTGTTGGTCAATGGCGGCGGGTATCCGGAAATCTGGAACGACCGGTTCCTGAGTCTTACCGGATTGAGCAGGGCGTTGGTCGCCACCGATCGGGTTCTCACCCAACTGATGACCACCTCGGATGTGCCGCTCCTCACACCCACCTCGTTGTCGCCGGGTAAGCCCCAGGATGGGGAACAGATTCATCACCGGCCGGACGGCTCGGTCATCGAGATCAAGACCCACCCAATGCCCGACGGCGGGTTTGTGAACACTTACACGGATATCACCGAGCAGTACCGCTACGCCGAGACACTGAAAGAAAGTGAACGTTGGGTGCGAGTGGTCACCGACCACGTGCCCGCACTGATTGCCTATGTGGGTGCGGATCTTACCGTGCAGTTCTGCAACAAAGTGTATGAAGCCTGGTACGGCACGGATTATGAATCCGTGCTGGGTAGCAGTCTGGCCGATATCCACGAGCCAGCGCTGTATGCCCGGTTGTTACCGCGGATGCTGGAAGCGCTGGCCGGTAAGAGCGTGACGTTCGAATTTGAAGAGACCAATGCCCTGGGTGAAGAGCGCTACATGCTGCGTTCTTATGTGCCGAATACCGATTCCCAGGGCGCGGTCGTGGGCTTCTTTGTCATGGTGCGTGACATTACCGATCGGCGACGCACGGCCCTGGCGCTGCAACAGGCTTACGACAATCTCGAACGTCGGGTAACCGAGCGGACGTCCGCGTTGACCGATCTCAACGACCAGCTGCGCCAGGAAATCGACGAGCGTGCAGCGGTCGAGGCACGCATGCGAGAAGCCAAGCTGGAGGCCGAGCGGGCGAACCTGTCGAAAACCAAGTTTCTGGCGGCGGTCAGCCACGATTTGTTGCAGCCGCTCAACGCTGCGCGGCTGTTCACCAGCTCGCTACTGGAACAGTCTTTTGGTCCCAAGGCCGAGAGTCTCGTGCGCTCGGTCAGCACGTCACTGGACGATGTCGAAAATCTGTTGGGCACACTGGTCGATATTTCCAAGCTTGATGCCGGAGTCATCAAGCCCGATGTCACCGCATTCGATCTGCGTGACCTGCTCAACAACATTGCCCGGGAATTTCGCCAAATGGCGTCGGCGGAAGGCCTGGAGTTGGCTTTCATACCCTGTTCGGCGGTCGTCGAGTCGGACTCGCAGTTGTTGGCCAGAATTCTGCGCAATTTCCTGACCAATGCGATCCGCTATACCGGAAAGGGTCGCATTGTGTTGGGCTGCCGACGTCTTCCGGGGCGGATACTGATGCAGGTTTGGGACACCGGTCCCGGTATTCCGCAAGATAAGCTGGCTGAGATATTTCTCGAATTCAAGCGCATTCGCCCCGCCGGTTCACCGCCGGACAAGGGGCTGGGACTGGGGTTGGCCATTGTCGATAAAATAGCCCGCATGCTGGGCCATCCGGTCACGGTTGATTCGATCGAAGGTAAAGGTTCGGTGTTTGCGGTCGAGGTTCCGCTGGGTGTGCTGAAGACTCAGCGGCCGCAGCAGGGCGTCGCAATGACGCCCAAACACCAATACGACCTGCAGGGTGCGCGAATCTGGGTGGTGGACAATGACCGGTCGATTTGCAGTGGTATGCAGACTCTGCTGGAGGGCTGGGGGTGCGAGGTGGTGACGGCGGTGTCGCTGGCGGATCTGGAGGCTCAGGTGGAGCTGGCTTCGACCGATGTGGAAGTGATTCTGGCCGACTATCACCTGGACAATGATGAGAATGGCGTCGACGTGGTTACCGCCATCAATCGTCAGCGCCCGCAACCGTTACCGGTGCTGATGATCACTGCGAATTACAGCAATGAGTTGAAGCGCCACATCCGCGGGCAGGGCTACGTCCTGATGAACAAACCCGTCAAACCACTGAAGTTGCGCAGTGCGCTGAACCATATGTTGCAGCGCGATCGAACGGCCGAAAGCTGAGCGGATTCAGCGCCGCAGATACTGGCTGAAGTCCACGTCACTGGCTGACAGGATGGCCTGAACCCGGTTGTGCACATTGAGTTTCCGCAAGATTGCCGAAACGTGCGCCTTCACGGTGGTCTCCGCAATGCTCAGGTGGTAGGCAATCTGCTTGTTTGACTCACCCTTGGACATACGTTCCAGCACCAGCAACTGACGCCGTGTCAACGAATTCAGCAGCTCGGGCGATATCGGATCGTCTTCATTGCGGTGGCGGCGCTGGGTGCTGTCCTTGCCGGTACGAATAATATCCGGTGGCAGATACACGTTGCCGTTGAGAATTTGCTGAATGGCCTCGGTCATCTGGGACCGTGCCGAGGATTTGGTGATAAAACCGATGGCGCCGTAGGTGATCGCCTGCAGCACCACTTGTTTGTCCTCTTCCGCGGAGACAATGACGACCGGGATCGTGGGTGCCTCATTGCGCAGGGAAATCAACCCATTGAGGCCATGCATGCCGGGCATATTGAGGTCGAGAAGAATCAAGTCCAGGTCGTCGTTTTGCTGCGTAATCGCCAGGGCACTGTCCAGATCGGCCGTTTCAAACACTTCACTGCCGGCAAAGCCGGATTCGATAACACTCGTTATGGCTTCCCGGAACAGCGGGTGGTCGTCGGCAATCAGGATTTTATAGACCGGATCACTCACAGGCGTTGGTGCGCTTGCTGCGGCATTCGCAATGGACATGGAGGGCCTCACTCAGTAACAAAATGGACGTTAGATTGATTCGACAAGGCCAGCGGCGGTTGTCGGTCAGCTCGCGCTCTTCCATGTAGCAATAGGATCATTTTAGTTGATCTGTTTATAATCCGCTTAGTCAAATTGACGGGCCTTGTGTTCCTGGTGGCCGGCCATTCCGGGTAGCGCCCGCTTGTCGCGCGCCAGACACTCTCAGCGCCAAGGCGCAGGGTTTGTTTTACCAAGGTGGCGGCCAGATAACATCGATGTCTGAGGGTTTCGTCGGCATTGGCGACGAATGTCATGGCGTGAAGCGATGCGGAATGCGGCAGCGACGGCAGGCTGATGAGCGGCCTGAACATTATAGGTAGCCTCAGATTATTATTGTGATGGTTGCATTACACGCGATGTAGCGCTTCAGTTGAATGAGACCATCGCAGCAAAAAAGAAGCACTAAAGTACTATTCTTGTGGGCCGTTGGGCTTCGTATCGTAGGGCATGATGTCATCGTTGCTCACAGTTATGCGTATTCCCAGACGCTCTGCCATAGTTCTGCTGGTCGTGCTTATGCTTCCCCTGACGTCGGTATGGCCGGCGGCCAAAGGCCCGGGCATGCACGACATGCCCGCCGTCACGGTGAGTGTGCTTCAATTCGGGACCGCGCACTGGCAACTGGCTCATATCCAGCGTCGTGGTATCGATCAGCGCCACGGTTTTAAGCTCGAGGTCAAATTGGTGGCCAATCTGGGCGCCTCGCGCCTGGCAGTGTCCAGCGCCAGTGTGGATGGCGCCGTTGCCGATTTACTTTGGACCCAGCACCGCTATGAGGCAGGCACGCCTTATCTGTATTTACCGTTTTCCTCCCAAATTGGCGATATCCTGGTCGCCGACACCAGCCCTGTGCGCACCCTGGCCGATTTGGTCGGCCGCCGGATCGGCGTCGCGGGCGGACCAGACAGCAAGGGTTGGGTGTTGCTCCAGGAAGTGGCCAAAGCGCAGGGCATCGAGCTGGCCGGACAGACTTCGGTGCAGTATGCGGCGCCCCCTTTGTTGAGTCAGGCCCTGAAGCGCGAACAGGTGGAGGTGCTGATAACCTACTGGCATTTCGCCGCAAAGCTGAAGGCCGAGGGGGGGTATCGGTCGTTGATCCGGATGTCGGACTTGCTGGCAGCGTTGGAACTCGACCGCGACCTGCCGGTGTTGGGGTACGTGTTTCGGGCAGACTGGGCGATGGCACACCGCGACCTGGTCACACGGTTTGATCAGGCCCTGATGCAGGCCCAGGCGGAACTGGGCGAGTCTGCGGAGGCCTGGTTGCCACTTCGGCCGCTGATGCGAGCTGACGACGACGCGGTGTTTGAGGCCCTGCGCTCCGGCTTTGTGGCCGGCATGCCGAAACCGCTGGGCAGCGCCCGAATCGCCGACCTGCAGCAGTTGTTGGTACTGACCGGTACCGACCGCGAGTCCGTACTGCCGGTGTCACTATTTTTTCAACCCCAGCCATGAAGCCTGCGCGCTGGACCTATTGGGTCATGCTGCCATTGGCGCTGGTGTTTTGGGCCATCCTGGCCCGCATTCTTGATACTGCGCTATTGCCCGGCCCGGCAACGGTCTTTGAAACGCTCATCGCAGCGGCTCAGAGCGGTGAGCTGGGGCATCACCTCGGCGTGACCCTGCGCCGGGTGCTGATCAGCTTTGTGCTGGCCATGGTCCTGGGGGTGGTGCTCGGCGTCTGGATGGGCCGGTCACTGCTGGCCAATGCCTTGCTGGACCCTCTGCTGGTGCTGTTTCTCAACTTGCCCGCGTTGGTCGTCATCATCCTGTTGTATGTCTGGTTCGGGCTGGTGGAGACGGCGGCGGTCATGGCCGTGGTGATCAACAAGGTGCCCAATGTGGCCGTGACGGTGCGCGAAGGGGCGCGCAGTCTGGACCCCCAACTTGAGCAAATGGCCCGGGTCTACCAGTTCACTGACTGGCAACGGGTAGTGCATGTCTGGGGACCACAGCTGTTTCCCTATTTGATGGCGGCGACCCGGGGTGGCCTGGCGTTGATCTGGAAAATCGTGCTGGTGGTGGAACTGCTGGGTCGGTCTGACGGTATTGGTTTTCAGCTCCATCTCGCCTTTCAGGTTTTCGATGTCGCCAGCATCCTGGCCCACAGTCTGGCCTTTGTCGGCGTTGTGCAACTGATTGAGCTGGTGGTGCTGCAACCGATGGAACGGCGGGCATCGCGCTGGCGGACGGCGGGGGTGACGCATGCTTGAACTGCGACTGAGCGATCACCGTCAACGCCACTCGGTATTGGGTGATATCGACGTAACCATTGCCGCCGGTGACCGTATTTGTCTGCTGGGGCCGTCCGGCGTCGGCAAAACGACGCTGCTCAATACCCTGGCCGGATTGGATCCCCGGCTGTCCAAAGGCGCAATAGCCAGCCGTGACGACCTGCGCGTGGGCTACCTGTTCCAGGAACACCGGCTATTGCCCTGGCGGACGGTACAACAAAACCTGGCCCTGGTCGGGGCAACCCCGGAGGCGGTGACGCGGTCAATGGTCGACGTGGGGTTGTCGGGTTACGAACAGTACCTGCCGAATCAACTGTCCACCGGCATGGCGCGTCGGGCCGCATTGGCCCGGTGCCTCGCGATCAGCCCCGACTTGTTACTGCTGGACGAGCCGTTTGCGTCGCTGGACCCGGATCGGGCCCATGAGTTACGGAGCCTGATTCTGGCCTTGCTTGACGCCCACCCCGCCATGGCGATGATTTGCGTCACCCATGACCCGAAGGATGCCGATTACCTGGCCAACCGGCTGTGGTACCTGGCAGGGCGTCCCGCACAACTGCAGTGGGATGGCACACTACGGTCGGACGCTTCGGCCGAGTCCATCACCGGTCGTCTGCGCCAAGAGGCGCGCACCGAAACGGTGTGAGCCGACGGTGTGCAATCTCACAAACGCCGCCTGCGGGGCGGCGTTTTGCATGGCGACGGGATCAGGCTACGCCGGGTAAGATTTTGGTGCGCTGGGGTCGGAAGCCGGCCGTGGCCAGGCTTGCCAGCACCAGGGTGACCGCGAGCGTGATGCCGAACGCGGCCGGGTTCCACTGCAAGTACAGGGCAAACCGGATGGCTTCAACGGCGTGGGTGAAAGGGTTGATCTGGCACAGCCAATACAGCCACGGGCTGGCTTCCTGCATTTTCCACAGGGGGTACAGCGCCGAGGACAGGAAAAACATCGGGAAAATGACGAAATTCATCACGCCGGCAAAGTTTTCCAGCTGTTTCACCCAGGTCGCAATCAGCAGGCCCAGTGCGCCCAGCATGAGCGACGTCAGCATCAGGGCCGGCAGCACCGCAAGGTAACCCAGTGTCGGTGGCTCGATGTCAAACAGCCGGGCCACCAGCAGGAAAATGTAGACTTGTCCGATTGATACCAGACCCATGGACAGCAGTTTGGTAATCAGCAGAAACGGTCGTGGCAGTGGGCTCATCAGCAATACCCGCATACTGCCCAGTTCCCGGTCGTACACCATCGACAGCGCGCCTTGCATGCTGTTGAACAGCACGATCATGCCGCACAGGCCGGGCGCAATGTAGGTTTCGTAGGTAATGTAGGTTTGGTAGGGCGGGATGATGGACACTCCCAGGACCGCACGGAAGCCGGCCGCGAACACCGCCAGCCACAGCAGCGGGCGCACCAGCGCACTGAAAAACCGGGTGCGCTGTTGCCAGAACCGCAGCCATTCGCGGGATTGGATGCCAACAAAGCAGTGCCAGTAGTGGGCGGCTTTCATGATTGTCCTGCTCCTGTCAGCGCGTGAAAGGTCTCGGCAATGCCGTCTCGGTCGGCCGCCTCCGAGAGATCGCGGCCCTCACCATTAGCTCGCAAAGAACCCCGGTGGAGGATCAGTACCCGGTCGTCGGGCTGGACTTCCTCGATCAGGTGGGTGGCCCACAACACCGTCAGGCCGTCCTCGGCGCACAGGTGGCGAACATGCTCGTTGAGGGTCTGGCGGCTTGCCACGTCGAGCCCGACAGTGGGTTCGTCCAGCAACAGGAGGCTGGGTTGATGGAGCAGGGCGCGGGCGATTTCCACCCGACGGCGATGGCCGCCGTTGAGCTTTCGGACCGGATCGTCGGCCCGCTCCGACAGGTTGAATCGCGCCAGCTCGCGGTCACTGCGCGCGCGCGCTTCGCGGCGAGACAGGCCGTGCAAGGCGGCATGGTAAAGCAGGTTCTGCTGCACGGTCAGGTCCAGGTCGAGGGCGTTTTGCTGGAACACCACCCCCATCTCGCGCATCGCCGCTGCCGGTTGTTTGCGCAGGGACTGCCCCGCCATCATCAACTCGCCGGACTGCAGTGCCAGCAGTCGTGTCATCAGACCGAACAGGGTGGATTTGCCGGCTCCGTTGGGTCCGAGCAGAGCATGGAAGCGCCCCCTGACCAGGCTGAAACTGACGTCTTTGAGAACCGGCGTCCGGCCATAACGGAAATGAATGTCACGGGCTTCAATGGACATGTCAGACCTCAGGGTGAAGGCGCGATAACCACGCCCCAGGGATAGCGACCGACTTTGATGGACTTGATCACCTTGCGGTCGGCCACGTCGATCACCGAGACATCGCCACTGACGCCGTTGGTGGTCAGTAGTTGGGACTCGTCCTCGTTCAGCTCCAAGTGCCAGACCCGGCTGCCCACCAGCAGGTAATCCAGGATTTCATAGCTCTGCGCATCCACCACCGCCACGTGATTGGCGGGGCCCAGTGCAACAAACGCGAGTTTACCGTCGGAGGTCAGCTCAATACCGACGGGCTGTACTTTGTCCTGATGAACACCGCGGATGCTGAAATCCAGGGTTTTTATCTCAGACAGGCGGTCGACGTCGATGACGTGCACCGTGCCGCCAATTTCCGCCGATGCCCAGGCGGTCTTGTTGTCGTCACTGAATTCGACGTGACGCGGACGCTGGCCGACGACGATGTTTTTCTCGATCTTGAAGGTTTCGGTGTTGATCCAGTGCAGCATGCTGGTGGTCTCACTGCTGCTCACCGCCCAGCGGCCATCGGGACTGACTGCCATGCCCTCGGGTTCGACCCCTACTTCGGTCTGGGCCAGGACTTCCTTGGTCTGTATGTCCACCACCGTCACGATGGCATCGTCTTCATTGGCGATGTAGAGGTGACGATCGTTGGGGTGCAGGGCGAACTGCTCGGGGTCTTCGCCAGAAGGCAGATCATCGATAATCGTCCGGGTCGCGAGATCCAGGATCTGAACGGTATCGTCATCGCTGGCGCAGATGTAGAGCTTGCTGTTGTCCTTTGACAGCAAGATGCCCCTGGGGCGTTGTCCTACGGCAATGGTGTCCACCACCTCCAGGGTATCCATGTCGATGACCGACAGGCTGTTGTCTTTTTCATTGGAAACATAGGCCAGGCTGGCCATGGCCGGGACGGCGGTGAAACTGCAGACGGCACAGAGCGCCAGGGTGCGTATCAAACCCATTGTTGATTCTCCTTGTGGGGGCGCGTGGCTGGCGACGCTGGCGTCACGACCCCCGGTCTTATGTGATAGTCACTTGACGATCCGGCATTGGCTTTCCGGTGCGTCGAAGCCCAGGGTGTCCAGGTCGGTTTTAGGATGGAGGAAACCCTCAATCGGAGTCTGTCCGACCAAAGCCCGCGGGTGAACCAGCGGGATTGGTTGGCGTAACTGGCCGTTCCAGGTGCGAAAACTCAACTGGCGACCCTTAAAACCATCCAACTGCAGCTGATCGGATAGCAGGTAGGTGCGAACGGCTTTCGAGCGGACTTTGGCGGTTCGGGTCACCGCTTCGCCCACGGCCCGCACGCCAAGCCAGGCCGCGTAGTCAATGTCCGTCATATCGCGGTGCGCCAGCCCGGTGAAACGGCGTTGAAGCTGAGCGGCACCCCAGGCTTCCACCACCCGATGCCACGTCACCGGTGTCATGCCCTGGGTGCCGGTGACCGGCCTTGGCAGCCATGTGTTGAATGGTACGTATTCGCCAAAATCACCGCGCACGTCAGCCACCACCACGGCGTCGTAATCGGACGCTTGGGTGAATAGCGGCAATTCACGGGACGCGGTCCGGCGTAAGTCGCCCTCGAACGACCAGGGTTTGTCGGCGATGATCTTGAGGTTGAAGCGTTTGCTGGCCCTGCGGAAGCTGTCCGCCCACTGCTGGTCCTGCTCGGTCGGGCCGGTGATCAGGAAGATTTTTTGCCACCGGCGCGCGCTGAGCCACTGACCCAACGCATCGGTCAGCATGCCGTAGCTGGCAATTGTGTGGAGCACGTTGGGTGCGCAATCGCGTACCCGAAGCGCGTTGTCGCTGGCGCCGGCGTTAAACAGCAGGGCCCGATCGTTCGCCTGGGTCGCCATCTCACGCAGGGTGGTCGCGGGTACGTTCAGAATGAACAGCTCAATGCCCTGATCCATCAGGCCTGCCAACGCCTCCTGAGCGTCGGAGGCAGAGTCTGCCACCACCGACTCGAGCCGGTAGCTATGATTGAGAAATCGCCCGGTGGTGTTGTTGTCCGCCAGCGCCAGTTCGGCGCCCCGCTGGCCGGCGTCGTCCGGTTCGGGAAGAATGTTGGACAGCACCGGGCCTTGGTCCGGTACCCATTGAATGTATCCGATCCGAATGTCGGCACTGAAGCCGGCCGCCGGCAATACCCACCCAAAACACAAAGCGGCGGCGAGTAGGCGAATGTTGGACATGAATTCCTCATTAACAAGATCTATCAACCGAGCTTAGAGAAGGCGCCTGATCCCTGAAATATTCATAAAGTAGGAATTTGGCAGTACCAAAGCACTATATCGGCGGGCTCGTCCCGCCCGGCGCAGGGGGTTCAGCGCCGCCAGCAAGGGCCGATACCAGGCCGTGACGGCCAGGTATAGGACTAAGGAACTAGAGCGAAGGCTCGAAAGTGGCATTCGGAATGGGAGATCAGGTTTCTACACTGGAATGATCAATAGTAAATGCTCTTTCTGATATCCAAAGAGCGTAATAGGCTTCAGTGGAGAAATGATTATGGCAGTTTCCAGAATTGTGAAAGGGATGGCGTTGGCTGGCCTGTTTGGGCTGGCGTCCATTGCGATGGGCCACGGTAACGTGACACCGCAAGGCGTCGACACCGGCTCGTTACCGGAACTGGGTGCCGAACCGCTGATGGAAAATCCTTTTCGTGAAGGTGGTCAGCACGGCGACATGAACGCGCAGGCCGTCAACGTGGGCGAAAGTGGTTACGCTGGCAACTGTGCTGCCTGTCACGGTATTCAGGCAATGTCGGGCGGCATGACACCCGATCTCCGTGAACTTGAAGCTTGGGACGACGAGTACTTCATCGGTCGTGTGCTGGGCGGCTATGGCAACATGCCTTCGTTCAAGGGCACGCTGGATCAAAACGCGATATGGGCTATCAAGACCTACGTCGAGTCGCTCCCCGAGCCGGAGTGATCCAGCAACGACCAACAACCAGCAATGAAATGAATAGTACCCGCCTTGGCGGGGGACCAGAAGGGGGCATAGTGACAATAACCCGGTATTACATGGCGCTGGTGCTGACGATGTTTACCGGCGCGGCCATTGGCCAGGAAGGTATCCTCGACCGCCCGCCGGAGCGCACCTACGATGCAGTGATCGCGTCGGGATTCCTGAAGGTCGGGATGTACCAGAACTTCCCGCCATATTCCTACGAGCAGGATGGTGTTGCCAAAGGCATTGATGCGGACCTCGGGCGACGGATTGCCGAACGTCTGGGGGTTGAGTTCCAGCCCCACTGGATTGTGCCGGATGAAACCCTGGGAGACGATCTGCGCAATAACGTCTGGAAGGGGCATTACCTCGCCAAGCGGCGTTTGGCGGACGTGATGATGCGCGTGCCCTACGACAAAAAGTTCGCTTACATGCAGGATTCCACCGGCGAATACATGAACGAGCAGGTGGTCTTGTTCGGGCCGTACCAGCAGGAACAGTGGCAGATCGCCTACAACCCCGCCAAGCTTGATCCGGTCTCAACCATTGCAGTGTTTCGCTATCACCCCATCGGCGTCGAGATTGATACGCTGCCCGACTTTTATCTGAGTTCGAGTTTTAATGGCAGTATTCGGTCTCAGGTTAAACACTACAATAACGTCGGCGCGGCCTTTGATGGCATGTTGGCTGGCGATGTGAGTGCCGTCATGGGGATGCGGGCGGAAGTCGATTTTGAATTGGCGGAGCACCCTGACGACGGCATGGTGCCGGCCACTAATGGCTTTCCCGGGTTGACCAAACAGGTGTGGGATGTGGGTATGGCGGTCAAACATACCCATCGCCAGCTCGGGTATGCGATCGAAGCGATCGTTGACGAACTCGTGAGGGGCGGGGAGATGGAGGCTTTGTTTGCCCGCTATGGCGCCCGGTATTCGATACCGGGTTATTACGCTGAAGTTCTGGGCGCGCAGGCTGAGTGAGACGCGCTGCGCCCCGGCAGGGAACGTTGGTCGGCGTGGGCACAGGGCATAGAGTGACAAATACCATTGACGAATCGGCGTCCTGACGCTTCAGAGTGTTCGCCTGGAACCCGCAGCTAGCCCTGCGGGTTTTTTGTTTCAGGGGGGGCGTACTACCAAGTGATGAGAGAAGTTGGTCGGGGGGTTAATTGTTGAGAACGGCGCCACGGCCAAGAATTGGTGCAGAGGCGGGAAGTCTTCCCGGTTCGCCGCTTAATCAGAAAACAAGAGACTTGGAGAGCGCAACCATGAGATCGAACACGATCGGTAAACAATTTGCTGCCAGTGCCCTTGCATTGGCTGTTTCATTCGGTGCCCAAGCGGTCACCGACAAGGACATCATGAATGACCAGGCCACCGCTGAGGATGTCGTCAGCTATGGCATGGGGCAGCAAGGTCAACGCTACAGCCCGATTACAACCCTGAATGACAGCAACGTAAAAAGCCTGCAACCGGTTTGGGCCTTTTCATTTGGTAGCGAGAAAATGCGCGGCCAGGAATCCCAGCCGATGATCAAAGACGGCGTAATGTATGTCACGGCTTCTTACTCGCGCGTTTACGCGATTGATGCCAAGACCGGTGAGGAAATCTGGCAGTACGATGCGCGTCTTCCAGACGGCATCATGCCGTGCTGCGACGTTGTTAACCGGGGTGTTGCGTTGTACGGCGACATGGTTATTTTCGGCACGCTCGACGCCAAACTGGTCGCACTGAACAAAGACACCGGCAACGTGGTCTGGATCAAGAAAGTCGCCGATTATCAGGCCGGCTACGCCATCACCGCGGCGCCTACGATTGTTAAAGGCAAAGTCATTACCGGTGTGTCCGGTGGCGAATTCGGCATTGTCGGTAAAGTGGAAGCCTATGATGCCAAGACCGGCGACCTGGTGTGGACACGTCCAACGGTCGAAGGTCATATGGGTTATGTCTACAAGGACGGCAAAGCCGTTGAAAATGGCATTTCCGGTGGTCAAGCGGGTCTGACCTGGCCTGGCGACATGTGGAAGAACGGCGGCGCGGCCACATGGCTGGGCGGTACTTATGACGCCAGCACCGACTCGCTGTTTTTTGGCACCGGTAACCCGGCACCCTGGAACTCGCACCTGCGCCCTGGTGACAACCTGTTTTCTTCATCACGGTTGGCGATCGACCCGGATGACGGCAGCATCAAGTGGCACTTCCAGACTACGCCTCACGACGGCTGGGACTACGACGGTGTTAACGAGCTGATTTCGTTCGATTACAAGGGCAAGAACGGCAAGATGGTCAAAGCGGCCGCCACCGCTGACCGTAACGGGTTCTTCTACGTACTGGATCGCACCAACGGCGCATTCATTCGTGGCTTCCCGTTCGTTGACAAGATCACCTGGGCAACCGGTCTCGATAAGAAAGGTCGTCCGATCTACAACACCAAGGACGGCCGTCCTGGCAATCCTGCCGACATGAAGGGTGACAAGGGTGAAGCGGTCGTTGCACAACCCTCGTTCCTCGGCGGTAAGAACTGGCAGCCAATGGCTTACAGTCAGGACACCGGCTTGTTCTACGTGCCGTCCAACGAATGGTCAATGGACATCTGGAACGAAGCCGTGTCTTACAAGAAGGGTGCTGCGTTCCTGGGCGCCGGCTTCACCATCAAGCCGACCAATGACAAGTTCATCGGTGTGCTGCGAGCGATGGACCCGAAGACCGGTAAAGAAGTATGGCGTTACAACAACCCGGCTCCACTGTGGGGCGGCGTCATGGCAACTGCTGGCAACCTGGTCTTTACCGGTACACCGGAAGGTTACCTGAAAGCGTTTGATGCCAAGACCGGCGAAGAACTCTATAAGTTCAACACCGGCTCCGGTGTCGTTGGTACGCCCATCACCTGGACTATGGATGGCGAGCAGTATGTCTCCGTAGCTTCTGGCTGGGGTGGCGCCGTTCCTCTTTGGGGGGGCGAGGTCGCCAAGGTGGTCAAGGACTTTAACCAGGGGGGTATGGTCTGGACGTTCAAATTGCCGAAAGATCGGGTTGCGGCGCGCTAATTTGCCGTCTTGATCTACAGTGGTAATAAGGGGGCCGTTGATCGGCCCCCTTTTCGTTACCGCAGTATCAGTTCTGTCTAATACCAAATAACGAGTTTTACACACCGAAGGGATCATTTCGACTGAGTGCTTACACGCCTACAGTGAAATTGAGAACGCTAGAACTGCGTTGCCCAGCATCAATCAGAACAAGAGGCCAAAATCATGATCTACGCAAACCCTGGTAAGGAAGGCTCTGTCGTCTCCTACAAAGCACAATATGAAAACTACATCGGCGGCGAGTGGGTTGCTCCGTTGAAGGGTCAGTACTTCGACAACGTCACCCCTATTACCGGCGACGTGTTTTGCAAGATTCCACGCTCCAGCGCTGAAGACATCGAGCTGGCACTGGACGCTGCACACAAGGCCGCACCGGCCTGGGGCAAGACGTCAACGACCGAACGCTCTAACATTCTGTTGAAAATTGCTGACCGCATTGAGCAAAACCTCGAAATGCTGTCGGTCGCAGAAACCTGGGACAACGGTAAGGCGGTGCGCGAAACCCTTAATGCCGACATCCCGCTGGCGGTTGACCACTTCCGTTACTTCGCCGGTTGTATCCGTGCTCAGGAGGACACCTCCAGCGCCATCGACAACAACACCGTCGCCTACCACTACCACGAGCCTCTGGGTGTGGTTGGTCAGATCATCCCCTGGAACTTCCCGATCCTGATGGCCGTCTGGAAATTGGCGCCCTGCCTGGCCGCCGGCAACTGCACGGTGATGAAGCCAGCCGAGCAAACACCTGCGAGCATCCTGGTATTGATGGAGCTGATCGGTGATCTGTTGCCACCGGGCGTTGTGAACATCGTTAACGGTTATGGCACTGAGGCTGGCCAGGCACTGGCGAGCAACAAGCGTATCGCGAAAATTGCTTTTACCGGCTCCACGCCGGTCGGCTCGCACATCATGAAGTGCGCGGCTGAGAACATTATCCCGTCAACCGTTGAGCTGGGTGGCAAGTCACCAAACATCTACTTCTCCGACGTGATGAAGGCTGAGCCAGAGTTCATCAGCAAGTGTGTCGAAGGTCTGGTACTGGCATTCTTCAACCAGGGCGAAGTCTGCACCTGTCCGTCCCGTGCTCTGGTGCAGGAAGACATGTACGACGAGTTCATGGCCATGGTTATCGAACGCACCAAGAGCATCAAGCGCGGCAATCCGCTGGACACCGATGTGCAGGTTGGGGCACAGGCCAGCAAAGAGCAGTTCGACAAAATCATGTCTTATCTTGAGATTGGCAAGCAGGAGGGCGCGGAAGTGCTCACCGGCGGCGGTCGTCACGAGATGGGCGGAGAGTACAACAACGGCTTCTACATCCAGCCGACCCTGCTGAAGGGCCGCAATGACATGCGTACCTTCCAGGAGGAAATCTTCGGACCGGTCGTGGGTGTCACCACGTTCAAGGACGAGGAAGAAGCGCTTGCCATCGCCAACGACACTGAGTTTGGTCTTGGTGCAGGTCTGTGGACCCGCGACATTAACCGCGCCTATCGCATGGGCCGCGCCATTCAGGCCGGTCGTGTGTGGACTAACTGCTACCACCAGTACCCTGCCCATGCGGCCTTTGGTGGCTACAAGAAGTCCGGTGTCGGCCGTGAGAACCACAAGATGGCGCTCGATCACTATCAGCAGACCAAGAACCTGTTGGTCAGCTACGACACCAATCCGTTGGGCTTCTTCTAAGGCTGACGGCTTAACAAACGTTGTTGTGCAAGCTGGCCGCAAGGCCAGTGTTATAGCGAGTAGGCACAAGGAGGTGGCTTTGGGCCCGTCGTGAGGCGGGCAGCCTTCGGGGTAGGGTTTGCGTCTGAACCCGGAGGGTGTTGGGTCTTCCTGCTATTTTTCGGTCCTTTCGGGGGCCGTTTTTTTTGCCTGGGCAGGACCGATCGGTGGGCGTATCCGCTGAAGGCACCTTAAAACTTGTTCCAAAGTACCATGTAGTAAGTGTACCGGAGCCACTAGGATTGGGGGACGTTACTCATGAAAGGGGTAATGCTCCAGTGATACAACAAGAGGAAAGCACTATGTGGACCAAACCAGCTTATGAAGATCTGCGGATTGGCTTTGAAGTTACTATGTATTTCGCCAACCGCTAACCGTTAACGGCCAGCACCTCGGTGTTGGCCGTTGCCATTTCGGAGAGCCCGAATGTACGTCCAGATTCTCGGTTCCGCCGCCGGTGGAGGGTTCCCTCAGTGGAACTGCAATTGTGCCAATTGTAATGGCATGCGCAACGGCACCCTGAATGCCCGAGCCCGAACCCAGTCGTCCATCGCCATCAGCGAAGACGGCGAGCACTGGATACTCTGTAATGCTTCACCGGATATTCGCGCCCAATTAGCCGACTTTGCACCCATGCAACCCGAGCGGGCGATACGCGATACCGGCATCAACGCGATTTTATTAATGGATAGCCAGGTGGACCATACCACCGGCCTGCTGTCGTTGCGGGAAGGTTGTCCGTTGGATGTCTGGTGCACGGCGCAAGTGCACGAAGACCTCAGTACCGGATTTCCCTTGTTTCCCATGCTCAAGCATTGGAACGGCGGCCTGCAGTGGCAACCGATGCCGTGTGAGGATGACGCGTCTTTTGTCATTCCCTGTGCCCCGGCACTGAAGCTGACGGCGATTCCCTTGCTCAGCAA
The DNA here is from genome assembly GCF_011074955.1 of Marinobacter caseinilyticus. Classification (GTDB taxonomy): domain Bacteria; phylum Pseudomonadota; class Gammaproteobacteria; order Pseudomonadales; family Oleiphilaceae; genus Marinobacter; species Marinobacter caseinilyticus. Next base: position 151,568 of record NZ_WUQJ01000004.1, on the reverse strand, counting down.
TGCACCGCCATACTCGCCCCGGCGTGACAAAACCCATCCCGGCGACAACGTCGGCCTGTTTGTGGAAGATACCCGCACCGGTCAGACCTTACTCTATGCTCCGGGACTGGGTCAGCCCGATCAGCGAGTCAAGGACTGGATGAGCCGGGCTGATACCTTACTGGTCGACGGTACCGTCTGGCACGACGATGAAATGCAGCGCCGGGAAGTGGGCACCAAGACCGGTCAGGCGATGGGGCACTTGGCCCAGAGCGGCCCCGGTGGCATGATTGAGCTGCTGGACTCGTTATCGGCACGCTACAAAATCCTGATTCACATCAACAACACCAACCCCATTCTGGACGAAGACTCGCCCGAGCGGGCGGAGCTGGCCGACCACGGCATCGATGTTGCGTGGGACGGAATGAGTTTAGATTTGTCCGGTGCCCCATGAGTACCGGAATCGGTGAGGCCATGAACCGGACTGAGTTTGAGCAGGCATTGCGGGCCAAGGGCCAGTATTATCATATCCATCACCCCTATCATCAGGCGATGTACAGTGGCCAGTGCAGCCCCGATCAGATTCGGGGCTGGGTAGCCAATCGGTATTATTATCAGGTCAATATTCCCCGCAAAGACGCCGCCATCATGGCCAACTGTCCGGATGCGAGTGTGCGCCGGCTATGGCTCCAGCGGGTACTGGACCACGACGGCGATGGTCACGAAGACGGCGGTATCGAGGCGTGGCTTGCCCTGGCCGAGGCGGTCGGGTTGAGTCGGGAAGAGGTCGTTGACCAGCGCCACGTGCTGCCCGGGGTTCGTTTTGCTGTCGATGCGTATCTCAATTTTGCCCGCCGCGCCAGTTGGCAGGAAGCGGCCTGTTCGTCATTGACCGAACTGTTCGCCCCGGAAATTCATCAATCCCGATTGCAGAGCTGGCCCACCCATTACCCGTGGATTGACCCCCAGGGTTACAGCTATTTTCGCAAGCGATTATCCGAGGCTCGCCGGGATGTGGAGCATGGTCTGGCCATCACCCTGGACCATTTTCATACCGGGCAGGAGCAAGCTCGGGCACTTGATATACTGCAATTCAAACTGGATATTTTATGGTCTTTGTTGGATGCCCTGACTATGGCGTATGTCCACCAGACGCCGCCGTACCATACCGTCACCGATCAGCAGGTTTATCATCGGGGGCTGAGTTGATGATGGCCAAAACGCCTCGTCTGAGGCCCGGCTTCCGGTTCCAGTGGGAGCCGGTTCAAAACGCCCATGTGCTGTTGTACCCCGAAGGCATGGTGCGTTTGAATGACAGCGCTTCGGCGATTTTGGCGGAAGTGGACGGTCAGCGGAATATTGAGCAAATTGTGGCGCGCCTGGAACAGAAATTCCCCGAGGCCGGTCCGTTGGCGGTCGACGTCTGTGATTTCCTGCAAGATGCGTTGCAACAACACTGGGTAATACTGACATGATGCCGGTGAACGATCAGGGCGTCGGCCCGCCGCTTTGGTTACTGGCCGAATTGACCTACCGCTGCCCTTTACAGTGCCCCTATTGCTCCAATCCGCTGGACTTTGCCCAGAGCAAGGACGAGCTGACCACTGACCAGTGGGTCAGTGTGTTGCGCCAGGGGCGCGAAATGGGCGCGGCTCAACTGGGTTTCTCCGGAGGCGAGCCGTTGGTGCGTCAGGACCTGCCCGAACTGATTGCCGAAGCCCGGCACTTGGGCTATTACAGCAACCTGATCACCTCCGGCATCGGCCTGACGGACGCCAAGGTGGATGCCTTCCGCGATGCTGGGCTGGACCACATTCAGGTCAGTTTTCAGGCCTCGGACCCGGAACTGAACAATGCCGTGGCGGGTTCCCGCAAGGCATTTGAGCAAAAGCTCGCCATGGCCCGGGCGATCAAGGACGCCGGCTACCCGATGGTGCTGAACTTTGTCATTCATCGCCACAATATTCACCAAATGAGTGACATCATCTCGCTGTGTGAACGCCTCGGTGCTGACTTTGTCGAGCTGGCCACCTGCCAGTATTACGGTTGGGCCTTCAAGAACCGGGAGGGGCTGATGCCGTCGGCCCAGCAGCTGGAACTTGCCGAGCGTGAGGTGAACGACTATCGCCGACAACTGGGCGACAGTGGGTCGGCCATGAAGCTGATTTTTGTGACCCCCGACTATTACGAAGAACGCCCGAAAGCCTGCATGAATGGCTGGGGCAGCCTGTTTCTGACGGTTGCACCCGACGGCACCGCGTTGCCGTGCCACAGTGCCCGGTTGTTGCCCATTGAGTTTCCCAATGTGAGTACACAGTCCTTGCGGTCCATCTGGTACGACAGCCCGGGGTTTAATCACTACCGTGGCGATCAGTGGATGCCGGAGCCTTGCCGGTCCTGTGATGAGAAGGGCAAGGATTTTGGCGGCTGCCGATGCCAGGCCTACCTGCTAACCGGTAACGCAGACAACGCCGACCCGGTGTGCGACAAATCACCGCATCACGACCGTATTCTGGCAGCCCGACGCGCGGCCGATCATGCCACGGCGGGGCTGGAGGACCTAACCTATCGAAACGCCAACAATTCCCGACTCTTCTTCCGAAGCTAGACCGCTGCAAGCCCTGTCCGCCGAGGCGGCGGCGGGGGTTCTGCGCCGACGGGACACAGTGCGTGTGCGGGCCGGTGTGGTCGTCTGGCTCGAATTTGACCCCCAGAGTGCCGCCCACCAGCTATGGACACTCCGCCACCACCGCCCCCATCGCATCACTCCACCGCAGTTCAGCGTTGCCAGCAAGGTCAATGGTTATGGCGGTGGCGCTCTGTGCTTGATGGGTACTCAGGTTTATGTGGTCAATGAGGCCACGCAACAGATTGAGTGTGTCGATACCCTGACCGGAGCGCGGGCCGAACTGACGCGTGAGCCCGGCAGCCGGTTTGGCGGTCTGGCAGCGGATGAGCATCACCGGCGGGTGCTGGCGGTTCAGGAGGTAACCCGCGATGACGCCATCCGCCAGCAACTGGTGGCTATCGACTGCGTCACCGGGGACGTAACGGTGCTGACCTGGGGCGAGGACTTTTTTGGCGCGCCCACAGTCGCGAGTGAGGGGCATGAAATCGCATGGGTGAGCTGGCAACTGCCCGACATGCCCTGGGTAAAGTCCCGGCTCTGGACTGCCACGGTTGACCGTTCCGGTGCGCTGGGCCCGATCCGGGACTGGCCCACGCCGGAAGCTGGGTCAGTTCAGCAGCCATTGTTCGTGGGGGCGCAACTGACTGCCTTGTCGGATCACGGCGGTTGGTGGCAGCCGTACCGGATTGAACGGTCGGTGGCGGTGAGCGCGACGGCCGGACAATGGGTCGCGCTCGCTGGTCGGCAGGCCGACCACGCCAATGCCCCCTGGCAATTGGCGGAACATCATGCCGCAGTGATGGATGATGGCTGGGTCCGGGTGCACTATGACCAGGGCTTTGGCCAGTTGTGGTGGTCCGATGCCCTGCACCGCCAGAGCCGGCTGGCGGAAGACTACTCGGATTTCCGCTCGCTGCAGGCGGATAACGGTTGGGTTTACTGCATTGGCCGCAGCCAGACGCATTTAGACAGTGTGTTGCAGATTGCCCCAGCCTCCGGCGATGTGCGAGTCCTGGCCGGCGGGGAACAACCGCTGGCGGCCAGTGTCTGCGTGTCGGCGCAAACCTTCGAGTTTGAAGCCGCCGATGGTCAGCCGGTCAGTGGTCTGTTTTACCCACCGCAGGCACCCGCGTGTCCGTCACTGGGGGAGAGCTCACCCAAACCCGCGCCACCGGTGATCCTGTTGGTCCATGGTGGGCCAACCTCAGCGGCGTATCCGGTGTTTGATTCCCAGGTTCAGTTCTGGGTCCAGCAGGGCTTTGCCGTCGCCGCCGTCAACTATCGTGGCAGCAGCGGATTTGGTCGCGCCTTCCGACACTCACTCGCCGGTCGTTGGGGCGAGGCGGACGTGGCAGACATCCGGGATGCGGTTGGCCATCTGGCCGGATTGGGCTGGGTGGATGCCGCCACCGCCTTTATTCAGGGCCGCAGTGCCGGTGGGTTCACCGCGTTGTTGGCGTTGGTGCGCAGCACGGTGTTCCTGGCCGGTGCCAGCCTGTTTGGGGTCAGCGATCCGGCCCGTCTGAGAGCACGCACACATCGGTTCGAATCAGGCTATCTTGACTGGCTTCTGGGTGCGCCGGATGCGCACCATCAACGCTGGCTGGACCGCACCCCGGCACTGTTGGCAGATCATATTCATCGCCCTGTTATCTTCTTTCAGGGTGGCCAGGACGCGGTCGTGGTGCCCGAACAGACGGCCGTTATGGTGGCTGCCCTGGAATCCAGGGGGCTGGCACCGCAATACCATTATTTTGAAGAAGAGGGGCATGGCTTTCGCAATGCCCGGCGCCAGACTTTTATGCTGGAGCAGCTACTGGCGTTCTATCAGGATCAAAGGAAAAACAGCAGTGGCCAGACTGCTGGCTTGGAGTAGACTGTACCGAGGAAACCGTGTCCACGGAACTGGGCGTCGCAAGCATACGTTGCCGCCGATAGTTGCAACTACAACAAGAAACGGACCGACAGTACTGATGACTCAAGATATTACAACTCTCCGTAAGTTTGTTTCGCCAGAAATCGTATTTGGTGCCGGGGCACGCAAAGCGGTGGCGAACTTCGCCAGCAATTTTGGTGCCCGCAAAGTGCTGCTGGTGTCTGACCCGGGGGTGCAGGCCGCGGGTTGGGTGGCCGAGATTGAAGACCTGCTGCGCATGGGCGGGCTCGAATTTGTTACCTACCTGGGCGTGACGTCCAACCCAAAAGTGGATGAGGTCATGGCCGGCGCGGAGCTTTACCAGTCCGCTAATTGCGACATCATTGTGGCCATCGGTGGCGGTAGCCCGATGGACTGCGCCAAGGGCATTGGTATCGTCAGTGCCCATGGCCGAAGCATCCTGGATTTCGAAGGGGTGGACACCATCCGGGTACCGTCACCCCCGTTAATACTCATTCCAACCACGGCCGGCACTTCCGCCGATGTGTCTCAGTTCGCCATCATTTCGGACCCGCTCCGGCGTTTTAAGTTTTCGATCATCAGCAAAGCGGTGGTGCCGGATGTGTCGCTGATCGATCCGGAAGTGACCGAAACCATGGACGATTTTCTGACCGCTTGCACCGGCGTCGATGCGCTCGTGCACGCCATTGAAGCCTACGTCTCGACCGGCAGTGGCCCGCTTACCGACAGCCATGCCCTGGAAGCGATCCGGCTGATTAATCAATACCTCGAACCACTGGTTAGCAACCCGTCAGACAGCCAGCTGCGAGAACACATCATGTTGGCGTCGATGCAGGCCGGACTGGCGTTTTCCAATGCCATCCTGGGCGCTGTGCATGCCATGTCCCACAGTTTGGGCGGTTTTCTGGACCTGCCCCATGGCTTGTGCAATGCCATGTTGCTGGAGCATGTGATTGCCTACAATTTTCCGTCGGCAGAGGAGCGCTTTAAGCGCGTGGCGGAGACCATGGGCATTGATACCCGCGGCATGACCATGGCGACGGTCAAGGCCCGGTTGCTGGCGCGGGTAGTGTTGCTCAAGCGGGCGGTGGGCCTGGAGGCGAAACTGGCAGAACTGGGGGTGAAAACGTCGGACATTCCATCGCTTTCCGGGTTTGCGATGCAGGACCCCTGCATTCTGACCAATCCCCGGAAATCCTCCCAGCGTGATGTTGAAGTCGTGTATGAAGAAGCCCTCTGACCCGATAGCGGGGAGCTACGATGTCGGTGACTTACTCGGTCTTGGCAGCCAGTCGGCGCGGAAAAGTTATTACCCGGCGCTGCAGGACCGTATAGAAGAGCTTGAAAGTGAGCGCAATCGTTACAAATGGCTGTTTGAAAACGCGTTGCACGGCATTTTTCAGGGCGACCTGAAGGGCGGTTTCCTCTCGGTTAACCCGGCCATGGCACGCATTGTCGGGTATGACAGCCCGGAACACCTGAGCCAGCGGGTAATTCGCCTGCGTGAGCAGTTTTTCTGGCAAGTCAGCGAGTTTGACCAACTGCGGCATGAATTGCTGGCCATCGGCAAACTGAACGTTCGGGAAGTCGTGCTGCGACGTGCGGACGGGCGGCCGGTGAATGTGGCAATCACAGTGCTACGCCGGCCGGATCTGGGCGTTGAAGTGGTGGAAGCGTTTGTCGCGGACATCACCGAACGGCACCAGGCCCGCCTCAAACTGGAGCAGTTGAACGCGGACCTGGAGCGTCGGGTCGAAGAGCGCACGGAGGCACTGCAGAACGCCAACGTGGGGTTGCGCTACCACATCGAAGAGCGTGAAAAGACCGAACGGGAACTCACCATCGCGGTCAATGCCGCGGAAGAAGCCAACCGCAGCAAAGACAAATACCTGGCCGCCGCCAGCCATGACCTGTTGCAGCCCTTGAACGCCGCCCGTCTGTTGGTTTCAACCCTTCAGGATAGCCCCTTGCCCGTGCGGGAAAGCCGTCTGATTGAACAGGTGCATCGCGCCCTGGAGGGCGCCGAAGACCTGCTCGCCGATCTGTTGGATATCTCCAAGCTTGACCAACACGCAATGCAACCGGATCTCACTAACATTGACGCCTATGAGCTCGTGTATGGCCTGGCTGAGGAATTTGACCCGGTTGCGCGTGCCGCCAGGCTGGGTTTCCGTCAGCGACTGACCAACGGTGTCGTGCGAACCGACCCCCGCATGCTGACACGCATATTGCGCAACCTGCTCAGTAATGCTTTTCGCTACACCCCATCGGGGCACGTGCTACTGGCCATGCGCCGTCGCCAGGATCAGCTGCGCATTGAAGTGTGGGATACCGGCGTGGGCATTGCCCAAGAGAAGTTGTCGGACATTTTCACTGAATTTCATCAGCTCCTGCCGCCGGAGTCCGGAGGCCGCAAAGGCGTGGGCCTGGGGTTGGCCATTGTGGAGCGGATGGCCCGGATGCTGGACTGCAGCATTACGGTCGACTCGATTCCAGGCAAGGGCTCGCGCTTCGTCCTCACTTTACCCCTGGAACCCGCCGTGAATGCCCAGCCGGGACCGGTTATAGCGCCGGTGGTTGCAAGTGGCTCGCTGGAGGGCAGCCGGGTGCTGGTGATCGACAATGAGCCCGCCATCCTGGTCAGTATGGAAGCGCTGCTGGAACGCTGGGGTTGCCGAGTCGCCGTGGCCGCCAGTGCAGAGGCGGCGGTCGCCGTATGCCGGGCGCTGAGCTTCGAACCACAGGCTATTCTGGCGGACTTCCACCTCGATCACGGGCGTACCGGGTGCGAGGCCATTGACACCGTGCGCCATGCCCTGGCAGCGCACATCCCGGCGGCAATCATCACGGCGGACCGCAGTGACCTCTGTCGTCAGACCCTGCAACTCAAAAATTTGCCGGTATTGAACAAACCGGTAAAACCCAACCGGCTGCGTGCGTTATTGTCGAGCCTGGTGTCCCCCAGCGAGTTGCCGCTCTGACGTCGGCAACCACCGTGTCCGCAGAGTTTTACTGGATTGGCTGATTTCGGGTCTACACTGGTGGGTATAACCTGAACCAATCGGTGTTTAAGGGGTCTACCATGCAAACAACAGAAAATGCGCTAACCAATCATGAAGTCACCGTGTGTCTGTCCGGTGGTGCTGTACTGGGGCCTTTCAACGCGACCTGGTCCAAGGATGAGGGTGGCGATGTGCGGGAGTTGGTCCGGGAGTACGACGGCTTTTTGCAGGGAGAAAAGCAGCGGCGGTTCAAATTCCACCTGCACGACTCATACACCAACACAGTGCACACGCTGATCATCAAATTTGAGCAAGTGACGGGTATTTGCGACCACGTACGGTTGAGACACAGCTGAGATCTTCAGCGCCCGGCTGCGTAACACCAGGATGCAACAGGCAAACGACCCGAGGGAGGCAGCTGTCATGAGCGAATACCGAATAGAAAAAGACAGTATGGGGGAAGTGGAAGTGCCCGCCACGGCCTTGTGGGGGGCCCAGACCCAACGCGCGATCAACAATTTTCCGGTCAGTGGCCAGCCCATGCCTGCGGCGTTCATTGACGCCGTCGTGCGGATCAAGCGCGCTGCGGCTGAAGCGAATAAGTCGCTGGATCTGCTGGACGAAATTCACCGATCCGCCATCGTGGCGGCCTGTGATTCACTGCTGGCGGGCGATCATCCGGACCAGTTCCCCATTGATCGCTACCAGACCGGATCAGGCACCAGCACCAACATGAACGTCAACGAGGTGATTGCCCAGCTCGCCCGCCAGAATGGTCATGAGGTGAACCCGAACGATCACGTCAATATGAGTCAAAGCTCCAACGACGTCATACCCACCGCGATTCACCTGAGCGCCGTGACCCAGGCCTACCAACAACTGTTGCCCGCGCTGACTCATTTGCAAGGGGTGCTCTACGAACGTGAGGGGCTCTTTAAGGATCAGGTCAAGACCGGGCGCACCCATTTGATGGACGCTATGCCCGTGACCCTGGGCCAGGAACTGCGTACCTGGCGGGAGCAACTGCACAGTGCCGAAAAACGCATCGAGCAGGCTTGCGAGGAGCTTTTGGCTATTCCTCAGGGCGGCACGGCTGTTGGCACCGGGGTCAATGCCCATAAGCTGTTTGCCGAGCGCTTTGTGGCGGCGCTCAGCGAGCATACCGGCTACCATTTCCGCTCGCTGGGCCATAAGTTTGTGGCCCAGAGCGCCGTGGACGCGCCGGTGGCCATGTCAGCCCAACTGCGGGGTGTGGCCATTGTGTTAGCCAAAATCGCCAATGACTTACGATGGATGAACAGCGGCCCCATCCATGGCCTGGCCGAGATCAGTCTGCCGGCGCTGCAGCCGGGCAGCAGCATCATGCCGGGCAAGGTCAATCCGGTGATTCCGGAATCGGTCGCGATGGTATCGGCGCAGGTCATGGGGCTGGACAGCGCCGTCGCCATTGCCGGGCAGTCCGGTAATTTTCAGCTCAATGTGATGTTGCCGTTGGTGGGGGCCAATCTTCTGGATATGATGGCGCTGTTAGCCAGCGCCTCCAATGTCTTGGCTGACAAGGCCATCAGGGGTTTCACGGCTAACACCGATACCCTGGATGCGGCCGTTGGCAAGAACCCAGTGTTGGTGACGGCGCTTAACCCGGAGATCGGTTATGCCTTGTCCGCTGAAATCGCAAAAGAAGCCTATAGAACCGGGCGGCCGATTATCGACGTGGCGCAGGAGCGTTGCGACCTGAACCGAATACAGCTTGAAGCTCTACTGGACCCGTTGAAATTAACGCACGGCGGGCTGAATTGACGAGCGGTTTTTAAAAGGAGTTTCATGCTTGCGCTGTTGTTGGTTTTACTGATTGTTGCCAATGGGGCGCCGGTCATCGCCCGGCGTCTGTTTCGCTGGCGATGGTCAGCGCCAATCGACGGCGGCCGGTTGTGGACCGATCAGCGTCGTCTGCTGGGTGCGCATAAGACCTGGCGGGGTTTGGTGGCGGGCGTGGCTGCCACCGGACTTGTATCCGGTCTGGTGGGCATGGGAGTTTACTTTGGGCTGCTGTTCGGGTTTCTGGCGCTCACGGGGGATGCGCTCAGCAGCTTCATCAAGCGTCGTCTGAATCTGCCGCCCGGGGCTCGGGCAACCGGGTTGGATCAGATCCCCGAAGCCGTGCTGCCACTGCTGTTGGCGGTTTGGTGGTTCAGCCTGGGCTGGCTGTCGATACTGTTGGTCATGGGGTTGTTTGTTGCGGCCAACATCCTGCTATCGCCGGTTTTGCACCGCCTTGGCATCCGGCGTCAACCCCATTAGGCGGAATGCCGGGACAGTGTGTGAATGGTGACTTCCGGGGGGCAGTTAATGCGCACGTTCACCACGGAGGTACCGGATCCGGGCGAGGTGTAACCCTGCATGTGCTGGCGTTGCCAATAGCCCCGGCCCAAGGCTCTGGGACAATTGGCGTCGAGCGTCAGCGGAATGCCACCCGGCAGGCAAATCTGGCCGCCGTGGGTGTGCCCGCACAAAAACACATCGTAACCGGCGTGGGCTGCTTCCCGCCAAATTTCCGGGGTGTGACTGAGCAATACAGAGAGGGCGTGCGGGGGAATTTGGCTGCCGGCTTTGTGCAGATTGTGAGCCTTGTAAAAATGGGCGTCGTCGACCCCGGCAATATAGACCTGCTCTCCACCACGTTTCAGACAGAGGTGCTCATTCAACAATAATTGGTAACCCATATCCTCCAGTCCTGGCACCATGCGAATGCTGTCGTGATTGCCCAGAATGGCGATGGCGTCGCCGTGGATGGCTTCTCGCAAGCGCTTCATTCCGGCCATGGCGCCGTCGATGGCGCCCCATGTATGGCGTCGGTAATCGCCGGTTAACACGCACAGGTCGTAGTCGAGGGGTTTGATTTGCTCAATGACCGCCACCAGGTTGGCCTCGTCCATGTCGACGTGGAGGTCGGTCAGGTGCAATAACCGGAAGCCTTCAAACGCTGGCGGTAAGCGAGGCAGGCAAAACCGATGCTGCACGGTGCTCAGGCGTCGGCTGTTGGCCTGGCCGCGGCCGAGCATACCTGAGAGTCGCAGGCAGGCCCGAATGAATCGCGGTGCAGAGGCCAGGTTTTCCAAGTGGAACGAATGATGGTCCTGGCCGAAGATCAGGGCTTCGGAGGCCTGTTCCAGCCCCAGGCGCTGGCGAGCATGCACCGCGCCGAGACGTAAACTCAACCGGTACTCGAGTAGCTCATCTTGGGATGCCGATATCGGTTCCTGCGCCGTCATAAATTGCTCTGATTGCCGAAGCGAATGATAGATCGAGATCGAAAGTGGCCTTTCTTTTAAGTATGGTTGGCTCAGGTGAGGACGCAACCGGTATTCCCCACATGGTAACGTTTAAAATCCGATTGACCGTGAGCGATGCCTGGCCTGCTCCTGGATCCAATGCCCTGCGGCGTGGGCAAAGCCCTTTACCAGGTGTGGAACTCCGTCGTTGCTTTTTGGTCTAGACTGGACGCCCGGGCGCCCCGGACCCCCTGAATCGGCAATAGACTTGTTCAACGGTTCCTCAGGTCCGATGGAGCCTTGCGAGTGCGTATGATCCGGTTGATTGGCGCACCGTATACTCCTCCTTAAACCAGACAGCGCCTGTGTTATGAGCGTGTACCGCAGGCTGGTCGACGGCTGGTAACTATCGGCAATCGGCTCCAGACCGGCGGAGGCGCGTCGGCCTAAAGGGCGTGTGGTGATTTACAAAGGCAGCAGTGGCTGTCATGAATTGGGCGCAGACTGTTCTGCCAAGTCATCAGGCAACGAGGGAATTTTTATGACCACATCCTGCAACTTACCGGGCCTCACCGTGCCCAAAAGCCGTTTTCCGGACCCGCAGCGGGATCTGATGGTTACCGGCACCGTTGGCGAACAGCGCCTGGTGCTGGCTGGCGGTTGTTTCTGGTGCGTGGAGGCTGTTTATCTGGCAATCAACGGCGTGAGTCGTGTGGTGTCCGGCTACGCGGGCGGCCAGGCAGCAACCGCCAATTACACCAGTGTGTGTTCCGGCCAGACGGGCCATGCGGAGGTGATCGACGTTCACTACGACCCGGCAAAGGTCAGCTTTGGTGAACTGCTGAAGGTGTTTTTTTCGGTCGCCCACGATCCCACCCAGCTTAACCGGCAAGGTAACGATCGCGGGACTCAATACCGGTCGGCGATCTTTTTTGAATCCGAGGAGCAAAAGCAGGTTGCCGAGGCCTACATCCAGCAGTTGAATGACGCCGGGGTGTATCCGGACCCCGTCGTGACCACGCTGGAGCCTCTGGAGGCATTTTACCCGGCGGAAGACTACCACCAGAATTTTGCCGCCCGAAATCCCTCCCAGCCCTACGTAAGAGCGGTGGCGACACCCAAGATTGAAAAACTCAAAGCCGGCTTTGCTGACCAGCTCAAGCCGGAATTCAACCGCAATCCATAGCCTGAGGAGGCCCCTATGACTATATCCGCATCCGGCTATGACCTTACGCCGTTGACCAAAGCCGAGATTGACCAGCACGCCACAAGCCTCAGCCCGGAGGAGCGCACGGTATTGTTGGATCACGGCACAGAGCGGCCGTTCTGCGGCACCCTGCTCGACAACAAAAAAGACGGCGTCTACCACTGTCGCCTGTGCGATCTGCCGTTGTTCCGGTCTGACGCCAAGTTTGACTCCGGGACAGGGTGGCCGAGCTTTTTCCAGCCCTTCGACCCGGACCATGTGCGCTCATTGGAAGACAACAGTCTCGGTATGGCCCGCACGGAGATCCGATGCCCACGCTGTGACAGCCATTTAGGCCATGTGTTTCCCGATGGGCCAGCGCCGACCGGTCAACGGTTCTGTCTGAACTCCGTCGCACTGGATTTCAGAACTGGGGAATAATGCCACCTCTTAATGAACGCGTGTCACGCCGTTGTCGTTCTTACGGCCCAGGTTCGCGTTATCTGCATTGCGGACTGCCCATCACCAATTGCGGTTTAATGGACATGGATATCCGGCGATTGCCATGGAAGGCCGGCTTCATGCCGGACAGCCTCTTGCCTGAGCGGTTAATTATTAAATAATGTAAAAAAAGTTTCTCCTTCGGTGCATCCGTTCCTGGTTTTCGTTCGTTTACGTGTTGAGCATGTGCATCCTGCACATGTGTCTATCCACTTCACGGGCGAATCAAAAACAAAAGCCCGGAACACGGAGATGCAGTAAATGAGAACAAAACTTTCTATTGCCACTCGTTTGGCACTGGGGTTACCTATCGCCTCGCTGGCGGTGATGGCTCATGCCGAGCCATCGAAAGGCACGTTCAGCGAACCCTTCGCAGAGCCGACCATCATTGTCGATGGCGAAACGGTCACGACATCCGATAAATGCGTGATCAATGCGGCTGGAGATCGTGAATGTAAACCGGCAGCGGGCACTCTGGCCCTGCTCGAAGACGGCCGGATTCTCTACCATAACGCACTGGAAGGCACCGAAAACGTAGAGTTGTCCATCGTCGCCAACTTCGGCGAAGTGTCTATCAACGACCAGACTCGCGTACTGTCCCTTGATGAGAATGATCTGCCCTCCTGGGTGATGCCAACGCCGCTTCGTGGCGGTGCCAACCCTGATGGTAACGACAGCGAGACCTTGCTGAACGACACCTCACTGGACGGCTCGATCGATACGGCGGACAACACCACCAAGAACGATGGTGCGCTGTTTTGCGCCGACGTTATTGGTCTCGCTAACGGCAATATAATGGCCGTCGGCGGTACCGATTACTATTCGGAACCGGGCGTTGATGGACTGCCCCTGGGGGTTGCAGAGCTTGAGGGCCTGAAAAACGCCCGTATTTTTGAAGCGGACACCGACACCTGGACCCAAAGCGGTGACATGACGTTTGGCCGATGGTATCCGTCCACCATTACCCTGGCGGACAGCCGCATTTTTGTCGCCAGTGGCGTGACCAAGCTCTTGAAGCCGGTGTACCCGGAAGATCCCATCAATAGTGGTCGCAATGTCGTACAGACAGAAATCTACGACCAGTGTGCGGGTGTCTGGGCTCAGAATCCGGCCAGCGCCGATCGCACGCTGCCGCTGTACCCACGAATGCACTTGCTGCCCAACGGACATGTGCTCTACAACGCCGGTGGCCAAGCCTTCAACCCATTCGGGCAGGGCTACGATCAGGCACTGTGGAACATTGCGGGGACCTACAATCCCGACACCCAGAGCTGGAGCGATATTGGCTACGCCGGTCTGCCGTTGCGACTGGATGAAATTGGCCTCGCTGAGCTGACCAGCACGCTGAACATCACCAACCTGTCGGCGGACCAGATTAGCAGCCTGCTCGGCGATGTGATCAACAGCTCCGACGATCTGCTGACCAGCTTCGACGGGTTCAATGTCGATGCTGACCAGCTGGAAATGGCGGTTGCCGGTGGTATGCGGGGTTCGACATCGTCCACCATGCTGCCGCTCAAGCCCAACGCCAACGGTGAGTATACGGATGTTGAGATCCTGACCGCCGGCGGTGTGCCCAGTTACGCCGTGCTGACCAACCCCGGCGGCTACCTGCCAACGGACCAGAGTCGCATCGATACAGTCTCCACCAACGGTGACCAAATCGACTATGAGTCACGACTGACCGGCTCATTGCACCAGCCGCGGTGGTTCGGTACCAATGTGGTGATGGCCGATGGCACGGTGATGGTGTTCAACGGCGGTAATCGCGATGGTGTGGTTGGCCCCGGCCTCGATAGCCCGGTTTATGTCACCGAGCGCTTTGATCCGGAAACCAGCCAATGGACTCAGATGGCCAGCACGATCCGGCCACGGACCTACCACAATACCGCCATTTTGCTGCCTGATGGCCGTGTGTTAGTGGGCGGTCATGCGCCAATCAACACCGCCTACCTGTCCAGCATTAACCTGGAAGACTTTGGCTTCTCGCCCAACGATGGCCGTGATCCGAGCTTCGAGATCTATACGCCGCCATACGCAGAGCGTGATGATCGCCCGGTGATCGAAAAGGCACCATCGGCACTGACGGTCGGCGACCAGTTCCGGGTCAAGATGGATAGCGTTGACGTTGATAAGGTGTTGTTGGTTCGCCGAACGGTGATGACGCACCTGGTCGACGGTGATCAGCGCGCCATCGAGCTCCCGATCCAGTCGGCCAGTGGCAATATGCTGACCCTGCAAATGCCGGACAAGCACAGTGTCGTGCCGGCCGGTAAGTACATGCTGTTCGTCAGCAAGAAAACAGCTGATGGTTATGTGCCCTCGGTGTCGGCACCCATCACGGTGGTCAACACTGAATTGCAGTGCATGGCAACAGCATTGGACGATCCGATGCTGACAGACACCACCGACGATGGCCTGATCGAAGGCACCGTCGATGGTCTGTTGGGGCTGTGATATGTCCTCTTCGATGACATATGCAGTTCGCCGGTGCGTCGGTCTGTTGGCGATCGGTACCGTTGTTCTCTGCAGCGGCACGGCCGCGGCGCATGGGGTTGAGGAGATCAAGGAGGTGCCGCCCGGCCGGGTGGTCGCCGATCTTGAGACTCTGCCTGAGATCGACGGTTTGCGGGTGATGTTGCTGGACGGTGTGCCCCAGGGCATTTTGGTCAGCTACCACGGTGACCGCGAACTGGTGGTTCAGGGCCTGGAGGGCGAGCCCTTCCTACGCTTTGACGCTGACGGGGTTATGGTGAACACCGGCAGTGTCACCTGGCGTGCCAGCCAGAGTGCGGCCATGAAGGCCCGCGACAACGGCGACGGTCAGTGGAAGCAGGTGTCCGGATCGTCCAGCTACGGCTGGATGGACCCGCGTCTGCGGCTTGACCAGGCACCGGCCCCAAGTGCCGAGCGAACCGCCGTCGGAGCGTGGCAAATCGCCATCGCCCTGGCGGACGAGGCGCCGACGCCCATTGCCGGTCGTCTATACTGGCAGCCCCGGGCATCAACGGAGCCGCCAGTGCATTAAGGCCGGCAACGGTCGTTATTTATGGAGCCCAGGGATGGGCCTATAACCGCCGAAGGACCCCGTGGCGAGGTTGGGGGCGGTGAACTAGGCCAGAACCGTGGTGATCAGGTAGCCGG
Source organism: Marinobacter caseinilyticus (assembly GCF_011074955.1). Taxonomy (GTDB): domain Bacteria; phylum Pseudomonadota; class Gammaproteobacteria; order Pseudomonadales; family Oleiphilaceae; genus Marinobacter; species Marinobacter caseinilyticus. The sequence goes on along the minus strand of NZ_WUQJ01000004.1, from coordinate 135,958 downwards.
TATAAAGGGCATAAATGCCCAGGAGTATCAGGCCTTCAAGGCGGTTGATGCGACCCTGGCGTCCGGAAAAGCCGAAGCCCATCGCAAACAGCGCCACCGTCAGCGCCGTCATCAGCAGCCAGTCCCGATAAAGCACCACCGATTCGACAGCCAGCGGGTGAATGGCCGCTGCAATCCCCACCACCGCCAAAGTATTGAAAATCCCTGACCCCAGTATGTTGCCGAGCGCCAGATCGTGTTCGCCTTTTTTGATGGCGGCGATGGATGACGCCAGTTCCGGCAGTGAGGTGCCAACGGCCACAATGGTCAGGCCGATCACCAGGTCGCTGACACCAAGGCTTTGGGCGACAAACACCGCCCCCCAGACCAGAATGCGCGAACTCACCACCAGCAGCACCAGCCCGAGCAGCAGCCACGTCAGGGCCTTGGGCAAGGGCATGGGGTGTGAGACCAACTCGCTGTCCACATCACCGGCCAGGGTGTCGGGATCTTTACGCAGGCCTTGAATGATCGACCAGCCCATCACCACCGCAAAAACCGCCAGCAACACCCAGGCGTCGAGCCGGGTGAGGGTGCCGTCGAACAATTGCCAGCCGGCCAGCAAGGACACTCCAAACAGCAGTGGCAGCTCTTTTCGCAGCACCTGGGAGTGGACACTGATGGGGCTGATGAGCGCCACCAAACCAATCACCAGGGCGATATTGGCGATGTTTGAGCCGTAGGCGTTGCCCAGTGCGAGTCCGGGGTTGCCTTCGGAGGCCGCAATGGCCGACACCACCATTTCAGGCGCCGAGGTGCCAAATCCGATGATGACCATGCCGATCAGCAGCGGCGGCATGCCTGCGTGTTTGGCGGTGGCCGCGGCGCCGTCGACGAACCGGTCGGCGCTCCAGACCAGCAGCAAAAGACCGCCCAGAATGGCGAAAATTGCCAGTGTCATTGTTAAAACCTCAATTTACGAATTGGCCAAGTAAAAAGACTCCCGAATAACCCAGGGTGTAGGCAATGAGAAGAAACGCAAAGTACCGCAGATAGTTGGCAAAGGTAAGCCCCGGTATTTTGCTCATCGCCACAATGCCGGCCGCCGAACCGATAATCAGCAGCGAGCCACCGACACCGACGGCGTACGTCAGCCCCATCCACTCGCCCGCTGACATCTGGATACCGGACTTCAACAGCGCGGCGGTAAGCGGCACGTTGTCGATAAAGGCAGAGAAAATACCCATCAAATAGTTCGCTGCCAGCGGTGGCATCAGGTCGTATATCGCGACCAGGGACGACAGCGCCCGAATTTCCTGCAGCATGCCGACCAGCAACAGAATGCCAAGGAAAAACAGCAAGGTCTCAAACTCAATCGCCCGAACATACTCCAGGATCGGGTCCAGGTCGGTATCGTCGCTCATAAAACGGGAAACCAGAAACATAATGGAGAGGCCGAACAGGAACATCAGAACCGGTGGAATGCTGAACAATACATTGCATACGATGGTGGCCAGGATTGTGAGCAAAAACAGCAGGCTGATGACGACGTCCACCCGGCGCACAGGGCTCATTTTATGGTGGAGATTCACGGTGCCGGTCATGCCCCGGGACAGCAGCAGTGCGAGCATGCATACGCCCGCAAAGGCGGGTGCGGCCAAGGTCAGCAGGGTCAGGATTTCAACTTTGTCGGCAAGAAAAATCATCAGGGTGGTGACGTCACCGGTGATCAGCGCGACACCGCCGGAGTTGACAGCAAACACCGCCAAGGTGATAAATCGAAGGCGTTTTTTAAGGCTGATGTCCAGCGAAAGTATGAGCGCAGCCGAGACCAATGTGGCAGTGATGTTGTCCGCCAAAGAGGAGAAAATAAAGCAGAACAGTCCGGTGAAGAAGAGCAGTGTGCGCTCGCTGATTTGTCGCGGGAGTACCAGGTAAATGATGTTCTCGATCATGCCTTTTTTGTTGAGGTAGGCCACAAAAGTCATGGCGGCTACCAGGAACAGCCAAAGGCCGGCGATCTCCGCAATGCTCTCCGCCAACCCATTCGATATCCGGAGCGTTTCAGCCGGGGTATCACTGAAGGTAAACAGAAGAATCCAGGCAAAGGTGCCAAAAAACAGCGTGACTTTGGCTTTATTGACGTGCGTGACTTCTTCAAAAATGACGCCGCCCAGTGCAGCCAGTGCAAGACCCACGAGCGTAATATCCAACGGTGACATAAAACAGCCTGAGTTGATGCGGACGAGATTGAGGTTGTAATAGCGGCCGGATTTTAGTCTTTAGGCTGGCCTGCGACCAGTGTTTCGACAGTATTACTTGGTAACACGTTATAGAATTCGCCAAGTTGGTCGTTGGCTCGTCCGAATTCATATGTGAATCACAATTTATTCTCGCGTGGAAACACGGGATAATCGCCGCAATTTAAACTTGCTAAGGTGAGAACGTAATGTCCGCTAGACAAGCAGATGTAGTGCTGGTCGGCGGTGGCGTCATGAGCGCCACCCTCGGCATGATGCTCAGGCAGCTCGACCCGTCCCTGGACATCATCATGGTAGAACGTCTCGATCACGTGGCCCATGAAAGCACAGACGGATGGAATAATGCCGGTACAGGACATGCCGGCTATTGCGAACTCAATTACACGCCGGAGACCGACGATGGCGACGTCGAAATTGAACGCGCTCTGAAAATTAACGCCTCGTTCGAGGTTTCTCTGCAGTTCTGGTCCTACCTTGTGGAGCAGGGCATGCTGCCGCAACCTTCCACCTTTATTAACGCCACGCCGCACCAGAGCTTTGTGTGGGGCGCAGAAAATGTCGAGTTCCTGCGCAAGCGCTTTCAGAATCTGAGCGCTCACCATCTGTTTCGCGAGATGCAATTCAGCGACTCCCCGGAGCAGCTTAAAGAATGGATGCCGTTGGTGGTGAATCACCGGGACCCGATGCAGGCCGTTGCCGCCACGCGGGTAGAGCATGGCTCCGATGTGGATTTCGGGTCCTTGACGCGGAGCCTGGTGGACTGTCTGCAGAGCCAGCCGAATTTTGAATTGATGCTCGGGCACCCGGTGCGCTCACTGGCCCAGCGAGATAATGGTCGCTGGAAAGTCCGGGTCCGGGATGAAAAAACCGGAGTGACCAAAAAACTGGAAGCCGGGTTTGTCTTCCTGGGCGCCGGCGGTGGCGCTCTGCCGCTGCTGCAGAAGTCGGGTATCGAAGAAGCCAACGGCTACGGCGGGTTCCCGGTCAGCGGCCAATGGTTGTACTGTCAGAAACCGGACATCGTCCAGCAGCACCAGTCCAAGGTATACGGTAAGGCGCCGCTGGGGGCGCCTCCGATGTCGGTGCCCCACCTGGACACTCGAATTATCAATGGCACGCCGGCGCTGCTGTTTGGGCCCTTCGCCGGGTTCACGACCCGTTTCCTGAAGCAGGGCTCAATGTTTGATCTGTTTGGCTCGGTAAAGCCCAACAACATCCGGTCAATGATGACGGCGGGCAAAAGCAATATGGATCTGACCCGGTATCTGATTGGCGAAGTGTTTCAGTCGCACGAAGACCGGGTTGCGGCGCTTAAAAACTTCTATCCGGATGCCAACGAGGAAGACTGGAAGCTACGGATGGCGGGTCAGCGGGTGCAGATCATTAAAAAAGGCCCGGGCGGCGAGGGTAAACTGGAGTTCGGTACCGAAATAGTCGCCTCCAAAGACGGTACGCTGTCGGCCTTGCTGGGGGCATCTCCTGGGGCATCCACCGCAGCGCATGCGATGATCGATGTCATAGAGCGGTGCTTCCCGCAACGGATGAGGGATGCCGAGTGGCACGGCCGGATGAAAGCCATGGTTCCGTCGTACGGTGAGTCACTGGTGGACAATGAATCACTGCTGGTCGATATTCGGGCCCGGACGCTCAGAACTCTTGGCTTGCGGAAAAATACCGACTAAATGCTCTCCATAGCCAAAATCTATTAAAACTCTTATTCCTCTACAGCCCTGACGTCTGGCGGCGTTCAGGGCTTCTTCTATACTGAACAGGAGCCATCGTGTTTCTAACTTTCCCCTAAAGGTGTAGGTTGGTGACCTAACTTGTCGAAGCGGAGGAACTGCGAATGACAGAGCAAAAATCAGCAAAACGTGATCCCAATAAAGGCTATGTAGCTCTCTTGGGTTGGAGTTTGAGTGCAGTTGAAGCTGCCGACAAATTCGATCGCCGCTACGTTGTGGTGGCGCCGGACTGGGCCGAAGCTTATTGCAAAGAGCACGATATTCCCTACGTGCCCTGGAACTTTGAACGGCTGAATGATCGCTCGATGGAAATTGCGCAGACGCTGAAGGACATGGGCGTGGACGTCTCTATCCCCTTATTTGAGGAGACAGTTGAGTGGGCGGGTGCGATTAACTCGGTATTGCTCGACAACCCGCGTTTGTTCGGTCAATCCTTGCTGCTCCGCGACAAAGCACTGATGAAGCGTCGTGCCCAGTTGGGTGGTATTCGGGTCGGTATATTCGAAGAAGCTCACGACAAGGCCGATGTAGTCCGCTTCCTGAAGCGCGTTAACCAGACTTTGCTGAAGCTGGACGGTGACCCCAACGATCCCATTCACTTGAAAGCCTTCGATAAAGCCGGCTGTCTCGGGCACCGTGTCATTCGGACGCCGGATGAAGTGGATACCATTCCGGACGAAGAATTCCCGGTGTTGATGGAATCGCACCTGGACGGTTGGGAGTTTGCGGTTGAAGCCTGGATACATAATGGCAAGATCCGATTCCTGAATATCTCCGAGTACGTCACGCTGGGCTACTCAGTGTTTGTCCCCGCGACACCGGAACTGGAAAAGTATCGGGATGCCATCACCGTCCAGATCGAGAAGCTGATTAAAACCTTCGATATCGAGTTTGGCTTTATTCACCCCGAGTACTTCGTAACCAGCGATGGAGAAATGTACTTCGGTGAAGTGGCGTATCGTCCACCAGGGTTCAAGGTGTTCGAGCTGCTCGAGCGAGCGTATGGCTTTAACGCCTATCAGGGTCTGATTCTGTCCTTTGACCCCAAAACCACAGAAGAAGAGATAACAAACTTTTTCCCGAAAGAAGTGGTCGATGCCAAGGGCGTCGCTGGGTGCTTCGGTGTGTACCCACGTCGTCGTGTGGTCAGCCGTCTGGAGATTCCGGCGGAGACCGAAGATCACGAGTATTTCGAGTCTCATGAACTGACGCCGCCGGTTGAAGAAACGGTCACCAAGCGGACCGCGTTCGGTACCCACTGGGGTCTGATTTACTTCTTCGGTGACGACGCGCACACCATGAGAGACCTGCTCAAGCATCAGGAAGAACTCGATTTCTATGTATAATCGAGAGGCGCGACATGCACGTTAGTGTCGTAATTCATACAAGGAGTCAGCTTGAGTCACACAGAGCTCAACGATGAGGCCAATGCCAGCAAATTGGAGAGTCTGTCCGTAAGACTGGACGAAGCAATCCAATGGCTGGCGGATGCGCCCAATTACGCGAAGCCAGGCAAGGTCCGGCGTGTGTTTGATGCCGCCCGCCGATTGCTGATGGTGGAAGGGGGCTGCGCGGTGCTCGAAAGCCGTGCAGCACAATTCGAGGCGTCGGGTGTTTTCAACGGCTCGGACTGGATGTATCCCCAGATATTATTACCGGCCCTGGCCTCTCTCTCGCTGAAAAGCCCGGTGGCGGACACCGTCATTATCGAGGCCATCAGTGAGCTGCGGTTGCTGGCCATTGCCATGGGTGACTTTGACCACCCGGCCATGTCGGCCGAACAGGCACACCATTATCTGACCCAGGTGATGGCACTGAATCTTGACTTGCTGTTTGGCACGCCGAGCGAAGCGGAGCGTGAGCAGCAGGGACGTCTGGCATTGGCGACGCGCTTATTGCTCCGTCATCTTGCGCAACGAATCGGCTATGAGCACGTCATCGACCAGTTGGTGGACGAGATCTGGCGCATTCTTCAGCAGCGTCCGATCCAGGTCGATAACATCAAGAAAATGGTGACCCAGATTGCGGCCACTCGCGGCAATCCGGACATCGATCTGGGCAATAGCGGTCAAGGCGCCGATCGATTGATCAGCAGCCTTTACGGCACCACGCAAGCGTGCCGTGAGGACCCCGGTGTGGTGGTCTACCAGGAACGCCTGGACAGCATGGATTCGGGGGCCCTGCAGTATGAAGCCTCCGGATTTGCGCGCGCCATGCATGACACCGGGTTGGTGTCGCCCTACCACGCGGTCCTCGTTCGGCACCTGCAGAACCAGGGCAGCTACCTGTTGTCAGAGGCCCTCGGGCTGTCGAGCACGGGGCGGGACTGCCTGCTGTGCTATGACGATCTGGTGCACGCCATCATCAAGGAGGGCATCTTTGCGCAAACCGCGCAGGGCATTTATGGCCTTGCCCTGATGCTTGAGCGCGGTATTCTTTACCAGCCGCCCGTGGCACCGGCGCTATGGCGGCAGATTTCTTTGCCATTGTCGGTCTATTCGAAAGAGCGTCTGACGCTGGCCTATGGTTACGAGCCGTCGCCCCGGGCCCGGTTGCTGGAGGGTGTGTTGTGCATGCTGGGGCAGCCACTGGGTGTGGGTCAGGGTAATAATCCGACCTGCCAGTCGGCGCGTGCGTTGTCCATGTGGGCGTACAACGATCCCGATTACCTGTTGCAAATGGTGGTGTGGGCTGCCCGGGATGATGAGATCATTATCCATTTTGAAGGTCAGCCGATTTCCTCCAGGGACAGTGTGTCCGGGGTTGCCAAGGAATTGCCTTTCGATCTGGACCCGGTGTCGCTGATAGTGGTGCCGCACCTCGACAGAATTTACGCTGAGATGGGACGCCGATGCATCGGCCGGGAGGGTGACCCACATCGCTGGGTCAACCCGGAGTTTCATGGCTGGTGGTCCGGGCGTGGTTTCCGCATCAATGTCGATGTGGCAACCGGCAAGCTGGACAAACTGGAAGACTTTCTGCGGCACTTTTATGCCAGCTATCACCCGTACTACAACGGTAACCAGCCCCTCATCCACCCGCAGCCGGCGGGCATCGCAGTAACAGACAGTGCGGCCCGGTTTATTGGTTGGCACGCAATTACTGTGTTGAGAGTGTCGCTGGATCCGCAGGAAGTGATGCGGGTCTACTTTTTCAACCCGAACAATGACAGCGGTCAGAATTGGGGCGATGAAGTGGTCGTCAGCACGGCCGGGCATGGCGAGCGGTTCGGTGAGTCATCCCTGCCTTTCGAGCAGTTCGCCTCCCGACTGTATATTTTCCATTTTGACCCGCTTGAGCGCGGTGAGTTGGCCAATGTCAGTAATGAAGAATTGCAGCGCGTCATAGACCGGGTGCATCGCAGCTGGGGTGCCGACCGGGTGCCCGCCAAGGAACTCCAGGCCGACCCCGGTGTGTAAAGCGGGCGGCCCGGGTATGCGGTGTGAATCCTTGCTCGGGTCTGCGTGTTGAGCTGGTAAAACAAGCCTCTGACTTCAGGGGCTTTTTTATGGGCGAATCACGGGGGCCGCACTGAGTCATAGTGGATGTTCAAGGGTTGGATGCTGATCGATGCGTTGAATTGTTCTTACCGCAAGCGTTGGCGTAACAGCCCCGGTTGCAGCGCTCTGCGCGCGCCCCGAATTGCCGACACGGATGCGGTACTAACACAGCAGGAGCGAAGGTATGACCACGGTGATGATGGACAAAGTTGTGCTGATTACCGGTGCCAATAGCGGCATTGGGTTTTGTGCGGCTCGGGACTTGGCGGGCAAGGGGGCAAGGGTCGTCCTGGCCTGCCGGCGTCCGGAGGCGGCGGATGACGCGATGGCCGCCATTCGGGTCATACATCCCCATGCCCAGTTGGACAGTGTCCAATTGGATGTGTCGTCACTGGAGTCCGTTCGTACCGCCGCCGCTGAAATACTTGAGCGCTTTCCGACATTGGACGTTTTGGTGAACAATGCCGGCGTGGCCAAGGTTCGTCGGGAAGAATCGGTGGACGGTTTTGAAATGACGCTGGCCACCAATCACCTCGGACCGTTTTTGCTGACCAACCTGCTGCTGCAGGCCGTTAAATCACCTGGTGGTCGTATCATCAATGTGGCGTCAGTGGCGCACACAATGGGCAAAATACACTTTGATGACCTGAATCTGACCAAAGGCTATCGAGTGATGAGAGCCTACTCGCAATCAAAGCTGGCTAACATGCTGTTCACCCGGGCACTGGCCAAACGCCTCGACGGCGCTGGGGTCACGGTCAATGCGCTCCATCCGGGCGCCGTCAACACCAATATCTGGCCGGGCAACCGTTGGTACGAAAAAGTTGTGAGCAGTGTGATACGGTTATTTACCATTTCCGCCGATGAGGGCTCCAGAACCACCACCTGGCTGGCCAGTGCCCCTGAGCTCGAAGGTGAAACCGGTGGGTATTATCAGGACTGCAAACCCCAGAAAACCAAGTCCAGTGCCCGGGATGACAATGCCGCAGAACAACTCTGGGCCGTCTCGGAAAAAATGGTCGGTCTGTCCGCTGCTTGATGCCCGTGCCTGGATTCGCTCGTGTTTTCGCGATCACGGTATGGGTTTCGGCGTCGGCCGGTTATGCACGCGACATCGCCGCGACCGACGGTATTATTCCGGCAACGGGATAAACTCGTCCTCGTCTCCGGCAACCTTGGCAAAGCGGCCTGCCTTCCAGTCTTCCTTGGCCTGTTCAATCCGCTCCTTGCGGCTGGAGACGAAATTCCACTCGATGTAGCGGTCAGGCATGGTCTCGCCGCCGATGATCGCGATGCGGGACGCCTCGGTTGCCTCCAGGGCAATGCCGCCGTCGGCGCTGAACACCGCCATCGAGTGCGCCGAAATGTCAGTGCCGCCGGCTCTCAGGTGGCCCTGGGCGACATAGACCGCACGTTCTGCTGCCTCGGGCAACGTAATGGACTGGCCCTCGCTCAGGTTGGCTTCAACATACAGCGTTTCGGCGAACGTTTTGACCGGTGAAGTCACGCCGTAGGCCGAGCCCATCAGCACCCTCACAGGGACCCCCTCCACCGTCACAGAAGGTATCTCCTGCTCAGGGTAGTGATAGAACGCGGGGTCGGTTTCTTCATCCTGTTCGGGCAGCGCCAACCACAGCTGTAAGCCATGCAGGTCGTGGTCGCTGTCCGTGACCTCGGGTCGCTCGCGCTCGGAGTGCGCAATGCCGCGCCCGGCAACCATCAGATTGATATCACCCGGTTGAATGGTCTGCAGGCTGCCAAGGGAATCCCGATGCAGAATTTCGCCTTTGAACAGGTAAGTCACGGTCGCCAGGTTGATGTGTGGGTGAGGGCGAACGTTCAGACCCTGTCCAATGGGGAAGTGGACGGGGCCCATGTGGTCGAAAAAGACCCAGGGGCCAACCTTCCTGCGCTTCAGTGTCGGCAGGACACGGCGCACCGAAAAACCGCCAATATCCTTCACCCTGGGCTCAATAATCAGCTCAATGGCGTGGCAAGGGGCCGGCACAAACAGGCAGTCCTGCTCCAGGTGTTCCATAAGATTGCTCATGGCCGAGTCCTCCAATGATGTTCGGATTGGCGGTTTAACCGTCAAAGTGGCCGTTGTCTTCACTCCTTAATTTTAGAATGAAATTCGACATTGAGGGTGTCTATTTATCGAGGCTGTCTAGTTTGGTGCGAGTCTCTGACTGTTGCGCGTGTCTATTGACTCTGTCGCGTCAGACCGGGGCGAGGGTTCAGGGCCAGTCGTTGATAGAAGTGCTGTTTCATTGAGGGCGTGCCGGCGCATTGATTGCGCCGAGAGTTGGCGTGTCTTTGGGGCATACCGACGGCACAGACCTGCCGGCCCCGGTCGTGCGGTCGGCGCCGGTGCTCCTCGACTCCCCGTCAGAAAAACAGGGTGAAGCCGGAGGAGAGCTCTATGTTGTGGGTCAACTGGGATTCGCGAATGAGGTCGCTGGTGAACATGTGGTCCCGAAAATCAACGTGTACGGTCAGCCAGTCCAGCAACACGATTCTGAAGCCTGTGCCCAGGGTGGTGGTGAAATTGTTTTCTCCCCCGAACTCGGTGTTTCCAACACCCCCGACCAGATAAAAGGCCGAGTTGAACGTCAGCGAGTCGCTGAAGAAGATCTCGCCCGGAAAGATGTTATAGCCCACCAGGAAATCGTAGTAGCTGTATTCTCGATCCGAGTCCGTTAGCAGGCGTACATTGCTGCCGCTGAGTTCCTCGAAGGAGGTCAGGCCAGCCTCGGTGAAACCATAGTTGAACTGCAGGAAAAAGTCCTCGGTGGCGTGGAACGCGGCACTGACACCCAGCAACGGCTCGCTGCTGAAGTTGTCAATGCTCATCAGTCCACCAAAAACACCGATTTCGAAGAACTCCGCGTCAATATCCGCTTCGCGGATAGTGCGGGGCTCTACTTCTGGCGTAATAACCTGAATCGGAGCCGGTTTTGTCGTATCGCCGGATGCCTGGGCCGCCGACAGTTGTGGCAGCATCAACAAACACGCCAGTAACAGCGCTTTTCCAGACCGTATACCAGTCAGTGCTGGCATTAGAAGAAGGTGTTCAATCCGATTTTCCATTCGCTTAAGCCTGTGCTGTCTGAATTGGAAGATACCGAGTACAGCCGGTACTCGGCCCGAACCAGGAAGTTTCGTCCGATGTAGTAACTAAGGCCGCCGCCGAAGGCCAGGGCATCGGCGTCGCCGAGATCGCCCAGCAAGACTTTCTGACGGGCGTCGAAGGAAAATCGTGACACCCCCACCAGCGCGTAAGGCGTCAGCTTCCAGCGATGAAACGGCTCGAAGATCAGGTTGGCGCTGTAGTAGTCACTGGTAACGGACTGGTTGTATATCTTGCCAGCTTCGAGCTCTGCGCCCATCCAGGTGAGAGGGCGGTAACCAAGGGTCAGACTGAAGCTTGCGGATTTTTCAAACACACCGGTGGTGAAGCCAACCCGCCAGTTTGAGGCCAGGTACTCCCCATGCCCGACCTCCGGAAGATCCGCTGGCAGCCCGGTGGGCTGTAGCGTGTGGCCCAGTTGGGCCGCTTTTGTCCAGCCTTCCTCGCCCGTTGTGGAGCGCACTTTGTACCAGTTCGTTTTGCGTTTGAGGAGTTCGACCTGTTCGCCCTTTTCGATGACATGAAACACGGGATAACCACGGCCCGGCGCGGTATGAAGCTCGATGAACGGATCGACTACTTCAAGTACCGCACTGTCATCGTCGAAGGCGGTCTGAGCGCCGACGTGGGACAGCGGAAGCGTCAGCAATACCATTGAGAACACGATGTCCCGGCTGAGGCTTCCTGAAAACAGGGACGGACCCCTGATGTTCGTATTTGTGATCGCGGTCATAACTATGGAACCGATGCTTTTTGCTTGTGTAAAATTGTGTAAAATATTGTAAATATATGTTTTTATTGAAAAAAAATGGGTTCGCAAGAGCGACTCTGACGACCGCTTTGCCATTGGGCAATAGCCCGCATTCAATTTCGAGCAGTGGATCACAGAATCCAATTCAATAAAAAATTAGCCGTTCCATTAATGAATTCTTGTGCTAGCTTATTTGACAGTATTTAACGAATGAAACAATTCCCTAGAAAACTGATCGTCCGCTAAAAACCGAGCCGCAAACAAAAGAGCTCTCCGGACAAAATCAGACAACTCAAAAGTCCGTCCCCTGATTGTTCACGGTTATTGGTCAGCGCCACACCGGCGTCCTGGCCCAGGAGCAAGATGGTGACTTTTCAAAAGCAGGGATCTGGTCGCAGGTCAGCAAACATCCAATCGCGCAGAACGCTGTCCGTTTTTCTGGCCGTGGTTCTATGGGCGGTCTGTGGCAGCCACGCAGTGGCCAGCGAAGACACGGCCGAAAACCGCGACAGGGCAGCGGCAGGTGCCCCTGCGGCAGCGCTCGACCAGATCATCGAAACGCCATTGTCGGTTCGCAAGAGCCGGGAACGGGCTCAGCGTGCCGTGAACGAACTGTCCCGGGATATTCAAGGCCTGAAGCAGTCCGTCGTGGTGCTTAATAAGAATCTGAGGGTTCTGGAAGAAGACCTGCTGTTTCCGGCGAATACCCGGTTTCACGTGTTCCTGTCCCTGAACGTCGGTGAGTTTTTCCGCCTGGAAGGCGTTGAGCTGCGGCTGGACAATGAAACCGTCACCTCGTATCTGTACAGCGAAGACGAGCGCCAGGCCCTGGCTAAAGGCGGTATGCATCGCCTGCACATGGGCAACGTCAGTGCCGGCGAGCACACGTTGTCCGCGTTCTTTATCGGACAGGGGCCCAACGGCCGTGAATATAAGCAGGGCAGCAGTCTCCGTTTCACCAAAGGGCAAGGTCCGAAGTATGTCGAGCTGAGTATTGCCGATTCCGAAGCACGGCAGCAGGCGGAATTCTCCGTTCGGGAGTGGTAAGCCATGTCGCGTCGTCACTCCGCCAGCCGGATGTTCCGGCAAGTCATCCTGTGCCTGACCACTGGCGTGCTGGCCAGCCACAGTGGCACCGCATCGGCCGTCACGGAAGTACATGACCTTAAGTACGGCGCCATTCTGTTCGAGTTCTACCAACAGCACTACTTCGAAGCGTTGGTCGAGTATGCGTGGGCGGAAGAAAAGGGCGGTGTCCAGAATCACGGCACTTATCCTGAGCTGCTCAAAGGGGGGGTCAGTCTGTCCTATGGTCTCGATACGCAAGCTGAAGAAATCTTCAGCCGCGTTGCCCGTGGCAACCTGACGGAGGAGGTTCGCAACCGGGCCTGGTTTTACCTCGGGAAAATGCAATACCTGCGGGGCGATACCAACGCCGCTGCCACCAACCTTGGGAACGTTCAGGGCGGCCTTCCAGAGGCGGTTGACGCCGAATACCGTTACCTCGCTGCGCTGGTCAATGTGAAGCTCGGCTACTTTTCTGCGGGTGAATCCGTCGCCGACACCATCGACATAGACAGCCCGTTCGCACCTTACTTTTATTTCAACCTGGCCATTGCCTTTGGTGCTCAGGAAGAATCAGACCGCGCCATTGCTGCCCTGGAAAAAGTCATTGCCCTCAATGATGGCAGTGAGGAGCTCCGGCGTCTGGCGGACCGGGCGCGAATGGCGCTGTCTTTCCTCTACTCTCGTCGGGAAGACCAGGTCAACGCCGGCCTGCAGTTGTCCCGTATCAGCAGTACCGGCGCCTATTCCAACCGAGGCCTGCTCGGTGCGAGCTGGATGGCGATTAACGACGGGGCGTTCCGGGATGCCCTGGGTCCGTTGAATGAGCTGGCGAAACGTTCTATTGCGTTGCCGGAAGTTCAGGAAGCCACTCTTTTGCAGCCCCATGTATACGAACAACTGGGGTTAAACGGCCGTGCTGCGCAGGGGTTTATCGAGGCCGACAGCAAATTTCGTGATGCTCTGGACTGGCTGGACAAAGCCCGGCAGTCCCTTGGTCATGCCGATGTCATGGAGTTGTTCGTCCAAAATCTTGACGAGGTCCTTGGCGAGAGCGACTGGTTCGGTCAGGCACCGTCAGTGTCAGTGAATCACCTGTCGCCATTTTTGGTGGAGTTGATGTCGGACCACAGTTTCCAATCCCTGCTCAAGGATCTGCGGGACCTTTACGCCATTCGCAACAACCTTGAGCGCTGGCAAGCCCGCCGGAACGACTTTGATGTGATTCTGGCCGCAAGAGCCGGCAGCCTGGACGGCGAAAGCCACGGTATGGCACTGGCGGGGCTCGGTCGTCAGTTGTCACAGAGCCGCGAACAGAAACAGAGGTTGTCGACGCGCATGTTGGCGCTTGCACCGGAAGATCGGGAAAAGCTTCAGTGGCAGCTGGACGAGCTGGCGTTCGATATTACCCGCGGCGAGCAGATGTTGCAGGCGGTGAATGGCGCCGGCGAGCTGTCTGACGGGGCTGATTTTGAGCAGGGCGTGGTTCGCATGATGGCTCAGGTAGACGCGGAGATGGTGCATACGGAAAGCCTGGTCGTCAGGCTTGAAGACGTCATGCGCACGCTCGTGTCTACCGAGCTGGATATCCACGAGCAGCGGCTGAAGCAATATCAGGTTGAAGCCCAGTTGGCCAAAGTTCGGATTCTTGATCGATCCCTGCAGACCCTGGACGGGGCTGAAGTGGAGGCAGAGGCAGCCTCTGCCGGTGAAGAAGGGGATGATCATGCGATCTAATATTCTAGTGCTTGCGCTATTGCTCAGCGGTTGCGCCGGCTTCGACGACGGTAAGACTATTGGTCGTATACAGGATAGCCATCAGCCCTTGGCGGACATACCGTTGCCCCGTGTGATGCACGAGGACGTTCGCCGTGAGTATCGGGAGCTGTTGAAAACCATTGAGGACCGGAAACTCAAGGAGCAGATTGAGCGCCGTATTGCCAGCGTCTACATGCTCGAAGGTGACTACAACCAGCTTATCGACGTGTTGCCTGGAGATAAGGGCTATTTCCCGGATGCCATTACTGCCTACCAGGAGCTGCTGAAGAAATATCCGGACTCCAGCGACAATGCCGAGGCCATGTACCAGTTGGCCAAGGCCTATGACCTGGACGGCCGTGACCAGGACGCGAAGGCGGTTCTCAAGCAATTCATCCAGGATCATTCAGAGTCCGGGCGGTTGGCCGAGGTCTATTTCCGCAAGGGCGATATTCATTTCCGGCACGAAGAGTACGAGGACGCGGAGCAGGCTTATCAGGCGGTCATCAACCTGGGCCAGGATTCGGTGTTTTTGAACAATTCGTACTACTTGTTGGGCTGGTCCCAGTACAAGCTGTCGGATTACGACAACAGCCTGATGGCATTTTCGCAGGTGCTGGACCGGCTGGTGCCGGCAGATGGCAAGATCGAAAAGCTGGATAATGTTAACCGTTCGCTGGTCGACGACACGCTGAGAATCATGAGTGTGGGGCTGGCCTATGCCGGTGGCGCGACGAAGATCGACAGCATGTTTGCCCAGCGTCCAGCGAGTGCGAAATACACCTGGATTCTTTACTCGAGTCTGGGCAAGCACTACCTCGAGAAGGAGCGGTACGAGGATTCGGCGTCGTCATTCCGGGCATTCGTGGTACAGAACCCGGACTCTGACCGGGCTCCGGAGATGCATGCGGACATGATCCGCGCCTACGTGGATGGCGAGTTTTCCCAGCAGGTACTGCCTGAGAAGGAAACCTACGTCCAAAACTATGGCATCCGCTCCGAGTTCTGGAAGACCAAGCCCGCAGATATCCGTGCCAAAGTCATACCCAATATCAAGACCTACATTGAGGAACTGGCCCGGCATTATCATGCCACCGGACAACGCCTGAAGCGTGAGTTGGCTGAAGGCGCGGTGGCCAGTGTTGCCGAGCAGCGTGCCAGCTTCCTGAAAGCGTCCGAATTCTACGGTGAATTTGAGCAGACCTTTCCGGATGACCCGAAAGTGCCGGAAATGGTGTACATGCGCGCGGAAGCGGCCTTCGATGGCGGCGATTATCCGACCTCCATCACCCACTACGAACGCACCGCCTACGAATTCAAGACCTCCGGCTTCGGGGCCGATGCGGGCTACGCGGCCATCATCGCCTACCAGAAAGAGGCCGAGCGCCTGATGGCAACGGCCGGTGAGGGCAGTGAACAGCTGCGCGCCTGGCGCAGCAAAGGCGTCGACAGTCAGTTGCGTTTTGTGCAGGCGTTCCGGGATGACGAACGTTCCGGTTCGGTACTGGCCAAAACCTCTGAAGAACTGTTTGCGCTCGGGCGGTATGAAAAAGCCCTTGAAGTGGCCACCGGCATCGTCAGCCGCGACGGCGACGTGGATCGCGAGCTCAATCGAACGGCCTGGGGTGTCATCGCGCACAGTCAGTACGAACTGGGTGATTTTCCCGCCGCAGAAACCGGCTATCGCAATCAACTCCGTTACATCGACACCGCCGACCAGGAGTATGACGGAGTCACCGAGCGTATGGCGGTCACCATCTACAAACAGGGCGAACAGGCCCTGGCGGCGAAAGATCTGGCCGGTGCTGTCGAACAGTTCCTGCGTATCAAGAACGTGGCCCCCAATACCGATGTCCGCGTGATTGCTCAATTTGATGCCGCTACCCATCTGCTGACCCTGGAAGACTGGGACCCTGCGCTGGCGGAGATGAACGAACTGCGTCGCCTGTTCCCGAACCACAAGCTGGCGGCAGACCTGCCCCAGAAGATCGCCTGGGCCTACGAGCAGGACGAGCAGTGGCTGCTGGCGGCACGTGAGTATGACGCCATCTACCGGAGCGATGCCAAGGCGACGACCCGGCGGGACGCACTGTTTCTGTCCGCCGAGCTGTATGAAAAGGCCGGCGATGATGAACAGGCACTCACCTACTTCAAGAAATGGGCGTTTGATTACGAAGAACCGTTTGATACCCGGATGGAAGCCCGTTACCACGTGGCCTACCTCTACAAGCGCGTGGATGATCTCAACCGTCATCTGTACTGGCTGCGCCGGGTGATCGATGGCCACGACAAGGCGCCATCCAACTGGCAGAGCGATCGCTCGTCCTGGCTGGCAGCCTGGGCAAACAACGAATACGGCGATTACTGGCGTACCGAGTTCGATCGGGTCCGGCTCCGTCATCCTTTGAACAAGAGCATTCCCCGCAAGAATGAAAAGATGAAGAACGCGCTTGATCGTTACCAGCAGGCGGTCGAATACAGTGTGCTGGATCAGACCACTCGGGCCACTTTCAACATTGCCGACTTGTACGGGCAGTTTGCCAGGGAACTCATGGACGCACCCAGACCCAAGGGCCTGAGCGAACTGGAAGTCATGCAATACGAGCTGGTGCTCGAAGAACAGGCCATTCCCTTTGAAGATCTCGCGATTGAAGTGCATCAGGCCAACATCGACCGTTCCTGGGGGGGCATGTTCAACCCCTGGATTGAACGAAGCTTTGGCGCTATGGCGAAGCTGAACCCGGCACGATTCGACAAACAGGAAGTACAGGTGGCGTATGGCGATGGTATTCGTTAATCCCGCGCGCAGAGGCGCACTGATCACGACAATCCTGCTTTCTGGCTGTGCCGGGCTGGGTTCAATGAACGACCCCGTCTCCGCTCCGGAAAAACCGGAAGTGGACGTTGTGGCCGCTGCGGTCACTCAAGTTGAGTCTGCTCCGGGATCGGAGCATCGGTATCTCCCACGCCAGGCCTACGATGCCCAAGGAGAAAAAGTGACCTATGTTCCAGCACCCAATCCCTACACCACCGCGCCCGTTGCTGTGCCATCCGAAGTGATCGCCCGGTTCCAGCGTGCCAACGAACTAATGGTGGAAGAGCAGCATCGGGATGCCCGCAAGGCCTTTGAGGCCATCACCCGTGATTATCCGGACTTGTCCGGGCCCTGGGTCAAGCTGGGTGAGCTGGCGGAAATCGGAGAGCGGATGGAGCGGGCCGAGAAGTCATACCGCAAGGCGCTCGAGGTCAATCCAGACAACGTAAATGCCTACCTGTCCCTGGCGCTGTTCCAGCGCCGGACGGGTGACTTTGACGGTGCCCGGGCAACCTATCTGTCGGCCCTCCAGCTCTGGAGTGACTTTCCCGGTGCCCACCTGAACCTGGCCATTCTGTATGACCTCTACCTGAACCAGCCGAAGAAGGCGCAGCCCCATTACGAGGCTTACCAATTCCTGGTCGGCGATGAAGATCCGCGAGTGGCTGACTGGTTGATTGAGGTCCGGCGCCGGACCGGCATTGAAACCAGCTTCATCGACATTCCGCCGCCGCCACCAGAAACCACCGGTGAAGCGGCGGCTTCCGAGCCGATGGCGGCGGACAAAAGTCCGGCCGCAGAACAAACCGAAGAGAACGGCTAGGAGAGTGTCATGACAATATTCAGATCACGGCTTGCCGTTATCACCGCCTTTGTGTCCCTGGCCCTGGCGCAGACCGCCCTGGGACAGGAGGACATTGACCTGGAGAGCACCTTTGTCGGTGACAAGGAGCAACCTTCAGTCAGTTATTTCATCCCGTGGAAACCGCCGGAAGGGCCGGAACGGCTCTACCGTTCAATCACCTCTGTGTCCGGCAGGGTGTTTGAAGTGGTGGACCGGGATGTTCACGCAAGAACCATGAGGTTCTACGACGAACTTTCTCTGGAAGTGCCCGCAGGCCCGGCCGAGTAAAGCAAACACCAAAAACGAATTAATCAAACAGCGACGTGTGGAGTACCTGACATGAATTTTTACTCAAGCATAGTTTCATTCTTCCAGGAAGGCGGAGCCTTCATGTTCCCAATTGCACTAGTTCTGATGGTGGGTCTTGCCATTTCGGCGGAACGGTGGATTTTCCTCAAGCGGGCCTATCATTCCAACAAAAAAGCCTACACCCAACTGTTGCCGCTGATGAACGAGAAGAAGTTCGACGAGGCCGAGCAAGTGGCACAGGACAACGGTTCCGCTATTGGCCGCCTCATTGCGGTGGCACTGGACACTATGCGCTCGTCTCCTCGTCGGGATGACATTCATGCCGCGATGCAGGAAGGCGTGATGGAAAGTATTCCGCGCCTTTCCAAACGCACCAACTATCTGGCCATCCTCGCCAACGTGTCGACGCTGCTGGGTCTGCTCGGCACCATCATCGGTCTGATTGCTGCGTTTACCGCGGTTGCCAACGCGGATCCGGCTGACAAGGCCACCCTGCTGTCGCAGTCGATATCAGTCGCCATGAACACGACGGCGTTTGGTCTGATCGCCGCCATTCCGCTGCTGCTGATCCACTCACTGTTGCAGAACAAGACGCTGGAAATTGTTGAGAGCATTGAGATGGCGGGAGTGAAAGCCATGAACACCATCGTTCGCAGCAACCGTCGTTCTGTTAACACGCGTGAATCCGACGCCTGATCCAAGCGGGTAATTTGTTATGTTTACAAAACGCAGAGAACTGGAAGAGCCGGACATTGATATCACCGCGTTCATGAACCTCATGATCGTCCTGGTGCCGGTGCTGCTGATGAGCATGGTGTTCAACCACATCTCGATTCTCGAGCTCAACCTGCCGGACCTGACCGGCGCCCAGACCGCCAGTGCTGAGGACAACCGGCAGTTGGAGGTGGTTGTGCGGGAAGCCGTCATCGAGGTGTATTACCCCAGTGGCAACCTGGTGAAAACCATCGACAAGGTTGAAGCCACGGACGATGGCAAGGCGGCGCGCCATGATTTCCGGGCCTTATCCAATGCCCTGATGGAGATCAAGCGCCGACTGGCCGCCAAGAGCATCGACAAGAAAGACGTCCTGTTGCTGTCTGAACCGGGGGTTACCTATCAGTCCCTGGTGTCCACCATGGATACCTTACGTTCCGCCAAGACGGTTGTCGTTGCCGAAGCGGTGGACGTGGAACTGTTTCCGGAAATCTCCCTCGGGGATGCGCCGAAGAAAGGAGGGAAGTCATGAACGACAAACTGACTTCATTCGGCCTCAAGGGCAGCCAGAAAACATTCATGAAACCGGCGAAGCTGAACCTGGTGTCGCTGATGGACATCTTTACCATTTTGGTGTTCTTTTTGCTGCTCAACTCCGGCAGCAATGAAATCCTCAAGGTCAACGACGTGGTCCTGCCCGATTCCACAGCGGAAGAGCGTCCGAAAGAGACCACCGTGGTGATGATCACCGAGGATGACATCCTGGTGGATGGTCGGCCGGTGGCGTCCATCAACGAGGTGATCGTGTCCAATGGCCTGATTGATGGCCTGATGGAGGAACTCCGTTTCCAGGCCAGCAAGCGCTCCGAACTGACCGAGCGTGAGAAAACCCTGGGCCGGGCGGTAACTATTCTGGGTGACCAGGAAATTCCCTACGAACTCCTGAAGCGGGTGATGCTGACCTGTGCAAAGGCGGATTATCGGGACCTTTCCATGGCCGTTTCACGCGTTTCCGGCAACAGCGGCGCCTGACGGAGGGGATCGATGACAGCTTTGACAATCACACACTACGAGTTCGCTTTGCCCTGGGAAGCCAGTGACGAAGAGGACAGTCGCTTCAAGCGGATACTCAAACGCCTGTTGCTGCTGCTTCTGTTGCTGGCGGTCATTTTTCCGTGGCTACCTTTACCGGAAATTGAACGTGAGGAAAAAGAGCGTTTGCCACCGAGCCTCGCCAAAGTCCTCATTGAGCAACGTAAGGTCGTGCCACCGCCGCCGCCACCGGAACCGGTGAGGCAGGAGGAAAAAGCAGAACCGGAACCGACCGAAAAGAAGGCCGCACCGAAACCCGCGCCCGCCAAGGAAGTTAAAAAGGCCCGCGAAAAGGTGTCCAAAATGGGCGTGGCAGCCTTCTCCAAGGAACTGTCATCCCTGCGCAGTTCTCTGAATGTGGCCAAGCTACAGGCTCGTAACACCAATGTGACCACCGGTGCGGCGGCCAAGGCCGCGCGCTCGGTACTCGGTGCCACTTCGGCGACCAAGACCAGCGGCGGTGTGAACAGCTCGGTAATGAACGACTCTGGCAGCGGCACGCAACTCGCAGCCCATTCCTCTACCGCGGTTGAAAGCCCGATCGGCAGTGGAACAGGTGGCGGTGGCGGCAGCAGCAGCGGCGGTGGCTCCCATCGTTCAAGCGTTGATGGCGGCCGTGACATGGAGTCCATCCGGAGGGTGTTCGAACAGCACAAAGGCGCAATCTATGCCCTGTACAACCGCGCGTTGCGCAGTGATCCGGGGCTTCAGGGTAAGTTTGTTTTCCACATAGTGATTGAGCCGGATGGCAGCATCTCCAGCATCAAACTGGTGGATAGCCAACTGGAAGACAAGAAGCTGGCGCTGAAACTGCTCGCCCGGATCCAGATGATTTCCTTCGGTCCGGAGGACGTTCAGGCAACACCGGTTAACTACAAGTTCGATTTCATGCCTGGTTGATGGACAACCGGTTGCGGCTGTTACTGGCCGCGACCGATTGCCTGCTGCAGTGCAGGTTGGGAGAAAGATCATGAATAAATTACGCGGCAAGGTGGGCGGCCTGATTCTGGCCGGCATGGTCATAACAGGGTTGAGCGGCTGCATTGAGGGCGAGCTCAGCGATAACGAGCAGAACATGCTCTCTGATCAGCCTTTTGCCTACGTGGTCAGGGACTATCCGGACATGGGCGACACATCGTCCCTGAATATCCGGCCGCCTCTGGACCCGCGCGCACCTTACGCGTTCAATCCGGGTGCTCAACTGTTGGTGCGTGACCGCATCGCCCTGAGCTCCAGTGAGCGCAATGTCCTGGGTGGCTATTTTGGCGGTGCCTACGATGTGAAGGACCTGGATGTGTCTCCCGACGGAGAGCGAATGGTCTTTGCGGCCCACGGTCCGGCCGGCAGTGATGCGCACAGTACCTGGAACATCTACGAGTATTCGTTTGTCACCGGGCGGGTACGCCGGGTTCTGGCGGCGGATGATCTGGCCAATGCCGGGGAGGATACCAATCCCACGTACACCAATGAAGGGAAAATCATCTTCTCGTCATCCCGGCAGTACTCGCGGGGTGATTGGCGGATCCTTGATCTTCGGGAATACCTGGAAGACTTCAATGAACCGGCATCCCTGCTGCACTCCATGAATATGGACGGCACCGAGCTGACCCAGATCACCTTTGGCCAGTTCCACGATATTGAGCCCAGCACCATGAACGACGGGCACGTCGTCTTCATTCGTTTCGGCCGCATCTATGAGACGCTCCAGGATTGCACCCTGGACAACATCGATGACCCCAATTTTAACCAGCAGCCCCACGGTGGCGGTTTCGGTCAGGGCAACGGCGGCAAGTTCCCGTCGGGGCTGGAACAGCCCAAGGAATGGACTGTCGAAGACAAGTGCGGCGCGTCGCTGGCGAGCGCGGTTGACGGTGAGCGAATTTTCGTCGAGGACGTGCTCAGCATGTATCGGATCACCCCCAACGGCGGCAACGTGCACCGGTATTTCGGCAGCCTGAGCGAAGCGTTTTCTGATGCCTCGTTCATCCACTACATGGATCCGATCCCCCTGGACGACGGCAACCTGCTGACGGTCATGCGCCACATCTACAGCCCCATCTACGGTGGCGATCTGGTGAAAATCAATAGCCAGAACTTCTTTGCCGTGGGCAAGCCCGTGGATGAGAGTGTCATCGGTGAAGCCGAAGAATCCATGACGCCGGGACTGGTTAACTTCTACCCCAATCAGGTCTCTCCGGCGGGCTGGTACAGCGCCGTTGCGCCTTACAATGATGGCTCGGGCCGATTGTTGGGCAGTTGGGCCCAGTGTCTGACGTCTGACGCTGCTATCACGGCGGCCTGCGAAGGCTCGTCCACGGTGGATAACCTCAGTGAGCCGCAGTACGGCATCTGGATGGTAGACCCTAATGAAAATACCCGCTTACCGGTGGTTCAAGGCTTCGAGAGAGCCCTGTATACCGACATCGTGATTGCGGATTATAACGAACTGGCGCAGCCCTATAGCGGCGAGCGACCCAGGCTGAATCTTGAGGAAAACACCGCATTGTTCCATATCCGCAGCGTTTACGACCTGGACGGCGCAGATATGGCGGAACTCTACGACGGCGGTATCGAAAACCGGCGGGACCCCTCCCTGACCTCTCCGGACGACCGTTCCGAGCGGTTTGTCCGGGTGTTGGGCAAGCGCAGTATTCCGCCGGAACTGGAGCAGGCGATCCTGACCAACGAGATTTTGAACCCGACTGACGGCTCCCAGCCACCCCTGGGACTGACGCCGCTCGTTGGCTCAGGCAACCGTGCGCTTTACGACGTGCTGTCCTACGCGATGGTGGAACCGGATGGCTCGGCCCTCGTGAAAGTGCCGGCCGATACCAACTTCACCTTTGAGGTTGTCAACAAGCGCGGCAAGCGTGTGGAGCTGATTGCGACACCGGATTTCAACTACAACTACCTGACCCAGCATCCGCGCTCGCTGCGGCTGGAAGACGGCGAAGTGCTCAAGTGTTACGGCTGTCATGATCCTGACGTCGACATCCCGCACGCCCGCACCGATGTGGAACTGGCGTCCGCGAACCCCGGTGCGCCCGGCGCGGGCCTGCCGTTCCCCAACGCCAATCCGGCGATCATTGCGCAGTACGGGAAAGACACCATGGCCGAAACCCTGGTGAATTCCCTGGCGCAGTTGACTGCGACCTGGGCGGATACGGTTCGATACGAGGATTACTGGGGCAACCCCCCGGATGAGACCCTGGCGTTCGAGGTTCCCTACGCCGGCCTGACTACGCCGATGCCGGTGACCGATGCGACCTGCCTGACCAACTGGACCAGCGAGTGCAAGGCGACCATCAATTACCAGGAGCACATTCAGCCGATCTGGAGCAGTTGCCGCATAGATCCGAACCAGAATGTGGTGACGTCCTGCCAGAATTGCCACCGTGCCGCGGAGAGCAAATCCTGCCCGGACGGCACCGGTGGCGGTGGTGCCAGCACGGGGCTGTTGCTGGGCAGTAGCAATGCCTCCTGGGACGCACGTCAGTTGGAATCCTATGTGCAGCTGTTTAATCCCGACTATTACCTGAAGCAAGAGAACGGCGAGTGGATAGAAGTGGACCCGACCGTCGACGGGGCCTGTCCGGAAGGCGTTCAGGGTGACCTGACCGTGCTGCCAGACCCGGGTGTCTGCTTTGCGCGCCGGTTAATGAGCGCACGCGGTGCCATTCCGAGCGCCCGCTTCTTCAGCCTGTTTGATAACGATCCGGATGACGATGAATACCAGGTGGAGACTGCGGCGACGGCCGAGATCCGTCGTAATCACATGGGTATGCTCAGTGACGCCGAATTGCGCCTGATCGCCGAGTGGCTCGACAGCGGGGCCCACCTGTTCAACGACCCGGACAAATTTGAACTCCCAGCACCTTGAGAGGAATAACACCGTGACAGTTGCATTAGGCCAATCGGACATCATTGACCTGGAGAACTGGGGTATCCCCGATCTTGATCTCCAGCGCCCGGGTTGGGACGTTCCAGCCCGGGAAAACTGGCAAATCGAGAGCCGTTTTCGGCAAACCAGTGTCCGGGCGAAAACCAGTACCCTGTTCAGTCGGTTCAACCGGCATTATCTGTCGGTCCGGATGCATCGGCGTAAAAAGGAATTGCCAGAAAAGGTCATCGATTTGACGTTTGTGGAACCGCAGCCGAGAGAAATCAAGGACTACCACTACAAACTCTGGTTCGCTGCGGCCTGTCTGCTCATCTTGCCTGCCGCAATCTTTGCCCTTGTGCCGCTTTCATGGTGGTGGCTGATTGCACCGGTCGGTGCGGCTCTGGTGCTCGTTGCAGTGGCACTGCGCCGGCACCGGCACTGTTTTGAGTTTCTGGCACTGAACAGCGACGTCGTTCTGTTCACGATCGACGCGTGGCCGTCGGACGACATCAAGAGGAATGCTTTCATCGAGGCCATGTGCGCAAGCATTGTCTTGGGGCAGCGCCAGTTGCCGGAGGGCAAGGGCAGGATTCCACGGGCGGTCTCGGAGATGCGCCGCTTGTCTGCCGAGGGGGTAATTACCAAGGAGCAGTACGAAGCCATTAAACGGAACTGGTTTGCGCTCTGATCAATGCAGGGTACTGATGACTTGCTGAACCGAGGCCGTAGCCGGCCAAGGTGAGCCGGAAGGCAGGGCAACCGGGCGACTGAGGCCGCCCGGTGTTATCGATCTTACTGACCCCCCTCATAATTGGCAGGGATGAAGTCGTAACCCGTCTGGGCGTCACGCAGGTGGCCCAGACCGGGGAACGCCAGATGGGCGGCCCCGACCAGATAACCATTCGCTGCTGCGTCAGCAAACGCGTCCGCACGGGTCATCACCGCCTTTTCGCTGTCGGTGTCAAACTGGATGGCAATGCCCGGTTCTGGAAACTGCACCGCGGCGACGTGAATCAGGTCACCCCAAAGCATCAGGGTATCGCCCTCGCTCTCGACTTTGTAAACACTGTGCCCCGGCGTGTGACCTTTTGCCGCGATGACGGACACGCCTGTCACCAGTTCCTGATCCGATGCGAACGGCTTGAACTGGCCGGACTCGACATAGGGGTTCAACGATGCCATCGCGCCCTGGAAGAAGCCCTTGGAGCCTTCATCGGCCTCGCTCAGATTCTTATCACTCAGCCAGAAATCCGCATCCTGCTGGTTGGCGCGGACAACGGCATTGGGAAACACCCTCTCGCCCTCGGATACCAAGCCGCCGACGTGATCCGGGTGCATATGAGTGATGTAAACCTCATCCACGTCGCCAGCTTTGTAGCCTGAAGCCGCCATATTGTTGGCCAGGTTACCCAAAGTTGGCCCGAACAGGCTGCCCGCGCCGGTATCAACCAGCACCAGCTTCTTTCCAGTATTAATCAGATAACCGTTCACCGAGGTGGTCAGGGGCGCGGACTGAAAATTCGCCGCCAGGGTCTCGTGGACGTGCTCTTCAGTGGTGTTGAGAAGCAACTTATCGACCGGCAGTTTCACTGTGCCATCGGACAGTGCCGTCACCTCAAACGAGCCGACCATGGTGCGATAGTAACCCGGGGCCTGTTCTCCGGCCATGGGCACAGCGCTGTGGGCGACATTGGTCACGAGCATCGCCGTGAGCAGAGGCAGAAACCATTTAATCGATGTGGGCATAGAGTTTGCTCCATTTGCTTCTTGAAGTGGAAAAACATGATTGAACAAGTCCAGATAGGTTCGTAACAGAAGCCATTTTGGATCTGTTAATGGCTCTGACCGCCCAAACTTAAGCGCCAGAGCGTATCGGTTGTGCGGATAGGCAGGTGTTCGCGTGTTCTGCTTGCTTTTTATGTGTTGGGGCACCGATATAGCGGTCCCGCCTCAAAAAAATACGGCCTTCTGAGCCCTAGCCCGAATGGCGACATTGAGGGATTTAAAGCGGCTTAGAAAACACTCGGGGAGAGGTGAAAATAGCTCTTTTGGTTAGTGTCCGAATGATAAGAATTAGCCAATACTCAATGTCCATGCGCAAGCTCATGAGCCGTTGGCGCGAATAGTAGCCCGGTAAGCCCGCGTTCAAAGCAATGATCAAAATGCTTAAAATTTCAACGAGGGAAATGACCATGAATATTAATAAATCATTTACCGCTGTGGCAGTAACGATGACACTGCTCATTGGCCAGGCTTTTGGCCAGGCTGGCGTAAATCAACTCGCGGAGGTCAGTTCTGCTGAAGCAGCGACGCGAATAACATCCGGCGACTCAACAGCTTTGACGAGCGCCCTTACTAGTGCTGATGTAACCTCTGACGGCCCCTCGGTCCCTTCGTACCTCTTGGTTAAATTCATATCAAACAGCTTCCTGGGTGACAACAAGGTGTTGACCTTGGATTCCAGCAACCGCCTCATGATGGCAACAAAGGATAAAATGAATCCGCGCCAGCAATGGCATGTTGTCGAAGGAAACAACGGTTACATTCATCTCTGGAACCAGGCGCTGGGGGAAGTGCTCCGTGTCGACAGCGACACGACCAAACCCCACATGGCCAAAAGCGGCAACTACAGCGGCCAGTTCTGGGCTCTGGAAGATGCCCGCAATGGCTGGGTTCGGATATCCAATGCTTACCAGGGGCGAGACAAGGTTCTCGATACCTATAACGGCACCGGCAACTACGTTTTCTTTGAAGCAAAGGCCAAGAATACCTCAGGCACCTTCTGGAAGGTGGTTCAAGACTCGGTTCCGAACCCGGATTACGTTGCTCAAACGAGTTATGACTATGTACCTCTTCAGCCCCAGTAACAGAAGGCTTCAGGTTCAGTAAGGCGGGAAGAGGGGGCCAAAACACGCCGGAGTGCAATGGCAATCCAGGACATTGAGTGACTCATAACCTCCGAGGCATAGGTGCCTCACTTCGATACCATGCAAGGGGTGGGCTGCCGTTACCCTGTCCACCCTTCTAACGGTTGTCCTGTGTTATGAAGCCAGACTGACCACTCATTGCTGGTTGGGTGACATTAGCACAACGGGGCATTGAAGATGTGAAGCATGCAACCAGTGTGACCCTGATTTCGGGTCATCTGGGCATCATTTCCGACCTAATCGCGCCCCGGGATAAGGTGGCCTTGGGTAATGCCCCGACTTGCTGAACATCTTACCTTTCAAGCGCAAGAACATGTGGGAACATTGGGCGTTGTTGTTGACCCGGTTGGTCACCGTTCGCAAAGAATACCAGGTCTCACACTGGCCTGCAGCCCACAGTCAGCGACAACATAGCGAAGCCATGCCCAGCGATGTTCCCTGTCACTATTTCTATTCCAATCCTGCTGGGATTGATTATGATAATGCCAACGTCACAGAAACAACGCGCAGTGCTGTCACTGGAGTCAGGTTATCCCTTCCTTCTTCCGGGTTATTAAGACATTAACCCCCGGGTTGCAAGGTGTCTCAATGGGCGCCTGGTTACTCTGGATATTGGCTGTGTCCGGCGAGAGCCACGGGGAAACACTCACTGTGCTGGCGCCGGATCTGCCAGGGACCTCGGAGGCCGGTGGTGTCGGCCGGGATGCGGAAACCGTGAAGCGAGTGCTCCAGCTTTGCGGGTACGAAACGACTTTTATTCTGCAACCCTTCGGCCGGCACATTCTCACCTACACCAAATCGGCTGTGGCGGCCGCCGTCATGACGGTACCATTGCCCCGGCAGCTTGAAGGAGCCTCCACCGCCGCCTATATTTGGTACCAGAACGGCGCAATCTACGACTCCGCCATCACCCCACACATTGCCAGCGTTGAGGACCTTTACGGGCTGAAAGTCGTGACCTTCAAAGACGGTGTCGAACTGCTCGATATCAGCGACATCGAGTCACGCCTGGGCGACCTGCTGGAAATCTCTGACCAGCGAGTGCACTCCCGGCTGCTGATGCTACGCCGGGTGGACTCGATACTCGCAGACGGGCTGATTGTCGCCAAAGTGAATCAGGGCATAAGGGAACAGGAGGGCAACAGCCGGCTTTTTCTGGACGAATCCCAACTCCGATTTGCCCCCATCTTCACCCCCTCGCCCTTCAAAATGGTCTTTCGCGATCCGCTCTTGGCCAAAGCCTTCGATGGATGCTTCGACGAAGCCTATAAACAGGGCATCATCGGCGACATCAATGAAAAATACATCAGCCCGTATCAGCACGAACTTGGGTTTCGGTATCTGGGGTTTTAGTGGGAGATCGGTCAGTGGGTCAGGGGTGTGTTGTGGATGGCCTGACTACAGCGAAATAGCAAATGGTCAGATACAACAAAGCCGCTGGTTTCAGCGGCTTTGTTGGTGGTGGTTGGTGGAGACGGCGTCCACCATGTCCGCATATCATTTCATATCACTCCGTATTTTTTTAACAGTAAAAACAACTGTCTATAAAATATTTGTGTCTCATATAGTATCAGGCAGTATCATCTGATGTTATATTTTTGGATGGGATATTGGATGGTAAGGCTTGGTGATGCCAAAAGTTGCAAAAGAGCTCAGTGCTGCAGAAGTCCGGCGACTCGAAAAACCTGGTGCACACGCTGTAGGAGGGTGTGCCGGCCTCATGATGGTCGTAAGCAAGAATAAAGGTCGTTCTTGGATATTACGGGTGAGAGTTGGTGAGCGTCGTCGGGATTTTGGTTTAGGAGGATTCCCCACTGTTGGTTTGGCTGAAGCTCGTGATAAAGCTCGCGCTTTACGGTCCAAACTGGATGAAGGCATAGATCCAATCGTTGAGCGAGAAGCAATAAGATCTGCCCAGCTAGCCGCACAGGCAAAGAACTTATCTTTTGAAGATGCGACGCTCAAATGTTTTGAGGCTAAGGAATCCGAATTCCGGAGCGTTAAACATCGCAACGATTGGATGTCATCAATGATTCGCTATGCTTTCCCTCATATTGGAAAGATAGCCATTTCTGACGTGGAGCTAGTCCATGTGCTGAAAGTGCTAGAACCGATATGGAAAACACGCACAGAAACCGCGACTAGAGTTCGTCAGCGTCTAGAGAGCGTATTAGCGTGGGCGACGGTGTCGGGACATCGGCAAGGTGAAAACCCAGCTCGTTGGAAGGGTAATCTCGACGCTGTCTTGGCTAAGCCCTCAAAAGTTAGAAAGACTCAGCATTTTCCTGCATTGCCTTGGCAACGAATTCCAGAATTTATGGCGGATCTCCGAACAAAGGAAGGGATGGGAGCAAAAGCTCTGGAGTTCGCGATCTTGACCGCTGCACGATCGAAAGAGGTGCGAGAAGCTCGCTGGGATGAGATCGATTTGGAGGCTGGTGTTTGGACGCTTCTCGCCGACAGAATGAAAAATCAGAAAGCCCGTCGTGTTCCGCTTTCTGATGACGCCTTGGGCTTATTGAAAAAACTTCCTCGCATGATTGGTCAGCCGTGGGTATTCCCCGCTCCTCAGGGCGGGCGAATTAGCGATGTCACGGTTCTGGCTACGGTTAAGCGTATGCATCTCGCAAGCTTGAAGGCCGGAGGGTCTGGATATACCGACCCCAAGAATCAAAAAGTGGTTGTTCCGCATGGGTTCCGGAGCAGTTTCAAAGATTGGTGTCGAAATATGACTCACTTTCCAGATGAGGTGAGTGAGCTGGCTTTAGCCCATGTGAGCAGTGATGCAACACGCGCGGCTTATGCGAGAGATGAGTTACTGGAGCAACGTGCCCAGTTGATGGCAGATTGGGCTTCATACTGTTCTGCTGCAGAAAACGACAACAGTGTTATTCCAATTCGAAGGGATATTTACAATGGGTCCTGATTCAGGGCGGGACGCATTCAAAGCAGAGATGAAGCTGCGACTCTTAGAAAACGACCTCGAGGTTTATGCAGATCCATTGCCTGGAGACCAAGAAGATTCTCTTGTGAGAAAGGAGGTCGAGCATGTCTCCGGGCCGGTTGCTGGGCGGACAGTGGCCGCCCTCGTCCGCAGGTGGCTCAAAGAGCGGAATCCTCATTATTTGGATTGGGCACTAACATATTGCTTTCAAAGGGGAGTGCCATCGACCGACACGTTATGGCGATTAGCCTGTACCCAGGCCGTGCGTCGTCATGGGGGTGAGGAGGCTTTAGGCAGCCGGGTTAAGATTCTCAAGGATCATGCGAAGGAGAGTGTGTTGCGATTGATGGTAAGTCTTATCTACGTGGGCAAGACGCTAGAACAGTCTTCGCGCTTGGCTGCGAATGCATACCGGGAGCTTTATTCGGATTTCAAACCATACAAAGCGAGCAGTCTTCAGCAGGAGTATCTCAAGCAATTTCGTCAAACAGGAAGAGAATCTCAGTTTTTTAGCGTTTGGGATAATCTCGGTCCGCATAAAAGTGGACAAGAAGTGTGGCTGCAGGTCGCTGAATTGATACCTGAAGTCGAAGATGATTTAAAAGGAGAAAGGCGATAGGGGAAAATATTTCTGAAATTTCTTCCCCTCCAATCTGAAACATCGCCCGCCAACATGCTCTCGTGATCCCCAGTGATACGAGGTGCATATCAATGAAAGAGCAGACTTTCCTAACCGTCAGACAAATAGCTGACCGTTATTCCATTTCCGTACCCACTGTTTGGCGTTGGAGTCGTGAGAATCGACTCCCAGCGCCTTTCCGCTTGGGTCCTGCCTCGACTCGATGGCGACTTTCTGAAATCGAAGCTTGGGAGAAGAAAAAGGGGGATTTGGCATGAGGGTGGCAATACAAAATTCCAGAATCGACGACCGTCAACAATGTGATTCACAGGTAGTGAAAACTGAAGGCGCCAGGCCGCAAGTGGACATTGTTTCGGAGATTAGACGAATTGCCACCTGTGCTCTTCAATTTTCGGAAGTGCTGCTCAAAGAGTGGTTGCCTGATGGCAGGCTAAAAGGCAGAGAATATTGGCCAACTAACCCTACGCGAGGTGATAGGACGCCTGGGTCGTTTTCTATCAACACAGAAACCGGCCAATGGTGCGATTTCGCGAGTCAAGATGGAGGGAGAGATCTCGTCGGTTTGCTGGCATACCTTCAAGGCGTCCAGCAATCAATCGCTGCTCAAATGATTGCTCATAGACTTGGGATACCCGGTCTACAGGGGGGCAGTCATTCACGGACTTGGTGTGCGCCAAAAGCCGAAATAAGGGCATTGGAGTTGAAATGCGAGGGTGCTCGCCGTAGGCGTTACCTCGAGGCTGAAGCACGGCGAGTTCGTAATCAAGCAGCTCATAGGGCCCGTTTTTGCTGGCGTCAAACCGTCACCGCGAGTGCTGACCATGCCTATTTAAGGGCGAAGAATGTAAAGCCACACGGCGTCCGTCAGATTGGCGAGGTGTTAGTTGTTCCTATGTATAAAAATGGAACGCTCGTTAACCTGCAGAAGATTTGGCCGGATGGAACTAAACGTTTTTTGGCTGGGGGGACAGTAAAAGGGAGCTTTGCAACTATCGGTGCGATCCATGAGGCTGGGCACGTTTTCTTAGTTGAGGGTTGGAGCACTGGAGCCACGATTCACGAGATCTCTGGCCACCCCGTTGTCGTCGCAATGAATTGTGGCAATTTGCTACCCGTTGCTCGTGTATTGCGCAGTCGACTTGCGCCGAATGTGGGCGTTGTCCTTGCAGCTGATAACGATCGGTTCACTCTTAAAAACCCAGGCTTAACCGCTGCGTGTGAGGTTGCGCGAACATTAGACGTCCGTCTGGTCTGGCCGGAGTTCCCCTGCAAAGGTTGTCGTTGCACTGATTTTAATGACCTGGCGGCATGTCTACGCGTGGGAGCGGTCCTATGAACATTCTGTTAAAGGAGCTTAGTTCATATTGCGCAACTGAAGAGCCAGTGCCTCTGCCTGCAGGACTCCCTCCTGTTGATGCCCTGCTTCCAGAAATGCTGCCTGACGCGATACGCGGTTACGTAATGGATGTGTCGACTCGGCAGCAATGCCCTCCTGACTATTGTGCGGTAGCTGCGATTGTAGCGCTTTCGGGAGTCTTAGGTCGCAAGGCTCTCTTGCACCCTAAACAAAATGATAAAGATTGGGTGGTCACACCCAATCAGTGGGGAGCATTAATTGGCGGACCTTCAGCCATGAAATCGCCAGCTTTGAAAGCCATGACGTTTCCTTTGGAAATAATCGAAGCAGACTTGAGGGAAAAATATGAAAACGCGGTTGCAGAACATGAGTTCGACTCAGAAATAATCGAGATGGAGCGTGCCGCGGCTAAAAGAAGTGCCAAAAAGAAGACTGAAAACGGTGATAGAGAAGGGGCACGTCAGGAGTTACGGAAAGTAAAGAGCGCAATAGGTCCAGGTAAATTGGGCCGGCTAGTCATCAACGACGCAACAGTGGAAGCGCTGGGTGAACGGCTGAATGAAAATCCCAATGGCTTGATCCTCATCCGCGATGAGCTGGCTGGTTGGCTGGCGAAAATGAATTTCGAGGAATATGCCGCTGATCGAGCCTTCTATTTGGAGTGTTTCAACGGAGATGGTCGCTATACCTACGATCGAATTGGTCGGGGTACGATAAACATTCAGCACTGCAATCTGTCCATTGTTGGTGGTATTCAGCCGTCTAAAATCGCGCCGATTGTCAGAGGAGCAGTAAATGGAGTGGGTGATGACGGTCTAATCCAGAGGTTTCAACTTGCCGTTTGGCCTGACTCGTTAAACGGTTGGCACTGGATCGATCGTCCCGCAGATGTATATCGAAAAGAGCGTTACCTCGAAATATTTAAATACCTTCATGCGCTGGAATCTAATGATGCGACTGGAGAGCCCATATGTTTGCACTTCACAACTGAAGCTCAGCTGACATTTATTAATTGGATGGAAGAACTCCACACTGAGGTACTTAAAGGAGAGTTGCCCTCAATTCTTGCGTCTCACTTGTTGAAAATGCCTAAAACAATCTGCGGCTTGGCGCTCTTATTTGCCCTCATCGATGGCGAGCACGATCAGGTTGGCCAGGATTCGACCGATAAGGCGCTGGCCTGGGCAAGTTATTTGCGAAGCCACGCTGAGAGACTCTACAGCGTTGTGAGTGATGCAGGGATAGCAGGGGCTAACCTCATTTATAGTCGACGTGACAAATTACCTGACCCGTTCACGCTAAGGGACGTTCAGCGAAAGCAATGGACTGGATTGAGTGACAATAGGTCAGTATTTGAGAGTCTCGAGGTATTACTTGATCATCGATACGTTCATGAGCGGGAGTTTATGGGCCCCCAAGGCCATCATAAAAAGGAGTACCACTGGAACCCAATGCTGCTGAGCAATGGAGCGCGTGAATGAATCTGGCTGGGGCAAACCTGCCAAACGTACTGGTTTATCTACTGACAAGACTGACAAAACCAATCTTGTCAGTCTTGTCAGTGAGCACCTTGGTGGATTTCACGAAAATACATATTCGGATATGCATGCAAGGACTAAGTTGAGCGCCCATGAGGAAACTTTATGAGTACGAATCCCCGTAAATTTGAAGGAACAAATATCGTTAGGTTGATAGTCAGCGTTGAACAGGAGACCGTGTCTGCGATAGATACCCTAATGCACTCCGGACGTTTTCACGGGCATCGAAATCGAGCAGAGTTTGTTCGTCGGGCTATCGAAAATGAGCTGGCGCGATGTAAGTAAATAGTTTCTGTAAATAACGATAGTGATAAAGGGGCGCGACATTGAAAACCATGAGGTTAGACGCCTCATGGCTCATTGAACTAGAGTGAATCAACTAGCCCACTAAATCTCACCCATGACGGTTTCTGCCATTAACTCGGCTTGCTTGATAACCATCTGTGGAGCAGTTTCTTGGGCGTCGGGAGGACAGCCACGGAGACCGTCAGGCAAAACACGCAGCTTGCGATTAGGCCGTAAACACAGCTTACGACTGTCTAGGGCCAGTCCCACCCACCACGTCCATAAGCTTCGCATAGTCAGTCACGACATCATACTTCACCTTGTCTTGAGCGACCTTCAGATTGATCTCGTCGAAAAACTTTCTTGCACATTCGATCTTGGTCTTTTCGATTTCCCGCAGTTTCATGGACGACATCGAGCCTTTGGTCTCAGCGACAAAGTAGATGTGCTTGATGTTGTCAGCCTGGAAGGAGATCGCCCAGTCTGGATTGTAATCGCCCACGGGGGTAGGAATCAGAAAGCCTCTCGGCAGCTTGGCGTAAACCACCACTTCACTGCTCGTATCCAGCTCATTAACGAAACGGCGCTCGACCTCCGAATCCGTAATCGCGTAGTCATATACGTGGTTCTTCAGCTTCTCCGTGGCACGGGAGAAATCCTGGCCGGTCTGGTTGGCGGTGAAGATATCCACATCGTAGCGCTCATCAACTTCATTGTAGGCCAGGCGCTCAATCACCATTGCCGCTTTTTGTTCCGTGATAAGTCGTGAGGCTTCGGCAATGAAGTGTTCCGGGTTCTGGCGGAACTGGTTGAACACGGCGGCCTGAATGCCCTGCAGAATGCTGGCGGCGGTCCCGCGGGTCAGGTGGGCATTTTCTGACACCTTACCCAACAGGTCATACCGGACCCTTGAGTGGATCGAGTCGCCGTACTCGGTCGCCGTTTCTTCGACCTTGAAGCCATCGCCCTTGCGCAATTGCTCGTCAGTCAGCGCATCTTGCTGAATACCCTTCTGTACGGTGTACTGCAGGGGCGTTACGCGCAGCTCCTTGTCCAGCGTTGCAATACACTTGCGCACCAGTTCCACGGAGTCAAAGTCGACGCGATACACGGCCTTGCGGTTGATTCGCTGCCAAAGCGCCTGAAATTCCTTCCTGTCGAAGTTGGCATTGAGCGGGTTGGTCTTCGGTTTGCGGCCATCCTCGATTTTGGGTAGCTGGCCTTCACTGAACACGGTGTCGATCAGAGCGAATACCTGGTCAGAATAGGGCTTCAGATCTTCTGGGAGCTCGGCTATTGTCCCTGCCGCTTTAGCTTCATGGTACTTGTCGAGAATATTTTTTTGGCGGTCTACATATCCGTTTTGCACCAGATAAAACTCGATGCCTGCGCCCATATCTGCACTAACCTCTACCTGACCTTGCTCAGTGTTCAGCACCTTGCCAGTAAAGAAAGCAGCTGTCGCCTGTCTTGGCCGGGCACTCAGATTTTCACTGATTTCCTGTTGTAGCCCGGTAACGAAATCCTTGTAGCTCTCACTGGCGATCACCGTCAGTACGTTGATGTCATGAACGACGGCAGGGTTATCCATGCGGTCGCCGTGCCTGTCGACCGACAATCGCAGGCCGCGCCCCACCTCTTGGCGCCGGGATATCATGTTGTCGCTGTGCTTAAGCATGCACATAATAAACACGTTGGGGTTGTCCCAGCCTTCACGCAACGCCGAGTGGGAGAAGATGAACCTCGTAGGTTCCTGGAAGGAGAGCAGGCGCTCTTTGTCTTTCAGGATCAAGTCGTAGGCGTCCACATCGTCGGAGTCGACGGCCTTTTTTCCCAGAGCAGGATTCTTCAAACGATTGGTCTTCTTATCAATGGCGAAGTAGCCATTGTGAGTGCTGGCTGGGTCAATGCCCTCCAGGTACTGGCGGTAGGCCTGATTGTCTATGGCCAGTTCAGACAGGTATTCATTCTTCAGTAGCTGATACTCTTCCTCAAAGATGCGGGCGTACTCGCCATTGTCATCTTCCTGATCGTAGTCACGATACTTGGCCACCTCGTCGATAAAGAACAATGACAGTACCTTGATGCCCTGCCCGAACAGCTGTTTCTCCCGATCCAGATGCGCCTTGATGGTCTCGCGGATCTGGATACGACGGATGTCGCCTTCGGAAACGTCGCCACTGGCCTCTCCAGCCGTGAGCACCAGCCCATTAGTGAACTCCACGGTGTCGTTGGTAGCGTCAATCTGGCTGATGGTGAAGCCGTCCCGGTATTGATCCAGTTCACCCGATTCCGCAAACAGATCATCTTTAAACCGAAGTCGCCTGAGCTGACGCTTGATCTCACCGGATTTGAGTTTTACTTCCAGCTCTATGCGCGCAACCGGTGCATCCTTGGAGATGTCGATACCTTCAAGATAGAGGTAGGCGTTGGTGCCGGCCAGGCCACGTGTCTGGATGCCACGTACAGCGATCTTTTTGACCAGTTTCTGGTTGTAGGCGTCCAGGGCATCCAGGCGGTGAATGCGGTTGTGCTGGGTACGGTGAGTGGCCGAGTAGCGGAGAATCGCTAGCGGCTTAAATTGGGGTAGGGCCTCCATGGTGGCTCTACCTTCCATCTTCTGCGGCTCGTCCAGAATCAGGATGGGCCGGTTTGCGGCAATGACATCGATGGGTTTCCGTGACTGAAAGTCATCGAGCTCGTCATAGATACGCCTGTTATCGGCTCCTCGGGCGTTGAAGGCCTGGATGTTCATAATCATCACATTGATGCCGGCGTCGGAAGAGAAGCTCTCCAGCTCATGCAGCCGCTTGGAGTTGTAGATAAAGAACCGTGCCTTTTTACCGTAGCTCTCGGTGAAATGCTCAGCGGTGATCTGCAGCGACTTATACACGCCCTCACGGATAGCAATCGAGGGCACCATGATGATGAACTTGCTCCAGCCATAGCGCTTATTCATCTCAAAGATGGTCTTGATGTAGCAGTAGGTCTTGCCGGTGCCGGTCTCCATCTCCACGTCCAGATGGATGCGTGTGGCGGCCAGGGCATCTTTTTTGTAGGCGGCCTTAGCCGGTACACGGTTGTTCTTGGAGTCGTAGGTGGTGAAGTCCGTCAGTGACGATGATGTCGGGAGATTCTGCCGACGCTGAACGGCCTGAATGTTCTCTAGTACTTGGGTTTCACTTAGTGCCAGGTCGGCATTCTTGAAGCCCTCCGCGTCAAAGGCGCCAGTCTGAGCCTGTTGGCCGGGGTCGATACGGTAGGCCAGGCCGTCACGCATAGGCTGACCGGCAAAGCAGTCCACCACGGATTCAACGGCATTAGTTTGGTAGGCCTGGGTTTTGAATTTGAGCTTCATTCGCTCAGTGCTCCCGATAGTTTGTTCCGCCGGAAATACTCACGGCACTTCATAAATATTCTGCATTCTTTCTGCAATGCGCGTGACTAAAGAAAACGCAGATCTTTGAAAAATATACAAATACTCTGATCGCGAGCATGAATCCCTGGCGTTTTATTCTGCATTTAATCTGCACACCGCCACACTGGGACCTTCTTGGATCCCTCGTTGTAAATCCGGCCAGATCGCCTCAACTTCGTCAGCAGGTTGCCGATCTTGCGCTGCTTCTGTTCCGGGGTCAGCGCATCGCTGAGCTTGTCGACCAGTAATTTATCGATATCTGCACGGCTTGCCTGGCCGGACTGTTGGAGATAATCGGTGACCAGCTTGGCGTAAAACTCATCATCCTGAGCGCGAGTACGGATGTAATCCGCCATGCTCCCAGTCGCCTTGGCCACACTGGCCGATACATGGAAACGGGGCTTACGACCTTCAATCAGGCCGGCGCGCTTCAAGCGGGTCACCGCCTCGTCCGGTATCGGCAGCTTTTTCTGCACCCGGTCCAGCGCCAGTACATCCGCCAGCGGCAGGTCGGTTTTCTGGATCAACAGGCGGCTATAGGCCGGGTCAACCACACCACCATAGATCGTTAGCCTGACCGCACTGGGTTTCTCCAGGTCGTAGTCTGGCATGGGGAAATAGCGCCGGGCCTGACGGGCATACATGTCGTGAATGCCGTAGCCCATGGTATCGATCATGTTCAGCTCGGACATGGCCTGGGCAAGAAAGGGATTGCGGTAGCGGTGGGGTGTGCGATTGCCCTCAAGGTAATCACCCGGCGTGCCTTCGTAGAAGTTTCCTTCATTCTCAAAAATCAGCCTGTCGGACTGTTCGATCACCACCACCCGACCATGGAGGGTGTAGTCCTGATGAGCAATGCAGTTATGCAAGGCTTCCAACACTATCTTCTGGTCGTATTTGGACACCTCAATCGGCAACAATTCATCTTCTGGTAGCAGGCGCAGCTGGATATTACGGATGCATTGATACAGCTGGGTGGTAGTCAGCAGAAAGGGCGGAGCAAAGTGCTGATAGGCCCGCTCTGCGCCCTCCAGCTTCCAAGTCATCTGCGCCGGGTGTGGCGACAGGTGCCAAGCTGCCTCGGGCTTGCCCAGCAACAGGAGTGCAGTTCGGGTGATCTGACCGTTTTGGGTGACCCGTGCTCGATCAAGAAAGGTTGGCAACGGCCAGGCCATGACTTCCTCGGCATTAAAGCGGTTGGCATACTTTTTTGCGAACGCCTCCCGTGCTCTTGCAAGAGCCGCCTCGTCCAGATCGGTCAGGCTGGCGGCCGGCACCAATTGCGCGCTCCAGTCCTGAGCGAGAGTTTGCTGACGAATTTCGTCCAGCTTGTCCAGGCTGAGGGAGACCAGACTTTCCCCGGCCCGGGCGTGGTAGTGACCCTTCCAGGAGATTGGAATGCCCCTCGGCGCCGCGGGGATTTCAAACAACAACACCCGCCCATCTGCGTGTTGTAGTTCATGGATATCACGAAAGGTAATGCTGGGCTCGGTACTTTGTGCCACCTGCAACTTCAGGCTATGCAGCCGCTCGGATTCGCTGCGGTAGTTTGTTCCCACCACCTCCCGGGTCTTGTTGCTCACGCCAAACACCAGCCAGGCACGTTCCAGCCCCCGCAGGTTGGCTTCGTTGCTGAGGGCAGAGAAATACGCACCAATCTTGTTGGTGTCGTAGTCATTGCCCGCTTCCTTGAACTCGGCCACCTCGTTTTCCCAGGTGCGGATCAAGCCTTCAAGCAGCGTGTTCAAGGCTGATTGGTCCATGCCGTAATTCCTTAAAGGCTTCTGACTTCGGTGCTGGGCGAAAGCTGGCGGAAAATCTGCTCGACGTTGATTTTCACCGCATCGGAGACAAAGCCATTGTCTCGAAATACCACTCGCAGTGGCTCGTGCTTGGCCAGCTCTTTAACCAGATTCTCGGTGACGCCGCTGTCGAAACAAGCGACCAGCGCATTGTCATCGACGAAAAAAACGGTCTTGTCGTGCAGGGTTTCGCGACGAATCGGCAGGGTAAGATCTACACCCCAGTCTACGAGCACCTGGAACAGTAGATCCTCTGGGGTCCGGTCGGGTTTGACGTTGTCCACCGCTTCTAGCAGATCACCCTGAGAGAGTTCGTCGGGGCGGTAGTAGATGTCCTTCATATTGGAGGAGTCGACCTTAAGGACGCGGAAGCCGATATCTTTTTGCCAGCCGGGATCACAAACGTCGGCAGCAGCGGTTTTACCGGCTTTTCTAACCCGTTCTTTTGAAACTTCGGAAAGAACTAATGGTCGCTCGTTCTTCTTCATTAGCTTCATCGCGGCCTGAACTGTTTTCTTGGCGGTCCCGGTCGTCGTGGCCTCTGCCTCCTTCAAATCCTCGGGTAGCTGAACCATGATGAACCGATGATTTGTTCCGTAGGTTGCATTGGCCTTGAACACTGCCTCGGCTGTGCTGGCTGAACCTGCAAAGAAATCCAAGATCAAGGCAGAGCGGTCATTCGGCGTTGTATACTCTATAAGCTTCGCCAGCTCCTCATGATCCTTTGGGTTTGTGAAGACTTTTGCGCCCATCAGTTTGCGGAGATATTTCACCGATACCTGAGACTGCTTATAGAAGTACGAGCCGCGTACCTGCGTTGCGAACTCGGTTTCGTCGTTGCCCTCATCGTCAATGTCATTCGAGTCAGCTTGACTACCATCTGCTTCCTCTGGGATCGGTCTGATATGCGCTTTTCGAAATGGAGGCTGAGTATGATCTTCGCGAAATTCGACGAGACCGAGCTTGATCTGCCGTTGCATCTCCTCTGGCGATGAATACCTCCAACCTGCTTCTGGAACTTCACATGGAAGGCCGGTATCAGGGTGGATCACATCGTAACGAGGTCCGTCTCCGCCTGGCCAAGAGATGTCGCGGTCTCGCCATGGACCATGTTTGTCAACACGCTTGTAGCGCGCCCACTTTTTAGCAGGATGAGACTTGGGAAGGTCAGAATACCACTGTGACAGGTCCGCCTCTATGGCCTTGTAGTCCTCTCCGTGGATACCGCGAAGGCGCAGAAACTCTTCCCAGATTTCCCTCGCACCGGGTTTTTCTTCTCTCCAAACCTCTTTCTTCTCCCGTAGGTGTGCGACGTTCTTTGCATAAATGATGATGTATTCGTGCCCAACGGAAAAGAATTTGGCGTCGTTCTTTCTGCCTTTCTCCCAAACAAGCTGTGCAACGAAGTTTTTTTCTCCGAACACCTGATCCATCAGCTTTCGCAGTGCTGACTGCTCAGAGTCGTCAATGCTGACCATTATGATCCCGTCATCCTTGAGCAGTCGTTTCGCGACTGTCAGTCGTGGGTAGATCATCGACATCCAATCGGAATGATATCGGCCACGGCTCTCAAAATTCGCGACGAGGCGTCCCCCGCTATCGCTCCTCGCGCCTGACTGCTCTTCAAACTCCCGCACCGACGTTGAGAAATCGTCTTTGTAAATGAAGTCTTTCCCAGTGTTGTAAGGTGGGTCGATGTATATGAGCTTCACCTCTCCAAGATATGTTTCCTGGAGAAGTTTTAAGGCCTCCAAGTTGTCGCCTTCGATGAACAGGTTCTTCGTGGCATCGAAGTCGACACTTTCGTCGATGTAGGGTCGGAGAGTGCTTACAATCGGAGTATTTGCCGTGACCAACGACTCCCGCTTCCCCGGCCAGTCCAACCGATACCGTTCCTGCGGACCTTCTACAACAGAATCACTCAGCTCCTGCCGTAGCTGATCAAAATCCACAGCCAATCGTGGCTTTCCCGTTACCTCATCACGAACTTCCGTCACACAACCGGGAAACAGCTCCTGAATCTTTGCAATGTTCTCCTGGCTCAGGTCGGGGCTGTGCATTTTCAATTT
This sequence comes from Marinobacter caseinilyticus, assembly GCF_011074955.1. Classification (GTDB taxonomy): domain Bacteria; phylum Pseudomonadota; class Gammaproteobacteria; order Pseudomonadales; family Oleiphilaceae; genus Marinobacter; species Marinobacter caseinilyticus. The sequence goes on along the minus strand of NZ_WUQJ01000004.1, from coordinate 95,135 downwards.
GTCCATTACATCTCTCTCAATAACTTTTGGAAGCGCCTTGCCGTTGCGTCAGCCGCTCCAGTTTCTGTTTGGCATCGCGCAGCTCGGCGTTGATGGCCACGCGCTTGTTGAATTGTTTCTCACGACTCAGCCTTGCATTGATCCGCTGAATCTCTTTCTGCTGTGCGGCTATGGCTTCAGCCAGTTCGATGCGCTGCTCCAGCGTCACTCTGTCCGCTTGTTCGCTTGTCGCGGTCACTGAATAAATAGCCGCCGGTGGCTCTCTGGCTTCAGATACTGAGCTCTGCTCTTTAACGCGTGTAATCCCATCCTGCACGAGCGGCCCCAGCAGTTGCTCGTAGAGGCTGCTCATATCCAATGCTACTGGCAAGGGTTGGCGTGTTGTGTGTTCTGGCTGCCAGTCGGTTTCAAAATAGTTGCCTATCCGCCAGCGGCTGCTATCGCCTTCGCTTTTCTGAGAACGCGAGCTTTGCTTGTAGGCTGCTGCGACCTTAATACGGGTGCCTTGTATCAACTCGAAAATCAGTGGGAAGGGGATTGCGCGGTCAATGGCCTTGAGCACACCCCGATCCAGCTCGGCGCCCTTGAGCGTGACACGAAACACCTGAATCTCAGTGACTGTCTTAGTGGCGGGCAGGTTGACCGTCTCCGGGGCCAGTTTATAGGCCCAGGTAATCTGCTCCACCTGCTGTACAAACCGCTCTTTCAGGGCGCTCCCAACGGGTCCGCGCTCGTATATCTTGCTCTTGGGCACTACACGGTCAAAGGCCGCTTTCTTTGGCCAGGCAAACAGGGTCATGCACCTTGCCTTTCGATGACCAGGAAGGCAATGAGTTCGAAGTCATCCAGCCCTTTGATGGTATTGGTCAAAGCAGTGGTGCGGCCACCACCGAACAGGCTGTCGATGTCTTTTTCGTCTTTAACGTCGATCATGCTGCGGATGGCCTGGCTGAGCAGATCTGAGTAGCGCTTCATGTTGCGCCCATCATCCGTGTGTGCATTGAACTTGTGGCACAGGTCGGGAATCGGTTCTACTTTGCCTTTGCAGCTGCTACGGACCAGGTCGAGCAAGCGCTTGACTTCGGTGTGGTCTGCGACCACGTCACCGTCGTCGCCAATATACACCAGGTAATAGGGGTGCAAGCGATTCTGCTGGTTGACGTTGACACTGTCGTGGATGTTTTTCAGGGCGAAGATGACGCCGGGCTCTATGCCAAGTTGCGGTTGGGCTGGCACGAGAGCGTGCATACCGTAGGGCACGTTTTCCAGCTCGCCGTGCTCTTTAACGTAGTTGAGTAGGTCCATGCGGAAGTCATTGAGGCCCAGGTCGGTAATCGACACACCGGCTTTGACGTCTTCCAGTTCAATCACTTCCTCCTGCATGCGTTTGAGCTGCTCTTTCCGGTAAGCAATTTCACTGGACTTGGCCGTAAGCACGTTGTCGTCACCGGTGGCGGTTACATCCGCAATCACCATGCGGTTTTCCACCCGCTCCTTCAGGTTGATGTACTCGTCCAGGCTGATGTCCGGCCAATAATTGACCAGCTGTATCTGTTGGTTGGGCGAGCCGATACGGTCGATCCGGCCGAAGCGCTGGATAATGCGCACGGGGTTCCAGTGAATGTCGTAGTTGATCAGGTAATCGCAGTCCTGAAGGTTTTGACCCTCGGAAATGCAATCAGTACCAATCAGAATATCCAGTTCAGCCGGCTCGTTCGGGAGTGCGATGGCCTTCTCCTTGGAGCGGGGCGAGAACAGGGTGAGCAGGCTCTGGAAATCGTAAGCCTTGTGCAGCGTTGACTTGGGCGCGGCCGATCCGGTCACTTTACCGACGTGAAGCCCCAATTTCCGCGCCATGGGGGCCAGGTTGTCATAGAGGTAGTCGGCGGTATCGGCAAAGGCGGTGAAGATCAGAACTTTGCGGTTGCCGGGGTTGAGTGGATTTTCGAGCTTATCATTGATCAGTTTTAGCAGGTGTTGGAGCTTGGCATCATCGGCCGGCGTCACTTTGCGCATGGCTTCCAGCAGCCCGTCGATCAGGAGCAGATCGGCATCCAGGTCATGACGCCATGAGGGCAGATCCATGTCGGCGAGGCTGATCTGTACTTTTTTGCCGACAGTGAATTCGTCCAGCCCGCTCAGATCTTCGTCATCACTATCAAAGCCGCCCGGGTTATCCAGGTAGTCACCAATTTGAATCGCCTGGCCACTGGACTCAAACCCCTCTATAGCATCCAGGGTGCGGGTGATATTGGCTCTGAGGGATGCCAGCGTTAATCGAAAGGCTGCGACAGAGCTTTCCAACCGCTTGAGCAGGTTGGTTGTCATCAATGCCTGCAGGCTGTGTTCGCGATCAGCCTGGCGCAGCTTGCCTTTACCACCCTCGACATGGGTGTCATACAGTTCTTCGTATTTGCGGATGCGGCTTGGCAGGATGTAGCTAATGGGCGCATACACGGCCAGTTTGAGCAGGGATAGCTCGGTGAAAATATGGTTGAGGTCGGCGACATCCGTGCGCTCAGTAATCGGACAATGGAACGATAATGGCTTGCGCCGTTCTGGAAATGGCCCGATATCCGTGGTGTCGTAGAAGGTCTGGATGTGCTTCCGTGACCGGGCAATGGTTACGCTGTCCAGGAGCTCGAAAAAGTCGAAATCCAGAGCCCGCAGGATGGTGGCTGCCGTGCGCTCTTCCGGTGGCAGTGCGGACCACTCGTTAAATGCCTTTTGAGCCCGACGGAAGATCTCTTCGACGCTGGTTTCAGTTTTTAGGTGTTTGCCAAGTGTTTCCGATTGTCCCTCGTATGCCAAAGCCAGTTGGTTACGCAGATCGTTGAAGCGATTGTTGACCGGGGTGGCTGACAGCATCAGCACTTTGGTTTTTACACCGGCGCGGATGACTTTGTTCATCAGCTTCTGGTATCGCGTTTCCCGGTCTTTATAAACGTCGTTATTGCGGAAGTTGTGGGACTCGTCGATGACGACCAGGTCGTAGTTGCCCCAGTTGACTCGGTTCAGGGGAATGCCAAAGGATTCCCCGCCAGTGCGTGAAAGGTCGGTGTGGCAAAGCACATCGTAGTTGAAGCGGTCTTTGGCGAAGATGTTCGTTGTGAGATTGCTGTTGAAATTCCGCCAATTGTCCGCGAGCTTCTTCGGGCACAGTACCAATACCGACTTGTTGCGGAGCTCGTAGTATTTGACTACCGCCAGGGCAGTAAACGTCTTACCCAAGCCGACGCTGTCCGCCAGGATACAACCGCTATAAGTTTCCAGCTTGTTGATAATCCCGGTTGCGGCATCTTTCTGGTAGTTGAACAGTTTGTTCCAGACAAGACTTTCACGGTATCCCGTGAGGTCGTTGGGCAATACGTCTTCATCTACATCTTCCAGGAAGTCGTGGAAGATATTGTAGAGCATGATGAAGTAGATGCGCTCGGGACCGTTCTCCTGGTAGACGGACTCGATGTGGTCGCAAATCGCATTAGTAACGTCTTCAACCTTATCGGGGTCGCTCCAGATTTGGTCGAACAGTTGCAGGTACATTTGCGCGTGGGCCGGCTCGTCCATGCGGGTAACGAAGTTGGATACAGCGTTGCCCTGCTGATATCCCAGATCCACGGCGGTAAAGCCGTTGACCGGCATGTAAGCAACACGGCTATCGCCCCCGGTCACGTGGACAAAGGACTGCATGGGGGCCTTCGTTTTATTGGAGCGAAACCTCGCTTTTTCGCGTATCCATTGAGCGCATTCCCGAGCCACCGCCCGCTGGGTGAGCTTGTTACGCAGCTGGATTTCAAACTCGGTGCCGTAAAGTCCGCTCTCACGCTGGGATTTGGGGATAAAGAACTCCCGGCGCTCTTTTTTAAGGCGGTCGGTCACCTCGGTGGGTACAAACGTGGGCGCGGTGAATACGAACTGCAGGCTTTCCACATCAGCCAGCTCGGCCTTGAGTGCCTCGAATGCGTATATAGAGAAGCAAGAAGCCGCGATTTTCAGGCGGGCACCCGGTGTGATGGTTTCTTTTAAATCATCACCCAGCAGACGGTTGATGTTGTCGATCATCTTCAAAATCTGCCCTCCTATGGGCATGCCGGCTCGATTTACTGTTTTTCTATTTAGGTGACCCGTCTCTTTGGACCGCCAAGGACAATGCTACTGAGCTTTGACCATTTCACTGGTGACCGCCTTCTCGGGTTGGTTCGGGTCACCGGCCAGCACAGCATTCTTCAGAATCGCTCGGGCTTCTGCTTCCATGCTGCGGCCGTTGATGGCTGCTTTCACACGTAGAGCCTTATGGACTTCTTCGGGTAGATTGCGAACAGTCAGCATCGCCATCGCATTGGCCTCCTATGCATACACTGCATGCAGTGTAGGTTGCTGTTTTTGCGTGGGCAAGTGATGGCAAAATCTTGCGGGTGTCGGCCTATCTTTAAAAGCAGAAAGGATGATTATTTCTCGAATGGGTGGTTGGGAATAGGGTAACGGGCTGGCTGGCCGCTTATGTGACAGAGGCTAAATAGGAACTGAAGCGATCTCGAGTATCTCATGTAGTTCACCTAGAGTCGCAATTAGAGCGGAATTTTGCTGGCGATCAGCGGCACGAAAATGAGCGCCACGGGAAATAAAGTGATGATTTTGAGACAAGTATATGCGCGACCCAGAAGGATTGAGGGCTTAGGGGATTGAGTTCGTCCGTTTAGGACCTTTTTGGCATCTTTGAGGACTAGAAACTGCCATTTTATTTTGGATGGTATTTTGGATGGTAAAACAAAAAAAGCACCCTTAGGTGCTTGATTTGTATCTATGTTTGGTGGAGACGGCGGGAATTGAACCCGCGTCCGCCAGTACTCTGCCTCGAGATCTACATGCTTAGCTTCCTTCTATTGATTTAATCTCAAACGACCCGAAGGTCAGGGTGTAAGAGACGAGTTCTTTAAATCTTAGTCGTTAGCCAGTGAACTCTGGATAACGAAGCAACCTGTAAGCGATGACGTCCTGAGATGTAGCTTCTGGGTTACAGGTGCCCCAGTCAGGACGACTAGCAGCTTACGCTGCTAGTGAGTAGTTTTCGTCGTTTGCGACTATTAAATTGCAGCTTTGGATTAACGAGATTGGCTGCCATCTCGACATGCACCCTAGGGTTCGCAACCAGCGTCGAAGCCATGTCGTCCCCTCACCGACAGTATATGCGGGCGGCTGGGGCAACTTCAAGGTATAACCCGCAGCGTTTCGCGTAGACGGTTGCGGATTACACCTATTTTCCCGGATTAACCGGCGTGTCGCCGCCGGAAGTTGCCCTCGGCATCCTGCAGTGTAAGCGCGTGCTCCCGCAACCGCTGGAAACTGTCCCGGAAGTGCCCCATGATCTCGACGGGGTTGGCCCGGATGCTCTTATCCACGCTCATGCCGAATTGCACGGTGCCGGCGTAACTGAAGATGCTCATGCCAATGCCGATGCCTCCGGTCTGGGGGACCCAGAACATGGGCTGCTTGAGTTTGACCCCGGCCAGGTAAACCGGATTCTTCGGCCCGGGTACGTTGGTCAGTACCGCCGAGGCCTTTTGGCTCAGTAACTTGAGGGCGCGGCGCTCGAGCGAGTCAGGGCCGCGACCGAACAGTTCCAGCAGGCTGTAGGTCACTTGGGCCTGGTAGGAGCGTTTGAGGCGGTTCATGTTTTCCTGAACCTGGCGAAAGCGCATGAGGGGGCAGTCCACCTCGACTGGCAGTGTGACGAGTACCAGGCCGAACCGGTTGCCTAGGGTCTCCAGCGGTTCTCTCGGGGGGCGCAGGTTGAATGGCACCGCTACCCGAATGCCGCAGTCCGGAATGGGTTCACCGGCCGCTTTGAAGTGCCGGTGCAAGGCGCCCGCGGCGGTTGCCATCAGGATGTCGTTGACGGTGCCGCCCAGTGCCCGGGCACAGGCCTTCACGTCAGCGAGCTCCAGCGGGTCGGCCCAGGCCACGCGCTTGCGGCCGCACAGTTCGGTTGTCAGTGCAGTCTCAGGCTCGGCTGGCAGCAGGGCGAGCTTCAGGCAGTCGAAAGCTACTTTGCCGGCGGTGTCGGCCAGCTTGAGCGGCGAGCGGACGTCCTGAGGGATTGCGCTGCTCAATCGTTTGACCTGATGCACGGCGGTGCGGCCCAAGCCGGTTACACGGGCGGCCAGGTCTTTCAATGTATATCTGACCGGTGCACGCGGTGGTTTGATCGGAACCAGTTGGTAGATTCGCGCGTCGCCCGGTTCTGCCGTTGGGTCGGTCAGAGACAGCAGTACCCGAACCAGCGAAATGCCATCGGCAATGCAATGGTGAATGCGGATCAGCAGGGCGCAGCCACCATCGTAATTGTCGATATAGTGGATTTGCCACAGCGGATGGTTGAAGTCCAGGGGCGTGCTGTTGAGGTCGCTGGTCAGTCGTTGCAGGCTTTTTTGGTCGCCCTTGCCCGCGAGGGCAACCACGTGGAGGTGGTTGTCCAGGTCAAACAGCGGGTCGTCGTGCCACTCAACCCGGCTACCCCGGTCGACAATGCGTTGTCGAAACCGGCGAAAACTGAGAAAACGATCGTGCAACACCTGCTTGAGGCGAGCAATTTTAATCGGCTGCTCAAAGATGAGCACGGCGGAGATCATCATGGGATTTTCGACGCACTCCATCCTGAGCCACGATCGGTCGACTGCGGCCATTCTGGTGTACTGAGACGTGTCTATACTTAAGTGTGCGGTACCTAAAGAGTTCATGTATCCCTCTCTTCAATCCATGAGTGAGAGAGTGAGTCAGGCGTTTTGATACATCAGATACGGCAGGAAAACGCGCCCCCACCCGAGACGAAAAAGTATAGTCCTGTCATGGATGCTCGCAAAGAGGGGACATCGGCTACACGTAGTGTCTCGTCAGGGTAATGCGCCAAACAGTCGAGACATTAGGACGCGTTGGTGTCACGGAGGATGCGTTGCTTCTGGCGGTTCCAGTCGCGTTCCTTTTCAGTAGCGCGTTTGTCGAATTGTTTTTTACCTTTTACCAGTGCGATCTCGCACTTTACCTTGTTCTTTTTCCAGTATAACGCGAGCGGCACACAAGTGTGACCAGTTTGGTTGACCAGCGCGATCAGTTTGCTCAGTTCTTTGGCGTGCAGCAGCAATTTGCGCGTGCGGGTCGGGTCCGCGATCACGTGGGTGGATGCGGTGGTCAGCGGCATAAAATGAGAGCCCAGCAGAAACGCTTCACCATCTTTGAGCAACACATAGGCGTCAGTCAGTTGGCCCTTGCCGGCACGAAGGGATTTCACTTCCCAGCCAAGCAGGACCATGCCCGCCTCAAAGCGTTCCTCAATGTGGTATTCGTGCTTGGCTTTTTTATTGAGGGCAATGGTGCCGCCCGAGTTACCTGATTTCTGCTTGCTCATGGATGCCTGATCTGGGGTTGCGGAATAAGGCGCGGGATTCGTGAATTCCGCTGTAAAAACGCGCATTGTAGCGCAGTCCTACAGGGCTGGTCACGAAATCGACGTTGATCGCCAATTAACGGGCACCTTGCTTTCGGCTACACTGTTAGCTGTTTACGACTCGGGATGTTGGATGCTTTCACCCTACGAAACGGCCATTGGCTCCTGGACCAAGCGTTCTACCTTTTTCTGGGCCGCAACCGGCGCAACGGTTGGCCTGAGCAATCTGTGGAAATTTCCTTATCTGGCCAGCCAAAACGGCGGCGGCTTGTTCGTGCTGATGTACCTCGCCTGCTTGTTGCTGGTCACATTGCCGCTGATGTTGACAGAGACCTCCATCGGGCGAAGCACCCGTCATGGCATGGTGTTGGCGCTGGATGGCTTGATCCGGTCGGCGTCGGGGTCGCGTCACTGGGTCTGGGCTGGCCGGCTCAGCATCCTGGCGGGCTTTCTGGTGTTGTCGTTTACCGCAGTGATTGGTGCCATTTGCCTGGCTTATGTCTTTTACGGTGCGCTGGGTTTCTTTGTGGGTGCCTCCGCACAAGACATTGCCGGCACATTATCCGGGCTGGTTGAGCATCCCGCCGGCTACCGGAACTTTATGGCGTGGCACGCCATTTTCCTGGGACTGGTGGTGACTGTTGCCATCCAAGGTGTGATGGGCGGACTCGAGCGCGCGTTCCGCGTAGTGGTGCCGGCCTTTTTAATGCTGTTGGTGGGGTTGCTGGGCTATAGCGCCGTGTATGGGGATCTGAACGGTGCAACAGACCTTATATTGGGCCTCCGGCCGCAGCAACTTACCTGGCAAAGTCTTCAGCTCGCGTTAACCCATGCCTTTTACACCCTGGGGCTGGGTATGGGCGTCTGGGTTGTGTTTGGCTCGTACATGCCCTCCATCGCGCCACTGAAGCGGTCTGTTTTCGCCGTCGCGCTGATGGATACCTGGGTGGCCATGATGGCCGGACTGATGATTTACGCACTGGTCTTCCGGGACGGGGGTGACGGAGCCGGTCAGGGGTTCGCCCTGGTGTTTCTGGCATTGCCTTCGGCGCTGGCGGATGCCCCGGCAGGACAATTTGTTGCCACCGCCATTTTCGTATTGATTCTTCTGGTTGCGTGGACGTCTTCGCTGGCACTGCTGGAACCGGTGATTGGCTGGTTTCAGGAGTGGTTTGGGGCGCCCAGGGGGTGGTCGGCCGTTTTGATGGGCGTGGCAACCTGGGTGGCCGGACTTGGCAGTCTGTACTCCTTTAACATCTGGGCGGACGCGACCCTGGCGGGAGGGACGCCGTTTCGCTGGGTCGAACTGATTGCCAGCGGTTTGCTAATACCGCTCGTCAGCGTGGCACTGGCGCTGTTCGTGGGGTGGTATCTTGGGCGGCGACGGGCGTTTGTGTTGATCGGTCAGGCGCACAGGCTGATTGCGCAGGTCTGGTTTTGGGTGTTGAGGCTGGTGTTACCGTTGGTCATTCTTTACATCGGTGGCAGCTACGCGATCACATCACTGGGCTCGTTGTGTGAAGCCGGCCAGGTGGCGCCCTGGTGTCGGCCAGCAACGGGCGTCGAACCAGCGCTACCGGCGCCGGGCGAGGCCCTTGATCCTGCGCCGATTTTACTGCGCCCGCCCGGCCCTGATGAACCGTTGCCGGAACCGCTGATTCATCCGCTGCTGGAGTTGAATAAATTCATGCCGCCAACAGAGGAGGAAGGTCGCCGGGTGGACGACGTCTACCACAGGGGTGAATTGCGTTATCAAAGCGTGTGATAATGACGCCCTGTAAGCTCTGATCAGGATACATAGGCTCCATGCCCCACCAGATTGATAAAAGTGCGTTGGTCATGCACTCAGCCGAGCGCATGTACGCGCTGGTTAACGACATAACGCGTTATCCAGAATTTCTCCCATGGTGTGCCGATGCCCAGGTTCATCAACAGGACGAGAGTGAAATTACGGCCTCGCTTGAAGTGGCCAAGGGTGGCATCCGCCAGCGCTTGACGACGTGCAACCATTTGGTGTCCGACCAAACCATCAACATGACCCTTGTGGAGGGGCCCTTCCAGAATTTGAGTGGAAGCTGGCATTTTCAATCGCTGGCGGAAGGCGCCTGCAAAGTGATGTTGAGGCTGGAGTTCGAGTTCTCGGGTTCGCTGTCCAAAATGACGTTTGGCCCGGTGTTTAATCAGGCGGCGAGCACGATGGTGGATGCCTTTTGTCGCCGCGCGGATGAGTTGTACAAATAGCGCTATGAGCCGGTCTGGAGGAACCATGGACATTGAAGTTGCGTATGCAACGCCGGACAAGCAAGAAATCGTCTCGGTTGAGGTGGCGGCAGGCACCTCGGTTTTCGATGCGGTCGTGCAATCGCGGATTGTGGACGTGTTTCCGGAGATTGATCCGGACGCCATCGACATGGGTATTTTCGGCAAGGTAGTCAAATTGCCGAAAAGTCACGAGTTAAGAGACGGTGACCGGATAGAGCTGTACCGCCCGCTCAAGATTGACCCCAAGCAGGCACGGCTGAATCGTGCCAAAAAGAAACCGGCCTGATTTTTCGAGTGCGGTCCAGTGCGAATCAATACGCGGGGGTTTCTTCCAGCAAGTTGGCTTCGTAATGGGAGAAGCGTTCGTTTTCATAGTAAACAATGACCCGCTGTTCCTTGATGTCTCCGCCACCGCGCTGAAAGGTGTAAACATAATACTCTCGGGTCGGGTCTACCGGGTTCAGCATGATCGGGGAGCCAAGGACAGACTGGACTTGCTGTCGGGACATGCCTTTCTCAAGCTGGGTCAGCTCCTCCTCTGACAGGATGTTGCCCTGCTGTACATTGATCTTGTACACGCCGGGGAACGCACAGCCAGCCATCATCAGAGTCGTGAGCAGAAGTGCTGCAAGCTTTTGCATCGGTCGGGGAAATCCTCTATCTTTGAATCGCCTGCCAGGAGCAGGTGTGACACGGGCTAACCGTTATTGGACAACTGCATGATACCGGAAGCCAAGGGTACACCAAAGAGTGAATAGCAACATGTCATCTGAAAATGCCGAATTACGCAAAGTCGGTCTCAAGGTTACGCTGCCGCGAGTCAAGATTTTTAACATTCTCGAGAACGCTGAGGAACACCACCTGAGCGCGGAGGATGTCTACAAAAAATTGCTCGAACACGGTGACGACGTAGGTTTGGCGACGGTGTATCGAGTACTCACGCAATTTGAAGCCGCAGGCCTGGTGCTGCGCCATAATTTTGAGGGCGGTCACGCTGTTTTCGAAATGGCGGGTGATGATCACCACGACCACATGGTCTGTACTCAGACCGGCCAGGTGATTGAGTTTTGCGACCCCATCATTGAAGAGCGCCAAAAGAAGATCGCCGAAGAGCATGGCTTCGAAATCATGGACCATAGCTTGATCCTGTATGTGAAACCGCGAAAAGCCTGATCCGCACCAACCGCTGGCCGCTTCATACTGAATAAAAAAAGGCAGACCATGGGTCTGCCTGTAAAGCTCTCAGGGTCGAGAGGGGAATAGGGTCGTTATTCGTCAGTGATGGGTCGCCTGGCCTTTGCTGAACATTTCCCGAGCGTGAGCAATGGTCTGGTCTGTCATGTCCACGCCGCCTAACATTCTCGCCACTTCACTGACCCGTCCGCTGTCATCAAGAATCTCAATCTTGGAATAGGTCGCGTCGTGCTGGGTAAATTTGCTCACGAACAGATGCTGGTGGCACTGGGCGGCTACCTGCGGCAGGTGAGTGACGCACAATACCTGGCCGTCTGAGCCCAGCGTTCTTAGCAAGCGCCCGACAACTTCTGCGGTGCCGCCCCCAATGCCAACATCCACTTCGTCAAACACCAGCGTGGGTGTGGTCGAGGTTTGCGCAACCACCACCTGAATAGCGAGACTGATGCGGGACAACTCACCGCCAGACGCTACTTTCGCCAGCGGGCGAGCCGGTTGTCCGGGGTTGGCGCTGACCAGAAACTCAATGTCTTCGTGACCGTGGGCAGACGGTTCGGCGTCAGGCTGGGTGTTCAGGTGTGTTATGAACTGGACCGAGGGCATGCTCAGCTCGCTCAGCTCCAGGGCTATTTTCTGGTCAAGTTCGGCCGCTGCCTGCTGGCGCTGTTCGGACAGTTGCCCGGCAAGCTGATTGTAAACGCCCAACTGACCGTCCAGGTCCGCTTCCAGTTGTTCAATGCTGCCTTCGCCCTGGTCGAGTGACGCCAGCTCATCGGCAAGCCGCTGGTGAAATTCGGTCAATTCTTCCGGCTGAATGCGGTGTTTTCTGGCCATTTGATACATTGCACTGAGACGCGCTTCCACTTCGGTCAAGCGCTGCGGATCGGCGTCGTAATCTTCGACAAAGTGTCTCAGGTTGTCGCCGGCTTCCGTCAACTGAATGTGGGCCTCATTCAGCATCTGCAGGGTTTCCTTCAGGGCAGGCACCTCAACCGGCAATTGCTCCAGATGGTTTAGCGCCTGGCGCACCATATCGGCGGCGCTACTGTCATCTTCAGTGCAAAGCAGCGCCGCTTGCTGGCTACGCTGCAGCACGTCATCGGCATGGCTCAGCTGAGCCTGCTCGTGTTCCAGTCGGGATTGTTCTTCCGGCTCAAGCGCCAGCCGGTCCAGTTCTTCTACCTGATAGCGCAAGAGTTGAAGCCGTGCCTCGGACTCCTCGGCGTTCTGCTGCCGTTCACTCAGCCGGCTTTTGGTTTTGTGCCAGTCTTTCCAGGCGGCTCGGGTCTGATCGCCGAGGGCTTCGACACCGGCAAACTCATCCAGTAATTTGCGATGGGTGTCTTTGGAGAGCAACGACTGGTGTTGGTGCTGGCTGTGAATGTCCATCAGCTCACTGCCCAGGTCCCGCAAATGACCCAATGGGCAGGGCTGGCCATTGATGTAGGCGCGGCTGCGTCCGTCTTTGCTGATCACGCGGCGCAGTATGCAGTGGGTTTCGTCGTCCAGGTCGTGCCGCTCGAGCCAGGTCTTTGCGTCCGGTATCCGGCTGACATCGAAGGTGGCGGTGATGTCGGCGCGTTTGGCGCCATGCCGGACGGCACCGGCGTCCGCTCTGCCGCCCATCGCCAACCCAAGTGCATCCAGAACAATGGATTTACCGGCGCCGGTTTCGCCCGTCAGTGCGGTCATACCGCGGTCGAACTGTAATTCGACTCGCTCGGCGATGGCGTAGTTGGATACGGTCAGTTGTGTGAGCATGCAGGTCCCCTTCGACTGGCAACTATAAACCCGGGCAATGCCGAGGTCGTTCTCGATAATAACTGTTCTTACATACAGTACATGTGAATATATACAGTGTTTTTACGGTTTGCAAATGATCAATTTTTGGCATTGGTAAGGTTGAAACATCGCGAACCGGCCCCATATCGGTCACCAAGTTGTTAACACGGCCCCGCGATCAACCGGGTCGACCATGATTGAGCAGGAGTAACCCATGAGCGCTGATGAAAACCGCAACGAACACGTAGAGGGCGAATTGAACGAGGCAGGCACGGAAACACCCTCGGAAGCGCCTGAGGAAGCTGCGGAAGATCAGGGTGGCGAACTGGACGCGCTGCGTGAACAAGCGCAGGGGTTTCAGGAGCAAATGCTGCGGTCACAGGCAGAAATGCAGAATGTCCGCCGCCGCGCCGAGATCGATGTTCAGAAAGCCCATAAATTCGCGCTTGAAAAGTTTGTAAAAGAACTGCTTCCAGTGGCCGACAGCCTGGAAAAGGCCGTCGAGAACACGGAAGGCAAAGACGCCGGCAGTGATTTGGTCGCGACCATTCGCGAAGGTGCAGAGATGACGCTGAACCTGTTTATGAACAGCCTCAAAAAATTCAATGTGGAGCAGCTGAACCCCTTGGGCGAGCCCTTTGATCCACAGTTGCACGAGGCCATGTCGATGGTGCCGTCACCGGATGCGGAGCCCAATAGTGTGGTGGCCGTTGTCCAGAAAGGCTACACGTTGAACGATCGTTTGGTTCGTCCTGCGATGGTGGTGGTGGCGAAGGCAGAAGACGCGCCAAAAATTGATGAGCAGGCTTGAAAAGTTAAAGCTGGCGCCAATATAGGCAGTAAATAGAAACATCGTCGGCAGATTTGGTCCGGCGCAAAATTTAGATCAGCCCGAATCAGATTGAACAACGAATTGGAGCAAATTCATGAGTAAGATTATCGGTATTGACCTGGGAACGACTAACTCCTGTGTAGCTATCATGGATGGTGACAAGGTTAAAGTTATTGAAAACGCAGAAGGTGATCGCACCACGCCGTCCATCATTGCCTATACCGATGATGGTGAAACGCTGGTGGGTCAGTCCGCCAAGCGTCAGGCCGTCACCAACCCCAGCAACACTCTGTATGCTATCAAGCGCCTGATCGGTCGCCGGTTTGAAGACAGCGTCGTACAGAAAGACATCAAGATGGTGCCTTACAAGATTGCCAAGGCGGACAACGGTGACGCCTGGGTTGAAGTGAAAGGTGAGAAAATGGCCCCGCCACAGGTGGCTGCCGAAATCCTGAAGAAGATGAAGAAGACGGCTGAAGACTATCTGGGCGAAAAGGTCACCGAAGCGGTTATTACCGTGCCGGCTTACTTTAACGATAGCCAGCGTCAGGCCACCAAGGACGCCGGTAAAATCGCGGGTCTGGATGTTAAGCGTATCATCAACGAGCCAACGGCAGCCGCACTGGCCTACGGCATGGATAAGAAGAGCGGTGACCGCACCGTAGCTGTTTATGACCTGGGTGGTGGTACTTTTGATATTTCCATTATCGAAATTGCCGATGTGGACGGTGAACACCAGTTCGAAGTTCTGGCGACCAACGGTGACACCTTCCTGGGTGGCGAAGACTTCGATATGAAAGTCATCGAATACCTTGCCGACCAATTCAAAAAAGACAGCGGCATCGACCTGCGTGGCGACTCGCTGGCGATGCAGCGTCTGAAAGAAGCCGCGGAAAAAGCCAAAATTGAGTTGTCCAGCAGTCAGCAGACTGACGTCAATCTGCCCTACGTGACTGCGGATGCCAGTGGTCCCAAGCACATGAACGTCAAGCTGACCCGCGCCAAGCTGGAATCGCTGGTGGAAGAGTTGGTTGAGCGCAGTCTTGCGCCGTGTAAGATCGCGTTGGAAGATTCTGGTTTGAAGACCAGCGAAATTGAGGAAGTCATCCTGGTGGGTGGCCAGACTCGCATGCCGCTGGTTCAGGAAAAAGTAAAAGCGTTCTTCGGTAAAGAAGCCCGCAAAGACGTTAACCCGGACGAGGCCGTGGCCGTTGGCGCTGCTATCCAGGCCGCCGTTCTGTCAGGGGATGTTAAAGACGTGTTGTTGCTCGACGTAACACCGTTGACCCTGGGCATTGAAACCATGGGTGGTGTCGCAACGCCGCTGATCGAGAAGAACACGACGATTCCGACCAAGAAATCGCAGACTTTCTCGACCGCAGACGACAACCAGACTGCCGTGACCATTCACGTCGTTCAGGGTGAGCGGAAGCAAGCGACCCAGAACAAGTCGCTGGGCCGTTTTGATCTGGCGGACATCCCACCGGCCGCTCGCGGTGTACCGCAGATCGAAGTGACTTTCGATATCGATGCCAACGGTATTCTGAACGTGTCGGCGAAGGACAAGGCCACCGGTAAAGAGCAGTCCATCGTTATCAAGGCGTCTTCAGGCCTGAACGAAGACGAAATTGAAAAGATGGTGCGTGACGCGGAAGCCAATGCGGACGAAGATCGTAAGTTCGAAGAGCTGGTCACCGCACGCAACCAGGGCGATGCCATGGTGCACGGTGTGCGCAAGACGCTCACGGAAGCTGGCGACAAGGTGAGCGACAGCGAAAAAGAGACCATCGAAGCGGCCATCAAAGACCTTGAGGAAGCGTTGACCGGATCTGATAAGGACGACATCGAAGCCAAGACTCAGAAGTTGACTGAAGCGTCGTCTGAGATGGCGCAGAAGATGTACGCCGATCAGGCCGAGCAGGCACAAGGCGGCGAGAGCCAGGAAGCGGGTAAGGCCGGCACCGGTGATGACGCCGTGGATGCCGAGTTCGAGGAAGTGAAAGAAGACGACAAGCGTTAACATGGGCGTTTGAGTGTCACCGGAAAGCGCGGAGAGAATCTCTCCGCGTTTTTCCGCGTTATAAAAGGGCGAACATTTGAGCCCCGGAGCGGCAGGTAATCGGCAGCAAGCAGGCGTTACTTTGCCGGGATTTGATCAGTATTGAGATGTCACCGGCTCCCGACTAATGAGGGGGCTAAAAACAAGGTTTACAGCATGGCCAAGCGCGATTATTACGAGATACTTGGGGTCTCCCGGGATGCGGATGACAAAGAGATCAAACGGGCCTACCGCAAGCTCGCAATGAAATATCACCCCGATAGAAATTCGGATGACGCTGACTCTGAGAACAAGTTCAAAGAGGCCAGTGAGGCCTATGAAATACTCGCAGATTCCTCGAAGCGCGGCGCCTACGACCAATTTGGGCATGCCGGTGTTGATGGCCAGGCCGGCGCCGGTGGTTTCGGCGGTGGCGGTGGAGGCGGCAGCTTCTCCGACATCTTTGGCGATGTGTTTGGCGATATTTTTGGTGGCGGAGGTCGGGGACGCAATACCCGTGGCTCGGACCTGCGTTACACGCTAGAGCTTGACCTGGAGGAGGCCGTTAAGGGCACGACCGTCAAAATACGGGTGCCGGGCCATGTGGAGTGTGAAGCCTGTGATGGCGCAGGCGCGGAAAAAGGCTCCCGCCCAGAAGCGTGTTCCACCTGTAACGGTATCGGCCAGGTGCGGATGCAGCAGGGTTTCTTTACGGTTCAGCAGGCCTGTCCGACCTGCCGCGGTTCGGGCCAGATCATCAAGAACCCCTGTAAAGTGTGTCGTGGTGCGGGGCGCGTTGAAGAACAGAAAACCCTGTCTGTGAAAGTGCCGCCCGGAGTCGATACCGGCGACCGTATCCGGTTGTCCGGCGAAGGCGAAATGGGCATGGATGGCGGTCCGCCAGGCGATTTGTACGTCCAGGTAGCGGTGCGTGAGCATTCGATCTTCACGCGCGATGGCCGCAATCTTTATTGCGAGGTGCCAATCAGCATTGTGGATGCTACGTTGGGCGGTGAGCTCGAAGTGCCGACATTGGATGGCCGGGTAAAGCTGAAGATACCGACGGAGACTCAAACCGGTAAGCTGTTCCGGTTGCGCAACAAAGGTGTTGCACCGGTTCGGGGCGGTCCCGCTGGCGACTTGCTATGCCGTGTCGTGGTCGAAACGCCGGTCAACCTGACCAAGCGTCAAAAGGAATTGCTGGAAGAGTTTCAGCAGACGCTGGACGCCTCCAATGGCAACGAGCATGGGCCCAAGAAAACCTCCTGGTTTGAGGGTGTAAAAAGTTTCTTTGATGAAATGAAATTCTAAGGGAAGCCATGATCAGGGTAGCGATAACCGGCGCTGCAGGCCGGATGGGCAAGGTGCTGGTTGAAGCGGTGCAGGATGCGGACGGCGTAGCTCTGGGCGCGGCGATCGTGAATCCCGACAGTTCGCTGATCGGGGCCGATGCCGGTGAAGTGGCCGGCGTTGGCAAGCTCGGCGTGGCAATGGTTGGCAGTCTGGCGGAGGCCGTCGACAGCTTTGATGTGTTGGTGGATTTCACGTTCCCGGATCTCACGTTAGAGAATCTGGTCTTCTGCAAAGCTCATGGCAAGCAGATGGTCATCGGAACCACCGGCCTGACCGAGGCCGAGAAGCAGCAGTTGGCACTGGCGGCGGAAGCTGTGCCGGTGGTATTTGCGCCCAACATGAGCGTGGGTGTCAACGTGGCACTGAATCTGTTGAAAACGGCGGCTCAGGTTCTGGGTGACGACTACGACGTGGAGATCATCGAGACCCACCATCGCCATAAGAAGGATGCGCCTTCCGGCACGGCGCTGCGGATGGGGGAAGTGGTTGCCGATGCGTTGGGGCGCGACCTGTCAGAATGTGCTGTCTATGGTCGGGAAGGCTTTACCGGTGAGCGTTCCAGGACCGAGATTGGGTTTGAGACCGTGCGAGCCGGTGACGTGGTTGGAGACCATACGGTGTTGTTTGCGGGCATTGGCGAGCGCATTGAAATCACCCACAAAGCCAGCAGCCGGATGACCTTTGCCAAGGGCGCGATCCGCGCGGCGCAATGGCTGGCCGGAAAGCCGGTCGGGCTCTATGATATGCAGGATGTGTTGGCGCTGAAGTGAGTATTGTCTTTAGCCATGGACACCAGCCGCCCATTTTCTTACAATAAGGCGGTTTAACTGCACCAAGCGTAGCCCAACATGCTAGCAACCAAAAAGCGAGAGAGGTTTCAGTACCCCTCTCGCTTTTTTGCGACCTGAATTTGCGCTTGCGTTCCTGTTCGTGACGTTAGAGGCCGCCAGACTGGCAGGGCTCAATTCGGAACTGACGATACGACACTCGATGAGGATACAAGCCTTGAGTACACCAGCAATCCTTGCACTCGCAGACGGAAGCCTGTTTTACGGAATCGCCATTGGCGCAGACGGTGAAACCAGCGGCGAGGTTGTCTTCAACACGGCAATGACCGGCTATCAGGAAATCCTGACCGATCCGTCTTATTCCCGCCAAATCGTCACCCTGACCTATCCACACATTGGAAATACCGGGGTTAACGAGGAAGATGTCGAGTCCGACCGCATTCAGGCCGCTGGTCTGGTCATTCGTGACTTGCCGTTGATGGCCAGCAACTGGCGCTCCACGCAGTCTCTGGATGACTACCTGCGCGACAGCCATGTGGTGGGCATTGCCGACATCGATACCCGGCGCCTGACCCGTATCCTGCGGGAGAAAGGCTCCCAGGGTGGTGCCATTGTTGCTGGCGCCGGCGTGACCGCAGAACGCGCGCTGGAGCTGGCGAGCGCTTTCCCGGGCTTGAAGGGCATGGACCTGGCGAAGGAGGTCAGTTCCCCCTCGATCCGTCGCTGGAGCCAGACCGAGTGGAGCCTGGACTCCGGTTACGGCACGCTGGTCGAGCCACGGTTCAAGGTAGTGGCCTACGACTACGGCATCAAGTTCAATATCTTACGTATGCTGGCCTCGCGCGGTTGCGACGTGACAGTGGTGCCCGCGACCACGCCCGCGGCTGACGTTTTGGCAATGGCGCCGGACGGTATCTTCCTCTCCAATGGCCCGGGTGATCCGGAGCCTTGCGATTACGCCATTGCGGCGATCAGGGAAATTCTGGAAACCGAGGTGCCCGTATTCGGTATTTGCCTGGGGCACCAGTTGCTGGCTCTGGCCAGCGGTGCCAAGACCCTGAAGATGGGTCATGGCCATCACGGTGCCAACCACCCGGTACAGAACCTGGCCGACGGCTCGGTGATGATCACCAGCCAAAACCACGGTTTTGCGGTTGATGAAACCAGCTTGCCGGACACGCTGGAGGCCACCCACAAATCACTGTTTGATGGCACGCTCCAGGGTATTCGCCGCAAAGACAAGCCGGCGTTCAGCTTCCAGGGGCATCCGGAAGCCAGCCCGGGACCGCATGATGTGGCGCCGCTGTTTGATGAATTCATTCGATTGATGGAAGAGCGGGCGGCCTGAATTCGAGCCCGCCACCGTCCCAGAGCCGCGGTTTGCACTGGACGAACTTTTAAGTTGCTGACAGGTTTACAAAGAAATGCCAAAGCGTACCGACATCAAAAGTGTTCTTATCCTGGGTGCCGGCCCCATCGTCATCGGGCAGGCCTGTGAGTTTGATTACTCCGGTGCCCAAGCATGCAAAGCCCTGCGCGAAGAAGGTTATCGGGTCATTCTGGTGAACTCCAATCCCGCAACCATCATGACCGACCCGGCAATGGCGGACGCGACTTACATCGAGCCGATCACCTGGAAAACTGTAGCCAAGATCATTGAGCGCGAAAAGCCAGACGCATTGCTACCAACCATGGGCGGGCAGACCGCACTGAACTGCGCACTGGATCTTGAGAAGCACGGCGTGCTGCAGGAACACGGCGTTGAAATGATCGGTGCCAATGCCGATACCATTGATAAGGCCGAAGACCGCGACCGTTTCGACAAGGCCATGAAGGCCATCAACCTGGATACCCCTAGAGCGTCCATTGCCCACTCCATGGCAGAGGCGTTCCGGGTTTTGGAAGACATCGGGTTTCCCTGCATTATCCGGCCGTCCTTTACCATGGGCGGCTCGGGGGGCGGTATCGCATACAACCGCGACGAGTTCGAAGAGATCTGTACCCGCGGCCTGGACCTGTCGCCTACTAATGAGCTGCTGATTGACGAGTCGCTGATCGGTTGGAAAGAGTATGAGATGGAGGTGGTGCGGGATCGTAACGACAACTGCATCATTATCTGTACCATCGAAAACTTTGATGCCATGGGGGTGCACACAGGGGATTCCATTACGGTCGCGCCAGCCCAGACACTGACCGATAAGGAATACCAGATCATGCGGAACGCCTCGCTGGCGGTTCTGCGTGAGATCGGTGTCGAGACCGGTGGCTCCAACGTTCAGTTCGGCATCAATCCCGAAAACGGTCGCATGGTAGTGATCGAGATGAACCCACGGGTGTCGCGCTCCTCGGCACTGGCTTCAAAGGCGACCGGTTTTCCGATTGCAAAGGTGGCGGCTAAGCTGGCCATCGGGTACACCCTGGACGAGCTTCAGAACGAAATTACCGGGGGTGTCACGCCGGCGTCGTTTGAGCCCAGCATCGACTATGTTGTCACCAAGATACCGCGCTTTACGTTCGAAAAATTTCCTCAGGCTGATGCCCGCCTGACCACACAGATGAAGTCTGTCGGCGAGGTGATGGCCATTGGCCGGACCTTCCAGGAGTCGGTCCAGAAGGCCCTGCGTGGCCTGGAAGTGGGTTCGGACGGGTTTGAGGAAATGGTCGATCTCGACACGGTCGATGGTTGTGAAACCCTGACCCGTGAGCTCAATGTGCCGGGTGCGGAGCGGATCTGGTACATCGGGGATGCCTTCCGTAAAGGTATGAGTATTGACGACGTTTTCCAGCACACCAAGGTTGATCCCTGGTACCTGGCGCAGATTCAGGATCTGATTCGGGAAGAAGCCGAACTGAAAACAGCGGGTAAATCAGACGTTGATAAAGCCACCTTGCTGCGCCTCAAACGTAAGGGCTTCTCCGACGCGAGGCTGGCCAAACTGCTGAGCATCTCCGAAGCCAGCCTGCGCAAGCTTCGACACGATTTTGATATTCGCCCGGTGTATAAGCGCGTCGACACGTGTGCGGCCGAGTTCGCGTCTTCGACGGCTTACATGTACTCGACCTATGAGGAAGAGTGCGAAGCGCTGCCTTCGGACCGGGAAAAAATCGTCGTTATCGGCGGTGGCCCGAACCGGATTGGCCAGGGTATTGAGTTCGATTATTGCTGCGTGCATGCGGCTCTGGCCATGCGGGAAGATGGTTACGAAACCATCATGATCAATTGCAACCCGGAAACCGTATCGACCGATTATGATACGTCTGATCGACTCTATTTTGAGCCGGTGACGCTGGAGGATGTGCTCGAGATTATCAATATCGAGCAACCCAAGGGCGTGATTGTCCAGTACGGTGGCCAAACCCCGCTGAAGCTGGCGAGAGGGCTTGAAGCGGCCGGAGTGCCCATCATTGGCACCAGCCCGGACGCTATTGATCGCGCCGAAGACCGCGAGCGTTTCCAGCAGATGATTACCCGGCTCAACCTGTTGCAGCCTGAAAACGCAACGGTTCGCAGCCACGAGGAAGGCATTGTGGCGGCCCGTGACATCGGCTATCCGCTGGTTGTACGCCCATCCTATGTGCTGGGTGGCCGGGCCATGGAAATCGTGTATGACGAGGTGGAGTTGGTGCGTTACATGCGCAACGCCGTGCTGGTGTCCAACGACAGCCCGGTATTGCTGGACCACTTCCTGAATGCCGCGATTGAAGTCGATATTGACGCCATTTGTGACGGAAAGGATGTGGTCATTGGCGGCATTATGCAGCACATCGAGCAGGCCGGGGTGCACTCCGGTGATTCGGCGTGCTCATTGCCACCTTACACCTTGTCAGCCAAGGTTCAGGACGAGATGCGGGAAACCGTACGCAAGATGGCGCTCGAACTGGATGTGGTTGGCCTGATGAATGTGCAGTTGGCCTGGCAGGATGGCAAGGTCTACGTCATTGAGGTTAACCCCAGGGCTTCCCGAACCGTGCCCTTTGTCTCCAAGGCCATCGGGGTATCCCTGGCCAAGGTGGCGGCACGTTGCATGGCGGGTACCTCGTTGGTGGAGCAGGCATTCACCAAAGAGGTCATTCCGTCTTATTATGCGGTTAAGGAATCGGTGTTCCCGTTCAGCAAGTTCCCGGCGGTGGACCCAATTCTGGGCCCTGAAATGAAGTCCACTGGCGAGGTGATGGGGTTGGGCGACAGCTTTGACGAAGCATTCGCCAAGGCAGCCCTGGCCGCGGGAGAGTGTTTGCCCGTTCAGGGTACCGCGTTCATCTCGGTCCGGGATGTGGATAAGGCTGGCGCCATAAAAGTGGCCGGAGACCTGGTTGAGGCTGGCTTCAAGCTGCTCGCAACCACCGGCACCGCCAAGTCGCTTCGGGCGGCCGGCATTGAGGTGGAGCGCGTGAACAAGGTGCGTGAAGGACGGCCCCACATTGTGGATGCCATCAAGAATGGCCTGGTTCAGTTGATTATCAACACCACCGAGGGTCGCAAGGCTATTTCTGATTCGGCGCAAATTCGCCAATCTGCCTTGCAGCACAAAGTAGCCTATACGACGACTCTGGCAGGCGGTGAAGCCTTCTGTCGGGCGATTAAATTTGGTCCTGAGCGGACAGTGCGCCGCCTTCAGGAATTGCACGCAGGAAAGTGAACGTTATGACAACCCGAGTACCCATGACTGTGAATGGCGAGGCCAACCTGCGGGATGAGCTTAAGCAATTGAAATCGGTTGAGCGCCCACGGGTTATTGCCTCCATTGCGGAAGCGCGTGAGCATGGCGATTTGAAGGAAAACGCCGAGTATCATGCTGCACGTGACCAGCAGAGCTTCATTGAGGGGCGGATTCAGGAAATAGAGGCCAAACTGTCGGCCGCCCAGATTATCGATGTCACCGCCCTTGAGAATACCGGCAAGGTGATCTTCGGTGTCACGGTTTATTTGCTGAACATCGATACCGAAGAGCAGGTTAGCTATCAGATATGCGGCGAAGATGAAGCGGATATTAAGGCAGGCCGAATTTCCGTGTCATCACCGATCGCCCGTGCCCTGATTGGCAAAAGCACCGGCGATGTGGTGGCCATCCGGGTTCCTTCCGGTACCGTTGAGTATGAAGTTGAAGAGGTCCAGCACGTCTAAACCACTGGCCGCACTTTGGTCAGTAAAAAGCCGGCTCAGGCAACCCTGAGCCGGCTTTTTCGCGACAGGTCAGCAACGGATTTATTTATTGCGTTGTAAGTTGGACAGCTTGGGGTTGGGCTTGGCAGCACGACGCATGATGACGGCAATTTTGCCGATGGTCTGCACCAATTGCGCACCCGAGGTTTTGCAAAGTGCCTGGATGGCCTCTTGGCGTTGTTCGCGGTCTGGGTTCGCAATTTTGACCTTGATCAGTTCGTGATCGTTCAGTGCCCGGTCGAGCTCCTGCTGCAGTCCCTCTGTCAGGCCCTTGTCGCCAATGATAACCACCGGTTTCAGGTTGTGGGCGATGGTCCGGTACTCGCGACGCTGTTCAGGCGACAGGCTCATAATGCAGTCTCTTAATGGGGTGTATTAACAAAACGTCGACGGCGCGAAGGCTGCCGAAGCCGTATAATAGCGCGATTGTATCAGATAAGACCGACGGTTAAATTGTCGATACCACTTATGGTCGCTCATCGTTTGCAAAAACGTCAGGAGGTGCGGTTTGGCCCGTTCAAAGTCCAGTGACCGCTGGCTAAAGGAACATTTCGACGACGCCTGGGTCAAACGCTCCCAAGCCGATGGCTATCGGTCCAGGGCCAGCTACAAGCTGATTGAGCTGGATCAGAAGGACCGCCTGTTTCGCCCCGGTCAGACGGTAGTGGATCTCGGCGCGGCCCCCGGGGGGTGGTCCCAGGTAGCGGTTGAGCGCGTGGGTGGCAACGGTGTGGTGATCGCCAGCGATATCCTCCCGATGAATCCGATAGCAGGGGTGGACTTCGTGCAGGGCGACTTCACCGAGCAATCCGTGCTGGACGAATTGTTGCATTTACTGGGTGATCGCCGGGCGGACATTGTAATTTCAGATATGGCACCCAATATGAGTGGTATGGCTGCGGTGGATATACCAAACGCCATGGGTTTGATTGAATTGGCTCTGGATATGGCCAAGCAAGTTCTGAACCCCGGTGGGGTATTTGTTGCCAAGGTCTTTCAGGGAGAAGGGTTCGATACGTTGCTGGCGGATATGCGTCAATCTTTCAGCAGCGTGGTGAGCCGAAAGCCCGACTCCTCCCGGGCACGGTCCAGGGAGGTGTATCAGGTCTGTAAAGGTTTCAAGGGGTGATGTGCACCTTGAGGTCGATACGGATGGGCTGTTTCTGGTGGACAGGCGTACAATTGGTGTAAGGTGTCGAAAGAGGTCTGTCTGACAAGCGGCCTTTCAATTCACAGGTGACGATCCTTGAACGATATGGCAAAAAATCTGGTTTTATGGCTAATCATAGCCGCCGTACTGCTGATGGTGTTTCAGAATTTCACACCGACAACCAGCGGGCAGCAAGTTAATTACTCCCAGTTTGTGCAGATGGTGCAACAGGGGCAGGTGCGTCAGGTTACAATCGACGGACTCGAAATTCAGGGTACGCTCGGCGACAACTCCAAATTTGAGACAATTCGCCCACAGGTACCAGACAACAAGTTGATGGATGACTTGTTGGCGAACGATGTGGAGATAATCGGTAAGGAGCCTGAGCGCCAAAGCATTTGGACTCAATTGCTGGTTGCCGCATTCCCGATTCTCATCATCATTGCGCTGTTCGTGTTCTTTATGCGGCAGATGCAAGGTGGCGGCGGTGGCAAAGGGCCTATGTCCTTTGGCAAAAGCAAAGCCCGCCTGATGAGTGAAGATCAGATCAAGACCACCTTCGCAGACGTCGCGGGTGTGGATGAGGCCAAGGAAGACGTGAAAGAAATCGTCGACTTCCTGCGCGACCCCAGCAAGTTTCAGCGTCTGGGTGGCCGTATTCCCAAAGGCGTGTTGATGGTCGGCTCACCAGGTACCGGTAAGACATTGCTTGCAAAGGCGATTGCGGGAGAGGCGAAAGTTCCGTTCTTTTCCATCTCCGGCTCCGACTTTGTGGAAATGTTTGTGGGTGTTGGTGCCTCCCGGGTACGGGACATGTTCGAGCAGGCCAAGAAGCAGAGCCCTTGCATCATCTTTATCGATGAAATCGACGCTGTGGGCCGCCATCGCGGCGCTGGCATGGGCGGTGGTCACGACGAGCGCGAACAGACACTGAACCAGTTACTGGTCGAAATGGACGGTTTTGAGGGTAACGAAGGCGTTATCGTTATCGCTGCCACTAACCGTCCGGATGTTCTGGACCCGGCCTTGCTTCGACCTGGCCGGTTTGACCGCCAGGTAGTGGTTGGGTTGCCAGACATCATTGGTCGCGAACAAATCCTGAAAGTGCACATGAAGAAAGTGCCGCTGGCGGATGGCGTTGAGCCGTCGCTGATTGCTCGCGGCACACCGGGTTTTTCCGGTGCCGATCTGGCGAATCTGATTAACGAGGCGGCGTTGTTTGCGGCGCGTCGGAATCAGCGTCTGGTGTCAATGGAAGAACTCGAACTGGCGAAAGACAAAATCATGATGGGCGCTGAACGCAAGTCCATGGTGATGAACGAGAAAGAAAAGCTGAATACTGCTTACCATGAGTCGGGTCATGCCATCATCGGTCGTTTGATGCCTGAGCACGACCCGGTTTATAAGGTGAGCATCATTCCGCGCGGCCGGGCGCTGGGTGTCACTATGTTCTTGCCGGAAGAGGACAAATACAGCCACAGCAAGCGTTACCTAATCGGTCAGATTTGCAGCCTGTTTGGCGGCCGTTTGGCGGAAGAGTTAACCCTGGGCTTTGACGGTGTCACAACTGGCGCATCGAACGATATTGAGCGTGCCACCAAGCTGGCCCGCAATATGGTCACCCGCTGGGGGCTCTCTGAAAAGTTGGGGCCGCTGCAGTATGACACCGACACGGAAGAGCCATTCCTGGGTCGGTCTGCCGGCCAGGCGCAGACGGTTTATTCGCCGGAGACGGCGCAGCGGATCGATGAAGAGATTCGTACTATCATCGATGAGTGCTATGAGAAGGCCCGTCAGCTGTTGACCGATAATCGCGACAAGTTGGACAGCATGGCCGATGCGCTTATGCGTTATGAGACCATCGACCGTCACCAGATCGACGACATCATGGAGGGCAAGACGCCGCGCCCACCGAAAGGCTGGGACGATCGAGGCCCAAGCGGCGGTGTTCCGGTGGACGATTCCGACGGCAGCAGCGCCGATGCATCCGATGATGATCGGGCTACCGGTGGCAATGTTGGTCGCCCCGCCGGCGAGCACTGAGCAGCCCCTGCCGCGGCAGAGGTGCCACTCGTCAGTGTTGATCAAATAGTATGAAATCTACGCCGCCCTGGTTATGGGCGGTTTTTTTTTGAGGGATGCTCCGGGGTCTTGGACATGATGATGAACTTTGCCGGGCGCCGCCTGGATATGGCCCACTGCCATGTAATGGGAGTGTTGAACGTCACTCCGGATTCGTTTTCAGACGGTGGCTGTTTTAATCAGCGGGACGCCGCTCTGGTGCATGCGAGGCGCATGGTGTTGGAGGGTGCATCTTTTGTTGATGTAGGCGGCGAGTCAACCCGCCCGGGTGCGGCTCCGGTATCGGTTCAGGAAGAGTTGGATCGAGTGTGCCCGGCCGTTGAGGCGATTGCCGCCGAACTGGATACAGTGGTTTCAGTTGATACCAGTACGCCCGAAGTCATGCGCGAGGTGGTTCGTCTGGGGGCCGGGTTGATCAACGATGTGAGGGCGCTGCAACGTGAAGATGCTCTTGCCACGGCAGTGGCGGCCGGTGTGCCGGTATGCTTGATGCACATGCAGGGGTGCCCGGAAAGCATGCAGTCGAGCCCGGAATACCAGAGCGTCATGACCGACGTGACTCAGTTCTTGATGGCGCGGGTTCGGGTGCTGGAAGAAGCCGGTTTTGCCGCGGAGAGCATCCTGTTGGACCCGGGCTTCGGGTTTGGCAAAAGTGTCGATCATAATCTGGAGTTATTGCGGGGTCTTGATCAGATGAGAGTGCTGGGATATCCCTTGCTGGTCGGGATGTCGCGTAAAAGTATGCTTGGCCATATTACGGGTCGGGATGTTTCGGAAAGGTTGCCCGCCAGCCTTGCAGCCGCGACAATAGCAGCCATTAAAGGCGCATCGATTGTGCGCGTTCATGATGTCAGGGAGACCGTCGACGCCTTGAAGGTCGTCGCGGCTATGGAGGGGTGTTTCAATGGCAGGACGTAAATATTTTGGGACCGACGGCATCCGTGGGCGAGTCGGTGAGTCACCGATCACGCCGGAGTTTATGCTCAAGCTTGGCTGGGCGGCGGGGCAGGCCTTCAAACGGAGTGGTCAGCGCAACAGCGTCTTGATCGGCAAGGACACACGGTTGTCCGGTTACATGTTTGAAAGTGCGCTGGAGGCCGGGCTCTCGGCGGCGGGCGTGGACGTAAAACTGCTGGGCCCGATGCCAACGCCGGCTATCGCCTATTTGACCCGCACGTTTCGAGCCTCAGCGGGCATTGTCATCAGTGCCTCCCACAATCCCCATCACGACAATGGCATCAAGTTCTTCTCCGCGGCCGGGACCAAGCTGGATGACAGGCTTGAGGAAGAAATAGAGTACTGGCTGGACCAGCCCATTCAGGTCTGTGAGTCGGATGATCTGGGCAAGGCCTCCCGGGTTGACGATGCGCCTGGCCGATACGTCGAGTTTTGTAAGAGTACGGTTCCGAACGAGTTTACCCTGGACGGGCTTAGCATAGTGTTGGACTGTGCGCACGGTGCCACCTATCACGTTGCGCCCAAGGTGTTTAAGGAGCTGGGGGCAAGTATTTCCGTTATCGGTGTTGAGCCGAATGGCCTGAACATCAACCTCAATGTGGGTTCAACCCATATGGATGGGCTGCGTCGGGCGGTGCTGGATAGCGGCGCTGACCTGGGCATCGCATTTGATGGCGATGGTGACCGCGTCTTGATGATTGACCGGGACGGTTCGGAGGTGGATGGTGACGAATTGCTGTTCATCATTGCGGCGCAACGCCAGGCTTCTGGAACCCTGAAGGGGGGCGTGGTGGGTACACTCATGACCAATTTGGGTGTTGAGCTTGCCCTGCAGGAGCAGGGGATTGACTTCGAGCGCGCCAATGTGGGTGACCGCTACGTGATGGAATGCCTTGTGAAGAGAGGTTGGGTGCTCGGCGGCGAAGGTTCGGGTCATCTGGTGCTTCGTGATTGCACGTCCACCGGGGATGGCATTGTCTCTGCGCTGCAGGTCTTGCTGGCGGTATGGCGTTCGGGAAAATCCCTGGGTGAGCTGCGACAGGGGATGGCCAAGCTGCCTCAGACCATGATCAATGTCCGGGTATCCAAGCGCTTTGATCCATTCTCCCGGCAGGATATTGCCGAGGCCGTGAGTGCGGCGGAGGCGAGCTTGGGAGGCAGTGGCCGTGTGTTGTTGCGAGCTTCCGGCACAGAGCCTTTGATTCGCGTTATGGCGGAGGGCCAGGACAAGGCTGTGATCGACCAGGTCGCGCAGACTTTGGCCGATGTTGTCTCTAATTCGAAGGCGTGAATCCGGTTGTCTGTTTGATTTGACTGCTGTATAGTTCCGCCTCCCTTGATTTATGGGGTTGTCATGCGCAAAAAATTGGTCGCAGCGAATTGGAAAATGAACGGGTCAAAAGCCCTGGTCCAATCGTTAGCTGAAGGTTTGAAGGCAGGTTTGCCGTCACTTGAAAATGACGTCAACATTGCTATCATTCCTCCCGCACTGTATATCGCCGACGTTCAGCGTGAGCTTGCCGAAACCCAGTGTGGGTTTGGTGTCCAAAACATTGCGCGCTGGGAACAAGGCGCCTATACCGGTGAGATTTCATCGGCAATGGCAGCAGATTCCGGTTGCGGCTTTGCATTGGTAGGACACTCGGAGCGCAGGCAGTTGTTTGGCGAGACCGATGAAGCGGTCGCCGACAAAGTGCGTCAGGCAATGTGTCACGGCCTGGTCGCCATTGTTTGTGTCGGTGAGACTCTGGAAGAGCGCAATTCGGGCAGTGCCAACGCTGTTGTTGCGCAGCAGTTGCAGGGGTGCTTGCAAGGCGTTGACGGAGCGCAGTGGAAGAACATAGTGGTCGCCTATGAGCCGGTTTGGGCAATAGGGACTGGCAAGACGGCGACAGCCAAAGACGCCCAGGCGATGCATAAGCACATGCGGCAGCTCCTGGCGGAATTAGGCGCGCCGGCTGAAGATATAACCCTCCTTTACGGGGGCAGCGTAAAGCCGGATAATGCGGCCGAATTATTTGCCGAGCCTGACATTGACGGTGGCCTGATTGGTGGCGCATCGCTGAATTCAGACGACTTCATAAGTATTTGCAAGTCGCTTTGAAACACATGCACTGAGTTGCGAGAGAATAGTTATGGATTGGATGGAAACACTGGTAGTCGTTGTGCACGTCGTGATTGCGGTGGCGCTGGTGGGTCTTGTCCTGATCCAGCAAGGCAAAGGGGCTGATGCGGGCGCAGCGTTTGGCGGCGGAGCATCACAAACGGTTTTCGGAAGTCAGGGTAGCGGCAGTTTTCTCACCCGCACTACAACACTTCTGGCGATTGTGTTCTTTGTGACCAGTTTTTCGCTGGCAGTCTTCGCCAAGCATCGTGCTGAAGTGGCCGGCCAAACCGGCATTCCGAGTGTTCAGGAATCGCCTGCAACACCCGAGCAAGCGCCTGTGGCTAGTGACGCGATGACCAGTGAAGACGAGAGTGGGGATGGCCCAGCTATTCCTGAGCTCGAATGAAGTTGATTGCCGATGTGGTGGAACTGGTAGACACGCTATCTTGAGGGGGTAGTGGCGAAAGCCGTGCCGGTTCGAGTCCGGCCATCGGCACCATTGATGAAGAACGGCTTGGCAGTCCCAAGCCGTTTTTTTTGGTCAGTCCTTGACCAGTATGGCCGGCATCCTTATACTCCGGCGATTGATATAGCGGGTTTCCGGAGTTTGGGCGCTCGCTAGGCAGGCCAGGTGTCTGTCGGCAGGGGCGGCATACGGGTCCCTGTTAGTTCTTGCTGCAAAAGGCCCCAGTGCAGGCCGTGTTGAGCATGCTCGACACGTCTGAGTTTCAGGGGCTTTTTGATTACGGGGCCTGGCGCAGCAGGCCCTGGTGCATAAAAAGGGCTGATACACAGCCCTTTTTTTGTTTTTGGGGCACCAAAACCAGTTATGGAGACAAAAGTCACTTGTCAGCTAAGTTACAGCAACTTGAAACCCTTCTGAGACCAGTGGTCGAAGGCTTGGGATACGAATTCTGGGGTCTTGAATTTCGCTCGCAGGGCTATCAGTCACTGCTGCGTATTTTTATCGACGATGCCAACGACGGCATTGGCGTGGAGGACTGCGAAAAAGTCAGTCGCCAGGTCAGCAGCGTGATGGACGTCGAAGACCCCATTCAGTCGGAGTACACCCTTGAGGTGTCGTCACCTGGTATGGATCGGCCACTATTTCGCCTTGAGCAATTCGAGGCGTTTGTCGGTCACAAAGTCCAGATCCGCCTCCGCATGGCGTTTGAAGGACGCCGAAAATTTCTAGGACTGCTCAAAGGGGTTGAGGAACAGGATGTTGTGGTCGTTGTGGATGACCATGAGTACCTGCTTCCGTTCGACAGTATTGAGCGGGCAAACATCATTCCGGTTTTCGAGTAAATCGTTTGACTGCGAGTCTAATTGTTAAAGGCAGGGCAATCTAATGAGTAAAGAGATATTGCTGGTGGTTGAGGCCGTCTCGAATGAGAAGGGCGTTGACAAAGACGTGATTTTTGAGGCCATAGAGTTGGCGTTGGCCACTGCCGCCAAAAAGCGCTACGACGATGAGGACGCCGATATCCGTGTCTCCATTGACCGTCGTACAGGAGAATATGAAACGTTCCGTCGCTGGCTGGTTGTTGATAACGAGGCCGTGCCTGCGCTAGGCAGTGAACTGACATTGCAAGAAGCGGAAGAAATTGACACTGCGCTTCAGCCAGGCGACACCCACGAAGAAAAAGTCGAGTCGGTTGCCTTTGGCCGTATTGGTGCGCAGGCTGCGAAGCAGATTATTTTTCAGAAAGTGCGTGAGGCTGAACGGGCCAAAATTGTGGACAGTTATCGGGACCGGGTGGGCGAATTGGTGTCCGGCACGGTAAAGAAGGTAACCCGAGACAATGTTATTGTTGATCTGGGCGCCAATGCCGAGGCGTTGTTGCCGCGGGATCAGCTGATCCCGCGTGAGACGTTCCGCATGGGCGACCGGGTCCGGTCACTGCTGCTGGAAATTCGTACGGATCACCGCGGTCCTCAGTTGATTCTTAGCCGGACCAGCCCTGCGATGCTGATTGAACTGTTCCGGATTGAAGTGCCTGAAATTGCGGAAGAGTTAATTGAAATTCGGGGCGCCGCCCGCGATCCCGGTTCAAGGGCCAAAATCGCAGTGAAAACCAACGATCGTCGTATCGATCCCGTGGGTGCCTGCGTAGGTATGCGCGGCTCGCGAGTGCAGGCTGTTTCGAACGAACTCGGCGGTGAACGAGTCGACATCGTACTGTGGGATGATAACCCCGCACAGTTGGTGATCAATGCCATGGCGCCAGCCGAAGTGGCCTCCATCGTGATGGATGAAGACGGACACACCATGGAAGTCGCTGTCGCTGAGGACAATCTGGCGCAGGCGATTGGGCGCAATGGCCAAAACGTTCGGTTGGCCAGTGAGCTGACCGAGTGGACGCTCAACGTCATGACCGAAGAAGAGGCGGGAGCGCGTCAGGAGCAGGAACTCAATCGTCTGCTTGAGCATTTCACCAGCAACCTCGATGTTGATGAAGGCTTTGCCAGCGTGCTGATTGAAGAGGGTTTCACCTCGATAGAAGAAGTCGCGTACGTGCCGATGGAAGAGATGTTGGCCATCGACGGCTTTGACGAAGACACTGTTACAGAGCTTCGTCGCCGGGCAAAAGACGTATTGTTGAATCAGGCATTGGCCAGCGAAGAGGCCCTTGAGGGCAAAGAGCCGGCCGAAGACCTGCTGACAATGGACGGAATGGACCGGTCGCTGGCGTTTAAGCTGGCAGGCATGGGCGTCCGTACCATGGAAGACCTTGCTGAGCAGTCTGTAGATGACCTGCTCGAAATTGATGGAATGGATGAAGAGCGTGCTGGTCAACTTATTATGACTGCACGTGCACCCTGGTTTTTGGACCAGGCTTAATCGGGAGGAGGACCAGTATGGCTGAAGTAACGGTAAAACAACTGGCCGATGATGTAGGCGCTCCCGTGGATCGTTTGCTGCGTCAGATTGTAGAGGCTGGCCTGAAAGCCCGCTCTGAAAATGATTCTGTGTCCAGCGATGAGAAGCAGCAGCTGCTGGCATTTTTGCGAAAGAATCATGGTGAATCTGACTCGGAGCCGCGGAAGATTACGCTGAAGCGTAAAACCACCACAACCCTTAAGGCGGGTAGTGGTGCCGGTCGAGCAAAAACAGTCAATGTAGAAGTCCGTAAAAAACGGACGTACATCAAGCGGGCGGAAGCTCAGCAGGATGGCGAGTCGGAAGTGGCGGATCAGGAAGCGGTGGCCGTGAAAGCAACCGACGTTCCAGAACAGTCGGTCACTGCGCAAGCGGAGGCGCCGAGTGAAGTGCCAGCGGTCGATGAGGCAGTGGCGGAAGCGCCCGTTTCGGCTGAGCCCAAAGCTGCGGAATCTGCACCGGTTGCAGAAAAGCCGGAAGCCTTGATCGATCCGGATATGCCTATCCCGCCGCCCGATCCTGAAAATGCGAAGGATAAAGACCGCAAGCCGAAGAAGAAGAAAGAGAAGGCTCGCGAGCGCACTGTGGACGAAACAGACGATGGTAAGCCGAAGAAGAAGTCGGCGGGTCATCGTGGCCCCAGAAACCGGCCGGCCGAAGAGCCGAAAGTAGTGCTTTCTGAGGACGAAGAAGACACGACGCTTCGCAAGCCGCTGCGCGCGAAAAAGAAACCCAAAGAGAAGCGACATGGCTTCGAGAGGCCGACCAAGCCGATGGTAAGAGAAGTAGAAATTCCTGAAATCATCACAGTGGGTGATTTGGCGCAGCGCATGGCGGTCAAATCCGCCGACGTGATCAAAACTTTGATGGGTATGGGCGTCATGGCCACCATCAACCAGCCTTTGGATCAGGAAAGCGCCATACTGGTTACGGAAGAGTTGGGCCACACACCCAAACCGGTCAGTGATGATGCGTTTGAAGAGTCTGTGTTAAGCGAAATATCGTTTGAAGGTGACAAGGTCAAGCGTGCGCCGGTGGTCAGTGTGATGGGCCACGTTGACCATGGTAAGACATCTCTGCTGGATTATATCCGTCGCACCAAAGTGGCGAGCGGAGAGTCCGGTGGTATTACGCAGCATATTGGCGCGTACCATGTTGAAACCGACCACGGCATGATCTCGTTCCTGGATACGCCTGGACACGCGGCCTTTACGGCGATGCGTGCCCGTGGTGCCCAGTGTACCGACATTGTCATTCTGGTCGTGGCCGCTGACGATGGCGTTATGCCACAGACCAAAGAAGCGGTGCAACATGCTCGCTCTGCGGGTGTGCCGCTGGTCGTTGCCATCAACAAAATGGACAAAGAAGGCGCGGACCCTGACCGTATCAAGACCGAGCTGGCGGGCATGGAAGTCATTCCCGAAGACTGGGGTGGCGATGTTCAGTTCATACCCGTCTCTGCGCACACCGGTGAGGGCATTGAAAACCTGCTGGAAGCAGTTCTGCTGCAGGCAGAGGTCCTTGAACTCGGGGCGGTACCTGATGCACCGGCCAAGGGTGTTGTCGTTGAATCCAGTCTCGAGCGCGGACGTGGCTCGGTTGCCACCGTGCTGGTCCAGAACGGTACCTTGCGCCAAGGCGACATGGTTGTAGCGGGCGCTTACTTCGGTAAAGTGCGGGCTATGACCGACGAAGCCGGTAAGCAGACCAAAGAGGCAGGTCCATCGATTCCAGTGGAAATTCTGGGCTTGAACGGTACGCCGGATGCCGGTGATGAGTTCTTTGCGGTTGCCGACGAACGTAAAGCGAAAGAACTGGCTGAGTACCGCCAGGTTCGTGAGCGAGAGAGCAGATTGCAGCGCCAGCAAGCGGCCAAGCTCGAAAACCTGTTCGAGAACATGGGTAAAGATGAGGTGAAAACCCTCAACGTTGTGCTCAAAACAGACGTTCGTGGCTCACTGGAAGCGATCACCAAAGCGCTCCAGGAAATGGGTAACGAAGAGGTGCAGGTCAAGATTGTGTCGTCTGGGGTGGGCGGTATCGCCGAAACAGACGTCAGCCTGGCCATGGCGACCAACTCCGTTATCTTTGGTTTCAATGTTCGTGCCGACGCCGCGTCCAAGCGCCTGGTTGAGCAGGAAGGCCTGGATCTGCGCTACTACAGCATCATCTATAACATGATCGACGACTGCCGAGCGGCGTTGACCGGCATGTTGGCACCGGAATTCCGGGAAGACATTGTGGGTATCGCGGATGTGCGCGACACCTTCCGGTCGCCGAAGTTTGGTCAGGTAGCCGGCTGCATGGTGACTGAAGGCACGGTATATCGTAACAAGCCGATTCGTGTATTGCGGGATCACGTGGTGATCTTTGAAGGCGAGCTGGAGTCATTGCGCCGCTTCAAGGACGACGTACCCGAAGTGCGTAATGGTGTTGAATGCGGTATCGGTGTTAAGGGTTACGACGTCAAAGTGGGTGACCAGATTGAGGTGTTCGACCGAGTACGGGTTGAACGTAAGCTGGAATCCGCAGGCTAATCCAGCCCCACGATAACTGAAGATAAAGAGTGCCTCGCTTGCGGGGCACTCTGCTCTATACAGGCGATAATATGCCCAAGGAATTTAGCCGTATTGATCGCATTGGCGATCAGATACAGCGCGAACTAGCCCAGATGATCCAGCGTGATATTAAAGATCCGCGCGTTGGAATGGTCACGATCAATGCGGTCAAAGTCAGCCGTGACATGGGCTATGCTGATATTTATGTATCTCTGTTGACCACCGAGGAACTGACTGCGGAGTCAGAGCCGGTGAAAGAGTCACTGGCTGTCCTGAACAAAGCCTCGGGCTTCCTGCGCGGCCAGATTGGCCGTGCGATGAAGCTGCGCATGGTGCCGCACCTGAGATTCCACTTCGATACCTTGCTGGGTAAAAGCCGACACATGGACGCGCTGATCAATCAGGCGGTGGGTAAAACATCGGCGGTTATCGGTGACGACAAGACGCCCAGCGATGCGGAGCCGGAAGATTGAGCCGGCGTCGTAAAGGGCGTGAAGTCAACGGCATTCTGGTGATTGATAAGCCTATTGGGTTGACCTCCAATGGCATTCTCCAGCAGGTTAAGCGTTTGTTTGGTGCCGCAAAAGCCGGTCATACTGGTGCTCTGGACCCACTGGCAACCGGAGTGCTGCCGCTGTGTTTCGGTGAAGCAACCAAGTTTTCCCAGATGATGCTGGACAGTGACAAAGCCTACATTGCAACCGCGCGATTGGGTGTGGTGACCGAGACCGGTGACAGTGAAGGCAAGGTCGTGCGCGAGTCGACGGTCCCTGCGGACCTGACCGAGGCCACGCTTGAGCCGGTGCTGGAGCATTTTCGGGGCGATATCCAGCAGGTACCGTCGATGTATTCGGCACTCAAGCATAAAGGGCGACCGCTCTACGAATACGCCCGTGAAGGCATCGAAATCGAACGGCCGGCCCGACCGGTGACCATTTATAACTTACAGTTGCTGGCACTGCGGGAAACCGAGTTCGACATAGCGGTTAGCTGCACCAAGGGAACCTATATCCGGTCACTGGTTGAAGATATTGGCGAGGCCTTGGGTTGTGGTGCCCATGTGATAGCGCTAAGGCGCACCATGGCGTCAGGATTCAACCTGGACGTGGCACACCCGGTAGAGTCGCTGGAAACCCTGCGGGAACAGGGTGAATCCCTGGACCATCTGCTGGTAGAACCTGATGCCGCACTGTCGATGTTTCCAGAGCTGGAACTGGACGGTGATCGGTTACGGTCGATATTGAACGGACAACCCGTTAGAATGTCGGACCAGACAATGACAGGGCCCATTCGCCTGTACGGCGACGGTCGCTTCATTGGCCTGGGTGAGGGATTTCCTGAGGGTGAGGGCATGAATATCGTTCCTCGCCGTCTGGTAAAAAACAGCTGACGTCTCCTGGGAGATCGTCACTGTCTAGCCGGGCTGCAGAGATGCGCGGTTCGGCCGGATGACACACACGCATCGCAAACACTAGAGGTGAATTATGGCACTTTCTGCCACAGAGAAGTCACAGATTGTTGAAGACTATAAGCAAGGTGATGGTGATACCGGCTCCCCTGAAGTTCAGGTCGCACTGCTGAGCGCCAACATCGATAAGCTGCAGGGTCACTTCAAGGCTAACAAGCAGGATCACCATTCCCGCCGTGGCCTGATCAGAATGGTTAACCAGCGTCGTAAGCTGCTTGACTATCTGAAGAAGAAAAACGCTGATCGCTATCTTGAGCTGATCAAGCGTCTGGGTCTGCGTCGCTGATCCCTTTGGATCTGACGACCTGTCGAGCGGTGCCGCGTCTGCGGCACCGCTTAGCGCACTGCGGGGCTTGTCCCCGCTGTGTGTGCTTCTCGCCATTCGGCCTTTCCGGATTCAACAGGAGGGCTGCTTAACGTGCTGATTGTGCAGTGACAGTGTCTTGATGACAAAATAACGCACCTCCAGCAACGCCGTGTTCCGGTTTTACTCGTTGAAATCCGCAGGATGCCCGTCGTAACGGAAAGCCAAAACAATAGCAGGTTGTTGAAAAATCCGGCTGGCACAGTGGCGCCGGGTCTTTGCAACAGCCTGTTAGCTTTCAGACTGGCTTGCCTACGCTGATGACTTTGTAGGGTGGCGCATGGTGACGGAGATGGTTCGCATGGGCGGGCTATCTGACTGAACTGACAATATGAATATTAAGGAGTTACCGTGAATCCGGTAAAAAAGACTTTTGAATTGGGCGGCAAGACCGTCACTATCGAAACAGGCCGTATCGCTCGACAAGCAACCGGTTCAGTGCTGGTTACCATCGATGACATTTCGGTTCTCGGCACGGTTGTGGGTGCCAAAGAAGCAAAACCAGGTCAGCCATTTTTCCCGCTGACGGTTAACTACTTCGAGAAAACCTACGCTGTTGGTAAAATTCCGGGTGGTTTTTTCAAGCGTGAGGGTCGTCCTTCCGAGAAAGAAACTCTGACATCGCGTCTAATCGACCGTCCGATTCGTCCGCTGTTCCCGAATGGCTACATGAATGAAACGCAGGTTATCTGCACGGTCATGTCCTCCAGCAAGAATCAGGATCCTGATATTGCAGGCATGTTGGCGGCCTCTGCTGCGCTGTCTATTTCAGGCATTCCTTTTGACGGCCCGGTTGGTGCGTCCCGCGTGGGCTACACCAATGAGCGCGGATACTTCCTGAATCCGACCTTCGAAGAGCTGCAATCTTCGCTGCTGGACATGGTTGTTGCGGGCACTAAAGACGCGGTATTGATGGTTGAGTCCGAAGCCAAGGGCCTGTCTGAAGACCAGATGCTGGGTGGCGTACTGTTTGCCCATCAGGAAATGCAAACCGCTGTGACCGCGATTCAGGAACTTGCCGACGAAGTCGGTAAACCTCGCTGGGACTGGCAGCCTGCCGCCGAGCAGACCGAGTTGCTGGATGCTATCAAGGCCAATTTCGCTCCGGCGATCGAAGAGGCTTATGCCATTCATGACAAGATGGATCGTTACGCCCGTCTCAGCACGGTCAAAGCGGCCGCCGTCGAGAAGCTGGCCGGTGACGAAGAAGGCCAGCCGTCTGCTGAAGACGTTAAGAAAAACTTTGCCAAGGTGGAAAAATCCATCGTGCGCAATCAGGTGATCGAAGGTAAGCCCCGGATTGATGGTCGTGACACCAAGACCGTTCGTCCGATTCAAATCGAAGTGGGCGTGTTGCCAAGCACTCACGGCTCGGCACTGTTTACCCGGGGTGAAACCCAGGCGATCGTTACCACGACGCTGGGGACCGCGCGTGATATGCAGATCATCGATGCACTTGAAGGTGAGCGCAAAGACCCGTTCCTGTTCCACTACAACTTCCCCCCGTACTCGGTTGGTGAAGCGGGCCGTGTTGGCACGCCTGGCCGTCGTGAAGTGGGTCATGGTCGTCTGGCGAAGCGTGGTGTTGCTGCGGTTATGCCGACCATCGAAGAATTTCCGTACACCATTCGTGCGGTGTCTGAGATTACTGAATCCAACGGTTCCAGCTCAATGGCATCGGTTTGTGGCTCAAGCCTGGCGCTGATGGACGCTGGTGTTCCGATCAAGGCACCGGTAGCAGGTATTGCCATGGGTCTGGTCAAGGAAGGCGACAAGTTTGCGATCCTGACCGATATCCTGGGTGATGAAGACCACTTGGGTGATATGGACTTTAAAGTGGCCGGTACCGCTGAGGGCATCACGGCCCTGCAGATGGACATCAAGATCAACGGCATCACTGATGAAATCATGGAGCTGGCGCTTGAGCAGGCCCACGGTGCGCGCTTGCACATCCTGGGTGAAATGGCGAAGGTGATTTCTGCGCCACGTGCCGAGTTGTCAGACCGTGCGCCGAGCATCACCACCATCAAGATCAATCCGGACAAGATCCGTGACGTGATCGGTAAAGGTGGCGCGACGATCCGCGGTATTTGTGATGAGACCGGAGCGTCTATCGATCTGGATGACGACGGCTACGTTAAGATTTATGCGGACACCCAGGTTGCGGCACAAGCTGCGATGAAGCGCGTGATGGAAATCACCGCAGAAATCGAAGTGGGCGCGATCTACAAGGGTAAGGTAGAGCGCATTGTCGATTTCGGTGCCTTTGTTAACATCCTGCCGGGTAAAGACGGTCTGGTCCACATCTCGCAGATTTCGGATCGTCGTATCGAGAACGTTACCGACGAGCTCAGCGAAGGCCAGGAAGTTCTGGTCAAGGTGTTGGATGTTGATGCCCGTGGCCGCGTGAAGCTGTCCATGAAAGAAGTGAAGGAAGGCGAACAGCCAACCGACCTCGCCGCTATCTAATTAGCCGCGTGAAAAAACCGCCCTCCGGAAACGGACGGCGGTTTTTTTATGACGTTCGAACGTAGCGGTGGAGTCAGGCTGCAAGGGTATGGCAATTGCCACAAGCCGGGTTGGGACGACCCACTACAGTATTCAGGGAGTCAACGGGCCGGTAAGCCGTCCGAGGCTTGCTCCATAAATTCAATGATCGCGGTCTGGTAGGCCGGTATCAAAAACGTCGCGGCATGAGGCGTATCGGTCTGCAGAAACGCCTTGGGTTCTCGGGCTGCGTTGTAGAGGGTTTGGCCATGATCGAATGGAATGATGGTGTCCCGCGTGCTGTGGATGACCATGACAGGCACCGGCCCGATGTCGGCGATATGTTCCACGCCTTCGTAGTCATTGGGTATGGTCCAGCTGAAAGGCACCTGAAACGGCCAGGTAAGCCAAAAACTGCCGAGCTTTTCGCGTGCAATGGCACGAAATCCTGAAAAGGTGCCGTCCACCATCACGGCCGACAGGGGGGGTATTTCCCCCCGTTGCGTCCAAGCCCCCGCGAGGGCAATGGACAGCGCGCCACCGAGGCTTTGGCCGAGCAAGTACAGGGGTTGTTGCGGTCCATTCTGACGCTGAGTCAGCCAGCGCAGGCCAGTTTCGGCATCATGCAGCGCGCCCTCCAGGTCAGGTTCCCCCGTTGACTGTCCGTAGCCCCGATAATCGATCAGGAAGACGTTATACCCTCTCGCTGGCAGCCAGGCGACGTTTAACAGGTGGCTGCTGATGTTTTGGGCATTGCCGTGCAGGAAATAGACCTGACCCCTGGCGGTTTCTTCTGGGGGCACCACGGCCGGTAGCCACCAGCCATGCAACGTTTCACCGTCGTCGGTCTTCAGGTGCACATCCTCGTAGGCCAGATTCAGTCGGTCTGGCGTTATATAGACCGCATGATCAGGGTAAAAGAACATCCCGCTGCAGCCGGCCTGGAGAAACAAGCCCGTCAGTAGCAGGGCGTTTAAAAATAGGTGTTGAGGCCGAGCTGCCATGTTGTCTGATACCTTTCGTAGTGATGTTCCCGCTTGACCTCCGCCGCCACACTGAAGGCGCGGCCAAAATGCCAACCACCGTTTAAATACAGCGTGTCCTGCCGATGCTGGGAGCTGACGATCCAGGCCTTGGTTCGCAGGCCGCCGAGCAAGCTGAAATGGCGGTCCTGATGAAGCACACCGATATCTGCGCCGGGTGCGAAGTCATAGCCGCGCCGGAAATCGTCATCAATCTCGACGTCGGCGGTGGCGATGGCTAAGGCCTGGGTTTGTTCTCCCAATCGCCAACTGCCGCCGGCGCCACCGTCCAGGTAGGGTGTAAACACGCGCTGCCCGGACGCTAGTTCGGATCGGCGACCACCAAACCCGACCTGCCAGGACAACGGGGAAAAGAAGGCATTTCTGGGGGACAGCGAACGAATCTCGACTCCCGTGATGTGCTCCACCTGGAGCTCGTCATTGTTTGTATAGTAGCGGGCATCGAGTCGCAAAAACTGGAGTTGCGCGCCGAGCCGGTAGCCCTCTGGCGGGTCCAGAACATCATGGTAAGCGGGCCGCACGGTCAGTTGGGTGAAATTGCGGTCATCAAGACGGCCGCCGGCCACACTGAGTCTGAAGGTATTATGACCCTGATCGTCCCTTACCTCGGGCGCGGCGGGCTGTGACCTGGCTTTGTCGGTCTCAATGCGGCTGCGAGCCGTTAGCAAGTCATGAGACAGGGGCGCGGCCTGTTCGCGAGGCCAGCCTTCCGCTTCACTTTGATAGCGCACATAGTCGTAGGTTGCGTCCAATAGCCGTGCGCGCCGGTCTGGCGGCAATTGCGTCACCTCTGGATCGCTGACTTTGACATAGCCATTGGCCATGGCGGCCGCCAGGGTCTGGTCTTCATCCGATAATTGGTTGAGGGCATGGCTGACACCGGTGGCCGCCGAAGGTCGGTAGTGGACGGCCTGAACCAGGTCTTTGTCCACGACCCATCGTACGGTGTCGGAGGGAATGGCATGGGTGCCGACTTGATGCAGCAGGTCGGTGCCAGGCCGCGCCACGTCGATCAGTGCCAGAAGCCGGTAGGCGCAATTCTCGTCAAAAAAGTAATAGTCAAAATTGTGCTCCCTGATTTCCCAGGCATGGGCGAGCAGCAGATCGACTTCGGAAGGGGTCAGGTTGAGCCGATACTCCCACAGATCGCGGTTTTCAATATCCGAGTACAGACGAATCTTTTCGTAGTAGGGCTGAATCGTGGTGATGCCGGGATAGCCACCAAATATGCCTCGGTAGGCAAACAGAAGCTCGCTGTCATGGGCGGCGGCGTCGGCCGCATAGGAAATGGTGTTGGCGAGCAGTAAGTCGGTGCCTTTCTCGCCGGGAGGCGGATCAAGCCGAAGAAAGGTATGGCCAAACATGGACGACGGACTATTGAGGTAGGAGGCCGCGAACACCAAAGTAACGGTTTCCGTATTCAGCGTTTGTCGCCATTGCTGGTAGTCATCACAGCTCACCGAGTTCGGCGGTAGGTCAAGTTTCGATCTGAGCCAGTGGTCCCGCGCTGGAAACCGGCAGCGGGCATGCCGGTCGCCAGTTGCCGGCGCCTGGATGGCGGCCAGGGTGGCCTCCATCTCCGCTTTTGGCGAGCGTTTGCCGGTCGGGCTAACAAAAAAGCCTGGATCGTCCGCTTGGCTGGTATAGCCAGGGCGGACCGGGTTGTTTTGGTAGTGGCCCAGCATCAACCAGGCTGGGTCATCGTACAGGGTAGAGACGGACTCAGTAGACGCGGCGAGAGCGGCTGAACTGGTTGCCAGGCCAAAAAAAATCAGCCCATAACAGAGCAATAAGCGCATGGATGCCCGAGTATTGGAAATGGGTTGGCGTCGCGCGCCATCCTTGGCGCTTGGTGATCCTTCCGTATTAGCCTATCAGGCTGCTACGTACTTGCTCAGTGAATCGTGCTTTTCCAGCAGTGCAACAATGGCACTGACGGCTTGGTCCGAGGTTGTATCCGACGATGGGAAAATGGTTGCGAAATTGTCCTGAAGGGTGCTGCGGAACGCGGCACGATCGGCCTCTTCCACGCGCAACAAAACCGCGAGGGTTTCAAGGTTTTCGCCACTGCCGCGAGACATATCGCGAGCAATTTTGTCGATGTTGCTATCCATGTACATGGCCATGGACTGGACTGACTCATTGGTCTGGCAGCCCAGGGTTCCCGTGGTCATACCGAACGTCTGGTTACCAAACGTACCGTTGGTGGTCGCCGCTAGCACGTGGGGTGCAATACCGGACTGGCCTTTCCAGATCATGGCGCCAACACCACAGCCTGGTTGAGCAAAAGCCAAGGTAGAAGCACCCAGAAGCATTGCACCTGCGATCAGTTTTTTCATTGTCCACTCCTTGATTAATTTTAGCTGTCGTCGCAATCGTGTTGTTCCGTCGCAAGGACGTTGTTAAAACCTATTATCTAAAACAACACGTTAACGGCCCTGACTCGATGTTTTTCAAGAGGGGGGTGACCGTCGGATTGAGTATAGCTTAGAAACCAGAAAGGCCAACCGTTTGACCTTGTCGGTGTGGATTTTTAAGGCAGCCAAGTGAATTGTTGAGCAAAAAAGGTGGTTACTGCGGCTTTATACTTCATGAAGAACTAAAAATTTCTTCAGAGCTTCAGTCCCATCATAGGGTATTTGATTGGATTTGGTGCGCCCGGCCATCAACGCCCTCACCTAACATATGGAGGCCGTTCTATACAAATGAACTTGTCGTATCCAGCATTGTGATGTCTACCACAAGCGATGACAGAGAATGCGCAGCGGGTATGTGCGTCTGCCAACGGGAGTACCAGTGCTTTAAGTATGACTGGTCCGAATTCGGCTGCGACCGCACGATTTACCTCTGCAGATGCCACAGTCTCGGCATCGGGAGTGAATATTATTGTCACACCGCGCGACATGCTCAAAGAGAACGACAACGTTGTTTACGACGTGATTGACGTAGCAGGTGAAGACGATAGCTGCACCAGCAAGCGCGTTTAGTGAGCGCTGATGGCTGCATAAAAAAGCCGGGCTCGCCCGGCTTTTTTATGATTTCGATTTACTTACCCACCGAGATAGGCGTTTTGCACATCCGGATTGGCCAACAGATTAGCGCCGGTATCCTGGAGGCGGATCTTGCCCGTCTCCA
This sequence comes from Marinobacter caseinilyticus, assembly GCF_011074955.1. Classification (GTDB taxonomy): domain Bacteria; phylum Pseudomonadota; class Gammaproteobacteria; order Pseudomonadales; family Oleiphilaceae; genus Marinobacter; species Marinobacter caseinilyticus. The sequence continues at coordinate 52,046 of NZ_WUQJ01000004.1, read as the reverse complement.
GCACATAACCCCGATCGGCGAGCTTTAACGCCTGATGCGCATTTTGCTCGACCAGAAAGACAGTAATACCTTCGTCTCGCAGCTGTCCGATGATTTCAAAAATCTGCTTGATGATCAGTGGCGCCAGGCCAAGTGACGGCTCGTCCAGAATGATCATCTTGGGTTTGCTCATCAGGGCCCGGCCGATCGCCAGCATTTGCTGCTCGCCGCCGGACATGGTGCCGGCGCGTTGCAGTTCACGCTCTTTCAGACGGGGAAACAGCTCATAGACGTGGTCCTGGCTTTTGCGAATCTCGCTTTTGTTGTTGAAGAACCCACCCATGTGAAGGTTCTCCTCAACGGTCAGGCCAGGGAATACCCGGCGACCTTCGGGCACGATAGCAATGCCTGAGCGCATGATATCGGAGGTTTTATCCCGGCTGATATCTTTGCCATTCAGGATCACCCGGCCGGATGTGGCCTGGGGGTTGCCGCACACCGTCATCAACAACGTGGTTTTGCCCGCGCCATTGGCGCCAATCAGCGAGACAATCTCGCCTTGCTTAACCTCAACGGAAACGCCGTGCAGGGCTTCTATTTTGCCGTAGTGAGTATGGACATCTTCGAGTACTAGCATGTGATTTCCTTAGGCCTCACCCAGATAGGCTTTGATGACATCGTCATTGTGGCGAATCTCGTCTGGCGTGCCACTCGCAAGCGGCTTGCCCTGATTTATGACGTTGATGCGGTCTGAAATTTCCATCACCAGGCTCATATCATGCTCAATCAACACAACCGAGACGCGATAGTCTTCCTTCAGGCTGATAATGAGCTGGTTCAGTTCCCGGGTTTCAGCCGGGTTGAGGCCAGCGGCTGGTTCATCCAGCATCAGAAGTTGAGGTTCAGTCACCATGCAACGGGCAATTTCAAGGCGTCGCTGCTGGCCATAGGCAAGGTTGCCCGCCTCCCGATTGGCCAACTCCAGTAGGCCGACGCGATCCAGCCAGTAAGCCGCGCGATCAAGCGACTTCTGCTCACGTTCGCGGTAGTTTGGCGTCTTGATCAGGCCTGACAGCAGGTTGGTGTTCAGGTGCCGGTGTTGAGCAACCAGCAGGTTCTCAACCACCGTCATCTTGTTGAACAGTCGCACATGCTGAAAGGTTCGGACCAAACCCAGACGAGAGATCTTGTAATCCGGTGTGCCCTGAATTTCCCTGCCTTGAAAAAGAATCTCACCACCGGTCGGGGCGTAAAAACCACTCATGCAGTTAAAGACGGTGGTCTTTCCGGCCCCATTTGGGCCGATGATGGAAACGATCTCATGCTCCTGGACGTTCAGTGACACCTGGTCAACTGCGAGGAGTCCGCCAAAGCGCATGGACAGATTGCGTACTTCTAGCATCTCCGTCACTCCTGCTTCTGTAGGTTAATATGAACGCGTCGCATCGGCATCAGGCCTTGGGGCCGCCAGACCATCATCAGAACCATAGCGGCACCGAAGATCAGCATCCGATACTCGGAAAACTCACGCGCCAGCTCGGGTAGGATGGTCACTGCAATGGCCGCCAGAATAACGCCCACTTGTGACCCCATGCCGCCCAGCACGACAATCGCGAGCACAATGGCGGATTCCAGGAATACGAAGGACTCCGGGCTGATGAAGCCTTGTTTGGATGCGAACACCGTACCGGCGAAACCAGCGAAAAAAGCGCCAATGGTAAAGGCTGACAATTTAACGCCGGTACGACTCAGGCCCAGCGAGCGGGCAGCAATCTCATCTTCGCGAAGGGCCTCCCAAGACCGGCCTACCGGCATGCTCATCAGGCGGCGAATGGCCAGGAAGGAGATGAACGCAAGCACCAGAGCAATCAGGTACAAAAAGATGATCTTGTGTGTGCTGTCGTAGGGGATGCCGAAGAAATCGTGAAACGAAATATTGCCCTCTTCCTTGATTCTGCGACCGAATTCCATACCGAAGAGCGTAGGATCGGGGATGCCGCCAATGCCATTCGGGCCGCCGGTTAGGGATGTCCAGTTATTCAGTAGAATGCGGATAATTTCGCCGAAGCCCAAGGTAACTATGGCCAGATAGTCGCCCCGCAGCCGTAACACCGGAAACCCCAGCGCCAGGCCGAACAAGGCAGCCAGTAGAGCGCCAGCCGGCAACGCAATCCAGAAGGACACACCAAGGTACTGCGACAATAACGCAAAGGTGTAAGCGCCGACGGCATAGAAAGCCACGTAACCAAGGTCCAACAGTCCGGCGAGGCCCACGACCACATTGAGACCGAGGGCGAGCATGACGTAAATCAGTACCAGCGTGGACAGATCAACGGAGCCGCGGGAGACAATAAAAGGCCAGATTAGGGCGCTGATCATGATCAGCGTCATGAACAGATTTTCCAGTTTGAGGCGCTTTTCCTGCGGCATTGGTTGGCGGTCGGACCATCGGTTCAGCTTCGGCATCTTGCCCGCAGCCGTCAGAATGGAGTCCCGAAACGTCTGGAACAGGAAAACCACAATAGCTGCCACCAGAATGGCAACGATGGTCGCGCTATCGGCACCGGTCAGTTCGAGCGTGGTGCCGGCTGATTCCAGGTTCAGTCCCAGGATGGGGAAGGAAATAAGCAGGGTGATGAATGCACAAAACAGTGCGTGTTTGATATTTTGAGTCGCCATCAGATCTTCTCCACCTCTGGCTTGCCAAGTAAGCCAGTGGGTTTGAACAGCAGAATCAGGATAAGCAGCCCAAAGGACACCACGTCTTTATATTCACCACTCAGGTAGCCGGACGTCATGCTCTCGGATATGCCCAGTATGATGCCGCCCAGCATGGCTCCGGGGATGCTGCCGATGCCGCCCAGAACGGCGGCAGTGAATGCCTTCAGACCGGCAATGAAGCCAAACAGTGGGTCAATCGATCCGTAATACATGCCCAATAGCAGGCCGGCCACGGCGGCCAATGCGGCCCCAATGACAAAGGTGGCGGCGATTATTTTATTGGTGTCGATGCCCAGCAGGTTCGACATGCCCAGATCCTGCGATACGGCACGACAGGCACGCCCGGTGCGCGACCGGGAGATAAACAGCGACAGCGCTGTCATGCAGACAAGGGTGGTGATAAAGATTGTGATCTGCATGTAGGAAATAGAGGTTTGAAAAGAGTCGGCAGCGCCAAACCGGAAACCGCCTTCGATTAACAGCGGAAAGCCCATGTTTCTTGAGCCCTGTGCCAAGTGCACGTAGTTCTGAAGAAAGATGGACATGCCAATGGCTGAAATCAGAGGGATCAAGCGATGGCGACCCCGAACCGGTCGGTAGGCAACCCGTTCAACGGCCCAGCCCATGGCGCTGGAGACTATCACGGCACACACCAGTGCAACGAGAAGGACAAGTGGCAGCCAGGCTATGCCGAAAGCGGCAAGGCCGGTAATAGCGATGAGCGCGGTGTAGGCACCGATCATGTACACCTCGCCGTGGGCGAAGTTGATCATGCCAATAATGCCGTAAACCATCGTGTAGCCGATGGCGATCAGGGCATAGGCGCTCCCGATCGTCAGCCCGTTGATGAGCTGCTGAACAAAATACAGGAGGTCTTGCATGGTTGTGGGGCTCCGAAAACCTGCACCTTCAGTTAACGTCCAACCTGCGCCGGGGTGCCGGATGCAGATAAAACAGAAACGTCTGTGTGCTTAAAAAAACACCTTCCCCCGGATCGCGGTGGGAAGGTGTTCCATTACCGTTTTTTAACGATTGCGGCTTAGTTTACCGGAGTTTTGCTGCCATCTGAATGCCATTCGTAAACAACAAACTCAAACGACTCCATATCGCCCTTGTCGTCGTACTCAACCGTGCCGATTGGCGTGCTAAACGTGCCGGCACGCAGCGCCTTTGCAACGTCAAATGGATCAATTGAACCGGCGGCCTCGATGCCTTCGGCAACCAGCTGAACCGCGGCGTATGAGGTCAGCACGAACGGACCGGAAGGATCTTCGCCTTTCTCTTTAAAAGCACTGACCAATGCCTGGTTCTCGGCTTTCTCGTCAAAGCTCGGTGGCAGAGTGACCAACAGACCTTCGGCAGCTTCGCCTGCGATGGTGTTGATGTCTTTGTTGCCCACCCCTTCAGGACCCATGAAAGTGGCGTCCAGGTTGGCTTGACGGGCTTGGCGTAGAATCAGGCCGAGCTCTGGGTGATAGCCACCGTAGTAGACATAGTCCACACCGGCGTCGCGGAGTTTGGTGACCAGCGACGAAAAGTCCTTGTCACCGGCGGTGATGCCTTCAAACATCGCCACTTCAACGCCCGCTTCTTTCAGCGTGTCGCGAACCGCAGTTGCTATGCCTTCACCATACTGCTGCTTGTCGTGAATAACGGCAACGCGCTCGGGGTTGAGGCTGACCAGGTAGTTGGCCGCGACCGGACCCTGCATGCTGTCCAGGCCGATGGTGCGGAAAACCAGCTCATAGCCGCGCTCGGTGATGTCCGGGCTGGTAGACGCCGGCGTTACCATCAGGATGCCTTCATCTTCATAGATGTCTGATGCGGGCTGAGTCGAACTGGAGCACAGGTGACCGATCACGAACCGGACGCCGTCGTTGACCAGCCGGTTAGCAACTGTTACGGCCTGCTTGGGGTCGCACACGTCATCGACTTCCACTGCTACGAGCTGCTCGCCCATTACGCCGCCATCGGCATTGATTCGCTCAATTGCCATGCGCGCACCGGAGAACTGCATGTCGCCATATTGCGCAACGGGTCCGGTCATGGGGCCGGCAATGCCGACCTTGATTTCAGCGAGTGCGCTGCCCGTACCCATCAATGCGATGGAAGCGCTGATGCCTGTAACAAGTTTTTTCACTGATGTTTTCATGGGTCTGTCCTACTTTGGGTCAGGGTTATTCTTATGTTCTCAAGGAGATAAAAGAACACCAGCCCCGGCTTGTTGTCAAGCTTGAAGGCCCGGGTTCCCCAGTAAACCGGTGCCAGGGCTGCTTTCAGCGTATGGCGCCGCATGGGTGTTCGTGATGGCTTTTACCAAACCTTGATTAGCTATCGGTTGTTTCCGGCTCTTCTGGGTGTACTGCCAGATTGAATGCCTCATAGTCCCGTAATCGCGAAAAGCTCGGATCTACTGATGCATCATCCCGGTAGGCGTCGGAAATTTCAATTGCTTTGGCCAGTGAATGGATGGCGTCTTCCCAGCGACCGATCTCAGCATAGGCGCAGGCCAATTGATAGTGCGGATGGCCATTATCCGGTGCAAGCTTCAGCGCGCGCAGGCAAAGACTGATGGCCCATAATGGCTCCTGCATCTCCAGAACCGCGTCGGCCTTGTAACTGAGGGCTTCGACATCGTCTGGACGCAAATCCAGAATCTGATCATAGGCGGTGATTTTGTTTTGCTGCGAGGTCTCCTGGCTGGCTTTGAGCCACAAGGAGTGCACTTCGTTGGTGCGCTCGATCTCTTCCTGATTGCGATTGATGATGTCGGATTTTTGCTGTAGCTGAACCTCAATGAATTTGAGCCGCTTCTCGTATTCCACGACCAATTCGTTCACCCGCTTTTCCGCCAGGCTGGTGAGCTGACTCCGCATGTCGCGGATAGAGTTCCAGCCGATGACCACCAGGATGGAGGTGGCGCCGGCAATCAGATAGAAAAAGTAAGTCACGGTATCGGTCGCGTATGACATGGTCTTATCGGCAACGGACAGCTCCTTATCCACGACTTTTTCGATGAGTTCTGCGCGCGTGTTAAGCAGTTCGGTGCGCAGCGCTTTGACCTCATCAAGCAGGTAGCGTTCCACAAACGGGTTATAAAGTGGCTCTTCAAGTTGATCAATGCGGTCACTGACATCGGTCGCCGTCGCTGCGGTCGGCGCGGGTTGCTGGGCGCTTACGGAGGTTGCAGCGGTCAGGGCTGTAAATAGAAAAAGCAGAGCGGCCAATCGGGCCGCGAAGGGGTTAATCATGTCGTGTCCAGGTGTTCTGTGAATCAAAAGGGTGCAGACCATACCATAGCGAGTGCGAACAGAAACGAGGTAATACGCCAGAATTACTACGGCTTGCAATCCTGAGAGCAAAGACCTCTAATACTTAGTGGTATAAAGAAATGTTCGGCCGGTCGAATTGTAGCGCCCTGCACAATGCTGAATGGAAGGCGGGGTGCCGGAGGCGATTGGCCGTAAGGAGGCTTCAGCATGATGTCGGGTCAAAAGGTTTTATACTCGAAAAAGCTCAATGCCTGTAATTCTGACTTGACGCCAAAGGCGGGATGGAATGCTTCTGTGAATAATTACGAAAAGGTTTTGGTCGCGTTACGGCGGGTAATTCGTGCCACGGACCTGCATTCAAAGCGCCTGAGCAAGAACGCAGGTTTGACCGGGCCACAGTTACTGATCATGAGAACCATCCGCGACCTCGGTGAAGTCACCATTGGCACCATTGCTGACAAGGTAAGCCTGAGTCAGGCGACGGTCACGACGATTCTCGATCGTCTGGAGCATCGCAATCTGGTTTATCGGGTTCGCAGTACGCAGGATAAACGCAAGGTGCATGCCCATTTGACCGAAGACGGTGCGGACATTTTGGCGCGTGCGCCGGAGCCGTTACAGGAAGAATTTATTGGTAAATTTCAGAGTCTGCACGAGTGGGAGCAGTCCATGATTATCGCTTCGCTGCAGCGAGTCGCCAACATGATGGATGCCGATGACATCGATGCATCGCCGGTTCTGGATGTAGGCGCGGTCTTACGGGAAGACGGCTGGAAAGAGACCAAGAAGAAAGCGGGGGCCTGAGCGGCTCGCCGGCAGTGGCTTCAACCTTGAAGTAAGCGCCGGCTTGGCGCGGAGCTCGCCGCGATCCCGGGTCCGGCCCGTGGGCTCCCTGGCGCTTGCAACCGCCCCCCAGTGCGGCTTGGTACTGAAACATGGGGGTTGCGCATCAGTGGACGGCCGTGCCTTTTCTGGGGTTGTTGCCAAAGCAGACCTGAAACACGTCGCTGTAGTGTTTGGCAAAGTGGACCGTGAGCCCTTCTTTTAAATAGCTGGGCAGCTCCTCATAATCACTGCGATTGGCATCGGGCAGGATCAGGGTGTCGATCTTCTGCCGTCTGGCCGCAATGATCTTCTCCCGGACGCCGCCTATGGCCAGAACCTGACCGGTCAGGGTGAGTTCGCCTGTCATGGCAATGGATTGCTGGGGTGCTTCGCCCCGGGCAATGGAGAGCAAGGCGGTCGCCATCGTAATACCGGCACTGGGGCCGTCTTTGGGTGTGGCGCCCTCCGGCACGTGGACATGGACAAACGATTTATCGAAGAAGGTCGGGTCACCTTTGAAGCGCTTCAGGTTGGAGGCGACATAACTGTAGGCAATTTCGGCGGACTCTTTCATGACGTCCCCCAATTGGCCGGTCAGTTTGAAGCCGCGCTGATTGCTGTGAATGCGCGAAGCTTCAATGCTCAAGGTGACGCCGCCCATGGCCGTCCAGGCTAGCCCGGTGACAACGCCGGTGCCCTTCATGGCTTTCTCGCGTTTGAACGGCGGCTGGCCGAGATAACCCACCAGGTCGGATACCCCAACGCGGACCGCCATTTCCGGTGCCTCCAGAAGTTTTACGATGCCTTTCCGGACGAGTTTGTGGAGCAATTTTTCAAGGTTGCGAACCCCGGCTTCACGCGCATAGCCCTCAATGATTTGACGAATGGCGGCGTCGGTCACGTTGAACTGTTTCTTAAGCAAGCCAGCCCGTTTTAGCAGTCGCGGCAGCAAGTGATGTTTTGCGATCACCAGTTTCTCTTCGCCAATGTAACCGGACAACCGGATGGTATCCATGCGGTCCAGTAGCGGTCTGGGAATGGTATCCAGTTGATTGGCGGTGCAGATAAACAGCACTTTGGACAAGTCCATCCGCACGTCCAGGTAATGGTCGAGAAACTCCCGATTCTGTTCAGGGTCCAGGGTTTCCAGCAGCGCAGAGGCGGGGTCACCCTGGAACGAGGCGCCAATCTTGTCGATCTCGTCCAACATGATCACCGGGTTGGCAACTTTTGCGTCTTTCAATGCCTGTACAAACTTACCCGGCATGGCGCCAATGTAAGTGCGTCGATGGCCTTTGATCTCGGCTTCGTCGCGCATGCCGCCGAGGCTGAAGCGGTAGAATTCTCGCCCCAGTGCCGCAGCCACAGAATGCCCGATGGAGGTCTTTCCCACCCCCGGCGGCCCCACTAAAAGCAGGATTGAGCCAGACACTTCGCCTTTGAAGGCGCCCTCGGCGAGAAATTCGATAATGCGGTCCTTAACGTCGTCCAGGCCATCGTGATCGCGGTCCAAGATGCGGCGGGCGGCCACCAGATCGAAGTGATCCTGAGAGGTTTTTCCCCATGGCACCAGGGTCAGCCAGTCCAGGTAATTTCGGGTCACGCCGTACTCGGGTGACCCCAGTTCCAGTACCTGAAGCTTTTGCAGCTCGTCCTGAAAGCGTTCGGTCACATGGTCGGGCGGTAAGAGCTGGGCCATGCGGGCCTCGAACCGCTCCGCATCGGCGGTCTTATCGTCTTTGGCCATGCCAAGTTCACGTTGGATGACTTTGAGCTGCTCCCGTAGAAAGAATTCGCGCTGATGTTTCTGGACCGTGTCGTTCACCTCCTCATCAATTTGTGCCTGAAGGCGGGCGACTTCCTGCTCTTTGCGCATCAACAGCAGCACCTTCTCCATTCGACGAAGCAGCGGGACTGTGTTCAGCACATCTTGCAGGTCGGTGCCGGGGGCGCTGGTCATTGAGGCGCCAAAATCGGCCAACGGTGAGCTGTCTTCCGGTCCAAAACGCGATAGGTACTGTTTGACGTCTTCGCCATATAGCGGGTTGGTCCGCAGCAGTTCCTTGATCGAGCTGATGATGGCCAGGGTGTAAGCCTTGAGTTCTTCTTTGGGCTCTTTGGGCTCATCGGGGTACTCCACCTCAACCAGATAGGGCGGTTTTCGCCGTAACCATTGGGTGATGCGAAAGCGCTGAACACCCTGGGCGATAAACTGGATTTTACCGCCGACTATTTGGGCTTGGTGGACGCGCACGGCGCACCCCATTATCTCAAGCTCATCGCTCCCCGGCACAGGGTGTTCCTGTTCCGGGTTGTCGACAAAACAAAGGCCTAGAATATGGTGGTCGGTTTCTCTGACGCGCTTGAGCGTCTCGTGCCATGGTTGTTGATTTACCATGACCGGCTGAACCTGGGCCGGGAAGAACGGTCGGTTAGAAATGGGCAACACGTACATGCGCCCCGGTAAGGCCTGCTGAGTCAGCGCAAGGTTGGTCTTGTTTTCGTCCTTGCCAATGTACTCGGTAACATCTTCGAAAGACTCGTGAAGGCTATCGTCGCTCATGCCGTATCAACATCCATCCCATGATTGGTTTAGTGCGGTTATGAACGTTATGTGACGGCGGCTTTCGGTAATTCAAGGCAGGGCGCGCGGGTTTGTCTGTCTGCCGAATCGGGTGACTGGGCTTGAATTTCTTCGTCTAGCCTCTACTTACTGGGTATCATTCACGTTTTCACGGATCAGGACCCGCTCATGAGCAGCTCGCCGTATATCTTTGACGCCACCATCGAGAATTTTCAGGACAAGGTCATGCAGGCGTCTGCGCAGACGCCGATCCTGGTTGACGTATGGGCGGACTGGTGTGAGCCCTGTAAGCAGCTCACCCCGATACTGGAAAAGCTGGCAGAAGACTACAAAGGCGGTTTTTTGCTCGCCAAAGTCAATGCCGACGAACAGCAGGAGTTGACTGGCAGCCTGGGTGTGCGGAGTTTGCCTACGGTGATTCTGGTGAAGAACGGGCAGGCGGTCGACGGGTTTAATGGAGCCTTGCCGGAAGGTGAAGTTCGCAAGGTGCTGGACAAGCACGTCGAGGCGCCCGCAGAGAATCCTTACGATACGGCTCACCGTCTTTGGGAGGCGGGTGACCTGGATGGGGCGCTGGCGGTATTGACGGAGATGAACCAGAACGATCCCGACGATCTCACGGTGCTGATAGACCTTGCGCAGATCAAAGCCGAGTTGGGTGATGTTGACGCCGCGGAACAAGTGCTTGAGAGCTTGCCGCCAGAAGAAAAAATGCAAACCCAGGCCAAACAACTGGCCGCTCGCTTGAAGTTTATGAAGCAGGCAGGTGAGCTGCCGCCAATGCAGGAGCTCGAAAAAACACTGGACGCCAATCCGGGCGATCCTGCGGCCCTGCACCAGTTGGCACTTCAGCACGTGCTGAAAGAAAACAACGCCGAAGCGATGTCACTATTAATCCGGCTTATGCAAGTGGATGCCGGCTATAAGGACGGGATCGCAAAAACCACGTTAGTCGAGTTATTCGACAAACTGGGGAACAACAATCCCGATGTGCGGGTGTATCGGCGTAAGCTCTATGCCCTGATGCACTGACCGGGCGACAGCGCAAAAAACCGGGCCAGCGCCCGGTTTTTTTATGTGCGTAGTGAAGTGGCGCGAAAGCGCCAGTCGTGAATCCTGCCGCCAAAGGCTGTTGTTTGCCACTGTAGCCGATGCTTCAGCTTCGGAGCAGGCCTCGGGTCTGCCAGATGAGCCTTCCCAAGCTGAAGCGACGTCTTCCAGACGGCAGTGGTCGCCCACCCTCGGTATGCCGCAGGGTCTCCCGATTAGAGCGACGAGGTTTGACAGTGGCCGTGCTTGTCAGCCGTTGCCCTGTCTCATCCGGTCGTATTCTTCCTCGAAGAAAAATTTGTCTTCCCCAAAGGCCGGCTCAAGCTCGTGCAGCCAGGTTGCGGTTTCGCTGTACTTGGCAAAGAAAGGACGTTGCACCCAATCTGGGTTGCGACCTTGCAGGAACCGCAGAACAAAGACCTTCTCGCCCTTGATGTCAGCAATGCCCTGGATCTCGACCTTGCCGGGACCGGCACTCATTGAGGGACCGCGAGCGGTGCGGGCCAGACCGGATACCTGTTTCATGGCCTCCCGATAGATCTCATAAGCTTTGACCAGGGGGATTTCGAAGTAATTTTTAGCCCCGGTGTCCCGTTCTACAAACATGTAGTAGGGGATGATGCCCAGCTGTACCTGTTTCTTCCACATTTTTGCCCACGCGTCGGCGTCATCATTGACGTGCTTGATGATAGGGCCCTGGGCGCGGATCTCGGCACCGGTTGAGCGGATGCGGCGAATGGCTTCCTCGGCAATGTCGGTGGTGATTTCCTGCCAGTGGTTGTAGTGCGCCATGATGGCGATGTGTTTGCCGCCATCAACCAGGCGGGCAAACAGGTCCAGCAGTTCTTCTGCGTCCTTGTCGGTCACAAAGCGATAGGGCCAGAAAGTCAGGGCCTTGGTGCCGATGCGGATCGTTTGTATGTGATCAAACTCCGGTTCCAGCAGCGGTTCCAGATACTGCACCAGATGTTTCGTCTTCATCACCATCGGGTCGCCGCCCGTCACCAGCAAATCGCTGACTTCCGGGTGCTGTTGCAAATACCCGTGGAGTTTTTCGGCGTCCGTGCTGGCCATCTTAAGGTCTTTGTCGCCGACAAATTGCGCCCAGCGAAAGCAGAAGGTGCAGTATGAGTGGCAGGTCTGGCCCTGGGCCGGGAAGAACAAAACCGTCTCGCGGTATTTGTGCTGCACACCGTCCAGCATCTCGCCGTCCAGCTCGGGCAGGTTCATTTCCATCTGCCCGGCAGGGTGGGGGTTCAGTTCGTCCCGGATTTCCTTGGCCACGGACTGGATCAGTTTTTTATCGGCACCCTCTCGGTGCAATTCGGCCATCCGCTCAAAGTGCTGGTCTTTCAGCATGCCTTTTTGCGGAAATACGAGCTGGTAGATTGGGTCGTTGGGTACTTGCTGCCAGTCAATAAGCTCGTTAATGACATATTCGTTGACGCGGAAGGGCAGTACGCTGGCCACCACTTTCATTTCGAACAGGGTGTCGGCGGGCAAGCTTTGAATAATCTCGATCTTGTCGAGCTGGCGGTCAGTAAAGACTTTGAAGCGTCGCTCTTCAAATTCGACTGCCGGAATACGATTTGGAAAGGTGACGATGGAATTCATGGGCCGCCCTTTGGTTGCGTCGGGTTTCAGGTGCGCGCGGATCGATCGACATCGCACCACACCAACGAAAAACAGGCGGCAAAGTATACAGAAATTGGGGAATACTTTCAGGTCTAATTAAAACGGCGTCGGGTGTTCGTGTGAAAATCGTCTGCCAGCGCTTTGTTGGTGCGCTGTCGAAAGACGCAGGGGAAGTTGTCGCCTAAAAATTAACCCGTCATCGGGGGTGGATTGTTTAGTGGTTAAAACATCTGAGTAGTGGTTAAAACATCTAAGTGTCCGTAGTAAAGCTACGACATTGGTCTAAGGCAGGTTGTTAGAGACTCGAATAAAGGTCATTATTTCCTACTAAACGTTAATCGCGTGATCCAATTTGTAGTAATAATACTACAGCTTTGAGGCGTATCTGTTCCCGTGCACGCACCCGGCGTCAGTTAGACCGAAAAAAGGGCGCGTGCCAGCATTTTGTATTCTGCTTCAGGCAGGCAAGTTAGCGATCCTGTTCTATGCTGTATTCAAATGACACACCAGCACAACATCTGCACTGACGCGATCGCTCGTAAAACATCGCATGACTGATCGCCTTGTTCGTCGACAGTCAGCGCACTATTGAAGTTTAGGGGAGGGTTTGATGTACCAGGATGATGATCCCGTTGAAACCAGTGAATGGTTGGATGCACTGGAATCGTTGATTGAACAGGAAGGTGTGGACCGCGCCAAATACATCCTGGAACGCCTCTCTCAGAGAGCGAGCCGGGACGGTACCGAGCTGCCCTACGCTATCACCACACCTTTCCGGAACACCATTGCTTCGGTCCGGGAGTCGCGCATGCCCGGCGACTTGTTCATGGAGCGACGAATCCGGTCATTGATTCGCTGGAACGCGATGGCGATGGTGGTTCGTGCCGGCAAACGGCCGGGCGACCTTGGCGGTCACATATCGTCGTTCTCCTCGGCGGCAACGCTATATGACGTCGGTTTCAATTATTTTTTCCACGGCGGCGACGAGAAGCGCGAGTCGGACCTGGTGTATTTCCAGGGTCACTCTGCACCTGGCATCTATGCGCGCTCCTTCCTTGAAGGTCGCTTTGACGAAGAACAACTGGACAGCTACCGGGAAGAGTCGGACGGCAGTGGTCTGTCCTCCTATCCCCACCCGTGGCTGATGCCAGACTATTGGCAGTTCCCTACCGTGTCCATGGGGCTGGGTCCCATGCAGGCTATCTATCAGGCCCACGTAATGAAGTACCTCGACAGCCGGGAGCTGATCGATAAGGGCGAACGAAAAGTCTGGTGCTTTGTGGGCGACGGTGAGTGTGATGAGCCGGAAACCCTGGGCTCCATTTCCAAGGCTGGCCGTGAGAATCTGGATAACCTTATTTTTGTCGTCAACTGCAACCTGCAGCGCCTGGACGGTCCTGTACGGGGTAACGGTAAAATAATCCAGGAGCTTGAAGGGATCTTCCGCGGTGCGGGTTGGAATGTGCTTAAAGTCGTTTGGGGGCGCATGTGGGATCCGCTGTTTGCCAAAGACAAAGACGGCATCATGCAGCGCGTAATGGACGAGGTTTGCGACGGCGAACTGCAGAACTTCAAGAGCAATGGGGCCGCCTACACCCGAAAGAATTTCTTTGGCCGCTACCCTGAGTTGGCGAGCCTGGTTGAGAATCTGTCAGACGACGATATCAACAAGCTGAACCGCGGCGGTCATGACCCTTACAAGGTGTATGCGGCTTATCACCACGCCGTGCACAACAACAATGGCAAGCCTACGGTAATTCTGGCTCATACCATTAAGGGCTATGGTTTCGGCGGTGCTGGGGAAGCGCAGAACACCACTCACTCCCTTAAAAAGCTCGACATCAATGAGCTCAAAAGTTTCCGGGACCGGTTTGCGGTGCCATTGAAGGACGATGAACTTGAGGCGGTGCCTTACTACCGGCCTGATGCCGATAGTCCGGAAATGGTCTATATGAAGAAGCGCAGGCAGGATTTGGGTGGCCCGCTGCCCTCACGCCGCAAGGATTGTCAGCCGCTACAGATTCCTGAGCTGAGCATTTTTAAAAGCTTGCTGGATGGCTCCGATGGCCGCGCCATTTCAACGACCATGGCCTTTGTCCGGTTGCTGACCGCACTGACGAAAGACAAACGCATCGGTAAGCGGATAGTACCGATTGTGCCAGATGAGGCGCGCACGTTTGGTATGGAAGGCATGTTCCGCCAACTGGGTATCTACACGTCTGAGGGTCAGAAGTACGTGCCTCAGGATCGCGAACAGATCATGTACTACAAGGAAGACAAAAAAGGTCAGATTCTGGAGGAAGGTATTAACGAGGACGGTTCGATGGCAGCCTGGATGGCATGCGCCACCTCCTACAGCACCAACGATTTCCCTCTGATACCCTTTTACGCCTTCTATTCAATGTTTGGTTTCCAGCGGGTTGGCGATTTGGCCTGGGCCTCTGGCGACATTCAGGCCCGTGGCTTCCTGATTGGTGGCACAGCCGGGCGTACGACATTGAACGGTGAAGGGCTGCAGCATCAGGACGGTCACAGCCACATTCTGGCGCAGACCATCCCCAATTGCGTGGCTTACGACCCAACCTACGGCTATGAGATGGCGGTGGTGATTCATGACGGCATGAAGCGCATGTTCGAGCGCAATGAAAACGTCTTCTACTACGTCACCATGATGAATGAAAATTACGAGCAGCCGGCGATGCCGGAAGGTGTCGAAGACGGCATCATCAAAGGTATGTACAAGCTCGAGTCGCTGGAAACCAAGGGTAAAAAGAAGTCCCCGAGAGTTCAGTTGCTGGGCTCCGGTGCCATCCTGAATGAAGTGCGGGCCGGCGCTGAATTGCTTAAGGAAGATTTCGGTATTGCCAGTGATGTATGGAGTGTGACCAGCTTCAACGAACTGACCCGTGATGGTCAGCACGTGGAGCGCTGGAACAGACTTCACCCGGAAGACAAGCCCAAGGTTCCCTACATCACCCAGTGTCTGGAGAAGCAGCAGGGGCCAGTGGTGTCGTCTACGGATTACATGAGACTTTATTCCGAGCAGGTCAGGGCGTTTGTGCCAGGCACCTACCTGACATTGGGAACCGATGGCTTTGGGCGAAGCGATACCCGCGAGAAGCTGCGCAGCTTCTTCGAGGTGGATCGTTATCACGTTGTGGTGGCTGCTCTGACGGCGCTGGTTCGTGACGGCGAGGTCAAACAGGACCAGGTTCTCGAGGCAATGCGCAAGTACGGCATTGATCGCAATAAATCGAACCCGGTGCAGAGCTAAGGAGACCGCCATGAGTGAACAGGAAATTAAGGTTCCGGATCTCGGCGGCGCGGATGAAGTCGAGATTATCGAAATCACCGTCAGCGCGGGAGACTCCGTTGAGGAAGAGGATCCGATTTTGACGGTCGAATCCGACAAGGCCTCCGTTGAACTGCCGTCACCGGCAGCCGGTAAAATCACTAAAATCACCGTTAAAGTTGGCGATAAAGTCAAAGAGGGTGATGTTGTTGGCATGATGGAAGCCGCGTCTGGGGGAGCCGATGAAGCCCAGGCCGACGATGATGTGCCTGCACAAGACGAAACAAAGGGCGGTTCTGACGCAAAAACCGAGGCCAGTGAGTCTTCCGGCAAAAAGTCAGACGATACCGAAAGTAAGCCGAGAAAAGCGGCGTCTGGTGGTGGATCTCGCAAGGAAAAAGTTCAGGTGCCCGACATGGGTGGCTCCGAGAACGTTCCGATCATCGAGATTAATGTCAAAGAAGGCGATGAGGTCAGTGAGGACGATCCGTTGGTGACGGTCGAATCCGACAAGGCCACAATGGAAATTCCATCTCCGTTTGCGGGTAAAATCGGCAAACTGCTGGTGGCCGAGGGCGACAAGATCTCCCAAGGCGATGATTTGTTGGAAATGACGGTGTCCGACGCTGGTGAAAAAGAGGCCGAAGCTGAGGGCGATGATGGTGGCAGCGAGAAAGCTGAAGCCAAGCCAGAACCATCGGACCAATCGGATAAGCAGCAGAAAGCAGCGGCTCCGAGCGCCGCTGATCGCGAGACCACGGTGGAGGCGGAATTGCCGGCGCCAGGCACCAAAGTCCACGCTGGGCCCGCCGTGCGCAAAATTGCGCGCGAGCTGGGTGCCGACCTGACGCGCGTGAAAGGCAGTGGGCCGAAAAACCGGATTCTGAAGGACGATGTGCATGCCTATGTCAAAAGCCAGCTGAAGCAAGCGCAAGCCGGTGGCGAAGTCGCAGCCGGCGGTGGCTCGGGCATTCCCGGCATCAAGCTTCCGGACTTCAGCCAGTTTGGTGATATAACCCGTGAGCCCATGTCGCGGATGCAGATTGCGACTGCCAATAATATGTCTCGCAGCTGGCTCAATGTGCCTCACGTCACTCAGTTTGACGATGCTGATATTACGGATATGGAAACTTTCCGGAAGGGCCAGAAGGCGGCCGGTGAGAAGCGTGGCTCGAAACTCACGCCGCTGCCATTCCTGCTCAAAGCCTGCGCTCAGGCGCTGGCGGAGTTGCCGCAGTTCAATGTGGCGCTGGATATGGACAAGAAGGAAATCGTGCGGAAGAAGTACATTCATATTGGCATTGCCGTGGACACACCGAATGGCTTGATGGTGCCCGTGATCCGGAATGTGGATCAGAAAGGCCTGTGGGAATTGGCGGATGAAGCCATGGAACTGGCCGGCAAAGCGCGCGACAAAAAGCTCAAGCCGAATGAAATGCAAGGTGCCTGCTTTTCCATCACCAGCCTGGGTGGCATCGGTGGTACGGCCTTCACGCCCATTGTGAACGCACCCGAAGTGGCGATCCTGGGCTTATCGAAAGCGGCCATGAAGCCGGTCTGGGATGGCAGTCAGTTCCAGCCCCGGTTGATGCTGCCACTGTCATTGTCCTATGACCACCGAGCCGTCAATGGTGCGGATGCCGCAAGGTTTACTGCACGGTTGAGTGAGCTGCTGGGGGACATACGCCACTTGCTGTTGTAGTGAATATTGAAATCATCTGAGTGGGCCTGGATGCATCCGGACATTGAATTTGATGTGTCCAGGCCGTTTTGCTTTTTTTAATCCTATAGAAAGCACTGTCTGTGGCAAAACCTGACGGCCTGCCACTGTGGCCGACGATTCAGCGTCAGAGCAGGCCCGTGGCAAGCCCAGGCAACCTTCAGGCCCCTGATGGAACCTCCGAAGCCGAAACGCCGTCTGCATAACCCTCCAACGAAATACCGGGATTTCCTGCCAAGGCTACATCAAAAAAGTGACCAAGCTTTTTTGCATGTCTTTGTTTAAACGACAAGTCACACATTGACCGTTTTTTCCACGCTGATCAGGTCGACGTTTACCGGCGCCGTGAGGTGATGGGAGCCAGTCGGTGGGCCAACGTTCAGGGCATGGTTAAAGTCCAGCGCGCGACAACCGATATCGGCAGCGTCGCTCATCGGCTTGTTTACAAACGCCTGATGATAAGCAGGCGGCTCGGGTCCGGGTAGTGGATGGAGCCTTGGCGGCGGGACAAAGCCGTTGCAGCGAGTCAGGGTCATTTAAGGCCCAGAGACGGTGATTCTCGGTGCGGCGTACAACCGTTTGACCGGTATCCAAATATAGGCGGATAGCCGGTGGCTGAATCCCTGGGGTGCGACGGTGGAGGCTGTCACTGGTTGTTCAGGGGGTTCCGGGAAGGGTTAAGGCGAAGGCGGGTGGTTCAGTAGCTTCTCCTTGAAAAGGATTGTCAGTGAACTGTTCGCTGGTATGAGAGCGCTGATAAGGTCGGTACGCGTGCGATCGACTGTACCGCCAGTCAGAAGTAAGGGCCCAACCCTGGTGTGGCCATCCGGAGTTGGGGCCCAGCACTTGCCAGTGGCAGGTGGTTATTGCTTCAGTTGGCGAAGTACATCCAGTCGAAATAGTCGTGCAGATCCTGCATGGCGCTGGCTTCAAAAGGGTGAGTCAATTCAAACAGGAAGCTGTGGTTCTGTGCTTTTTTCATGGTATCACCTCGTTCATCCGACGAATGTGGCGGTGGAGTCCGTCACCTGTGACCATTCCTAAGCATCGGCTATGCCAACCGATAATTATTCTTTCAATACAAAGGGTAAGCTATTTAGTGCGGTCTCTTGGCTGTTCGATAGTCGCATTGCGTGGGCCAAACCAGTGCACTATTGCGGGCTATGAACAAAAAAAGCCCCGGCATGGCCGGGGCTCTTCTTTGTTAACTTCTAAAGACGCTTAGAAGTTGTACTGTGCTGCGAAGTGTACACGGCTGGCATCGCCGTCATCGCCGTTTACATCGTCAACCTGATGGTAAGCATACTGGACGCCCATCATCACATTCTTGACCGGAGTCCACTGATAGTTAACCGCCATCATGGTGTTGGTTTCGTTATCAGTTGCGGCCGCTACTCCGGCGTTGAAAGCATCTTCCAGATCCACATCGGTCATGCCGTAGACTGCGTTGACTGAGCGGCCACCGCCCAGGTCGAACGATGCACCCACGCTGGCGCCGATGCCTGATACTGTCTCAACGTCTCCGTTGGCATCGACGTAGGCATCGATGGCGGCAAAGTTGTTGCCTGAGCGGTAGAGGTAAGCGTTGGCACCGTCAGAGTAGTTGGCGCTGCCCTGGATGGAGATGGTATCGGTGACGGACAGTTTTGCGCCGAGGAAGGCGGCCACACCGACTGCTGCATCGTCTGTGGTTCCGGTGTCATAACCGACCTGTCGGACCAGCGCACCGGCGCCGAACTTGAATCCGTCCGCCCCGCCTTCAAATTTGACGGTAGCTGCGGGCATGGAATCTTTGACGGATTCTGTGCCATTCGTGCCCAGTGAGGCAAGAGGCTGCTCGAGGGATACAGACAAACCGCCGGTGGTGTAGCGAGCCTGGCTTACACGGCCTTGCAGGCCGGCTGCGCCGGGTACGCCGTCGAAGTCGAGTTGTGAGGTGTTGGCGGTGAAGCTGGTGTAGTTGGACCAGGTACGGCCCAAGAGGACGCCATTGTACTCACCGTAGGCATGACGGATCCGAATGTTGCCGTTGGACGAGCCGCTGGCGCCACGGAAATCACCTTCAAGATTGACCTTCACGCCCTCTGGGGTCATAACCTTGAAGCCCAAACGGCTTTGAACCGCGTCAGCGCCAAAATGGCCGGTCACTTCGTTGTCTTCTGCAGCGCCGGTATTGATGGAGCCGTAGTTGGCGGAACGGGTGCCTCGAGAGGTTGCGATGTTCTCATCGATGTCGTAGGTCGCGTTTAGGCGCGCGTAGCCGTAAACGCTCGTTTCATAACCGCCGGCGTCGAATGTAACGGCGCCAACCTGTCCTGCCACACCCATAACGGCCACTGCAGCCGTCGCACGAATCGCTGTTCTAAGTCTATTGTTTTGCATTTTTGTTATCTCCACCTTTTCTTGTTGTAGGGTCTCCATACAAGCTAGTTACGTTTCCGTGACAGAGCAAATTAATTTGAGTAAAAATTAGACGAATGTCTAAACAGTCACATACCCTTAGGCGCGAATGTTGTAAGACTTTCTCAACGTTGGGTGGCGTATAATGAAATAATGGTGTCGAAATTCTCTCCTCTTAAAACCGCAATGTTTGCCTTTCTGGACCTCGAAACGACGGGTGGTAGTGCCGCGTACGACCGCATTACAGAGATCGGTATTCGGTTCTGGCGGGCCGGTGAGACAGTGGGCGAGTGGCAGACCCTGCTCAACCCGGAAACCCGTATTTCGCCGTTTATCGAACACTTTACCGGCATCACCAACGCGATGGTTGCCGACAAGCCGCTGTTTGCCGATATTGCGGACGAGTTTCGTTCACAGCTGGAAGACGTGGTGTTTGTGGCGCACAACGCACGCTTCGATTATGGCTTTGTAAAATCCGAGTTTCGCCGGCTTGGGCAGCCGTTTTCAGCGCAAGTGTTGTGCACCGTCAAACTTTCCAGAAACCTGTATCCGGCCTACCGGCGTCACAACATGGATACGATTATTGAGCGTCACGGCTTGGCCCGGGTGGAGCGGCATCGCGCCATGGGCGACGTGTCAGCCATGTTTGAATTCTTTCAGCATGCCTTGAAAGACGTCGGTCAGGAGCGCTTCGAACAGGCGCTATCGGAGTTGATGAAGCGGCCCAGCGTGCCGTCGCATCTGCCCTTTGACGTCCTGTCCGACCTCCCCCAAAGCGCGGGAGTCTATCGGTTTTACGGTGAAAACGACGTGCTGCTATACGTGGGTAAGAGCACCAATATTCTGCAGCGGGTGGCTTCACATTTTTCCGGTGATCATAATACCAGCCGGGGCGTTCGCATCTCCGAAAGTCTTCGTCGTGTCGATTGGACCGAGACGGCAGGCGAGTTGGGTGCCTTGTTGCTTGAGCTCAAACAGATCAAAGCCTTGAAGCCGTTGTTCAACCGGCGCTCCCGAGCGGCCAAAACGCTGGTCAGTATTGAGCTGGCAGCGAACCCGGAGGGCTATCTGCAAGCCCGCCTGGTGCGTGAAATCGAACCGCACCGACTGGGAGACTATTACGGGCTGTTTCGGAGCAAGCGGGATGCGGAAAAAGCCCTCAGTGGCATCGCGCAAAAAAATGATTTATGCAACCGGTTGCTCGGCCTGGAGCCGGAGCGCAGCGGCCCCTGTTTTCAGCGGACGCTGGGGCGTTGCAAGGGCGCCTGTGATGGCGGTGAAGACGTGGTTCGCTATAACCTGAGGGCTCAGATTGCTTTCCACGCCTTACGGTTAAAAACCTGGCCCTGGCAGGGCCCTGTGGGGGTGGTGGAGATTGATGAACGTACCGGTGTGACCGATATCCTGGTGATCTACAACTGGGTGCATATCACCACCGTGCATGAAGAGTCCGCACTTTATGACCTGTCGTTAGACGGCTTGAGTGTCACCTTTGACCTGGACTCCTACAAGCTGGTCGTCAAGACCTTGATGGGGCAGGACGGACGCGCGTTGCGCCTGATTGAGTTGCCGGACGTTGGCCAGCCCGATGTCGTGATGCCCTAAAGGGTTGAGGCTTTGTTGTCGCCAGTTTGTGAGCCCGGCTGAGAGTCTGGCTGGGAGTACCGCTGTGCGTACAATCCCCATACCCATTAACCCCTAGGGCAGCTAGACTGTAAGTCTAGGCTGTTTTTACTGTGAGGATGGAATGACAAAACAAGAGATCAACCGCGAATTATTTGATGACGTGATGGTGCCCAACTATGCGCCGGGCAAAATCATCCCCGTCAAGGGCAAAGGCTCACGGGTTTGGGATCAGGATGGTCGGGAATTCGTGGATTTGGCTGGAGGAATCGCGGTGACATCCCTTGGCCACGCTCACCCGGGCCTGGTAAGTGCACTTCAGGATCAGGCCGAGAAACTGTGGCATTTGTCCAATGTGCTCACCAATGAACCGGCGCTGAAACTGGCAAAAACGCTGTGTGATCTGACCTTTGCCGACCGTGTGTTTTTTGCCAACTCCGGCGGTGAAGCTAATGAGGCGGCGTTCAAGCTTGCACGCCGATACGCCTGGGAGCATTACGGCGCTGAGAAAAATGAAATCATTTCTTTCCGCAACAGCTTCCATGGCCGCACCCTGTTCACCGTCAGTGTGGGTGGGCAACCTAAATACCTCGAAGGGTTTGAGCCCGCGCCTGGTGGCATACACCACGCCGATTTCAACGACCTGGCGTCGGTGGAGGCGCTGATCTCCGACAAAACCTGCGCCATAGTGGTCGAACCGATTCAGGGTGAAGGCGGCATTATGCCGGGTACCCAGGCGTTCCTGGAGGGCCTGCGCGCCCTGTGTGATAAGCACAACGCTCTGCTGGTGTTTGACGAGGTGCAGACGGGGGTTGGCCGAGCGGGTCATTTGTATGCCTACCAAATGTATGGCGTGACGCCGGACATCTTGTCGACGGCGAAATCGTTGGGCGGTGGGTTCCCGGTGGGCGCCATGTTGACCACGTCCGGGATCGCAGCGAGCCTGGGGGTCGGTACGCACGGCAGCACCTATGGTGGTAACCCGCTGGCCTGCGCGGTGGCGCAAAAAGTGATTGATACCGTCAGCCAGCCGGAAATACTGAAAGGCGTCAAGGTGCGCTCCGAGCGATTGAAAAAGGGCTTGATGTCCATTGGCGAGCGCTATGGCGTATTCAGCGAGGTGCGTGGTGCCGGTTTGTTGCTGGGGGGCGTGTTGACCGATGCCTGGAAAGGCAAGGCGAAGGACTTCCTGAATGCCGGCATTGACGAGGGAGTGATGGTGCTGATCGCAGGCCCCAATGTCATTCGTCTCGCACCGTCCCTGATCATTCCGGAATCGGATATTGACGAGGCATTAACACGGTTTGAACGCGCTGTTAAAAAAGTGTGCGCGTAAACGACATTCAATACCTGGTGATGTGGGGCGGAACTGTTTCGGATTCTTGCCCCGGAGATCACCATTAGAGGAGCAAGCTGTATGTGGGTTGTTCGCCCGGCACAGCAGGAGGATTTGTCTGACATCGTTGAATTGGCTTCGGTGTTGAGCGCTCGCGTGTCCTCGACCGTCCCCAAGGACAAAGGCAAGCTGGCAGAGAAAATCGATTACTCGAAGCGCTCGCTGGCAGGCGACCAGGACGTTAAAGGCACCGAGCGGATGCTGTTTGTCCTGGTCAATACCGCAACCGGCAAAGTGCAGGGGACCGCGGGAATCGATGCCCGGGCAGGCAATGGCCAGCCCTTTTACAACTACCGGCAAGACGCCTTGATACACGCCTCCCACGAATTGAAAGTATCGCGTCGGGTGGAGGTGCTTTACCCATCCCATGCGCTGACCGATCGTACGCTGCTGTGTTCACTGATGATTGCACCGGAACTGCGCGGGACGGATGCGTTTGAATTGCTGTCTCGCTCACGTCTGCTGTTTGTGGCTCGCCAGCGGGCGATGTTTGCCAACAGCATGGTGGTGGAAGTGCAGGGTGTGCAGACAGAAAGCGGCAGCGTGCCCTTTTGGGACAGTCTCGGACGTCACTTTTTTAACATGGACTTTGCGACCGCTGACAGCTACTCGGGCATGCTGAGTAAAACGTTTATCGCCGAACTGATGCCGCCCAACCCGATTTATGTTGACCTGCTCAGCGAGGCGGCTCAGGCGGCCTTGGGGCAACCTCACGATCTGGCCAGGAAGACGTTTGAGTTGCTTGAGCGTGAGGGCTTCCAGAGTGGCGCCTACGTGGACATCTTTGACGGAGGGCCGGTTCTGGAGGCCCGCACCGACATGTTGAAAACCATTGTCAGCAGCCTCAGGAAGACGGTGCGCTCAGAAGAAGACGTGGACGGCGATAGTTATCTTGCGGGGGCCGGTGAGGGGCTGCATTTCCGTTGCGGTTTGGTGACGCTGGATGAAGGCCTGGACGAAACCGTAAAGATGACCAGGGCCAACCAGAAGCTGCTGGCCTGTGCTCAGGGCGATGAGTTATTGGTGGCACCATTATGACATTCACGATGATAAGTCCTTGCTCAGGGGCAGACCGGGGAGACGTTATATGCTGGTAATCCGCCCCATTCAGGACAGTGATCTCGAGGATCTGTACGTGATGGCCCAAGGCGCCGGCAAGGGGCTGACATCGCTGCCTGCGAACCGGGAACTGCTGGCGAAAAAAATCCGCAGAGCGACCGAGTCGTTCAATCAGCGCAGCGCGCCGGAAGCCGGCATGTACCTGTTTGCGCTGGAAGACACTGTATTAAAGAAGTGCGTGGGAATCAGCGGCATTGAGGCGCGGGTCGGACTAGAGGAAGTGTTCTACAACTACCGCCTGAGCACGACCGTGAACGCATCCCGTGAATTGGGGGTGCATGTCCGCACGCCGACGCTTAACCTCAACAACGATATGACCGACACCACGGAAATATGTTCGCTGCTGCTGTCGGACACCCATCGCAAAGGGGGCAACGGTCTGTTGCTGTCCCGCAGTCGGTTTATGTACCTTGATGATTTTGGCCGTCACTTCTCGGAAAAGGTCTTTGCCGAAATGCGGGGCGTCTCGGATGCCAACGGCCAAAGCCCGCTTTGGGATGCGTTGGGTCGACGCTTCTTCGACATGGAATTCAGTGAGGCCGATTACCTGTCGGGTGTCGGGAACAAATCGTTCATCGCCGAGCTGATGCCGAAGTTTCCTATTTATTTACCGCTCTTGCCCGCCGATGCCCGGGCGGTGATCGGCTGTGTCCATGACAACACCGCGCCGGCTTTGCGGATGTTACAGGCGGAAGGGTTTAACTTTAACGGGCAGGTCGATATTTTTGACGGCGGCCCCGTTGTGGAAGCGTTTATCCACAACGTTCGTACCGTTCGGGAAAGCCTCAACCGGCACGTGCTGATCAGCCGTAAATCCGTGGATCTGGATGTGCCATCAGAGGAGCGGGTGATGGTCTCGAACCGGTCCTTCCGGGATTTCCGTGTCACCACCCTGCCCATGCACTGTATCAATCCGGATACCGTGAGTGTGCCGGCGGAGGTGGCTGAGGCCTTGCAGGTGACATCGGGAGACGTGGTCCGTTTAGCGCCCCTGAAAGACGGCGGCCACTCCCCCATCCAGTCTATGGCAAGCCGTTCCGCCTGAGCGCGGCAAACTCTATTTTCAAGTGCCCGGGAGGTGCAATGATGTCCGAAAAATTAACCGGCGAACTGATGATTAACGGGATGTGGCTGGAAGGTCATGGCCCCGAGATTGAATCCATCCAGCCCGTGACCGGCAAGATTGTGTGGCAGGGCGACAGTGCCAGCCTGGCGGACGTCGATGCGGCGGTTCGCGCTGCCCGGGATGCTTTTCCTGCCTGGCGTCGGTTAAGTCTTGCGGAGCGCCGCACGATAATTGAATCCTTCGGGACGCTGCTGGAGCAGGAAAAAGAAACGTTGGCCCACCAGATTGGGCTGGAAACCGGTAAGCCCTTGTGGGAGTCCCGGACCGAGGTGGGCGCCATGATCGGTAAGATCGGAATTTCCGTCAAAGCTTACGATGAGCGTACCGGCCACTCGGAATCCGATGTGGCGGCAGGGCACGCCGTGCTCAGGCACCGGCCCCATGGCGTGGTTGGTGTATTCGGCCCCTACAATTTCCCGGGGCACCTACCGAATGGTCACATTGTCCCGGCACTACTGGCGGGCAATACCGTCGTCTACAAACCCAGCGAACTGACGCCGGGTGTTGCGGAGCTGACGGTTCAGCTATGGCAGCGGGCCGGGTTGCCCAATGGGGTTATCAACCTGGTGCAGGGCGCGCGGGATACCGGCGTTGCGTTGGCGGGGCACCCGGGGATCGACGGGCTGTTCTTCACCGGCAGCTCGACGGTGGGTCATATGCTGCATCAGCAGTTCGGCGGCCAGCCAGAAAAAATTCTGGCGCTTGAAATGGGCGGTAATAACCCATTAATTGTGCAGGATGTTTCGGATATTGACGGAGCCGTTCACCACGCACTGCAGTCGGCTTTTCTGTCGGCCGGCCAGCGCTGTACCTGCGCGCGCCGCTTGCTGGTGCCGAATGGCGAGCAGGGCGACCGCTTCCTGAATCGCCTGGTCGAAGTTGCCGGTAAGATTCAGGTGGGTCCCTTCGATGCCGAGCCCCAGCCCTTTATGGGGTCGGTGGTGTCTGTTGCGGCCGCAGACAAACTGCTCGAAGCGCAGGCGAATCTGGTGAGCTCCGGAGGTAAGAGCCTGTTGGAGATGAAGCGTGTTGAAGACGGGACCGCGTTGCTGTCACCGGGCATTATCGATGCAACCGGCGTTGAGACTGTCGACGAAGAATTTTTTGGCCCCTTGCTGACCGTTTATCGCTACCAGGATTTCGATGAAGCGCTGGCGCTGGCCAATGACACTCGCTATGGCCTCTCTGCCGGCATTCTGACCGACGACCGGGCACTGTATGAGCGATTGGTGGAAGAAGTGCGTGCCGGTATTGTGAACTGGAACCGACCGCTTACCGGCGCCAGCAGTGCTGCGCCGTTTGGCGGCGTTGGGGCCAGCGGTAACCATCGTGCCAGTGCCTATTATGCCGCGGATTACTGCGCCTGGCCGATGGCGTCGCTGGAAGCCGACAAAAGCGAGTTACCCCCAAGTTTGGCACCAGGTCTGACGTTCGATTGAGTCCTGCCGGGGTGAGGCCGACGCGAATGAAGGTGAAATTCGACACACAACAATGAGAGCTGTCATGTCAAGGCACGCAATTGAAGCTAACTTCGACGGATTGGTTGGGCCCACTCATAATTATGCGGGTCTGTCCTGGGGCAATGTGGCGTCAAAATCCAACGTCAATGCCGTATCAAATCCCAAAGAGGCTGCGCTGCAAGGCTTGCAGAAGATGAAACGGCTGGCGGACCGGGGTTATGTGCAGGGCATTCTGCCACCGCATGAACGCCCCCATATTCCCACGCTCAAAGCGCTGGGTTTCAGCGGGTCGGATGCAGACATTCTCAAGGCCGTTGCGGCGGAGAATCCCGTGGTGCTGGCGGCCATCGCCTCGGCATCCTGCATGTGGACGGCAAACGCGGCAACGGTATCACCGAGCGCGGATACCGCCGATCGTCGCGTGCACTTTACACCGGCAAACCTGAGCGCCAAGTTTCACCGGTCGATCGAGCATGAAGTGACCGGCCGCGCCCTGAAATCCATTTTCACTGACGAGGCCTATTTTGCGCATCACCATGCCCTTCCGTCCGTGAGTCAGTTTGGCGATGAAGGGGCGGCCAATCACACCCGCTTGTGTTCGGCCCATGGTGAGCCTGGCGTCGAACTGTTTGTTTACGGCCAGGCGGCGTTTGACGAGTCCCTGCCGGCACCGGTGCGGTTCCCCGCGCGACAGACGCTGGAAGCCTCCCAGGCCATTGCCCGGCTTCATGGACTGACCGACGATCACCGGGTGTTCGCCCAGCAAAACCCGGCCGCCATTGACTTCGGCGTGTTCCATAACGATGTGATCGCAGTGGGCAATGGCAACGTGCTGTTCTATCACGAGCAGGCCTTCCTGGATGAGCAGCGCTTGCTGTCAGATGTGCGATCAAAACTCAAAGGAACACAACTTGAGGCCATCAAAGTGATGGAATCTGATGTGCCGCTGACCGATGCTGTGGCCTCCTATTTGTTCAACAGTCAGCTTCTGACGACCCCGCAGGGTGACATGTTGCTGGCCGTGCCAGGGGAGTGCCGGGAGATCGCGTCGGTCAGTCATTTCCTCGACAGGCTGGTGGCGTCGGGTGGTCCAATTAAAGCGGTTGAAGTCTTCGATGTAAAACAATCGATGCGCAATGGCGGCGGGCCGGCCTGTCTCAGGCTTCGGGTCGCGCTGACAGACGAGGAACTGGGTGCCATGCATCCCGGCGTGCTGCTGAGCGACGGGCTGTTTGAGCGGCTTAACATTTGGGTGGAAGGCCATTACAGGGATGAGCTTAGCCAGGCCGACCTGGCCGATCCGATGTTACTGGATGAGAGCCGACACGCGTTGGATGAGTTAACCGGGATTCTCGGGCTCGGCTCCATTTACGATTTCCAGCGTTAGTGGTGCCTCTTCAGTTGTTGTGCCCGCAAGATCGGTACTGTCAGTGTTGACCGGGTTACGTCAGGCAGCAATCGACGACATCAGCATCACCATGGTGTGTTCGATCAAGCTCTGACTGGGGTAATTGGCCAGAGGTCCGGGCTCAGCCATTTCTTGCTGGCACAACATAACCACACCATGCAATGCGCCCCTGAGGTACAGCGCGGTCTGCAGTGGGTCGTGAATTCGCTCACGACAGAGCGAGCCGTCGTCAAGTCCATCACGAATTGCCTGCACCATGAGTTCCATTGTTTTGCCTTCACAGCACGACATTTGTTCGGCCTGAACGTCGTCGGCGTCCTGCATGGCCGTGGCGGCCTGGGTAAGGGCGGCAAAATAATCGGGCTGTTCCTGATAGAAGCTGTAATAGGCCTGGCCAATCGCACTGACCTTGCCGAGACCGGTGGTTGCTGTGCTGCAGGCCTCAGCAAAGCGCTGTCGGAGGCTCTCGCCCGCCCGCAGCATGATGCCCCTCTGAATTGCTGACTTGTCTTTGAAGTAAACATAAAGCAGCGCACGGCTCAAATTGGCGGTGCGGGCAATGTCATCCATTGAAGTACG
This sequence comes from Marinobacter caseinilyticus, assembly GCF_011074955.1. GTDB lineage: Bacteria > Pseudomonadota > Gammaproteobacteria > Pseudomonadales > Oleiphilaceae > Marinobacter > Marinobacter caseinilyticus. The sequence goes on along the minus strand of NZ_WUQJ01000004.1, from coordinate 23,857 downwards.
CTCGTACCCCTTTTCGGAAAACACCTGTTCCGCCGCATCAAGAATGGCGGCATGGCGAGCGAGCTTTTCCTGCTCGCGACGTGACTTAAGATCGTTTTCCATGTTTCGCGGATCGTTCCAGTAACAGCATTTGTGGATAGTTTACACCACTTCCATGATTTGTCATTGACAAAATGTCAAAGAGTGACATGATGTCGAAATACACTCGAACCAACGACCACTGGATGGACTTGATCAGAGGTTCCTTAGGGATGAAAGGGAGACCATGGCTATGACAACCTTGAAACAAAGTTCACTGCTGGTGCTGGGGGTTGTGCTGGCACTTGGCTTGTCAGGCTGCAGTCCGAGCGAATCGGCACCGATGCCGGTTCAGTCGCCAGTGACGGTCAGGGCCGCTTCGGTCGTCATGGGGGATCAGGTAGCCGAACCGCTCCGGTTTTCCGGCATCGTCCAGGCCCAACAACGGGCAACCCTGACCTTTCAGGTCAGCGGCACCCTGACCGAGCGAGAGGTCGAATTAGGGGCGCGGGTTGAAGCCGGGCAGGTTTTGGCCAAACTCTACAATCCAGGGTTGGAACCGGCAAAAGCCTCGGCCAAAGCCCGTTTGGCTGAACTTGGGACGCAACTCGATCAGGCGCAACGGGAATGGGAGCGCGCCAGTAGCCTGCGCAAGAAAGGCGTGGTGTCGGAGCAGGCACTGGAACAACTGGCCGCGCGCCGGGATGGTTTGCGGGCCAGTGTTGCCACCGCACAAGCGTCGCTGGCGCAGGCCAGCCAGATGCTCCAGGAAAGCGTGCTCAAGGCTCCGTTTGCCGGTCGGGTTGAAGCCCTGCTGGTCGAGCGGGATGAATTTGTGACCGCCGGCCGGCCAGTCCTTCGGCTGTCATCGCCCGAGGGTCGTGAAGTGGAGGTCAGGGTACCGGCATTCTTGTTGAGCCAGGTCGCCCTGACGCAATCGCTACCGGTTTGGTCGGTGCAATACCATCAGGGCGAGGCGGTCATGGGTACGGTCAATGAAATTGCCCAGGCCAGCGCCATTCGCGGCGAATTGCACCCGGTACTGGTCGGGTTGCCGGACGATACACTTGAGCCCGGAGAACCCGTTGAGGTGGGCATCGTGCCCCGGATTCGTGGTCAGCTCAGTGTGCCGGTATTGGCCATTATGCGCGCCACCGGTGGTAACAGTGTGTTCCGGGTGTCCGGCCAAACAGTGGAGCAGGTGCCGGTGACGGTGCATCGTATTGTGGGTGAGCGGGTGGTGGTGTCGTCCGATCACCTGGGACAAGGTGACCAGGTCGTGTATGCCGGCTTAACCCGTCTGGCCGACGGTGATCCGGTGGAGCTGCTGCCATGATCCGTTACCTCCTTGGCTGCCGCCGGTTGCTGGGCATGGTGGTGGTCATGCTGTGCCTGCTGGGCATCGCGGCGTACAACACTATGCCTCGCCAGGAGGACCCTTCCTTTCCTCAGCGTGCCGGTCTGGTCAGTGTCAGTTACCCCGGCGCCAGTGCCGATGCGGTGGAGCGATTGGTGCTCAGACCCCTGGCGGACGAACTGCAGCAGGTGGAAGAGGTGGATACCGCCTCAGGCACAGCCCGAACGGGCGTGGCGCTGGTGCGTATTCGGCTGGAGGACACCATCTACGATACCGACGCGGCCTGGGACCGGGTGCGACAAGCGATGGATCGCGCCCGTTTGGAGTTCCCCGATGGCGTTGGCCAGATGGCGCTGGATGATCGTTTGATTGATATACCGGCTATTGTGCTGGCCGTTGGTGGCTCACCATCGGTGACGGACTTGTCGAGTGCCGCTGAACGCTTGAAATACGAACTTGCAGACATCGCGGGCGTGTCGCGGATTGAGCTCGAAGGCGACGTTACGGAGCAAATCACCCTGGCGCTGGATAACGCCGCGCTTTACCGATTGGGCATACCACCCGCCGCAATCCTTAATACCTTGGCAAGTCGCAATCAGGTCACACCTGGCGGATTTGTGGTGTCGGATGGGCGACGCCTATCGATTCTGCCCAACAGCGAATTCAAGGACCTGGACGCCATTCGAGCGACCCCCATCGAACTGCCGGATGGCAGTCAGGTGCCGCTGGCGGCGGCAGCGCAAATTTGGCGCGGGCCAGCCGAGCCAAGAGAGCCGGAGACCTGGGCGGATGGTGAGCGGGTGGTCCTGGTTTCAATCACCATGCAGGAGGGGACAACGGATGCTATCCGGTTCGGGGAGCGTGTCCGTGAGCGCCTGCAGACGGTAAGGCCTGAGTTGGCGCCCTACACAGTGGAGGAGATGTTCTTCCAGCCCGACCAGGTGTCGGCCCGGCTGGACAATCTGGCCTGGAGTCTGCTGGCGAGCGTGGCGATCATTGTCGCCGTTGTGTTCGTTGGTATGGGCCTGCGAATGGGTGTATTGGTTGCTTCGATCCTGCCGATGGTAACCCTGATCAGTATTGGTTTCTATGATCTGGGGGGGGGGGTTCTGCATCAGATTGCCGTCATTGGCATGGTGATTTCCCTCGGTATCCTGATCGATAACGCCATTGTGGTGGTCGAAAATATTCAAACCCGATTGGACGGCGGCCACCAGCGGCGGGAAGCGTTGGTGGGCGCGATCAAGGAGCTGGCCGGTCCGTTGGGTGCGTCGACCGGTACCACTTTGGCGGCCTTTGCGCCGTTGTTGTTATCCAAGGGCGGCACCGCCGATTTTACCCGTGGAATCCCGGTGATGATCATGCTGACGCTATCAGTCAGTTACCTGCTGGCGATCTCGGTCGTTCCTTTGCTGGCCTCGCGTTTTCTAAAGCCTCGAAAGGTCAGTGCCCGGGACCGCATTGCTGGGCTTGCCAAGCTTTTGGGCAATCTGGTCTCCAGGGCACCGCGAACGTTGGTGGTGGTCAGCCTGTTTATGGTCGCAGGCAGTATCGCGCTGGCGTCATTCATGAAGCTTCAGTTCTTTCCCAACGCCGATCGGCCGCAGGTGGTTATCGAGCTGTTCATGCCGGAAGGTACCGACCAGGCCAGGACATCCGCGGTGGCCGAGCGGCTTGAACGGGCACTGCGGACTCAGCCCGAGACGGTAAAGGTACACCGTTTTGTGGGGTTCACCGGCCCCAGTTTCTATTACAACCTGATGCGGGCGCCACAAGCGCCGAATCGCGGCCGTTTGGTGGTGGAAACTCCCGACCTGGCCGCCACCGCAGGGCTGATTCGCTGGGTGCGACATTATGGCGTCACCGAGATGCCAGAGCTGGACCTGACGGTCGGAATTCTGGGTCAGGGGCCGCCCCGTGCTGCGCCGATTGAAGTGCGGGTCTATCACCCCAATGATGAAATGCGCGCCGAGGCGACCGGGCTTGTCTACAGTGCGCTCAGATTGAGCCCGGGCGCCGTGGATGTCCGCCATGATAAAGACCTGGGCGTACCAAGCGTGGCGATCAATGTCGATGATGGCGTTGCGGCCCGTTACGGTATCAATCGCTCCGATGTGGCACAAAGTCTCTACGGTCAGAGTTTTGGTGTGGTGGCCGAGCAGTACCGCCAGGAAGCCGACCCGATACCGATGGTGCTGAGATCCCGGGAGGGCACTGAGCTGTCATTAGCTCGGTTGCTGTCGATCAATATCTACAACAGTCGGGGCGATGCTGTGCCACTGTCTGCCTTGGCGACTAGCGAGACGACGTGGGAGCCGGCGGCCCGCTACCTTCGCAACGGTGTTCTGGTCAACACAGTGACGTCGAATCTCCAGGGTGGGCACAGCTTCAGTGACGTGCTTGGCAGTCTTGAGACTCGTCTTGCTGAAAATCCATTACCGGAAGGTACCCGCATTGAGTACGGCGGTGACGCCCAAGGTTCCGAGAACGCTAACAGCGCGATCCTGACCACTGCGCCGATTGGCATACTGTTGCTGCTGTTCTTCCTGTTGCTGCAATTCAACTCCTTCCGCCGTGTCGGTATTGTCCTGCTGACTGTACCACTGGCAACGGTGGGCATTATCCCTGGGCTGGTGCTGTCGGGCTCGCCTTTTGGTTTTCAGTCGTTGCTCGGCGTGATTGCCCTGGTGGGGATCGTGGTGAATAACGCCATTGTATTGCTCGACGTAATGGATCGTCAGCTCGCCGGGGGCGCCAGCATTGCCGACTCCGTACGCATTGCCGTGGAGCAACGCACACGTCCTATCCTGCTGACCACCGCCACCACCGTGGCCGGTCTTTTACCGTTGGCGTTCTCCAGTTCAACTCTCTGGCCGCCCATGGCCTGGGCCATTATTTCCGGCCTGCTGGCTTCGACAGTACTGACGTTACTGGTTGTGCCCGCGCTCTGTCGACTGGTGATCAAGACACCCGGTGTTGTGCACGACGATGTCCCCGCAGTAGAACCGGTTCCCACGTCACGTGGGTAAGGATGTTGAGCAGGGCGCCCAGGTGCCAGAGCTCTCAGCTTCGGGGTTCAAGGTGCTTGTAAATACGGCTTCGGTCGCGTTTGAGTTGGCAGCCGATCTCCCCGAACCGCGGCTATAGCAGGCACCGGGGCAGGGAAGCTCCTCTTGCTACGGCTGCCGTTTGCGCACCAGTAATCCCACACGCTGCCCGACAGGTACGTCGCGATTGGGAAACACGATGGCTTCGGGTTGGTTACCAACCCGGTAGCAGCGATGATCGTCCTGCCAGATGATTTCGCCCGGTGCGTATTCGGTAAAGTTGGCGACATCGTCCGGAACATGGAATTGGAAGTGATGGTCGGTTTTGATGATTTCTTCCACCACCTCAAACACAACCATTTCGCTAACATCGTACTTGCCAGCCGCTGCCGGTGGCTGATTGCGCATGAGCTGCCTCAAGCTGTCCTGAATGCCCGCAAAACGGCTCAGGTCATTTTCGCCAAACGGGTGCACCTGGCCGAGTTCAATGGTAAAGCTCTCCGCGCCCAGTTCGGTGGACGAAAACGACGCAAAGGTGGTGCCTGCTTTATGCTGGAGCAGCAGTGTGGGCACCTCTGAGGCCAGCAAGAACTCCAGTTGGTCGCGGGATACTTCGCGGTCCGGGATATAGGGGTACAGGGCAAATTTTTCCCGCATGGATGGCCTGATGGCGGTGTGTAAGTCGTAATGCACGACCTGCGCCTGGCCGGTAAAGCGTTTGCAGGTGCGCTCAATCCAGCTCGCGCGTGCCGCCTCGGCACTCCCTGCATGGGGGGGGCTTTGGTGCGCGCCGCTGAATAATCTGTTCAGGTTGTGCTCAATAAACCGCGAGCCTGCGACCATGGCCGGCGGGTTGCCAAGGATCAACAGAGTTGGTCGCCGCACCTGCCAGCGAGCATCCAGAAGTTCGGTCACCAGATGGTTCAGGACTTCTATTGGCGCGGTTTCATTGCCATGGACACCGGCGGACACAATCAGGCGATGGTCTGATGTGTCCTGGCTCGGTGTGAGTGCGAGCACTCCAGTACCCAAGCGTTCGATTTGAGTGCCGTCAACAAGGGTGGCTGAAGCGGCTTTCGATTCCTGGCCAGCGAGCGCGAGGGTATGGCTGAGCCAGTCCGGATACGCTCCAAACAATTGCTCGTGAGGGGTCATGCTGATCAGCCATTTGCGGGTTTAAGGTGTTTTAGCAGGTGCTTCTCGAGGCGCTTGAAACCGTAGACCAGAGAAAAGGTCAATGCCATATAGATCAGTGCAACGGCAATAAACGCATCGAACGGAGCGTAAAATCGTGAGTAAATATCCCGTGCCGCACCGGTCAGGTCGACAATGGTGACGACGCTCGCAATGGCGCTGGCATGAAGCATGAAAATCACTTCATTGGAGTAAGCCTGAACCGCGCGGCGTGCGGCGCTTGGCAGCAGTATGCGCCGAACCCGAAGCGCCCAGGACATACCGTAGGCTTTCGCGGCTTCTATCTCACCTTGCGGTGTCGCAATGATGGCGCCCCGGATTATTTCCGTGGTGTAGGCCGCGGTGTTCAGCGTGAAGGCCAGCAGGGCCGGGTAGAACGGGGCCTTGAAAATATCCCACCAAAAAGTGTCCTGAATGCCTTCGACCTGCGCAATGCCGTAATAAATGACGTAAAGCTGGATCAGAAGAGGCGTGCCGCGGAACAGATAGGTGTACAGCCACACCGGGCCATTGATCAGAGGGTTTCTCGATGTCCGCATGATGGCCAGTGGCAGCGCAAGCACCAGGCCGAGCACCAGTGACAGGAAGACCAGTTGAACCGTGGTGACCAGCCCGCCCCAGTAATGCAGCATGGTCGTGGTGGTGAAAATGTCATGCTGGTCAAGCCATTGTGTAATCAGTTCTGTCATGGCGTCAGTCTCCCCTTATCACGCCGACGTTGGCTCGTTTGTTGAGCCACTTGATAAGAATTTCCGAACCTGCGGTGACCAGGAGATACATCAGGGCGACCGGAATAAAGAACAGGAAGGGGGAGCGTTCGGCCTTGGCCGCCTGTTCTGCCACTCGCACCATATCGGTCAAGCCGATGATGGATACCAGCGCTGTGGTTTTCAGCAATACCTGCCAGTTGTTGCCAAGCCCGGGTAACGCGTGACGAAGCATTTGCGGGATGATAATTCGGCGGAACGTGTGCCAGCGATTAAAGCCATAGGCTTTGGCGGCCTCAATTTGTCCATTGTCCACTGCGAGGAAGGCGCCGCGAAAGGTTTCGGTCATGTAGGCGCCAAAAATCAATCCAATGGTCAGCACACCGGAAATAAACGGGTCAAACTGGAAGAAGAAGTCCACCTCATACACTTTGTAGAGGTAATCAGAAATATTGTTTACGGCTACTTGGCCGCCGTAATAGAGCAACAGCATCATGACGAGATCAGGGACACCCCGGATGAGCGTTGTATAGGTCGTCGCCGTAATCCGCAGAAAGCGGCTGTTAGACAGCTTGGATGATGCCCCCACTAACCCGAGCACAAGTGACAGGGCAAGGGACAGGAAGGCCAGTTCAATGGTAATGACCGCGCCGTCGAGCAACGACGGGCCGTAGCCTTTCAGGTCAAGCATGGAGAGAGGTCCAGGTCCAGGTGCAGTGGCCACCGGCAACCCTGGGTCACCGGTGGCGACCGGGGTTTACATCTTAATGTCGTACTTGAAGTATTTCTTCATGATGGTGTCGTACGTGCCATCGTTTTTCAGCGTTTCGAGGGCGGCGTTGACCTGCTCTGCCAGATCCGCATCACGCTTGCGCATCGCTACGCCTACGCCTTCGCCAAGCTTGACCGTGTCGCCAACTTCCTTAAAGCCATCACGGGTAAGAATGGTCTGTTCGCCAACCGGGTAATCAACAAACACCAGGTCCAGGCGCTCGCCTTCGAGGTCCAGAACCATGTCGTCGGCCGTGGTATAACGCTTCACAGTCACGGTACCGCTCATGTTTTCGGTTACGTAGGTGTCCATGGTGGTGCCGCGTTGAACGCCGACGATTTTACCTTTCATGGCCGCCATGTCGGTGACGTCTACGTCCATGCCTTCCCGGCCAAACCATCCGCCGGGCGTGTTGTAGTAAGCTTTTGAGAACAGGACGCGCTCAGCGCGCTCCGGTGTGATGGACATGGAAGACATGATGGCGTCGAATTTTCTTGCCAACAGGCCGGGAATCATCCCATCCCATGCTTGCTCAACAAACTCGCAGTTGGCTTCCATTTCTGCACACATAGCTGTCGCCAGCTCGACTTCAAAGCCTGTCAGCTCACCATCCGGTGTGCGGTATTCGAACGGCTCATAAGGAACGTCGAATGCAATGCGGATGTCTTTCCATTCTTTGGCATGAACGCTTCCAGCGGCCAGGGCGAGTGCGCAGCTTGCTGCAACAATCAGTTTATTCATGTGTCACTTCTCCGGTTATTAGCCTGATGGCTTTATTATGGGCATGTTTTAACTGCCGTATGGATTTACCTTGCAAGGATTCCACAGTGAACCTTTGTGGACGGGTCAGCCTGCCAGGCATGTGATCAAGATAGCATTGGACGTTCCACTCGTCGCCCCCGTCAGAAATTAGGGGCTAGAAACTGCTTCATGCGTTCGGAGTCCGGGTTATCAAAGACCTTGTCTGGGGTGCCCTGTTCCTCAATGACGCCTTGATGCAAGAATAGGACCTGTGTTGAGACATCACGAGCAAAAGCCATTTCGTGGGTGACCACAATCATGGTACGACCTTCTTCCGCAAGACCCTGCATGACCTTGAGAACCTCGCCGACCAACTCGGGATCCAGTGCGGAGGTAGGTTCATCAAACAACATGACCTCAGGCTCCATGGCAAGTGCCCGGGCAATGGCCGCACGCTGCTGCTGGCCGCCTGACATCTGGGCCGGGTAGTAATCCTTGCGCTCATAGATACCCACCTTATGCAGGTAATTCTCAGCGCGCTCGATGGCTTCCTTGCGGGGAACCTTCAGGACATGGATCGGGGCTTCGATGATGTTCTCCAGCACCGTCATGTGGGACCACATGTTGAAGCTTTGAAACACCATGGAAAGCTTGGCTCGGATGAGCTCAACCTGACGGTTGTCTGCCGGTACCCGTTCACCTTTGCGGTTGGTTTTGAACCGAATTGGGTCGCCGTGCACAATAACGTCGCCCGACGTCGGGGTTTCCAGCAGGTTGATGCACCGTAAGAAGGTGCTTTTGCCAGAACCGGAACTGCCGATCATTGAGACGACGTCACCTTTGCAGGTTTCAAGTGAGACACCTTTCAGCACTTCCAATTCATCGAATTTCTTATGGATGTCCCTACAAATCAGAGGCGCATTGTCCGCCATGTATTACTCCTGGGCTGTCGTGGGGTACCCGTCATTGACTGATTACGTTTTTCTAATGTTAAAGATAGCGTTAATCGGCGTCATACACGAATTTGATCATCCAGTAACTCGGTTAGCGACCGAACTCGGTTCGGGAGAATCCACGCTCCAGGCTAACGCCAAAGCGCAATGTTGTACGGACTGTGGCGCTGGAAATCAATAGTTGGCGTTAACGACTTGGATTGCCCGGCCTGATGGGTCAATTGTTGATCATTGTAAAAAATGGTGACCGTTAGGTAAGGATCACATTCTGACGGTCAATTTATGGCACACTTGCTTCGGCGATTGACATTGGCGGGCGGACTAAACCCATCCTCAACAAACTAACAATGATAATAAGGTTGCGTTCATGGTTCTATCGCAAGACGTTGTGGTGAAACGCGGGTTGATTTGCGTGGTGGCTCGCCGGGTGAGTGAAAGGCAGGGAGACTTCACCACCAGCGAAATCATTTATGACGTCGAAATTGAGGGCCAGGAAGTTCTGCACACGTTTACCTCTCTGGACGAGGCCACCCAGTTCCTCGATATGGTTGCTCCCGTAACCAATTAGCCAGCCGCATTCAAGCCGCTCGTTTTCGATTGACAGCAGTCGCTTCTGGTTGAACTTGTATTTATGATAAGACCGAATCTGAAGCGGAACTGATCTTATGAACAAGCTGGATACGGCACTTTTGAATCTTCTGATTAAGGATGGACGTGCCTCCTTCGCGGACATTGCGCGCCAGCTTGATGTTTCCAGGGCCCATGCCAGAGCCCGGGTTCAGGCGATGGTTGAGGCCGGAGTCATTGAGCAGTTTACCGCAGTGATTAACCCAGAAAAGCTGGGCAAGGTGATTTCCACCTTTATTGACCTCAAGGTCGCGCCCAATGCGATAGAAGCGATTGCGGAGGAACTGGCATCCAAGCCAGAAGTCGTCAGTCTGTACATCATGACCGATCTCAAAAGCCTTCATATTCATACCCTCACGGACAGTTACGAAACCTTCAACGCGTTCGTCAATCAGAATCTGTTCGCTCGCCCGGAAATCCTCTCTATTGAATCCAGTGCGCTGCTGAAACGCGTTAAACATCGCCGGGGTGGTGCTCGTCTCTGAGCATGAGCGCGGTCATTGGCTTTCGCTCCAGGCTGGGGCGGGTGTGTTGATCTGGTGCATAAATGACAATTGTACGGACGGATCGCCTTTTACGTCCGTTTGTTAATTTTGCACCGCGCATTAAGTACCTAATGCATTTATTTTTGCCTTTCTGCCGTCGAGTTGATACCGAACGTGTCGCCGCCTTTTTTATTCTGTGCTTCTTCGCGATACATCCCGGTCCAACATGAAATTCGCGATTATAAAAAAATAATACATTTAAAACATGTAGTTATATTGTTCCCACGATATGGCACAAGACCTGCAATTCCCTGTGACGACGGTGATCGAGAATGGCGCTGTTCTTTCTCAAAACGATTTCACAGGAGTTTTCGATATGACTATTAACCGACGCAAATTTTTGGGTGCAGCTCTGGCATCCACTACCGCAGGTATTGCGCTTGGCGCGCCGGCCATTGCGAGTGCGGCAGCCTCAAAGGAAACCTTCAGCCTCAAGATGACCAATGCCTATCCGCCGGGCTCCCCTTTTTATGTTCAGGGGCCGGGCAGTCCCATGGATTTCTGTAAGAAAGTGGGTGAGATGTCTGGCGGTCGTCTGAATATTTCCCATTTCGCGGCAGGTGAACTGATTCCGGCCCTGGAAGGGTTTAACGCAGTGGCCGAAGGCACGGTCGAGATGAATGCGGCGAATGCTTATTTCTGGGCGGGTAAAATTCCGGCCGCGCAGTTTTTCACCACCGTGCCTTTCGGACTGAATACCCAGGGCATGATGTCCTGGCTCTATCAGGGTGGCGGTCTTGAATTGTGGCACGAACTCTATGAGCCCTATGGCCTGATCGCGTTCCCGATGGGTAATACCGGTGTGCAGATGACCGGCTGGTTCCGTGATCCAGTTGAATCCATCAGCGATCTGGATGGCTTGAAAATGCGCATTCCGGGTCTGGCGGGCAAAGTCTACAGCGAGCTTGGTGTCACTGTTCGCCTGCTACCCGGTGGTGAAATTTTTCCGGCCTTGGAGCGGGGTGTGATAGACGCTGCGGAGTTTGTCGGCCCCTATCAGGATCGCCGCCTGGGTCTGCACAAGGCGGCCAAAAACTATTACACCACCGGCTGGCATGAGCCCACCAACGTCACGGAACTGCTGATTAACAAGAAGCTCTGGGACAGCCTGCCCAAAGACCTGCAAATGATCATTAAAATGGCGGCGCAGGCGTCCGTACTGGACAGTCTGTCCTGGTCAGAAGCCAATAATGCCGATGCCTTGAAAGACCTGGTGGAAAACGAGGGAGTTATTGCTAAGCCGCTACCAGCGCCGATTGTCAGCCGCCTCAAGGAAGTCACCAGCGATACGCTGTCGACCATGGCGAACGCCGATGAGCAGATGAAAAAGGTTTACGACTCCTACATGGCGTTTAAGGACAAGCATGCCTCCTGGGCCGCGCTGAGTGAAAAGCCTCTGCTGAACCTGTAACGGGAGCCAAGCCATGAAGATGTGCGTCAAGAGTCTGGAGTGGCTGGTGGAGCATATGGGGGGGCTGGCACGCTTGTGCGTGCTCGCCCTCGTTCTGCTGGTGGCGACCAATGTGATATTGCGGTATTTGTTTTCCATCGGGCCGGTGTCCCTGCAGGAGCTGGAGTGGCATCTGGTGTCGCCCATTGCCTTGTTGGGGCTGTCTTATTCGATGAAGCACCGCGCCGATGTGCGGATTGACTTTCTGTATGAGCGTTTTTCCCTGCGTATGCAGGCGGTGGTCGATATGCTGTCGTCGCTGCTCACAGTGGCAATCGGCGGCGTCATTACCTGGCTGGCGATGTTCTACGTGATCCAGTCGTACAATCTCAATGAAGGCTCGCCAGATCCGGGTGGCCTGACTTTTCGCTATCTATTGAAAGCCTTTCTACCGCTGGGATTCGGGCTGCTGCTGTTGCAGGGGTTAGCTGACTGTTTCCGCGCCTTTATCCAGTTTCGTGATCCTGACAATGCGTTGCCTGTCGCGGCACAGTTGACCGCCGAAGGTGCAGCATGAGCGGCAATGAGGGGTTGGTGATTGGCATGATTGCCGGGTTCCTGGCGTTGATAATCATCGGCGTGCCAGTGGCCATCTCGTTGGCGGTATCCGGTTTTGTGGCCGGCTATTTCGGTTTCGGAACAACATTGTTCAATCTGATGCCGGCCCGACTCTTTGGGGTCGTAACCAATTACACGTTATTGGCGATTCCCCTGTTTGTGTTCATGGGGGTCATGCTGGAGAAATCGAAAGTCGCTGAGAACATGCTGGAAACCATAGGCAAGGCCATGGGTGGCCTGAATGGTGGCATGGGGCTGGCGATCATCCTGGTCGGAGTGTTGATGGGGGCGTCCACCGGCATCGTCGGTGCGACGGTCGTGACCGTCGGTTTACTGACATTGCCGGCGTTGATGCGGCGAGGTTATTCGCCGAGTGTGTCCTGCGGGACCATCTGCGCCTCCGGTACATTGGGTCAGATTATTCCTCCCAGTCTCGTGCTTATCCTGCTGTCGGATATAGTGGGTGAGTCGGTGGGTGCGTTGTTTGCCGCGGCCTTTATACCGGGCCTGATCCTGGCCGGGATCTACATGCTGTACCTGGTGCTGTTGGGCGTGTTCAAAAAAGAGTTGGTACCGGCAATCCCTGCAGAAGAGCGAGCGGCAATCAGTGGCCAACAGCTTGCCAAAGACCTCTTTGCTCATGTGATGCCACCCCTGCTGCTGGTGTTTGCAGTGCTGGGGTCAATTGTCGGGGGCGTTGCAGCGCCGACAGAAGCGGCTTCCATGGGCGCACTGGGTGCATTGCTCATCGCCGTTGCAGCCCGAGGCTTCAGTTCCGCAATGCTCAGAGAAACCTTGCATGGCACGCTGGTGATCTCTGCCATGGTGTTCTTCATCCTGCTCTGTGCGCAGCCGTTTTCACTGGCGTTTCGGGGGCTGGGAGGCGAACAGATGGTCCATGCCATGTTCGAACTGCTGCCGGGTGGCGAGCTCGGGGCGATTCTGTTTCTGATGGCGCTGTTGTTTGTGTTGGGTTTCTTTCTGGAATGGATTGAAATTTCTTATATTGCCCTGCCCATGTTCTTGCCCGTGTTTATGAACTATGGCACCGACATGGTGTGGCTGGCGATCATGGTGGCCATGAACTTGCAGATGTCATTTCTCACTCCGCCCTTTGGCTGGGCACTGTTCTTTCTGAAAGGCGTTGCGCCAAAAGGCATCAGCACTCGGGACATCTATGTGGGCGTTTTGCCATTTGTGGCGCTGCAACTGGTGGCGTTGGTGGTGCTCTTTCAGTTTCCCGAACTGGTGACCTGGTTGCCGGAAGCCATTGGCTGGTAACCCTCATTCAGGAGTTGTTATATGGATTTTTTTGCTGACTATTCCATGGGATGGCTGATCGGATTGGCATTATCCCTGCTGGTGACAGGCATTGTCGCTGGCTTGATGGCCGGGTTGCTGGGCGTTGGCGGTGGCATTGTGATTGTGCCGGTGCTTTATCATCTGTTTACCTTTTTGGGTATTGATGAAGCCGTCCGAATGCATGTGGCGGTGGGCACATCGCTGGCAACGATCATTCCCACGTCTATTATTTCCTCCCGCGCCCATTTCAAACGAGGAAGTCTGGATGCGGAGATTCTCAGGAAACTGATACCGGGCGTGGTCGTGGGCGTGGTCATCGGTGCCATCGTCAGTGGTTTTATGGACGACCAGGGCCTGACGGCCGTATTCGCCACCATCGCCTTGTTGGTTGCGTTGAATATGGCCTTCAAGAAAGACAGCTTCTCGGTTCGCGAGGGCCTGCCTGGCGCTTCTGGCTCAGGGCTGCTGGGTGTGTTTATTGGTGGCATTTCGACCCTGATGGGCATCGGGGGTGGTACCCTCAGCGTGCCGATCCTCAGTGCCATGCGCGTGCCAATGATTACGGCCGTCGGTACCGGCGCTGCCTTGGGGTTTGTAATCAGTGTGCCGGGCGCCATAGGCTTTCTCATCAACGGCATGGGTGTTGAGTCGCGGCCCCCGCTTACGGTGGGGTACATTAACCTCATCGGCCTGGCGCTGATTGTTCCGGCGACCATGCTGATGGCGCCGGTGGGCGCTCGGGTTGCTCATGCCATTAACGCCACCTTGCTCAAGCAATTGTTCGCGCTGTTCCTCTTCATGACATCCTTGCGGATGTTCTATGGATTAATGAGCTGATAAGCTTTCAGTGCCCTCCCTACAAGATCGATGTCGTGACCTATTCCGGAGAAAAAGATCATGCTTAAAACCGTCTATGCAGCGAACGGCATGTTTGTTGCGCCCCACCATCTTGCGGCCCAGGCCGGTCGTGATGTGCTGCGCGACGGCGGCAACGCGGTTGAGGCCATGGTGGCCGCAGCCGCATCCATTGCCACCGTTTATCCCCACATGAATTCCATCGGTGGTGATGGCTTCTGGCTGATTCACGAGCCCGGCAAAACACCGGTTGCCATTGATGCCTGCGGCCGGGCAGCAAAAGCGGCGACGCCAGAATTCTACCAGGGTTACGATCAGATTCCGTCTCGTGGCCCACTGGCGGCATTAACCACGGCGGGCACCATTGCCGGCTGGCAGGAAGCGCTGGCGGTGGCGGCGTCGTGGGGGAAACCTCTGCCCTTATCGCGATTGTTGGCACCTGCTACGGATCAGGCGCAGTCCGGCATCGTAGTGACGCAGAGCCAGTCTCAGTTGACCCGTGATAAAAGTGGTCAAATGACCAATGCGCCCGGGTTTTTTGATGCCTTTATGCCCGGTGACAACGTGCCGGAACCAGGTTCATGCCTCAAACAGTCCACGCTGGCAACGACGTTCGAGCAACTGGCCAGGGCCGGACTGGATGATTTTTACCGCGGCGAACTGGGCCGTGCCATGGGTGACGAGCTGCAAAGTCTGGGAAGCCCGCTCACCGCGGCGGATCTGGCGGACTACCGGGCAATGCGGGTGACGCCGTTACAGGTAAAGGTGGCCGGAGCGCGTATCTTTAACCTGCCGCCGCCCACCCAGGGTCTGGCATCGCTCATGATTCTTGGAATTGCCGATAAGCTGGGCATCAAAGACGCTGAGGGTTTCGACTACGTACACGGCCTGGTAGAGGCCACCAAGCGGGCCTTCCGGGTCCGGGACCGGATCGTCACGGACCCGGATCGGGTGCCGGAAAACCCGGATGACTATCTGACGGAGGAACGTCTGGCTGCATTGGCACAAGACGTTGACCCGGCCCGTGCCATGCCCTGGCCCAATCCGGCCGCCCCGGGAGACACAATCTGGATGGGCTGTATTGATCGCGATGGTCGGGCTGTCAGTTTTATACAGAGTATATTTTGGGAGTTTGGTTCTGGCGTGGTACTTCGGAACACTGGAGTGAACTGGCAGAACAGAGGTATCAGCTTTGCCCTTGATCCAAACGCACTGCAGGCCCTGGCCCCCGGCCGCAAACCCTTTCATACCCTCAACCCGGCATTGGCGCATTTCGACGATGGCCGCGTGATGAGCTATGGCACCATGGGCGGTGAAGGCCAGCCGCAAACGCAGGCAATGGTGTTCAGCCGCTATGCGATGTTCAACCAATCACTTCAGCAATCCGTAACCGCACCCCGCTGGCTGTTGGGCCGCACCTGGGGCGATGTCAGTACCAGCTTGAAACTGGAAAGCCGCTTCGCCCCTGAGCTGGTTGAACAACTCAGGACTGCAGGTCACCAGGTTGAGCTGCTGGATGAGGCATTCAGTGACACGATGGGGCACGCCGGCGCATTGGTGCGACGTCCGGATGGAGTTCTGGAAGGCGCCGCCGATCCCCGCAGTGATGGCTGTGTGGCCGCCTTGTGATGGGTGCGTCGCAGGCCTGAAAAGGGTACTCAAGTACCATTGAGAGCCATGGCGCCACCCCTAAACTGAATGGATGCGCTCGTGTAGCGCCTCATGGTGGAGTGGTAATAATGGTTTTGAGACGATTGGGGCAGCTGAGCGCTGTCATTGGGTGGCTGTTGCTCGTTGAATCCTCAGCCTGGTCGGCCGGTGTTCCACTGGGGCATCGTGCCATTTACCTGTTGGATGCCGGACAAAAAGAACACAGGATTGGCACGGTGTCTTTTTCCCAGCCAACGGATTCCGGAGCAGTGGCGTATACGTTAAACGTGGAGACCGAGCACTTCAGTGATCATTTTCTGTCGATGAAAGAAATGAAGTGCCTGGAAGGGAAGGAGCTCATGTGCCGGATTCCCTATCCGTACGACAATCCCCGAACCGTAACCGCTTCGGACCTGCGCTGGCTGGAGCACGACCTGCTGTTTATGTTTAAAAAGCCGACCGAGTTCGGTGCCAATTTCTGGAACGGCATTTACTACCGGATGACCGTCACCGACGATGCCATCCTCGGTGAGGCTCATGCGGTGGATCTCAATAATCTGGCGGCGCCGCCCGACGATCTCACTGTACCGCCGTTTGGCGAATACGATGTGACCGGGATTAATCTGAAAAGCCGTTGGCTGCCGACCCTGATAATTCGCTAAGGGGGTTTGGTCGGCTTGCTGCTTCGCCACGTGAGGCGATGCCAGTGGGTGATTACTGAGCATTCGGCGGGGAGAAGTCGTCAGATACAACAAAGCCCGCACAAGGCGAGCTTTGTTGAGTAATCATGGTGCCCGGAGGCGGAATCGAACCACCGACACGAGGATTTTCAATCCTTAAATGTCCACGTTTTTTGGCGTTGACCTGAACTATCAGAAAGTAAGTAAAACTATGATTTTCAACTAATAGTTGACAACAAAGACACTTCTTTACATTGACCCGTATGCACCGGTATTCTCTGAATCTGCTTACATAGTGCTTACACGGCGCTTTCATATTTAGGGATGGGTTCACAGTGCGGGTTAATCTGACAGCCGGAAGGGTTGATGGCTTCAAGTGTGGTGCCGATGGCAAGCAATGCTTTCTTTGGGATTCCACGGTGCCGGGTTTGGGGGTTCGTGCCACCGCCAATGCAAAGGCTTTTATCTATCAGGGGAGGGTTGATACCAAGGCAATCCGGTTAACCATTGGTGACATCCGCACGTGGGGAATCGACGAGGCCCGCGCGGAAGCTCGTAGGCTGGGTACGCTGCTAGATCAAGGGATTGATCCCAGGCTTGAAAAGAAACAGCGCCTTGATGATCTTAAGCAGGAACAGAACGAATCAAAGCGAGCTGATGCCACCGTTGCTGATGCTTGGGATGATTATATCGAGTCGAGAAAGCCCCGGTGGAGTGAGTTGCACCTGAAGGATCATCATAAGATGAGTCAGGCTGGTGGTTTACCCCGCCAGCGTGGAAAGGGAAAGACACAACCCGGAGCATTAGCCCCACTGATGAAAATGAAGCTGGCGGACATAAACGGGGGCATCGTGGGACAGTGGCTGGCGAAGGAAGTAGAAACCCGCCCCACACGTGCCCGGTTAGCATTCGCCCTGTTTCGAGCCTTCCTGAACTGGTGCGACGATGACCCCCGCTATCAGGACTTATGCACCACTGACGCTTGTTCTAAACGAATTGCTAAGCAGACGTTGCCCCGCAAAGGGGTGAAAGCAGATTGCTTGCAGCGTGAACAGTTGCCCGCCTGGTTCAAGGGCGTTCAGCAAATTCAAAATCCCGTTATTTCTGCTTACCTTCAAATCTTGATGTTCACCGGTGCAAGACGCGGCGAACTGGCAACCCTGCGATGGTCAGACGTTGATTTTCGTTGGGAGAGTCTTTCGATTCGGGACAAAGTAGAAGGGGAGCGGATTATTCCGTTGACCCCTTATGTCGCCTTCCTGATCGACTCACTACCGCGCCGGAATGAATGGGTATTCTCTAGCCCTACTGCAAAGCGTGGGCACCTGGTAGAACCACGGGCACAACACCAGCGGGCACTAACGGTTGCCGCTATAGAAGGGTTGACCCTGCACGGTCTGAGGCGGACGTTCGGCACCTTGTCTGAATGGGTAGAAGTGCCCGCCGGTATCGTCGCACAAATCCAAGGGCACAAGCCTAGTGCCACCGTAGAGAAACATTACCGCCGGCGCCCGCTAGACCTGTTGCGACAGTGGCACGAGAAAATTGAAGGGTGGATTCTGGAACAGGCCGGAATTCAGTTTGAACCACCGGTGGCGGGTAAGCGTCTACGCGCGGTGTAACTGAAACCCGATAGTCGGGACTATAGGAGATGATGACCATGAATCAAAACAACGTAGCAGCCACCGGTGTGATCACCGAATGGGAAGCCTGCCAGCTTGAACAGTCATTAGAGGAAACGCGATCCGGCAGGCTTGGCGCTTTTGATTTAATGATGCTGTCAGACGATGATGTTCAGGAAGAGTTAAAACATGACCCTCTTTACGTTTCTGACTCGCTGGCGGGTATGCGGGAAGCCTTGGAAGCACAACCGGCGGGTAATTGGCTTGATGGAAACAGCGGTGAGCCGGTTTGAAGGGATGCGGAGGTGAGGCTATGGAAGCGGTCTATCTGATTCCCTTGCCTGTAAACCAAGTGTCTGTTCCTGTTGCTGAAGTGCCGGCCATGGTGGCAAAAGCTATGCATCCGAAGAACTGGGATTTATGGGAGGGCAGGGACGCCCTTTTTTACCAGTTGGCGGCTAGGATTTGGCATCGGATGAGTTGGGATTTTCAGAGTGAAGTTGACGCGGCAAGAGGGGTTCGTTCGATTCTGGAAAGCCAGGGTGAACCGTCGGTATTAGCTGTGTTGCCCAAATTATCAGGAAACAATTTCTATCAACTTTATCTGGCGGGTATGCATATTCGGCTGCTATCAAAGGCAGTCGGTGACGGTGAGATTACGCTGATTGATCGCACCCCCTACGGTGCTAAACCTATTACTCCTGATGATGGAAGAGTCGAGTTTAGGGGTACTGATAGGCTGAAGGTGCGAGATCTGGCTAGATACCTGCGTCCATATGGCGTGGTGGTTGATGAGAGTGTTTCAGTGGCTGCCGGTGGAGAGGTAGGCTCGGATAAGGCGCCACGTGTTTTAGTTAATGAAAAACGGGGCAAGATCATCTTACGAGTTCTTCAAAAAATGAATTTCGACCCTGAAAATCTGCCCCCATACAGGAGGGGCACCGAGAGCGAAGTGAAAGTTAAGACTCGCAAAGAGGTTCGCAGGGAAGCTCTTAAAGACTTTGCTCCGTCCGGTGACGAAAAAAAGTTCAACAAGGCTTTTGATCGAGCTTGGGGGTGGCTTTCAAAGAGTCGCCGAATAAATCACCCTTGCGTCGATAGTTAGACCCAACCCAAAACACCTAACCCAAAGTAACCCTTTGACTTGGTGAAACCGGTATCGCCGATCATATCCACTTCACGGTTCAACAATGACCAACATGAAGGGGTATAGCCATGCGAACTGAAAACCATCAATGTGAAATCTTAAAGATTGCCCGCGAGGCTGTTTCGGCGTATTCCACCGAAGAAGTCGCCATGCGTTACGGTGTCCAGCCTGGATCAATCCGTGCATCTCTATGCCGGAAAGGCCACTGGTGTGGTATCCGTCCAATTAAGCTCCCAAACCGCTTTTTAGCTTGGCCCGCTGATGTTGTTGATCAATTGCTGGCTGGTGCACCGACTGGAAGCCAGAAGGCGTGAGGGAGTAGGTTATGAACATGGAAAAGCGACGAATCAAAGTTTATGAGATTTTCTTACCGCACTCACTCTCCAAGGCGTCCAACCGCGTTGTGCAAGATGCAATGGGTAAATGGTTTGTTGACCCCTTGCTGATGGGATTGCAGATCTCAAGTGTATTGCACATGAATGACTATGAAGCCACGTATTGCACCATTGATGGAGAGTCTTTTGCCGACTTGGAATGGTTGGTTGCGAATTTTAAACCATCCAGGACAGTTTTTGAGGTAGATAGGGTTGTTGCTGCTACAGCGTACGGGCAGTTATACGTAGGGCTTGCCAAGCTAGTAAGGGGAAGCGATAGCACTGCTGAATTTTTCATCGGAGGGGTGCCCGATGTCTACAGTGAACATTGAACAGGAGCCCCCGGCTATATTACCGGGACTTCTACAGCCAAACTTTGATCGGGTTCCCGGTGAGCTTCAGGAATGCGCCCAATGGGTAGTCTGGAAAGCGGTGGAAAAGACAAAGCGGGACGGCACCGTAAAAGTGACTAAGGTTCCGCATAACCCGAAAACTGGGAAGCCCGCCAGCACGAAAAGGCGGGGAGACTGGGGAACATTTGATGAAGCTTGCGAAGCGTACCTTATGGACGGCCACACTGGTATAGGGTTCGTTTTCACCGCTGGTGATCCGTTTGTAGGGGTAGACCTGGATAACTGCTTTGATGAATCCGGGAACCTGCGGGATGACGCCCGGCGGGCAGTGGATGAACTGCAATCATTCACCGAAAGGTCACCGTCCGGTAAAGGGCTGCACATTATCTGCAAAGGAGAGTTGCCCGGCGCTGGTCACTGCGACAACAAGGCAGGCCGGGAAATGTATCAGGATGGCCGGTTTTTCACGATCACTGCGGACGTGGTGGGAGGGCATGGCACGGTTAAAGCAGCCGGTGCCGCCCTCAATACGCTTTATCAGGATTGGTTCAGACAATCCGCCAGCACTGACGCAAATCTCACCGTGGGTGATCTGGAATGGGACTCGGAAGCACCGTTGGTGTCATTGGATGATATGCAAATAGGGGAGCGCTGGAAAGCCCTGATACGAGACGGTGAAGGACCGCTGGCAAAGGACTATCCGAAACAGGGTTCAAACGAGGTGGACCGTTCTGCTGCCCTGCTTGTTGTGTGCCAGGAAATGAAAAGCGCCGGTGTGAACGTTGAATCAATCCTGACGGTACTCACCGATAAAGAACACTTTCTGGCCGGTGCTGCCCTGGATCGGAGGGGGGACAGGAAATCGGCAGCGGACTGGTTGTGGAAACACACCCTGGCCAAAGTGCTGGCGGACTATCAGAACGTTGTTAGCCTGTTTGATGACCTGCCACCGCTGGAACCGATAAGGAGGGCACCGATTCGACGCGGTTTCCGCTTTATTTCTGGTGCTGAGTTGATAGCCAATATTGAGCCCGTTCAGTGGCTGGTAGAGCGGTACATTGAAGCTAACACCATGGTGATCATGTTTGGTGAGCCCGGTGTGGGCAAATCATTCATTGCTCTGGACATTGCCTGTTGTATTGCCACTGGTGAGGTTTGGCAGGGTTTTCCGGTGAAACAAGGGGCGGTGTTTTATATAGCCGGTGAGGGGCACGCTGGTATAGGCCGCAGGCTCAGAGCCTGGTGCAAGTATAGAGGAGTGAAGCTTGAGAACATTTACGTCAGTACTACCGCTGCACCACTGACGGAATGGGAAGCCGTGCAGCTAGTGATAAAGATGATTAATGATCATGGTGCACCGGCTTTGATTGTTGTTGATACCCTGGCTAGAAATTTCGGTGGCCTTGATGAGAACAGCAACAAAGACATGGGGCTTTTCGTTCAGCACATGGACCGGCTAAAACACGAATTGCAAACCACGGTTCTAATTGTTCACCATACTGGGCAGGGCAATAAAGATCGCGCCCGTGGTGCCAGTGCCCTGAAGGGTGCGGTAGACATTGAGCACCGGGTGGAGGCGAGGGCTGGCGGAACAATCGCATTACAGACTACTAAAATGAAGGATGCGGAAATACCTGAAGCTGTTTTGTTGAAGCTTCACAGTGTGGATCTGGGGAAAATCGGAAATAGTGCTGTAGTGGTTCAGGGTGATGAGTTTGTTGACGATCCGGAACCCCGGATGACACCACAACAGAATAAAATCTGGGAAGTCCTGGTTCATGCAATGGATAATACCGGTGGTGAAATACTGCACAACAAAACGCTGGTCGAATTATGCAAAAACGAGGGAATCAATAGAGCCCGGGTAAGTGAAGCCAGAAAACATTTTGAAGTTCAGGATTTAATCACCGTGGGCAAGGACGGCAAAGCGATAAAAATCTACCGGAAAGACCCCGAATTCGGTTAAAAAACCTCCTGATAGTTCGGAAATCCAGCCGAACTATCTTTTTCTCCCGTCTGGAAGTTCAGTCAAGTTCGGTTCGATAATTCGGAAAAGCGAATAACCGGGAGCCCTTGTACCCCAAGGGTTTTAGCACCGTTGGTATTTTTTGTTCGGTTCGGTGGTTCGGTAGTCTTGCAAGTTCGCTCGGTGTACCCCCCTTTAGGGGTACCGAACTTGCGAAACGAACTGACCCACACTGGTGATAATTCCTGAAGTTGTGGCGTCTAGGGAAATGTGAAAACACGTGAAAACCACGCTCAGCGACCCCCCCGGTGCTTGATTAACTTTAGGAAGGACCCGCTAAACAAACTTGCCGAAGATAGGCCTCGAACCCAATTCTCGGAACGTAGAGTTTCACCTTGCTAGCAAACAGGTGGTGCTCAAAATCAATTTATTGCTACTCCCCCAGATATGTGATCACAAAGAGTCTGGATACTTTGTTGACACTCAATGCCCATTTCGATTAGCTATCAACAGCCAACATCACTCGAATTGGAGATTTTTCGTGAGTGAGACAAAGATACCATTCGGGTTTCACATTGAACTGAAAAAGTACGTGGACGTTCGGGATGTTCCCGGTGGCGCTAAGTGTGGCTGCAAGTGTCCTGGGTGTGATCTTCCCTTGATCGCCAGGCATTGCATGGTAGGTCGAGTTGATCACTTCGCGCACAATACTCGTGGGGGGTTCTACCCCGTTTCCACGGACGGTTTTAAAACGGCTGACAACTTCAGATCCTGAGCGGCAACTCTACGTCGCATCCTGGGATTATGGAACCGCTCAATGTAGTCGAATACATCAGCTCGCGCTTCGTTCTGAGTTCGGTAGCGCCGGTGGTGAATTCGCTCCCGCTTGAGCATCCCGAAGAATCCCTCGCAGGCGGCATTATCGCCACAATGACCAACTGCACTCATGCTACTCACCAAGCGATTACTGCCGAGATATCGTTGATAGTCTCCGCTGGTGAATTGGCTGCCTCGATCTGAATGCAGGATCACAGGGATATTCCCCTGTCGCTGCCAAACGGCCATCTCAACCGCTCTGATCACCATATACCGATCCTGCCGGTGATGCATGGACCAACCAACGACCAGCTTGCTGAACAGGTCGAGGACCACGCAGAGAAAGAGTTTTCCTTCCTGCGTGGTTATTTCTGTTATATCCGTCACCCACTTGGTGTCCGGCTCCAGAGCGGAGAAATTCCGCTCCAGATGATTCCGGATACCCGGTGGCCGATAAGATTGACGTCCCAAGCGTCCGCGCTTCTTCCGTGGCCAACCCTGAATGCCGTGTTTGGCCATCAATCGCGCAACACGGTTCAGACTGGTTGAAGCACCCTCGGCAACCAGGTCCTCGTGCATGCGGGGTGAGCCAATCATGCCACCGCTATCGTCATGAATCTCTCTGATGCGCGACAGCAAGTGCTGATTCGCCTTTGCCCTGGCGGACTCAGGGCGAGATACCCAAGCGTAATAACCGCTGGCCGACACCTTCAGGCATCGGCACATAAGACGTATGGGGAAATGATTGCGACAACGTTGAATCGCCTGATACCTCAGGACGACTCCTTTGCGAAGAACACTGCCGCTTCGCGCAAAAAATCACGCTCCTTCTTCACTCGGGCTAACTCTCGCTTGAGACGGGCAACCTCCTCATCTCTGGGGGAACCAGAGCCCTTGAAGGCCTTGTCCGTCTCCTCATCCGCTTCTCTGCGCCAACGAGATAGCAGGTTGGGATTAATTCCAACCTCCAGAGCTATCTGGCGACAACTCACACCGGGTTGCCGGGTTAAAGCAATGGCTTCGCGTTTGAACTCTGGGCTATATTTTCTGCGTCTGGACATGAACACTCCTTTGGCACAGTGTGCCTCTTTTCAGGAATGTCCGCAGTAACGGGGTAGAACCC
>NZ_WUQJ01000037.1 GCF_011074955.1 Marinobacter caseinilyticus | reverse complement strand
CGGCCTTTTGGCGGGCCATAAAAAAACCCCAGCAGGGTAAGCTGCTGGGGTTTTGGGTATTAAGAGTCTGACGATGACCTACTCTCACATGGGCAATGCCACACTACCATCGGCGCTGATCTGTTTCACTGCTGAGTTCGGTATGGGATCAGGTGGTTCCAAATCGCTATAGTCGTCAGACAAAACGTTTGATCACTGGTTGGGACAAGATTGAATTCTTGATAACGACCGTTGCGGTATCCGCAATTGTCTTGGGTGTTATATAGTCAAGCCGCACGAGCAATTAGTATCGGTTAGCTCAACGCCTCGCAGCGCTTACACACCCGACCTATCAACGTCCTGGTCTTGAACGGCTCTTCAGGGACCTCAAGGGTCCAGGGAGATCTCATCTTGGAAGGGGCTTCCCGCTTAGATGCTTTCAGCGGTTATCCTATCCGAACATAGCTACCGGGCAATGCCACTGGCGTGACAACCCGAACACCAGAGGTTCGTCCACTCCGGTCCTCTCGTACTAGGAGCAGCTTTCCTCAAATCTCCAACGTCCACGGCAGATAGGGACCGAACTGTCTCACGACGTTCTAAACCCAGCTCGCGTACCACTTTAAATGGCGAACAGCCATACCCTTGGGACCGGCTTCAGCCCCAGGATGTGATGAGCCGACATCGAGGTGCCAAACACCGCCGTCGATGTGAACTCTTGGGCGGTATCAGCCTGTTATCCCCGGAGTACCTTTTATCCGTTGAGCGATGGCCCTTCCATACAGAACCACCGGATCACTATGACCTACTTTCGTACCTGCTCGACGTGTCTGTCTCGCAGTCAAGCGGGCTTGTGCCATTACACTAACCGCACGATGTCCGACCGTGCTTAGCCCACCTTTGTGCTCCTCCGTTACGCTTTAGGAGGAGACCGCCCCAGTCAAACTACCCACCACACAGTGTCCTTATCCCCGATAAGGGGACGAAGTTAGAACCTCAAACATGTCAGGCTGGTATTTCAAGGTTGGCTCCACGATGACTGGCGTCACCGCTTCAAAGCCTCCCAGCTATCCTACACAAACATGCTCAAAGTTCACTGTGAAGCTATAGTAAAGGTTCACGGGGTCTTTCCGTCTAGCCGCGGATACACCGCATCTTCACGGCGATTTCAATTTCACTGAGTCTCGGGTAGAGACAGCGCCCCCATCGTTACGCCATTCGTGCAGGTCGGAACTTACCCGACAAGGAATTTCGCTACCTTAGGACCGTTATAGTTACGGCCGCCGTTTACCGGGGCTTCGATCAAGAGCTTCGCGCAAGCGCTAACCCCATCAATTAACCTTCCGGCACCGGGCAGGCGTCACACCGTATACGTCCACTTTCGTGTTTGCACAGTGCTGTGTTTTTAATAAACAGTCGCAGGGGCCTGGTATCTTCGACCGGCGTCCGCTCCACCCGCAGGGGTTTCACGTAATACCGGCGTGCCTTCTCCCGAAGTTACGGCACCATTTTGCCTAGTTCCTTTACCCGAGTTCTCTCAAGCGCCTTGGTATTCTCTACCTGACCACCTGTGTCGGTTTGGGGTACGGTCTCTCGTGACCTGAAGCTTAGAAGATTTTCCTGGAAGCATGGCATCAATAACTTCCCGCTCTAAAAGAGCAGTCGTCATCGTGTCTCGACATTAAGGACCCGGATTTGCCTAAGTCCTCTGCCTACACACTTAAACCGGGACAACCGTCGCCCGGCTTACCTAGCCTTCTCCGTCTCTCCATCGCAGTCACGCGAGGTACGGGAATATTAACCCGTTTCCCATCGACTACACCTTTCGGTCTCGCCTTAGGGGCCGACTCACCCTGCGCCGATTAGCGTTGCGCAGGAAACCTTGGTCTTCCGGCGTGGGAGTTTTTCACTCCCATTGTCGTTACTCATGTCAGCATTCGCACTTCTGATACCTCCAGCATGCTTCTCAACACACCTTCGCAGGCTTACAGAACGCTCCCCTACCCCGTACACTTACGTGCACAGCCGCAGCTTCGGTATCCAGTTTGAGCCCCGTTACATCTTCCGCGCAGGCCGACTCGACTAGTGAGCTATTACGCTTTCTTTAAAGGATGGCTGCTTCTAAGCCAACCTCCTAGCTGTCTGAGCCTTCCCACATCGTTTCCCACTTAACTGGAATTTGGGGACCTTAGCTGGCGGTCTGGGTTGTTTCCCTCTTCACGACGGACGTTAGCACCCGCCGTGTGTCTCCCGGATAGTACTCACTGGTATTCGGAGTTTGCATCGGGTTGGTAAGTCGGGATGACCCCCTAGCCGAAACAGTGCTCTACCCCCAGTGGTATTCGTCCGAGGCGCTACCTAAATAGCTTTCGGGGAGAACCAGCTATCTCCGAGCTTGATTAGCCTTTCACTCCGATCCACAAGTCATCCCCTGGCTTTTCAACGACAGTGGGTTCGGTCCTCCAGTGCATGTTACTGCACCTTCAACCTGCTCATGGATAGATCGCTCGGTTTCGGGTCTATGTCCAGCGACTAAATCGCCCTATTCAGACTCGGTTTCCCTACGGCTCCCCTATACGGTTAACCTCGCCACTGAACATAAGTCGCTGACCCATTATACAAAAGGTACGCCGTCACAGAACAAGTCTGCTCCGACTGCTTGTACGCATACGGTTTCAGGATCTATTTCACTCCCCTCACAGGGGTTCTTTTCGCCTTTCCCTCACGGTACTGGTTCACTATCGGTCAGTCAGGAGTATTTAGCCTTGGAGGATGGTCCCCCCATGTTCAGACAGGATATCACGTGTCCCGTCCTACTCGATTTCACTAGACTCAGGTTTCGGATACGGGGCTATCACCCACTATGGCGGCACTTTCCAGAGCCTTCTCCTACCAGTTGTCCAGCTTAAGGGCTAGTCCCCGTTCGCTCGCCGCTACTTAGGGAATCTCGGTTGATTTCTTTTCCTCGGGGTACTTAGATGTTTCAGTTCCCCCGGTTCGCCCCTTACACCTATGTATTCAGTGCAAGGTACCCGACCGAAGTCGGGTGGGTTTCCCCATTCAGAGATGCCCGGATCATAGCTTGTTTGCCAGCTCCCCGAGCCTTATCGCAGGCTTCAACGTCTTTCATCGCCTCTGACTGCCAAGGCATCCACCGTATGCGCTTAGTTGCTTGACTATATAACCCCAAGACAACTGTTCTCTCATCCACCTACCCGAAGGCGCAGCAAATTCAAGATCAGTCGCAGGTGTTATACACAACACTTCAACGACAACACCGGATAACGCTTGATCGTTATCAATTGAGATGAATCCATTTCGGAGATAATGAAATGAATCCTCTCGGATGTTTCAATCTTGTCCACATTGTTAAAGAGCATGTCTGACCAGTGATCAGAAAGAAGGCCTTCAGCGGTAACAATTCACTCTGTCACACTACTGAAAATCTTGTTTCTGTACACTGACACTTCCCAGGGGGAACGTGTTCAGGTATTCGCTTGGGTGTTTCAGGCGTTTTGGTGGAGCTAAGCGGGATCGAACCGCTGACCTCCTGCGTGCAAGGCAGGCGCTCTCCCAGCTGAGCTATAGCCCCGTCTGCTTGCACAGTGCCTGTTACTCGTCGTTGCAGCGTTCGTTCGCTTCCGTCATGATCCCTCGAGGATCACGCCTTCTCTCACTCTCACTGCGCCTAGATTAACAAACCCTGTTCGGCGCATCCGCGTTCGTCTGTCAACCAGAATCGAACCCGGAAATCGTTCAGATCAAGACATCGGATGGTGCCGCATAGCCTGCTATGCAAGTCATTCGATAACGCCGAGCTGGACGATTTTGGTGGGTCTGGGTGGACTTGAACCACCGACCTCACCCTTATCAGGGGTGCGCTCTAACCACCTGAGCTACAGACCCGGTTTTGCTTGCGCAAGACAAGCCAAGTCGGGCCTGAAAGACCCTTTGCTCTCTTTTCCGCTGATCAAGTAATTCGTGTGGGCTCTGACCGAAATATTCGGCTTCGTTTAAGGAGGTGATCCAGCCGCAGGTTCCCCTACGGCTACCTTGTTACGACTTCACCCCAGTCATGAACCACACCGTGGTGATCGTCCTCCCGAAGGTTAGACTAACCACTTCTGGTGCAATCCACTCCCATGGTGTGACGGGCGGTGTGTACAAGGCCCGGGAACGTATTCACCGTGACATTCTGATTCACGATTACTAGCGATTCCGACTTCACGCAGTCGAGTTGCAGACTGCGATCCGGACTACGATGCGTTTTGTGAGATTGGCTCCCCCTCGCGGGTTTGCAGCCCTCTGTGCGCACCATTGTAGCACGTGTGTAGCCCTGGCCGTAAGGGCCATGATGACCTGACGTCATCCCCACCTTCCTCCGGTTTGTCACCGGCAGTCTCCCTAGAGTTCCCACCATTACGTGCTGGCAACTAAGGATAGGGGTTGCGCTCGTTACGGGACTTAACCCAACATCTCACGACACGAGCTGACGACGGCCATGCAGCACCTGTGTCTGAGTTCCCGAAGGCACCAATCCATCTCTGGAAAGTTCTCAGCATGTCAAGGCCAGGTAAGGTTCTTCGCGTTGCGTCGAATTAAACCACATGCTCCACCGCTTGTGCGGGCCCCCGTCAATTCATTTGAGTTTTAACCTTGCGGCCGTACTCCCCAGGCGGTCTACTTAGTGCGTTAGCTGCGCCACTAAAGATTCAAGATCTCCAACGGCTAGTAGACATCGTTTACAGCGTGGACTACCAGGGTATCTAATCCTGTTTGCTCCCCACGCTTTCGCACCTCAGTGTCAGTGTTGGTCCAGGTAGCCGCCTTCGCCACTGGTGTTCCTTCCTATATCTACGCATTTCACCGCTACACAGGAAATTCCACTACCCTCTACCACACTCTAGCCTGACAGTTCGAAATGCCGTTCCCAGGTTAAGCCCGGGGCTTTCACATCTCGCTTATCAAACCACCTACGCGCGCTTTACGCCCAGTAATTCCGATTAACGCTTGCACCCTCCGTATTACCGCGGCTGCTGGCACGGAGTTAGCCGGTGCTTCTTCTGTGAGTAACGTCAGGGCTAGCCCGTATTAAAGACTAACTTTTCCTCCTCACTGAAAGTGCTTTACAACCCGAAAGCCTTCTTCACACACGCGGCATGGCTGGATCAGGGTTGCCCCCATTGTCCAATATTCCCCACTGCTGCCTCCCGTAGGAGTTCGGGCCGTGTCTCAGTCCCGATGTGGCTGATCATCCTCTCAGACCAGCTACGGATCGTCGCCTTGGTAGGCCTTTACCCCACCAACTAGCTAATCCGACATAGGCACATCCAATAGCGCAAGGTCCGAAGATCCCCTGCTTTCCCCCGAAGGGCGTACGCGGTATTAATCCGGGTTTCCCCGGGCTATCCCCCACTACTGGGCAGTTTCCTATGCATTACTCACCCGTCCGCCGCTCGACGCCTGGGAGCAAGCTCCCATCGTTTCCGCTCGACTTGCATGTGTTAAGCCTGCCGCCAGCGTTCAATCTGAGCCATGATCAAACTCTTCAGTTTAAATCATACTGCAATCCGAAGATCGCGATTCTTGCTCAAGACAAAACTCAATGTTCGACGAGTCGCTGTCTTGATATTTCTTGCCGAAATACCTCAGCCAGCGCCCACACGAATTACTTGATCAACTTTTTAAAGAGCGGGGCGTTTGCCCAATCGAGGTGCGCATTCTACAGCGTTTCCCGACCTTGTCAACCGCTAATTTGAATCTCTTAAACATCAATCAATTCAAGCGGTTAAACATCCCCTGAGGCCGGCCCGCTGGCCCTGTCCCTCAAGCGAGATGCGCATTCTACAGACCGTGGCCGCCGTGTCAACGCGGTTCGACGAAAAATCCAAAATAACTTTAAAACAGCTATTTAGTGATCACAATCTGAGCGATTTTCTTTTTGCCCGCCTGCATCACGCACTCATCTCCCAGACTGAACACTGTATCGGCCTGCGCTGGCGCGCCATCAATAAACACCGCCCCCCGACCCATCACGTCGCGCGCGGCCGCGCCATTCTTCACCAGTCCGGCCAACCTCAAGACGCTGGACATTGGCAACTGCGCCTGATCACCGAGAGAAACCTCTACCCGCGGTACATTCTCGGGAATCTCACCCAACGCGACACGATTACCCGCAGATTTGTGCGCACTTTTTGCCGCCTCTTCATTATGGAAGCGGGTGATAATCTCTTCCGCCAATATCTTTTTATAGTCCTGTGGGTTTTCCCCGGCCTCGACCGCCGCCTTATACCCGGCAACCTCATCCAACGGCCGCAAACTCAGGAGTTCAAAATAGCGCCACAATAAATGGTCCGGAATGGAAAGAAGCTTGGTATACATTTCCCCAGGTGAGTCATTGACCCCTATGTAGTTGCCCAGTGACTTGGACATCTTCTGCACACCGTCCAACCCTTCCAAAATCGGCATGGTCAAAATAGCCTGCGGTGACTGACCGTAGCCTTTCTGTAGAATCCGCCCCATCAGCAGATTGAATTTTTGATCGGTACCACCAAGCTCAACGTCTGCCTCCAATGCAACGGAATCGTAACCCTGCACCAACGGGTACAAAAATTCATGAATGGCAATTGACTGCTCGGCCCTATACCGCTTATCGAAATCGTCCCGCTCGAGCATGCGCGCTACTGTGTACTGACCGGCCAAGCGAATCATATCCGCCGCGGTCATCTTCCCCATCCATTCCGAATTGAACACCACTCGCGTCTTAACCGGATCCAGAATCTTAAACACCTGCTCTTTATAGGTAACCGCATTCGCAGCAATCTGCTCATCAGTCAGCGGCGGTCGGGTCGCACTCTTGCCCGTTGGGTCACCTATCTTTCCGGTGAAATCACCGATCAGGAAAATTACTTCGTGACCTAGGTCCTGAAATTGCCTGAGCTTATTGATCAACACGGTATGGCCAAGATGCAAGTCCGGCGCCGTGGGGTCGAATCCCGCCTTGATTCGCAGCGGCCGCCCTAATTTCAGCTTCGCAACCAACTCCTCCTCTGGCAGCAACTCATCCACGCCACGTTTGATAATGGCGAGAGCGTCTTCGATTGATGACATGAACTAAACCCCTTGATTGCATTGACCGCTTGGACTGTTACACACCTCAACAAAACAATGCTGAGCGTTACCCCAAATCCTGATACATTCAGGACTGATCAAATAACGACCAGCCCGAACCAATAAAAGCGCCATATTATAGCAAGCGCGGTGAGAAAATCTGCGTCGTCATTCAGACTGACGCTAATGTGCACGCTTTTTATACTGTATTGGTTGATCTATACTTGAAAGCTGACTTTAATTAGGCTGTTCAACTTACAGATGTAATGACTAAAAACAGGTTAGTATCGTGATAAAAACGTTTCCTAAAACTCACCTCGCGGCCGCCGTTGTTATCAGTGCGGTTGTCGGCACGACGATGATGTTAAGTCCCAGCGCCGACGTTGAGGCAAAGCGAATGTCCGTTTCCCTGGATCTCGAGTCCGGGGAACTAAAACCCACAACGGCATCCGGCGATGTCATCAGTGGTTCTGGTGCTACGGCGTCGAACGCCCCGACCCGGGGCGATTCAAGCCAAATGGGCGTGGATGTGCCGAATGCTCCGGAAGACTCCGGCACCACAGCCTTAGCCGAAAACGACGAAGCGAACAATGCACCGGTCAAACCGGATATCGTCTGGGCCGAGTATGCGGTTAAGCCTGGCGACACCTTGTCCGGACTC
This sequence comes from Marinobacter caseinilyticus, assembly GCF_011074955.1. GTDB lineage: Bacteria > Pseudomonadota > Gammaproteobacteria > Pseudomonadales > Oleiphilaceae > Marinobacter > Marinobacter caseinilyticus. The sequence continues at coordinate 188,408 of NZ_WUQJ01000037.1, read as the reverse complement.
TTTAAAAAAGCCGGCTTTAACGACGGCCTGATGCTGTCCGTCATTCATGGCAAAGGCGAAGCCAACAAACTTCAGCGACTTTATGCGGGTGAAACCATCGCCTTTGCTACAGAGGCCGACGGCAGCTTGAGTTCAGTCAAACTCCGGCGGTCGCGTCTTGAATCCCTGAAAATTGACAAGACGGATGACGGCTTTGTCGGTAAGAAAGTTATTCGAGAGCCGGAAGTAAGAACCCGATACGCCCAGGCTGAAATCGAGAGCTCGCTCTTTGGCGCAGGCCAGCAAGCAGGCCTGACGGACAAGCTCACCATGGAACTTGCCGGCATCTTTGGCTGGGATATCGATTTTGTGTTGGATATCCGTAAGGGTGATCAGTTCAGCGTCGTCTATGAAGAGCTTTATCTCGATGGTGAGAAAATTGATAACGGCAAAATCCTGGCCGCCAATTTTAACAACCAGAACCGAGAGTTTTCGGCGGTTTTTTATACCGACCAACAAGGCGTGAGCGACTACTTCACCCCGGATGGCCGAAGCATGCGGAAAGCCTTTTTGCGCACTCCCGTCGATTTTGCAAGAATTTCGTCTCGCTTTAACCTGAAGCGTCGACACCCTGTGCTCAATACCATTCGAGCACATAAGGGGACAGACTACGCCGCCAGAACAGGCACGCCTATCAAGGCCGCCGGTGAAGGCAAGGTTATCCATGCCGGGCGCAAAGGCGGCTATGGCAATGCGGTTGTCCTTCAGCACGGCAACAACATTACGACCCTATACGCTCACATGAATAAGTTGGCTAAAGGCGTGCGCTACGGCAAATACGTCAAGCAAGGACAAGTTATCGGTTACGTCGGCTCAACGGGCTTGGTAACAGGGCCTCACCTTCACTACGAGTTCCGCGTCAACGGCACGCACCGCAATCCTGCAACGGTAAAATTACCCGATGCGGCACCGATTCCGAAATCTGAAGTGGCGCACTTTAAAGCAGCAACCGAACGGACCCTGGCCCAACTGGACACTTACCGGGACGCAGGGCGTTTAACACTCGCAAGAGGCGAGTAACATGGATAAAACAGCCTTTCTTGGGCTGATGTCAGGCACCAGCATGGACGGCATCGACGCCGTGCTGGTGTCGTTTTCGGACCACACCCTCACACTGCATGCCACGCATACCCAGGCTTATCCCGACACGTTACGGCAACGTCTCACGCGATTGAGTCAAAACCAGGGCAGCCCCGACGATCTTGGCGAACTCGACCACCAGCTCGGGTGCCTGTTTGGTGAGGCCGCTCGTCAAGTCCTTGAAAAAAGCCCGCTGTCGGCCGTTGATGTGGCCGCAATCGGCAGCCACGGCCAAACCGTTCGCCATCAACCCAAATGTAAGACACCGTTTTCAATCCAACTCGGCGACCCTAACATCATTGTCGAAGCAACCGGCATTCCTACGGTGGCGGACTTTCGGCGACGGGACATCGCCGCCGGTGGTGAAGGTGCGCCCCTGGTACCGGCCTTTCATCGAGCCTATTTTGGTCAGTCGAATGAGGATCGCTGTATATTGAACATCGGCGGTATTGCCAATATAAGCTGGCTGTCTGGAGACAACTCCGACGATGCCAGCGGCTTTGATACTGGCCCGGGGAATGGTTTGATGGATGCTTGGTGCCTGCACCAGACCGGCCGACATTACGATGAAAACGGTCGCTGGGCTAATGAAGGTCGGATCGACCAAAACTTGCTAAGTGACATGTTGAGCGACGGCTATTTTGCTCAACAAGCGCCGAAAAGCACCGGAAAAGAGAAGTTCAATCTCGATTGGATTCAGACCATGCTGAACCGGCATCCGGAAGTAAGGCCGGCCGACGTGCAGCGAACCTTACTGGAGCTAACGGTTATCACTATTGTGCGTCAGTTGCCGCAGTCGTCACCGCAGCTGAAGATTTACGCCTGCGGGGGTGGAGTCAAAAACTCAGTGTTAATGGCGGAACTGCAGAAAGCTTGCCTGCCCTTTTCTGTCCATTCAACTCAGGAACTCGGCCTCGACCCGCAATGGGTGGAGGCAACAGCGTTTGCCTGGCTGGCCAAACAAACACTGCTCAAGCTACCGGGAAATGTACCGAAGGTGACGGGGGCTATCGGAAACCGGATATTGGGCGCGATTTACTGGCCCTGACCACAAACCTGCCAAATTGACGGTGGCTTCTCAGATCGAGAATGACGACCCACAGCCACACGTTGAGCTGGCATTGGGGTTTTGCACCACGAATTGGGACCCTTGCAGCCCTTCCTGATAGTCAATGGTAGCACCCACCAGATATTGATAACTCATGGGATCAACCAGCAGCGTGGCACCATCTTTTTCGATCGCTGTATCGTCTTCATCCTGACTGTCATCGAATGAAAATCCATACTGAAAGCCAGAGCACCCGCCCCCTGTCACAAACACACGGAGTTTGAGGCCAGGATTCTCTTCTTCCTCAACCAGTTCCCTTACTTTTGCTACCGCACTTTCGCTAAAAAACAGCGGTGTCGGCATTTGTTCCTGAACAACACTCAAGCTCGCCTCCGGTCATCGTTGTGCGATTTCCCGTTGATTATGGTATTCCTGACTAAAACAATCAACTATTCCACGGGTTCTTTCTTCTGCGCATCGCTCTCATGCACGTCCGTCAAAAGGGCGTCGTCCCCCGACATTTCGAGTCGCCCCGCTGCAGGCTTGGAGTCCTGCTTGAGAAGAGCCACCGGCTCTTTCTGATGAACCAGATTGCCATTGACCTCAGCCCCCATCGCCATCTCAATCAGGTTGTAATACACATTCCCGTGAATTGACGCATTTGCCGCCAACTCAAGGTGTGATGCCGCATAAACATCACCATGAACCGTCCCGTTGATAATTACATGGGGAGCGATGATGTCACCGGCGATTTCGCCCACTTGGGATAATCTGAGCACGGCCTCACTGCCTTCTTCCGCAACGACTTTGCCGGCAATTTTGCCGTCCACATGCAAGCCACCGGAAAAGTGCACATCACCTTGAACGGACGTTTTACCGGAAATCAAAGTATCAAAATGACCGGTCGGACGACGCGGCTTCTGCTTATTTTTACTGAACATCATCAATTCTCCATCAGTCTACGCCAGTCAAACGTACGTTCCGCCTGGGTGGATTTTTTACCTTGAGCCCGAGCAACCACCTGCACTTCCAGTGGATCAAACCCCTCTGGTACGGCAAGCCGTCCCTCAACATCCTGAAAATAACGAAAACGAAATTTGACACCGAGATCGTCAATATCTTCAGACAGATCCCGCAGTGCTACCACTTCCTTTTCCCCGTCCCGGGTACCGATAACGTTGACCGCCACGACGCCCGAAATATAGCTTTTGTTGTTGCCAACCTGAATCAATACCAGCTTAAAGCCAAACTCCCCTTTGCTACGGCTGGGGCTGACGGTGAACCGGTCGACCTGCAAGCCTTTGCTGGTTTCCGAGGGCGCCATAATATTTTTATAGAACGTCAGATCTGATTCGAGCTCGGCAATCGTCGTCTCGAGTGATGCAATCGCGCGACGAGCCTGGTTGAGCGCTTGACCATCAATGGTACGCCCACGCTCCAGATTGATCAGCTTTTGCTGCATACCGGTGTGTTGTTCACGCAAACTTTCGAGTTCGGTTTTCAGATATTGGCGGGTTTCGGTCAGGCTACTGAATCGAAAATCGTCTTCTGCGGTGCCAACCGTATATCCGAGCACTGCGGATATAATTGAAAATGACAGCAATATCAGGCTCCGACGTAACCGATACCCCGGCCGGTGCCGAATAACAACGTATTCCCCCGCTTTTTTATCGTCACTCACACCGATGCCCTATGGCAGCAGAGCTGGAAAATTCAGCCCCATGGATTCCTCGAAGCCAAACATGATGTTCATGTTTTGCACGGCCTGGCCCGCGGCCCCCTTAACCAGATTGTCGATCACAGAAGACACAATCACCGTGGCACTGCTCTCTTGGCGATGAATGGCCATGCGGCAAGTGTTGCCACCCCGCACGCTGCGAGTTTCAGGGTGGCTTCCGAATGGCATCACATCGACAAACGGCTCGCTGGCATAGCGGTCTTCATACAGAGTCTGAATGCGATCAAAGTCGTCTGGATTCTTCAGGTCGGCATACAGGGTGGCTTCAATACCGCGAATCATTGGAATCAGGTGCGGCACAAACGTAATGCCGACGGGCTCGTCCCCTGCTGCATCCTGGAGCCCTTGCCGAATCTCGGGCAAGTGACGGTGCCCAGACGCGCCGTAAGCTTTAAAACTTTCACCAATTTCGCCATGCAATGTGCCAACACTGGCTTGGCGGCCGGCCCCACTGGCGCCGGATTTTGCGTCGGCAATGATCCGGCGGACATCCACCAAGCCTGACTCGAGAAGCGGCAGTAATCCAAGTTGAACCGCGGTGGGGTAACAGCCGGGGTTTGCCACCAGCGATGCTTGCCTGATTGCCTCGCGGGCTACTTCCGGCAATCCGTAAACTGCACGGGCTGCCCACTCGGGGCTTTCGTGAGGCATGCCATACCAGGACGCCCAGACATCCAGATTCTTAATCCGGAAATCTGCGGATAAATCCACGACTCGGGTTCCACGCGCCATCAACTCGGGGACCATGCGCATGGCAACGCCATGAGGCGTGGCGAAAAACACCACGTCACACTGCGCCAGTGTATCGACATCCGGTTCCGTGAACGGGAGGTCGTAGAACCCCCTCAGGTTCGGATACATGTCCGCTACCGCCAGGCCCGCTTCCGAGCGCGAGGTAATACACTGAACCTCGGTCAAGGGGTGTGCCACCAGAATTCGCAACAGCTCCACACCGGTGTACCCGGTACCGCCGACAATGCCTACTTTAACCACCGAACACTCCACTCTGCCTGAATAAATGACAACCCGTCTCGGCAAAACCATCGACGCCCGAGAGCGCCCGTATTTAACCGTGTTTGACACAGCCGCATAGTCTACCATGATAACCCAGTGAGTTATTGCGGCCAGAACCCGAACCGTTACAATACTGTAAGCCTCTGACCCGTAACCGCCAAGCCAACATCAGATCCTCAGCGTCACGCAGTAGGTTAACGAATTAACCAGACGAGACACCACCATTGCCATGCGAAAGATCAGGCTCAAGATAACAGGCACCCTGATTCCCATGTTTCGGCGCAAGCTGTCTGGCGTGGATGCCCTTCCACAATTAGCAATGCTGGGACTGCTGTCAGGCATTGTTACCGGTTGTGTTATTTTGATATTTCGCACCGCCATCGAGTGGCCGCTGCGTCAATTCCTGCCCGGTCACAACCCGGAAGCGTTTGAACACCTGGACCTGATCACCCGAGGATTACTCCCGTTACTGGGCGCCGTTGCTTTAGGGCTGTTCCTGCACCGTCTATCCGCGCAGGACCGCAAGGTTGGCATCGTCCATATCATGGAGCGGCTCAATTACCATCAGGGCTACGTCTCCATCCGGAGCGCCATCGTGCAGTTTGTGGTCGGTGTCGGCACGGTGGTGACCGGACAATCTGCTGGCCGCGAAGGGCCCGCGGTGCACCTCGGTGCGACGTTCTCCAGCCTGATGGGGCAATGGATGAAATTGCCCAATAACAGCATCCGGACCCTGGTGGCCTGCGGTTGCGCTGCGGCCATCTCGGCATCGTTCAACACGCCTATTGCCGGTGTCATATTCGCCATGGAAGTGGTGATGATGGAATACACCATTGCCGGCTTCACACCCATTATCCTGGCGTCCGTCAGCGCGGCCGTGATTACCCAGGCTGCCTATGGCTCGGAGCCAGCCTTCAATGTGCCGTCATTGACCATGAACTCGCTGCTGGAAATCCCATGGATTCTGGCCATTGCGGTCATTATCGGCGTGGCCGCGGCGGCGTTTATTCGATTGCTCGATTTGTGTGGCCGCTACCATGAGAAGCCGCTCATTTTGCGCCTCACGGTTGCCGGCCTGTTGATGGGGCTCTTCGCCCTGCTGATTCCGGAGGTCATGGGGATCGGCTATGACACCGTTAACAGCACCATCAACAACGAACTGCCGTTCTGGTTGCTGCTGGGCGTCGCCATCGCCAAGCTGGTCATCACCGCCGTCACCATTGGCCTGGGCATGCCCAGCGGAATGATCGGCCCAACTCTGTTTATCGGCGCCACCCTAGGGGGGGCCATGGGGCTCATTGGCGCCCACGTCGCGCCCAATGTCGCTTCCTCGATCGGCTTCTACGCCATGCTCGGCATGGGGGCGATGATGGGGGCCGTGTTGCAGGCGCCGCTGGCAGCCTTGATGGCGCTGCTTGAGCTGACCCGCAACCCCAACATCATTTTGCCCGGCATGTTGATCATCACCACCTCGAGCCTGGTCACCAGCGAGGCATTCGGTCAGCGGTCGGTGTTCCTGACCATGCTGAAAAGCCAGGGCATGAGTTACCAGAACTCGCCCGTGATCCAGGCTCTGAGGCGAGTTTCTGTCGGTGCCATTATGGAGCGGAGCATTCTTCGCACCGAACGGAGGCTGTCGCGAAAACAGGCCCGGGACGTACTGAAATCGGAACCCAAATGGCTCATTGTGGAGGGCTCCAAAGGGCCAACGGGTATGCTGCCAGCGGTGGACCTGGCGCGCTACCTGGACGATTTACCGCCGGAGCCAACGGACACAAGCGATGAGCAACCGGAGGAGACCATTGACCTCATGGAGATACCGGCAAACCGTAAGGACATCGCGCCCGTACAGTACCAGGCTACCCTGGAGGAGGCCCTCAACGTGTTTGAAGCCTCCCAAGCGGAAGCGCTCTATGTTCAGCGCCATGTCGCACCCATGATTCAGCGGGTTTATGGGGTAGTGTTGAAATCGGACATCGAGAGCTACTATCAATATCGCAAGAACTAGCGGTTTCCAATATCGAAAAAACCAGCGGTTCCGATAAAATGGCGGGGGGCCAAAAACGACCGCCATGAGACGAGCGCTCTGGCCAGCCTGCACCAACGATGCCGCAATCAACAGGATACACTTATGCTTTGGGTAAAGGCTTTCCACATTATCGCGATGGTGTGCTGGTTTGCCGGTCTGTTCTATCTGCCTCGTTTATTTGTCTATCACGCAGCCTGCGAAGATCAAGCGGGGCGCGAGCGCTTCAAAGTCATGGAACGCAAACTCTACCGGGGCATAACCACACCCTCGATGGTGGCCACGCTTGTCTTTGGCAGTTGGCTGCTGAGTTACAATGCATCGGGTTACTTGAGTCAGGGCTGGTTGCTGTTAAAACTGTTACTGGTGGCAGTGCTGATCGGGTACCATTTTTACTGTGGCCGACTGGTAAAAGTCTTCCGCGACGATGCCAATCAACGCAGCCATGTTTTCTATCGTTGGTTTAATGAGTTGCCGGTGCTGGTTCTGCTGGCCGTGGTGATCCTGGCGACCGTCAAACCATTTTAACCACACTGCTTGAGCTTGATTTTTTCAACCAACAACGGAGCGCGCTCGTTATCAAATTGCATCAACGCCCCCAAGTTTTGATTTTGTCTGGCCTCGACCCATCGGGGGGTGCGGGCATCCAGGCCGACATACAAACCGTCACCGCACTGGGTGCCCACCCTCTGCCGGTACTGACCTGCCTGACAGTGCAGGACACCCGGAATGTTTATAATGCAACCGCAATGGACCCTGGATTTGTGGCCGAACAGTTGGCCTGTCTGGCTGCTGACACACCCATTCACGCCATCAAGACCGGGGCGCTGGGTAGCTCGGCGATTGTTGAGGTGCTGCTGGCGTTTCTTGATGATCACCCCGATATTCCGCTGATTGTCGATCCGGTGATCAAGGCCGCCGGTGGCGGGGACCTGGCCGATGACGCGCTGATCGAGACCATGCGGGACAAACTCTTTGCCCGAGCCGAGACCGTTACCCCCAATGGCATCGAACTCGCGACACTGGGCCGGCAATCCAAGCCCGAGGCTGCCGCGAATGCACTGATTGCCAGGGGCTGCCATTCGGTTCTGGCGACTGGTGGCCACGGTGCCGGCGACACCATCGTCAACATCTTGTTCAAGAGCGGAGGCACCCGCAGGGAATGGAGCATCGCGCGTGCCGGGGGTGATTATCGCGGCGAATTCCATGGCACCGGGTGTACCCTGGCAGCCGCGATTGCCGCTGGCCGGGCATCGGGACTGGACCTCGAAGCCGCGATTGAGCAGGCCCAAGACTTTGTCTCACAGGCTGTCAGCTCGGCGCTGGAGGTAGGCAAGGGCCAGCCTGTGCCCGATCGCTGCAACGCAATGGCACGACCATGACTCCGCCGGCAAGACTACTCAAACCTGGCCTCTATGCGATTACCGACAGCAATCTGCTGCCGGGCGATAGCGTCTTGACCGCCGTGGAAGCCGCTGTTCGCGGGGGCGCAACACTGGTGCAGTATCGGGACAAAACCAGCTCGCTTGCTGAGCGGACTCGCCTGGCGAAGTCGTTAACCAGCCTGTGCCAGGCATTTCAGGTGCCTTTGATTATTAATGATGAGCCGGAGCTCGCGCTGATCTCGGGGGCCAGCGGTGTTCATCTGGGTCAAACCGACGGCGACCTGCCCCTGGCGCGACAACAGCTTGGCAACCAGGCCATTCTTGGTGCCACCTGCCATGGCGACATCGCCCTAGCCGACAGCGCTTGCCGGGCAGGGGCTGACTACCTCGCCTTCGGGCGTTTTTTCCAATCCTCAACCAAGCCCGGTGCACCCTCGGCCGAGCTCCCGGTGTTAGCGGCGGCGAAACAGTTTGGTCGGCCCCTGGTTGCCATTGGCGGCATCACCCTTGAGAATGGTGCGAATTTAATCCAGGCGGGTGCCGACCACCTTGCCGTGGTGGGCGGATTGTTCGATTGCGATGATATTGAGCAGCGCGCACGCGCCTTCAGTGAGCTGTTTCAACGATTCCACCCACATTATCAGTCCCCGCAATAACGGGCTGTATTCACCGAATGACAACGCGAGAATACTGAGTTATGACGCAATCCGAAACCTTATTTGAACAGGCCCAGAAATACATTCCCGGCGGTGTGAATTCACCCGTGCGTGCGTTCAAAGGCGTCGGTGGCACTCCGCTGTTTTTCAAACGCGCCCAAGGTGCCTACCTGTGGGACGAAGACGATCGCCGTTACATCGATTTCATTGGTTCCTGGGGGCCCATGATCCTGGGCCACGGAGATCAGCGCATCACCGACGCGCTGCATGCCCAGATTGACCTCGGGGTGGGCTATGGCGCACCCACCGCCATTGAAACCACTATGGCCCGAAAAGTGTGCGAACTGGTGCCGTCTATCGAGCTGGTACGTATGGTTAACTCCGGCACCGAAGCGACCATGAGCACCATCCGGCTGGCCCGCGGCTATACCGGCCGCGACAAGATCGTTAAATTTGAGGGCTGTTACCACGGCCATGTGGATTCCCTCCTGGTTAAGGCGGGCTCGGGCGCACTCACCCTTGGCGTTCCCAATTCACCTGGCATTCCCGCCAGCCTTGCTGAGCATACGCTGACATTGGATTTCAATGACATCGACAGTGTCCGGGACACCTTCGCCAAGATGGGTGACCAGATCGCCGCCATTATTGTGGAGCCGATCGCCGGCAATATGAACTGCATTCCACCGGTTCCGGGCTTCCTGGAAGGCCTTCGAGAGGTGTGCGATGAATACGGTACCGTATTGATTTTTGACGAGGTCATGACCGGCTTCCGGGTGGCGCTGGGCGGGGCCCAGGGCCATTACGGTATCAAACCGGACCTGACCGCCCTGGGTAAAGTAATCGGCGGTGGTCTTCCAGTTGGCGCCTTCGGCGGCAAGCGCGAAATCATGGAACACATTGCGCCACTCGGGCCGGTTTATCAGGCTGGCACTTTGTCTGGTAACCCACTTGCCATGAGTGCAGGCCTCGCGACATTGGAGGCGATTTCAGAACCTGGCTTTCACGACCGCCTGGCAGAGAAAACAGCGCAGGTCCGGGACGGTATCAAAGCCGCCGCCGACAAGGCGGGCATTCCTATGGCAGTGCAGGGTGTCGGCGGCATGTTTGGTTTATTCTTCACCGAAGAGGCGCGCATTACCCGCTTTGATCAAGTCATGGCCTGCGATGCCGATCGCTTCAAGGCATTTTTCCAGGGCATGCTCAAAGAAGGCGTCTACCTGGCACCCTCAGCCTTCGAAGCGGGCTTTGCCTGTGCCGTATTGACGCCAGCGGACATCGAACACACCGTGAAGGCGGCTGAAAAAGTGCTGGCAACGCTCTAATTTGAAATCAATCCAATTCAATATGCTGGCCCTCGATGACACACCACATTGTCTTTGAGGGCCAGCGTAGAGACCCACCTCACAAAACGAACCGAAGTCTGAGCGCATCCCACCCATTTTGTTGACTTACCTACCTATATCACGAAAAGTTGAGTCCATCTCTCGCGAGATGCGCACTGACTGCGACAACCTAACAATGACAATACAAACACCGACGTCAGCGCATGGAAGCCAAACAGCCTGCCTTACACACGCTGTATATGAAGTCTCTGGAGTAGCCGCAAGTTAGGTTGATACAGGCCCGGGGCACCGGTTCTGACCGCAGTTTGAAAACAAAGACAACAACAAACTGTAGGTGCATAAATGAACAAATTATGGAAACTCATGGCGTTGCTGTGCGTCATGGCGTGGTCAGCTCCGACCATGGCCTGGTGGTGGGATTCAACCCCTTCAGATTATACGGAGACCCGATACCCGATCGTTCTTGTCCACGGCATGTTCGGCTTTGACTCCATTGTCGGCGTCGACTATTGGTATGGCATCACCGAAGAACTGAACCGTTACGGTGCCGAGGTTTACACCACCCAAGTCCCAGCGCTGGACAGCACCATTGCACGGGGCGAAGCGCTCCTACCGCAGATCCAGGCCATTGCGGCGATCCACGGCAAAGTTAACCTGATTGGTCACAGCCATGGTGGTCCAACCGCACGCTACATCGCCCGGGTCCGGCCTGACCTGGTGGCCTCCGTTACATCGGTGGGCTCACCTCACAGAGGCTCCCCCGTTGCTGACCTGATTTACGGATCCCCCGCAGAGAGCTTTGCCGCCAGCCTGGGCAACGCACTTGGCGGCCTGATCGATTTGCTCTCCGGCGGAGGTTACAATCAGGACCTGAGTTCCAGCCTGTATTCACTGACCAGCCAGGGCAGCACGGAATTCAACAACTTCGCACCGGCCGGTATGCCAAACAGCGCTTGTGGCGAAGGGGCCTATTCCGCCAACGGCGTGCGTTTCTACTCTTGGGGCGGCACCGGCGTCCTGACCAATGTTCTGGACCCCTCGGATGCACTGCTTGGCACCACCAGCCTGGCGTTCGGCTTCAGTGCCAACGACGGCCTGGTTGGCCGCTGCAGCAACCACTTTGGCAAGGTTATTCGTGACAACTACTTTATGAACCACTTGGATGAAGTGAATCAGGCCCTCGGCCTGCACAGTCTGTTTGAAACCGACCCCAAAACCGTGTTTCGTCAACAGGCCAACCGTCTGAAAAACGCCGGCCTGTAAGCACAGACTCCGGGATGGAGCGGTTCACCCTGCAACCGCTCTGTTTTGTGATAAAACGAAAGTACCCGTCGGAACTGCACGCTCCTGGGGCCACCCACCACCTGACCCAAACCGCCCCCCATTTGTACCTCCTCCACTGATTGCCGGTTACATTCCATTGCCTGGCTTTAATTATCCCGCAAGGACGCACAAGGCGGCACACCTGTACACTTTTACGTGACGTATTTTGTCCTATGATAAAATAAGAGTTCACGACAAGGATTTGTATTATGAAAACTTCGATGACGTATTTAAGCGTAATAGCTCTGACGGGTGCTTTGACCGCCTGTGGCGGCGGTGGCAGCGATGTTGGCTCTACCGGCTCAGTATCCGTCGGCGTTACCGACGCACCCGCGATGGAATTCACCAATGTGACCGTCTCCTTTATCGGCATTTCTCTTAAGCCGGTCGACGGAGATTGGGTTAAATTTACATTTGATGAGCCCAAAGCCTGGAACCTGCTGGATTTGCAGGGTGGTCTGAGCGAGCCGTTGATTACCGATGAAGAAGTACCGGCGGGTCAATACTCGGAACTGAGACTTCTCGTCAACACCGCTGACTCTTTTGTCGTACTCAAGGATCAACCCGATGTCGAGGCCAGCCTTGCTGTGCCGTCAGGAGAATCGAGCGGACTCAAGCTCAAGGGTGATTTCTTTGTGGCAGCGGACACCTCGACCGGCTTCACCGTTGATTTTGATGTCCGGAAATCAATTGTTAATCCGACAGGCGAATCGCTGGCCGACTATTTGCTGAAGCCATCCCTGCGCTTGGTCAATAACCTGCAGGTCGGCGCCATCGAAGGCGAGGTCGATTATGTCACCATTCAACAGACCCGAAGCAGTGATGACGCCCTCGCAAACTGCAGCGCAGATTACGCCGGTGCTGTATACATCTACCGAGGTGCCGACGTGACGCCCACGGATATCAACGTCACCACTGAAGGCGGCCCATTGCTCGCCATTCCTGTTGCGGATTTGGACAACGACGGGCTTTACAACTACACCGCCGCATTTCTGCCCGCGGACGATTACACCCTCAGCTACAGCTGCCAGCTCGACGACAACGAATTGGACGATGCCCTGGAATTTGAGGGCACGCAAAACGTAACGGTCATTGCCAGCACAACAACTGAGGCAAATGCCATTCCGCTCGTGCCTTAAGCGTCGGAAATGCTAAATCGGAGCCCCTGACCTGTCAGGGGCTTTTTTTTTGCAGTTATTACAAGGCATCAGCCCGAGCTTCCGCGTGATCAGCCCCAGCGGTGTTACCGGTTGCCCGCCGGATATCCGCCAGCAACATCCAGCCCGCCCGCTGCAAACCCGTGTTGCTGCCAGCTAGCGACAGCCCCTTCAACGTGAACTGTTCCGCAGCACCCAACTGGTCAAGCGCCACATAGGCTTCTGACAGTTTGTAGTAGATCTCGGCAGAACGGGGGGAGATACGCTGCGCTCGCTCCAGCTTGCTGACGGCACCGCGGGGATCACCTTGTGCCAACAGCGAACTCGCTTCTCGCATCAGACTGGCCGCAGCGGGCGACAGCGATTCACCCTGCTCCTGATGGCGAGGGGCAGTGTCTCGGTCAATGACCTCGGTTTCAGCCGGTTGTTCCGACTTTTTTACGCGACTGCCCGATTCCGTGGTTTGGGGCGGCGCCGGTGCCCGGTCGTAGTCCGGAGACTGGCTGGCCGGCACGTAAATCGAACCACCCGGGCTGGCACAACCTGCCAGCACCAGGCTCGCTGCGAGCCCGCCACCGATTAAAATCTGTCTTAACATCATTCGAACAATCCTTCAAACCAGCCTCGTAAACGCCGCGTCATATTGCCCGAACAGTTCACCCGCTGTTGCGGTTCACTGCCGGTAATGAACGGCATGTATCGTGCGTTCGCGCAGTGCTCATCGGTCAATGCGATGCGTTCGGAGTTTACCCAGTGGTATTGCACGCCGTCCGGCACCACCGGCGAAAATCCGTGTTGCGGCACTTGCGCCATAAAATTCGACCATACCGGCAATGCGCCGGTCGCGCCGGTCAGAGAAGTGGGGCCATTGTCGTCGCGCCCAACCCAGGTCACCGCCAGCAAATCACCACTGAATCCAGCAAACCAGCTGTCTCGACCATCATCCGTGGTCCCGGTTTTACCTGCAAGGCCCAGAGCCGACGGCACCGTGCGATAAGCCGACTGGCCGGTGCCTTCTCGCATGGTCTCTTGCATGGCGTATTGCACCAGATGCACGGCAGACGGGTCCACCACCTGATCAACCGCCAGACTGTAGCGAGACAAGGATTCGCCCTGCGCTGTGGTGACCTCCCGGATCGTACGAAGCGGGGTATTGAAGCCGGATGTCGCCAAACCCTGGTATAGGGCCGCGACAGTGACCGGGCTCATTGGTACCGCGCCCAGCAACATTGACGGGTATTCCGAAACCGGGTCGGTCATGCCAAGGTTTTGCAGTGTTTCAATCACCGAGTCGACGCCCACATCCAACCCTACGCGGACCGCGGACAAATTATAGGAGTGCGACAAGGCGCGATGCAGGGGCACCTCGCCGTGCTCGTCCCCACCGTAGTTTTTGGGTTCCCAGCGCCTGCCATCGTCAAACACCAGAGCAAACTTGCGGTCGTCGATGGTGGAGATCAGCGTGTAGCGATCCGGCTGCCGGAGTGCCGTCAGGTAGGTAAATGGCTTAATCAGCGAGCCAATGGGGCGCTGGGCATCCACCGCACGGTTAAAGCCGGCGTATTGCGGGTCACGCCCACCCACCAACGCCAGCACCTCACCACTGTCCCTGGACGTCACCACCATGGCGCTTTCGAGCGACGACTCGCCCTGTCCGTTGTCCATGCGCTTCAAGGTGTTTGCAACCGCGTATTCCGCCGCATACTGAATGACCGGATTCAGCGTGGTGAAGATACGCAGGCCCTCGCTCTGCAAATCGTCCTGTTTGTAATCCCTGGCCAAATGGCGCCGGACCAGGTCGATATAGGCCGGGTAGCGATTTTCAGAATAGGAGGGTTTGGCCGCGACACCCAATGGCTTTGCCCGGGCCTTGCCAGCGCTGGCGTTATCGATCACGCCGTTGTCCTGCATCGTGTCAATGACCAGATTGCGGCGCTGCAAGGCCCGTTCCGGGTGTCGGCGCGGGTCGTAGTAGCTCGGCCCCTTCACCAGCCCGACCAGAAGCGCGACCTGATCAAGGCTCAACTCTCCCAGCGACGACCCAAAATAGAACTGGCTGGCCAAACCGAAGCCGTGAATACTGCGGGTTCCGGCCTGCCCCAGATAAACCTCATTGAGATAGGTTTCCAGGATGTCGGACTTGTCATAATGCAGTTCAAGCAGCAACGACATCAGTGCTTCGTTGCCTTTCCGTATCAGGGTTTGATCCCGGGTCAGATAGAAATTCTTGACCAGCTGTTGCGTCAGGGTACTGCCACCCTGAACCACTCGCCCCGCCTGCACGTTGACCCAGAGCGCACGGGCAATGGCGTAAGGCGAGACGCCAACGTGCTGATAGAACTCGCGATCCTCGACAGTCAATAGCGCAGGCTCCAGCGCCGCTGGCAAATCCTCCAGTTTGACCAATACCCGATCCTCCTTGTGGGCCGGGTAGATACCACCAATCTGCGCCGGTTCCAGACGCACCACCGGGTCATTGGAGCCCTTCATTACTCTCAAACTGGCAACCCGATCACCGGATACAGAAAGAGCCAATCGGCGCTTCGGCTCCCGACCATCTGCAAACACGAATCCGCGCGTACTGATGACGAACCGGTTGCCGGACTGACTGTAGGTGCCGCGCCGGGAGCCGTCACCAAGACGATAACCGGATAATTCCAGCTCCCGTTTGAGCGCACTGATGCTGACACTGGCTCCCTCATACAGCTCGAGCGGGCGGGCATAGACCCTCGACGGCACTTCAAACCGTCGCCCTTCAAACCGGGAAGTGACCACGGCATCCAGATAAACCACCCAGCCGGTCAGAATGACCAAGCCAACCAGGATGACACGACCCGCCACGCGCCAGAACCGTCTTTTTCGATCGGTGGCGAAGTTGCGAGAGCGCTTACTTGAACGTTTTTTGGGAGCAGACGACTTTTTCATGGCCGGGATTATAACGAAACAGCACCGGCAACGCGCTGATGATCTCTGTGTTATTTATGTAATGTCACCGTTATGATGGGACGCCAATAATCATCAATTTGCCATACGCACAAACGAAAGCACGCATTCAAGGAGAGGCTTGTGAGTGACGAGACAACAGGTGGCCTGATTCAGGCATTGCAGAATCCGGCCCTTTACGACCACCCAGTGACCGATTTTCAGGTGCATGAGACGCATATTTCCTGGGTTATTCTCACCGGTCCTTATGCTTATAAGATCAAGAAACCCATGGATTTTGGCTTTCTCGACTTTTCCACCCTGACCCGACGCAAACATTTCTGTGAGGAAGAGCTGCGGCTTAACAGCCGGCTGGCGGACAAACTGTACCTTGATGTCGTGCCAATTACCGGGACCCCGGATGCGCCTCAACTGAATGGCGGCGGCGAACCGTTCGAATACGCCATTCGGATGCGTCAGTTTGATCAATCGGACTTGTTGGATCGCCGGCAAGAGGAAGGCCGGCTGACACCAGAGTTGCTGACCAGCCTGGCCAGGCAAGCAGCTGAATTCCACAGCAAGTTGCCTTCAGTCGCCGACGACAAGCCGCTCGGCACGCCACAAGCGGTCTACGCAGCGATGCAGGAGAATTTCGACCAGATTCGGCCCCTGCTGGACGAAACAGCCCTGCTGGCTCAGGTTGATCGCCTGGAAGACTGGACCCGCTGCACGTTCGACCGTTTGAACGACCTGATCAATCACCGGCGCAAGAATGGCTATGTCCGCGAGTGCCATGGTGACCTGCATCTGGCAAACATCACCGTTTATGAGGGTGAGGTTACCGTCTTCGACTGCATTGAATTCAACGAACCGTTTCGCTGGATTGACGTCATCAACGACTTCGCGTTTTTGTTGATGGACCTGGAGTCACGGCGCGAGCATGCCTTGGCGAGCCGGGCGCTGAATACTTACCTGGAATTCAGCGGCGATTTTGCCGGGGTGCCTTTACTACCGCTCTACAAGGCCTATCGCGCCATGGTCAGGGCCAAGATTTCACTGTTCATGCTGGGCAATCCGTCGTTGAGCGACGCCGAGAAAGCCGGTCTTAAGCAACGCTATCAGGACTATGCCAACCTGGCCGAAAGCTACGGCAACATCCCCAATCACTTCCTACTGGCAACCACTGGATTATCCGGCAGTGGTAAGACGGTGGTCAGCAGCGCCCTGTCCTACCAGCTCGGGTTGGTGCGCCTTCGCTCGGACGTGGAACGCAAACGCCTGTTTGGTCTTGCCCCGCTGGACAGCAGTAAGTCCGGCCTGAATGACAACATTTACACCGATGAGGCCACCCGTAAAACCTACGCGCATTTGGCCCAGCGTTCAGCGGAGCTTCTGATGGCGGGCGTACCGGTGATCGTTGATGCCGCCAACCTGAAACACGATGAACGCGACTTGCTTGAACAGGTCGCGGAGAGTCAGGGCGTGCCGTTTGCACTCGTCGATTGCGAAGCCCCGGAAGCACTACGCCGCAAATGGGTGTCGGCGCGCACCGCCGATGCCTCGGAAGCGGACGTCACCCTGCTAGATCAGCAAAAAGGTTGGCTGGAGCCTCTGACGGACCGAGAGAAAACCCATACCATCCACGTTCATACCGAACAGGACCATGTCGCCGAGGCATTGGCTGACCGAATCCGTCAACATTTTGGCCTAATGCCGATCTGACCGGGCTAATCGGACCCCGGCATCCCGGGGTCCGATTAGCACCGTCTCTGACCGAACCCTGAAGGGAGCCGTTTAATGGAAGATATTCGCCACATTGATTCCCCGCTGTATCTGGCGCTCAGAAATGAAAACGTCGACGCCTTCAACGCTGCCAAGGATAAGCTGGAGTCCTACCCCAGCTTTACCCATGGTGATTTCCGGGGCCTCGACCTTCGGGGTATGAATACGGACGGTCTGGATCTCAGCCACGGTTATTTCCGGGGTGCCGACATTCGCGGTATCGATTTCAGCCAGGCAAACCTCGAGGGGGCCAGCATTGCGGGCGCCAAAATATCAGGGTGCCTGTTTCCGATCGCCCTTCATGCCGATGAAATTGTAATGTCCCTGAACCATGGAACCCGCATGCGTTATAACGTGGGCAAATGAACACTGGCATTGGCGGCACTCCGGCAACTGGCGAATGGCAGATCGCCTGCCGGGTTGAAGATCTGGCTGACGGCGCCTGCGCCCAGTTTTCGCTGTCGGATACGCCCGGATTTGTGTTGCTGCACGGCGATCTAGCCTGCGCTTACATCAACCGATGCCCGCACCTGGGCATTGAGCTGAACTGGATGCCCAACCGCTTCAAAGAGGCCGACGGGCACTTTATCCAATGCGCCACCCATGGCGCCCTGTTCACCCCCGACCGGGGCGACTGCATCGCCGGCCCTTGCCAGGGCGACGCCCTGACGGCACTTGAGACTCGTCAGCAAGACGGCTATATTTGGGTTCGCTTTACTCCAGATTGACCGGCACGCTCCTGACCAGAGCCAGCGATCCGCTGGGTTCACCGCCCACCATTAAATCCGCCTGCCACGCCAGTATTTCCACTCCAGCATCCGCCGCCTCCCGCAGCAAACGGCCGTAAGTTGGATCGATATGGTCCGCCGGGCGCACGCGTTGAATTCCGGTATGATTAACACAGAACAACAGCACCGCACGCTCACCCGCAGCCGCCTGACCCATTAACTCCCGCAGGTGTTTTTGCCCCCGGGTGGTCACTGCATCGGGGAAATACCCGGTGCCACCTTCGCACAGGGTCACGTTTTTGACTTCTACCCAGGCGTCTGCCCACTCGTCGTGACCCGAGAGATGCAGATCAATCCGGCTTTTTTCCTGACCGTAACGAACCTCTGGCCGGCAGAGACGGTAGCCGCTCAGGCCGGCAATCCGCCCCTGCTCAATGGCGGATCGAGCCTGATGGTTTGGCCGCGCTGTATTGATGCACGCCAACATCCCCGGCTGTGCCTCCACCAATTCCCAGGTGTAACGAAGCTTGCGTTTGGGGTCATCGTTAGCGGTCAGCCATACCCGCCCTTGCTCAGGTTTGCAGCCCGACATGGACCCGGTATTCGGACAGTGCGCGGTGACAATAGCCCCGTCGGGCAGACAGACATCGGCAAGAAAACGTTTGTAGCGCTTTATCAGGCGTCCCTCGATCAATTGGGAAGTGAACGTCATGGCGGGCTCCGTGAGTCTTTGGCGGTCAGGCAGGCCATCATACGCAAGAGCAAACCGGCACCAAAGCAAAACCCTGCATCACAAGGCTGGCGCGACCCCGGGATATCTGCTATTTTCCGCAAATTCTGGAACCTTGTGCATGCCCTATTGAGTCTCACGCATGGCACAGCCAAACCTGCTAAGCTGCAAGGAAGGCGCCCCAACAAGGTCAAATGACTATACGAAGCCGGTTGTGGCAACCACGTACCGGCTCCTGTTTCGGACGAATGTCGCCTACTTTGGCGCAACTGTTCAGTTGAAGTACAAGAAAGAGGCCGGGTTCAATGGCAAAGACAGAAGACAAACCACGCGAGCGCTTCACCAATTTCACCCCTTATGAAATGAAAAAGGGTGAAGAATACATGAGTGGGGATATGCTTGAGCACTTCCGCAACCTGCTGCTGAATTGGAAGCAGGAGTTGATGGAAGAGGTTGACCGCACCATGCATCACATGCAGGAAGATGCCGCCAACTATGCTGACCCTAGCGATCGCGCGACTCAGGAAGAGGAATTCAGTCTTGAGCTCCGCACCCGTGATCGCGAGCGCAAACTGATCAAGAAGATTGATCAGACCATCGACCGTATCGACAAAGACGACTACGGTTTTTGCGATCAGTGCGGTGTTGAAATTGGTACCCGCCGTCTGGAAGCACGCCCAACGGCAACCCTGTGCATCGACTGCAAAACTTTGGCCGAGATCCGCGAGCGCCAGACCGGCATCTAAGCCGCGGCTTGCGACTCCCGAACGCCGGTGGTTCAAGCAAACCACCGGCGCAGGCTGACTCATGACTGCACAGACCTATTGCGGGCGCTTTGCCCCCTCCCCGACGGGTCCCCTGCACCTTGGTTCTCTTGTGACCGCCCTGGCCAGTTATCTGGAAGCCCGCACCCATCAGGGTTCCTGGTTGATCCGGATTGAAGACCTCGATCCGTTACGCGAATCCAGCGAAGCTGTGGACCTTATCCTCCACAGCCTTCATGCCCATGGCCTGGAAGCTGACCAACCGGTGAGGTTTCAGTCACAACGCCACGGCGCCTACGCCGAAGCCGTTCAGTCGCTTTTCGCCCATCACCGCGCCTACCGCTGCGGGTGCTCCCGCACTTACCTTAAAGCCAACGATGGCCGCCACTCGGAAGCGTGCCGGACGCGCTCTGCAAATCTGGAAGACCGCCCCCACGCAATACGCTTTGCATTGTCAGACGAACTGAGCCAATGGCGAGACAACCTGCTGGGACCGCAGTCTCAAACCGTCTGGTCGGAATTGGACGACCCGGTCCTGGTGCGCAAAGAGGGCTTCTACGCCTACCAGCTGGCCGTCGTTGTTGACGACATTGATCAAGGTATTACCCATGTCGTCCGCGGCTCGGACCTGCTGGAGATGACGGCGCAACAACAGCAGATCTATCAGGCACTGGAGGCCGAACCGCCCGCTTGGCTGCACATTCCGGTGATCCTCAACTCAGACGGTCAAAAACTCAGCAAACAGAATCACGCCCCGGCGTTAGACGACGCTGAGGCGGGCAAAAACCTGACGACAGCATTAACCGCTCTTGGCCAGGCACCCCCCAAGGGTCTGGCCAGACGTTCCCCAGCGGATATAATGACGTGGGCTGTCTCTCACTGGCGGCGGGATCGCATTCCACGCGAACCTCAGTCAGTCCAGGGTCTGCGTGAGCGTGAGCCTGATCAGTCTCAAACTGACAGGCCGGGGACGGACGTGTTATAAACGCAGCACACAAACACAGCGCGGGTGCGACATCCGATGTATATCTACCGCCTTGTCTTCCTGCTGGTTCTGGCCATCTATATATTTTCGCCCAACATCCTGGATTGGTGGATTTCGCCTGGCTACGCCTGGTATAGCCCCTATCTGATCTGGGCCGGCCTGATCGCGATGGGATTCTGGCTGGAATGGCGACGGGACCCCAATGAGTTTTAGCCTACCGATTCTGTTGCTGGTCAGTTTTTTATACCTGAGCCTGCTGTTTGGCCTTGCCCACATCACTGAGCGTGGCGTGCTGCCACTGCGCTGGGTGCGGCACCCAGTCGTCTATGTCCTCAGCCTCGGCGTTTACGCTGGCATCTGGGCCGTCTATGGCGCACTCGGCATGGCCGCAGAATCCGGTTTCGGGTTCCTTGCCTATTACCTGGGCATCAGTGGCGCCTTCCTACTGGCGCCGGTGCTGCTGAACCCCATCATGCGCATCAGCCGGGCCTACCAACTTACCTCGCTTGCCGACCTGTTTGCCTTCCGCTATCGCAGCCAGTGGGCCGGCACCCTGGTCACCCTGTGTTCCGGCGCTGCTATCCTGTCGCTGCTCAGCATGCAGATCAAAGCGGTTTCAACGTCTGTCAGCCTGTTGTCCCCCGACGCGTCGCAACCGATGATCAGCGTCCTGTTCAGTTTGATTGTGGTGCTGTTCGCCATGCTGTTTGGCGCGCGCCGGGACCAGGGCTCGGAAAGCCACCAGGGCCTGGTCGTTGCGATTGCCTTTGACTCGGTGATCAAGCTGATTGCGATGCTGACCCTGGGCGGCGTCATCCTGTTCTCCGTATTTGGCGGTCTGGGTGGCCTGGATACCTGGCTGGCAACCCAAACCAGTCAGGTCAGCGCCATGGCGCAGGGCATCAACGATGGCAGCTGGCGCGCCCTGATGTTGATGTCGTTTGCGGCGGCCCTGGTGCTGCCCCACATGTACCATATGACGTTCAGCGAGAACCCCAGCCCGAAAGCCCTGGCTCAGGCCAGTTGGGGTTTGCCGTTGTACCTGTTGCTGCTGGCGCTGCCGGTCCCGGTGATTTTATGGGGTGGCATTGAGCTGGCCGCCGACACCCCTCCGAGCTTTTACGTCATCGGCACCGCCATCGCCCTGGACCGTCCCCTGCTGACCCTGCTGATGTACATTGCCGGCATGTCGGCGGCCAGCGGATTAATGATCGTCAGCACGCTGGCGCTGGCGGGCATGGTGCTCAACCACATGGTGTTGCCATTACGCACCCCGCGTGATCAGGGTGATATCTACCGGTGGCTGCGCTGGGTCAAACGCATTCTGGTGGCCCTCATCATCCTGGCGGCTCTGCTATTCCACGAAACGGTTGGCAAACAAATTGACCTGTCGATCCTGGGGGCGCTGTCGCTGGCAGGGGTGTTGCAGTTGCTGCCCGGCGCATTGGGCGTCATTTATTGGCCGGAGGGCAACCGCAAGGGGTTGATTTGCGGCCTTCTCGCCGGCACCCTGGTGTGGATTACGACGTTGGTATTGCCGCTCTCACAGACCGCCAACGTGCTTACCCAGCTTAATCTGCCGCTCTCGCCCGACACCGACAACTGGTATATTTTCACTTTTGCCAGCCTGGCGCTCAATGTGTTTGTGTTTGCGTTGGTATCGGTGCTGAGCGCCACCAACCATGATGAAAACAGTGCCGCCCAAGCATGCTCCATGGGAGCCTTGTCACGGCCCAAACGCCGGGAACTGCTGGCAGCCTCTTCCGAAGATTTTGTCCAGCAACTGGCCGCCCCGCTGGGCGTGACTGTTGCCGACCGCGAGGTGGAGCGGGCCCTGGCGCAACTGAATTTGCCGGTGGTCGAGTACCGGCCCTATCAGTTACGCCGCCTGCGGGACCAGATTGAAGTCAACCTGTCCGGCTTGCTGGGCCCCTCGGTCGCCCGTGACATGGTCCAGCGCAGCCTCGGCTTCAAACCCATGGCAGGTAGCACGACCGCACAAGACATTCATTACGTTGAACGCGCTCTGGGCGACTACCAAAGCCAACTGACCGGCCTGGCCGGAGAGCTGGACAACCTCCGGCGCCATTACCGGCAAACGCTTCAGAACCTGCCTATTCCGGCCTGCTCGGTCGGCGATGATGGCGAGATTCTGATGTGGAATCACGCCATGGAGCAACTCACCGAAATCGCCGCCGACGACGTGGTGGGTGCCCGTTTACTGGCATTACCGGAACACTGGCACTTGCTGCTGGATGACTTCGTACAGGGCAATGAGCTACACCGGTACAAGCACCGCCTGTACCTGAAAGGGCGACCTCACTGGCTCAACTTGCACAAATCCAACCTCAGCGGACCGGACCATTCTGACGGTGGCAGCATCATTATGGTGGAAGACCAGACCGAGACCCGGTTGCTTGAGGATGAATTGATGCACAGCGAACGGCTGGCCTCGGTCGGCCGGCTCGCTGCCGGCGTCGCCCATGAGGTCGGCAACCCGGTCACCGGCATATCGTCACTGGCACAGAACCTCAAACTTGAGACCGACGATGAAGACATTCTGTCAACCGCGGATCAGATTCAACAGCAAACCCGCCGCATCTCCACCATTTTGCAATCGTTGATGAATTTTGCCCGCTCCGGCAATCATGCCCAGGCCAACCGGTACGAGCCGGCCTTACTCCATCGCTGCGTCGACGAATCCATCAACCTGTTATCGCTGAGCGATCAGGGCCGGGGCATTCGCTATCAGAACGATTGTCCGCAGGATCTGATGATTCTGGGTGACGAACAGCGACTGGTTCAGGTCTTCGTCAATTTGTTGGCCAATGCCCGCGATGCATCGCCAGAGGGTGGCCGCATCCACATCAGTGGAAACCGCGAGGGATACTCCGCTATTATCGAGGTCGTCGATGAAGGCTCAGGCATTCCTGCGGACCAGCTCGATCACATCTTCGAGCCGTTTTACACCACCAAGGGACCCAACCAGGGTACTGGGCTTGGGCTGTCCCTGGTGTACAGTATCGTGGAAGAACATTACGGCAACATCCAGGTAGAAAGCCCGGCCAGTCCCGATGCAACACAAGGCACCTGTGTCCGATTGAGACTTCCTGCATACGAGCCCGAAACGGCCATTGCCGATCCGAAATAAAGGTCATGACACCACCATGCGTCGCATACTGATTGTAGAAGACGAAGACATCATCCGTTCGGCCCTCCGGAAACTTCTGGAACATACCGGGTATGAGGTATCCGATGCCGGTTCGGTGGACGAAGCCGAACGGGCATTCGACTTGCAACAGTTTGATCTGATTATTTCGGACTTGCGTTTGCCCGGCGCGCCCGGCACCGAACTCATTACCCGCGCACCCAACTCCCCGGTGCTCATCATGACCAGTTACGCCAGCCTCCGCTCGGCGGTCGACTCCATGAAAATGGGGGCCGTGGAATACATTGCCAAACCGTTTGATCACGATGAAATGTTAGCAGCGGTGGAGTCCATCCTGAGCCGGAAATCCGCCCCCGTGGATCTGGCTACGCCGGAAGTGGCTGCCGATGGCACCGCGGCAGGGGATCCTGCCCGGCATATGTTTGGTGACTGCGATGCCATGCAGCAAGTGTTCACATTGATCCGCAAGGTCGCGCCCACTGAAACGACGGTGCTGGTTCAGGGTGAATCCGGTACCGGTAAAGAACTCGCGGCCCAGGCCTTGCATCAACTCAGCCCTCGCGCCGCACGCCCGCTGATTTCGGTCAACTGCGCCGCCATTCCGGAAAGCCTGATTGAGTCCGAGCTTTTCGGGCATGAAAAGGGCGCATTTACCGGGGCCGTGTCGGCCCGCACCGGATTGATTGAAGCCGCCGATGGCGGCAGCCTGTTTCTGGATGAAATTGGCGAGTTGCCGGCGGAAGCCCAGGCTCGCCTGTTACGGGTACTGCAAGAGGGCGAAATTCGCAAAGTTGGCTCCACCCAAAGCCGCAAAGTCAGCGTCCGAATGATTGCCGCCACCCATCGGAACCTGAAAGCCATGACCCGCACCGGCGAATTTCGCGAAGACCTGTATTACCGATTGAACGTGATGCAAATCCGAATCCCCCCACTACGGGAACGCCAGAGCGACATTCTAGGCCTGGCACGCCGGTTTTTGGAGCGCCAGGGTAAACGCATGAACAAGCAGGGCTTAAACCTCAGCCCAGATGCCATGCAGGTGCTCGAGAGACACCGCTGGCCTGGCAACGTACGTGAACTGGAAAACGCCATTGAGCGGGCCACCATTCTGTGTGACACCGACTTGATTACCCCGTCCTTGCTCGACCTGGATTCCGACGGCGGTGATTTTGCCATCCCTCAAAGCCTGGTCGAAGGCGACCACGCGCCCACCACGACCCGGGAACCAGACACCGCCAACGACCTGTCCCTAGAAGACTATTTCCAGCATTTTGTTCTTGAAAATCAGGACCGTATGAGCGAGACCGAATTGGCCCAAAAACTCGGCATCAGTCGCAAATCGCTGTGGGAGCGGCGCCAAAGGCTTGGCATACCCCGCAAGAAAACGCCGAGTAACTGAGCGGCCGCTCACCAGAAAAGACTGAACGCACTTTCAACTGTTACCCGGTGTTACCTCAAGGAACACGCTTCGCATAAAAAGTGAGACCTGAGTAACACTTCGGTCTAAAGAGACAGACCCCCACATTATTGATTAAAGTTAACACACTGTTAACAAAGGTTTTTATAAACATGGCACACGTTCTGCAGTCTATAGGGGGCACAACAATAAAAACAATGTGACAAAGCAGCGCTTCAACAAAAACAAAAAGCTGCAGTAAAGCGTTCAGTAACAAAAACAAAAATAGAGCGAAAGCGAACTGAGTGTTTTGGGTGCTGAGCTTTTTAGTGGTGCCTTGGCTAGTGTGAGTTGTAGATGTAGAGAAGAATCGTCTTTCAGACGGCGCTGCATCCGCTAAGATCTCGCACATGGTCACTACCGCTCTCTGTGGTCAAAGCTTTCCGCTTGCATGATTTGCCTCGGATAGAGGCGCCTTGGGCCCTAGGCCCTCGCATCAACAAAAACAATGCAGATCGTCTACTCTTCCAAGGCGGGTTCGTGAAAACGTTCCCGCCTTTTGATTATTGGTCACGGGTTTTTACGCCGTTATACACATCCAATTTGCCGCATCCCAACGTCCCCATTCGCCGCTCCAGATTACGAGCCATGGGCAAACGGCCTTCAAACCGTTAAACTCTCGGTTTTGCTCACTGCAGATACTTCTTAAATGCTTATAAAGATCCGATTATTCCTAGGAAACCTCTTGGCACTCATCATGGGTAACCAAAAGAACCGTCCCCTCACCTATACTCGGCAGGTGATCCCAAGGGACCAGCACACCGTATCTCGCTCAATTCTTAGCGAGCCTTCCAAAAAGGTGCTGAACCGGCTCAATAATGCCGGCTTTGAAGCGTACCTTGTGGGCGGCGGCGTTCGGGACATCATGCTGGGCGAACGGCCCAAAGATTTTGACATTGCAACCAATGCCACCCCGGAAGAAGTACACGACCTGTTCCGCAACTCGCGCCTGATCGGACGCCGCTTTCGCATTGTGCACGTACTGTTCGGCCGCGAAGTGATTGAAGTGACTACCTTTCGCGGTAACGCGGCTGACGCCGACGACGACACCGATGCCGATGATCGCAAAACCAGCGAGCACGGCCAGCTACTTCGAGATAATGTCTACGGCAACCTGGAGGACGACGCTATCCGGCGCGACTTCACCATCAACGCGCTGTACTACTGCATTAAAGATTTTTCGGTGGTGGATTTCGCCAACGGCATCAAAGACCTTGAAAATCGCCAACTGCGGCTGATCGGCGATCCCGAAACCCGATATCGCGAAGACCCCGTACGGATGTTGCGTGCCGTTCGTTTCGCCGCCAAACTCGATTTCGACATAGAGCCCAAAACCGAAGCCCCCATCGCCGAACAGGCGCACCTGTTGACGCATATCCCTTCTGCCAGGTTATTTGAGGAAGTGCTCAAGCTGTTCTCGGCGGGTTACGGTGAGGCCTCCTACAACCGACTCAGGGAATACGGCTTGCTCGCTTACCTGTTCCCGGAAACGGCCCGAGCACTGGACGCAGGAGAACCCGACGCGCTGATTGTGCAGGCCCTACAAAATACCGACCGCAGGCTGCAGCAGGGCAAGTCCGTAACACCCTACTTTCTCTATGCCGCCATGCTGTGGCCGGCCCTGCAAGTTGAATGGCGCAAACGCCAGGACGACGGCGAGCCAGTTCAGCCGGCACTGCACCAATCAATTGCCAAAGTGATTGGACGCCAAGTACAGGCGACTGCCATTCCCAAGCGTTTCTCCGGGCCCATGAAAGAAATCTGGGAGATGCAAATGCGCCTCCCCCGTCGCCAGGGCAAGCGTGCCTACGTCACCCTGGAGCATCCCCGCTTCCGGGCCGCTTACGATTTTCTGCTGGTGCGGGAAGCCGCCGGTGAAATCGAACCCGGTCTGGGCCAATGGTGGACCGACTTCCAGGAAGCCGATGACCGTGCAAAAGAAAAGATGCTCACGGAACTTACCAGTGATGGCCCTCGCAAACGTAAGCGCCGCCGCAAGCCCGAGAGCCGGGCCTGACCGGTGTCGGTCACCGCGTATATTGGGCTGGGCAGCAATCTCGCCGCCCCCCTAAACCAGTTGGCCGGCGCGATTGCCGCCTTGGCCGCATTGCCGCAAACCACCCTGATGGCGCAGTCACCCTTTTATCGCAGCCGTCCGGTTGGCCCCCAGGATCAGCCCGACTTCGTCAATGGCGCAGCCATGCTGACAACGGACCTTTCGCCCCTGGCCCTGCTGGACCACCTGCAACGCATTGAACGGGCCCACGGCCGCCAACGCACCGAGCATTGGGGTCCACGCACCCTGGACCTGGACCTGCTGCTCTACGGCCAGCAAGTGGTCCAGAACGACCGGTTGACCGTACCCCATGCCGAATTACCGCAACGTGATTTTGTGCTCCAACCCCTCCTCGATCTGACGCCGGAGCTGCAGCTCCCCGATGGCCGCACAGTGGCTTCGCTGCGCAGTCGGTGCCCGGACAATGGCCTGCAGCGGCTTAAACCCGTGGCCAAAGACCCGCCGCTGTAACAGATTCACACACTTAGCCGGCTTGCCTCTCAGCCTAAGCGGCATTAACCTTAAGCCCTACCCTGTCGGATACCCCGACGCAGTCTTGGCCCATCCACCCAAAAGGCAAGGATTCTATGGCTGTTACGATAAATACCCTGCGCGAATACAAGCGCAATGGTGAGACGTTTTCGGTGCTTACCGCCTACGATGCGGCTTTTGCTCAAGTGGTCAGCGAGGCCGGCATCGACGTCATCCTCATCGGTGACTCCCTGGGCATGGTACTGCAAGGTCATGACAGCACACTGCCTGTGACCATGGAGCATATGTGTTATCACGTCCGCTCCGTGGCCAAGGGCAATCGAGGCGCCCTGGTGATGGCAGATATGCCGTTCATGAGCTACGGCACCACGACGGCGGCACTGGACAATGCCGCGGAACTGATGCGAGCCGGCGCCCACATGGTGAAGCTGGAAGGCACCGACTGGATGACCGATACCATTGCCGCACTCAGCGAGCGAGGCATTCCTGTCTGCGCCCACCTCGGCCTGACGCCTCAGTTCGTCAACAAACTCGGCGGCTATAAAGTTCAGGGCCGAGACGAAAAGCAGGCCGAAATGATGATCGAACATGCCTGCCAACTGGAAGCGGCGGGCGCCGACGTGATCCTGCTGGAATGCGTGCCCGCCGTCCTGGCCGCTCGCATCACCCAGGCGGTTAAAGCGCCGGTCATTGGCATTGGCGCGGGCGCCGACACTGACGGCCAGGTGTTGGTGCTTCATGACATGCTGGGCGTCACACCCGGAAGACGACCTAAATTTGTGAAAAACTTCATGACCGAGACCGGAAGCGTTCAAGGTGCCATTGAGGCCTACCACGAGGCCGTCAAAGATCGCACCTTCCCCAGCGAGGAGCACACGTTCAAAGCATGAGAACCATTCATACGCTGAAAGAATTACGCGCCGTGCTCAACGGCTACCGCCAACAAGGCAAGCGTATCGGCCTGGTGCCGACCATGGGCAACCTGCACGAAGGCCATATATCCCTGGTGGAGCAGGCACGTCGCGCGGCCGACATTGTGGTGACCAGCATTTTCATTAACCCGATGCAGTTCGGTGCCAATGAAGATCTGGACAGCTACCCGAGAACCCTGCGCGATGACCAGGAACGGCTCCAGGCGGCAGGCAACAGTCTGATCTTTGCGCCCTCCGTGGAGGAGCTTTACCCCGAAGGTCTGGCCCGCCACACTCAGGTGACGGTACCCGAGGTCAGCGACGGCTACTGCGGTGCCAGTCGGCCAGGCCATTTTGCCGGTGTCGCCACTGTGGTCACCATGCTGTTCAATATGGTCCAGCCCGATGTTGCCGTGTTTGGGGAGAAAGATTTTCAGCAACTGGCGGTCATTCGCAAACTCACCCGAGACTTGTTCATTCCTGTCGAGGTGATCGGCGCCCCCACCGTCCGCGATGCCGATGGCGTTGCGAAAAGCTCGCGCAACGGCTATCTGTCCGCCGACGAGCGAGCCCGCGCGCCCGCCATCTTCGCGGCCATGGAACACATGGCCGCCCGACTCGCGCAGGGCGAGACCGAATACACTCAATTGGAGCAAGACGCTTACAACCAGCTCTTGGCCGCAGGCTTTCACCCCGATTACATTGCCATCGTCAACAGTCGCACGCTCAAACCGGCGCAGCCGGCAGACCCGCAACTGACCATTCTGATGGCCGCCTTTCTCGGCACTACACGATTAATCGACAACCTGTCAGTCACACGCTGATGCGGACTCGCCGCCAAAACGATTATTAACTGGAAGGATTCTGCCATGCCACAGGCCCCCCAAACCCTGACAAGCCGTCCGGAATGGCAGGCGCTGATCGATCATCAGGCCGACATCAAGTACCTCCACATGCGCGATCTGTTCAACCGGGACCCCAAGCGGTTTGAACGTTACTTTTTGGAAGCCGCAGGTCTGGCACTGGACTACTCCAAAAACCTGGTGACCGAGGAAACCCTCCAGCATCTGTTCACCCTGGCCAGGAGCTGCCAACTGCCTGCACGAATAGAGGCCATGTTCCGGGGCGATCGTGTCAATGTCACCGAGAATCGGCCAGCCCTGCATGTGGCATTGCGCAACTTGTCGGATGAGCCGGTTAAGGTCGATGGCACCGACATCATGCCGGAGATACGTGACACCCTGGCACGCATGGAAGAATTCGTCTGGCGAGTCAACAGCACCCAGTGGCGAGGTTTCACCAACAAGCCCTTCACCGACGTGGTCAGCATTGGCATCGGCGGCTCGTTCCTCGGCCCGAAGCTGGTCTCGGCATCATTGAAGCCATATTGGCATGGGCGTCTGAACTGTCATTACGTGGCCAATATTGACGGCAGCCATATCACCGAAGTATTGCGACACATCAATCCGGAAACCACGCTGTTCCTGATCCAGTCGAAATCGTTCCGCACCCAGGAAACCCTTGAAAACACCCGGGTAGCGCGGGAATGGTTTCTGCACAATGGCGGCTCGGAAGAACGCATCAGCAAACATTTTGTGGCGGTCACCGCCAATGCCAAAGAAGCGGTCAAATTCGGCATCGCCGAAGAGAACATTTTTCCGATGTGGGACTGGGTTGGCGGCCGCTATTCGCTCTGGTCGGCCATTGGCCTGCCCACCGCACTGACCATTGGCATGGACAACTTCCGCGGCCTGCTGGCCGGTGCCAATGCCATGGACCAACATTTCCGGACCGCACCATTGGAAGAAAACCTACCGGTTATTCTGGCGCTGCTGGGTATCTGGTACGGTAATTTCTGGGGTGCCGATGCGCACGCGATTCTGCCCTACGATCATTATCTGCGAGGGCTGCCCGCCCACCTTCAGCAGTTGGACATGGAAAGCAACGGCAAATGTGTCACCCAGGCCGGCGAGCCGGTGAATTATCAGACCGGCCCCATTATTTGGGGCGGCGCCGGCGCCAATGGCCAACACGCCTACCATCAGCTCCTGCACCAAGGCACCAAGTTGTCACCGGCGGATTTCATCATCCCACTGCACACCCACAACCCCGTAGGCAATCACCATGCCATCCTCTTTGCCAACTGCCTGAGCCAAACCCAGGCACTGATGCAAGGCAAGACCGAAGACGAGGCCCGGGCAGAGCTTGCGGCTCAGGGGCTGGATGAGAACGCCATCAACCGGCTGGCCCGTCACAAGGTCATTCCCGGCAATAAGCCCAGCAATACGCTGCTGTTTGAACGCGCCACGCCACGCACGGTGGGTGCCCTGATCGCTCTGTATGAGCATAAGACTTACACTCAGGGCGTGATCTGGGATGTGGATTCATTCGACCAGTGGGGCGTGGAGCTGGGCAAGCAGCTCGGTGAGGGCATTCTTGACCGCCTGCTTCAGTCTGGTGGAGACCAAGGTGCCACCGACAGCTCAACCGATGGTTTGATTCGGCTTTTTCGTAACCGGCACAAGAATGGCTTTTAAGGTCCAGCCAATCATGACACGTCCGTCAGGCGCTAGTCGGAAGAACGTGGGGAGATAGGCCGGTTGCGCCAGGTAAAGACAACCGGCCATAGCTTTTGCGGCCGATCATAGTCTTGCCAGAGCTGGTAGTAGGTTTTCATGGTGAGCGGGTGTATCGCCGCCGGTGCGATTTCCGCCAGTGGCCGCAGTACAAACGCATTCTTCAGAATCTCACCCCGGGGCAATTCGACCCCGTCAACAATGCCGGTGCGATCGCCGTACGTCAGGATATCCAGATCCATTGTCCGGGCACTGAATTTGGCAACATCGCGGCGGCGGCCATGATCGGCCTCAAGGGCCTTAAACACCTTGGACAGAGCCGCAACGGAGAGCGCGGTCTGTACCCCTACCACCAGATTCAGAAAATGCGCGCCGTCAAAGCCAATCGCCTCACTCTCATAGACGGAGGAAATCTCGAGCTCGCCAAAACGCGCAGCCAAGGCGTCCAGGGCCACCGTAACATGATGCTCACGCTCGATATTGCTGCCAATGCTGATGTAGACAGTCACCGGTTCCGTCACCCTAACTGCCCCCGCTCAATGCTGACGCCGACCGAATAGGCCTCGGCGACCGCGCCCGGTTTGCGAATCGTCAAACGCAATCCGACCACACCAAATTCCGATTGTATATTCTGCGCCAACAACTCTGCGGCGGCTTCCAACAACTGAGGCTGATGTGTCTGAAAATGCTCCATAACATAATGACTGACGGCAGCGTAATCCAACGCATCGGCGACCTGATCCGACGCACCCGGCACCCGGTTGTCCCAGACCAGCTCCAGATCAATCAGCAGCCGCTGACAGACCTCACGCTCCCAGTCATAGACGCCAATAACCGCCTCCACCGCCAGGCCTTCGATCAGTACTTTATCCGTCACCCAGTGATTACCCCAGAGCCGCTGCACCATTCACATCGGATAACCGACTGATGGCTGATTGATTGCCACACGCCAACCCGATACCTTAGGTCAGGTGCACACGTGCCAGTTGCGCGGGGCGATTTTCGCATAAACCACCACTGCAAGTCTTTGCCTATGGAACCTCTGTTTCTCGTTCTGCTCTGCGTCTTGGCCTATCTCGCCGGCTCGGTGCTGTTTGCCATCCCCGTTTGCCGTGGTTTTCACTTGCCCGACCCACGCGCCCAAGGCTCCAGCAATCCGGGCGCCACCAATGTGTACCGTGTTGGGGGCTGGTTGCCGGCCGTAATAACGCTGGCACTGGACGCCGCCAAAGGGTGGCTGCCGGTGTGGCTGGCCATACAGTTCGACCTGTCAGTGGTTACCCAGGCAGTGGTGGCCTTGTGCGCGGTGACCGGGCACATGGTACCGGTCTTCTACCGTTTTCAGGGCGGCAAAGGCGTCGCCACCGCGCTGGGTGCCGGACTGGCCCTGGCACCCGCGACCACGCTGGTATTGGCTGCCATTTGGGCCCTGGCCATGTGGCGGTGGCACTTGTCATCACTGGCGTCGGTGCTGGCGGCCGTCACTGGCCCCGTGGTCAGTGCCATCATCGAGCCGTCCACCTTGCCGTTATTTGGTTTGCTCGCCATCCTGATCGTGGTGCGTCACCGCAACAACCTGATCCGTCTGGCCCAGCACCGGGAAACCAAGCTTTAGACGCCGGCACACAGCCCTGACGTCCGTCGTTCACCAGGCCGCTTATTCCACCAATCCATTGCTGCACGGCTCGGTGATCGGTGGCAGCGTATCCATTGGCCAGCGCGGCACCGAGACAATTCGGTCGCCGTCCTGCTGGCCCGCCATCAAACGCTGGCAGCCTGCATAGGCGATCATCGCGCCGTTGTCGGTGCAGAACTCGTGACGGGCGTAAAAAACCCCGGCTTGGAGTTTACGGGTCATGGTTTCCAGAGCACCCCGCAAGCGTTTGTTGGCACTGACCCCGCCGGCGATAACCAGGCGTTTGCAGCCGGTCTGCTCCAGCGCCCGCCGGCACTTGATGGTCAGGGTGTCCACCACCGCCGACTCGAACGCCAGCGCGATATCGGCTCGGGTCTGGTCATCGAGACCGCCTTCCTGTTCTGCGGCAGTCACCGTATTGAGCGTATAGGTTTTCAACCCGCTGAAGCTGAACGCCAGCCCCGGACGGTCGGTCATTGGACGCGGGAATCGGTAACGGCCAGCCGTGCCCAATTCAGCCAAGGCTGCTACCCGAGGGCCGCCCGGATAATCCAGCCCCAGCATCTTGGCAGCTTTATCAAAAGCTTCACCGGCGGCGTCATCCACCGACTCGCCCAGCAACTGATACTGGCCGATGCCATCCACTTCCACCAACTGGGTGTGACCGCCCGAGACCAGCAGGGCTATAAAGGGAAACGCCGGCGGATTTGGCTCCAGCATGGGTGCCAACAAGTGGCCTTCCATATGGTGCACGCCGAGCACCGGTACGCCAAGTGCAAAGCCCAGGGCATGCGCAACCGCGCCCCCGACCATCAGCGCCCCGATCAGGCCCGGCCCGGCGGTGTAGGCGATGCCGTTGATGTCAGCACGCACCACACCGGCCTCCGTCATAATCTGATCGCATAACGGCAGCAACTTACGAACGTGGTCCCGGGAGGCCAGCTCCGGCACCACACCGCCATAGTCGGCATGCAGGTCGACCTGACTGAACAATGCATGGGCAAGCAACCCCTGCTCGCTGTGGTACAACGCTACTCCCGTCTCGTCGCAGGAGGTTTCAATTCCAAGAATCAGCATAAAGTCCGCTTTGTTTGAGTGCCGTTTTTGACTGTGCCGCTATTTTACCAGAAAGCCCGCCTTTCTCTCCGGATTAATAATCCAAGGCGTTGACCTTGACCAACCTGAAGCGCTATCATTGCCGCCCTTAATTATGCACTGGTCTATTTTTGTTCAATGAGGCCAGGCAAAAGTCGAAGAGAGGCAGCACAAGGCTGGCGGACACTGAGTCGCCATGTGCCGCATCAGGCATGGGTAGACCTGTCCTGCACTCTTCCAACCTTGAAACCGATTCTATCAGGTAGGTGATTTTCGAATGCCAGCTGTTAAAGTGAAAGAGAATGAGCCATTTGACGTAGCCCTGCGTCGCTTCAAGCGTTCCTGCGAAAAAGCAGGCGTCCTGTCGGAAGTACGTCGTCGTGAACATTACGAGAAGCCGACAGCGGTTCGTAAGCGCAAGGCAGCGGCTGCGGTCAAGCGTCATCTCAAGAAGCTTCAGCGTGAACAGCGTAAGTTTGAGCGCCTGTACTAAGTTTTAAGTACCTGATCGCTTTCTACTGTACGCCAAGACCGATTGCTCAGTTTCCCGAGTGGCAGCTGAAGTAAACCCAAAATGCCGCCGGGGCCTGGCTTCGGCGGCATTTTTGGCTATGGTGGTTTGACCGGACTGACGCCGGCGTATTCTCTGTTAGCGGGGCAGCATGAGCGGATTGATCCCTCAACGGTTTGTAGAAGACCTGTTGGACAGAGTGGATCTGGCCGAACTGGTTGGGTCTCGCATTACGCTCAAGAAAGCCGGTGGTAGCTACAAGGCCCGCTGCCCTTTCCATGATGAAAAAACGCCGTCCTTCAACGTTCGACCCGACAAAGGGTTTTACCACTGTTTTGGCTGTGGCGCCCATGGCGATGCGATCAGTTTTGTTCGCGAATTTGACGGCCTCGGGTTCACCGACGCCGTTGAAGAACTCGCCCGGCGAACCGGGCTCGAAGTGCCCTACGACCAAAGCGTTCGGCAAGAAATGCAGCAAGCCCGAACGCTTACGGATGCGCTCGATTTCGCCAGTCGCTTCTACGCTTCGGCCCTGCAGGGCGGCGATGCCGCCTTTGCTCGGGATTACCTGGCCCAGCGGGGCCTGAACCAAAGCGTCATTGAGCGCTACCAGATTGGCTATGCCCCGGGTGCCGGCACGGCCCTGATTGATGCAGCCAATAAAGACCTGCACGCTCCGCTGATTGAAACCGGCACGGTGTCTGATCGTTATGGCCGGCCCCGGGACCTGTTCCGTAACCGGATCATGTTCCCGATCCGCAACACGCGGGGCAAGACCATAGCCTTTGGTGGCCGGACACTGGGCGACGACAAAGCGAAATACATCAACTCCCCCGAGTCCGATGTATTCCACAAGAGCCGGGAGATTTACGGTCTGTACGAGGCCAAGCAGGCGATCCGACAACTGGATCAATTGCTGGTGGTCGAAGGCTATATGGACGTTGTTGCCCTGGCTCAGCACGGTATTGATTACGCCGTTGCTACGCTGGGCACCGCCACTAATCAGGACAGCCTGAGCGCATTGTTGCGCCAGGTCAGACACCTGGTGTTCTGTTTTGATGGCGACGCAGCCGGCTATAAGGCGGCTGATCGCGCGATGGATAACGCGCTTGAATTGATGGCCGACGGCCTGCATCTGCAGTTTCTAATGCTGCCGGATGGCGAAGACCCAGACACACTGGTGCGACAGGAAGGCTCCGACGCGTTTCAGCAACGCATTGACGGCGCCACACCACTGTCGCGTTACCTGTTTAACCGGCAAAGCGAAGGCTTAGACCTGACGCTCCCGGAACATCGCGGAGAACTCCGCGCCCGAGTTGAGCCTTTGCTCAACAAAATGCCCCGTAGCACACTGCGGGATGCCATGTGGCATGAGATGCTTCGCCTGTGTGGCGGCCGCCGGGATTGGCAGAATAATGGCCAGAGTGGCGACCGAAAAGGCTATGTCTATCGTAATGGCGAGCGCCAGACACGCATCCAGGAAGCGCGCGTCGATGTAAAGCTCAGCCGCGACACCATGGTGTGCCAGGCATTACTGGAGGCGCCGGAAATGGCCTCGGAATTCCGTGACCTGTGTCGTGAGGACCGCCAGCTACACCAGGCGCTTGGCTTTGCCGAATGGATACTCCGGCAGGAGATCCGGGACAAAAAAAGGTTGATGAAAGCGCTGGCAACCGATTCAGCCTCTCGCACCCGGTTCTACAAACTGTTTGATGGCATTGAGCACCTCCCTTCCCGGGAAAACGCCTTGGCAGGCGCGCGCGACATGCTGACACCGAACAAAGAAGCCGCTTATAAACAACGGTTGGCGAGGCTGCTGACAAAGAAAAGCAGCATCAGCGACCTGACCGAGGAAGAGCGGCAAGAATTACGGCAGCAACACCGCCAAAAAGATTAATAGGGATATGCGGGGCCAACACCCCTGGCGAAAGGGATTGCCAGCAGGCTAATAATACAGCCACTTGAAACTTAGTAGGTTGATCACCATCTAACCATCTGGTGGCAGACCTACAGAGCGACAGCTATAATGGCTGTTTAACTTTTTTCTTCTTTAGCGATTTCACAGGGTGTCTATGTCAGGCAATTCGCAAAAATCACGTTTGAAAGACCTCATTGCCCGAGGCAAAGAACAAGGTTACCTGACTTACGCCGAGGTTAACGATCACCTCCCGGAAGACATAGCCGACCCAGACCAGGTTGAAGACATCATCCGGATGATCAACGACATGGGCATTCAGGTATCCGAGGTCGCCCCAGACGCCGATACGCTGCTGATGACCGATGGCGACTCCACGGCCGACGAAGCAGCGGCTGCAGAAGCCGCTGCGGCGCTGGCAGCAGTGGAATCGGACGCAGGCCGCACCACAGATCCGGTGCGCATGTACATGCGTGAGATGGGCACTGTGGAGCTGTTGACGCGGGAAGGCGAGATTGTCATCGCCAAACGCATCGAAGAAGGCATCCGAGATGTGATGGCGGCCGTCGCACACTTCCCCGGCACCACCGGTACCGTCATTCAGGCGTACGAACGAATTATTGAAAACGAAGGTCGCATCAGCGACATCGTGACCGGCTTCCTCGACCCCGACGACGCCGAACCGTTTATGCCCGAGGAAACCCCGGCGGAAACCAGCAACGACTCCGATTCCAGCGACAACGACAGCGACGATGACGAAGAGGAAGAAACCGAAAGCGGGCCAGATCCCGAAGAGACTCGCCTGCGGTTCGAACTGCTGAACGAGAAGCTCGCGGTTGCCAACAAAGCACTTGAGAAACATGGCCGTGGTCACAAAGCCACCCAGGAAGCCCTGAACGAACTCGGCAAGGTCTTTGCGCCCTTCAAGCTGGGCAACAAAGCGTTTGATGAACTGGTTAACGTGATTCGCTCCACCAACGAACTGGTCCGCGAAAACGAACGCACCATCATGCGCATCTGCGTGCGTGAGTGCAAAATGCCGCGGAAGGACTTCATCAAGTCGTTCCCAGGCAACGAAACCAACATCGATTGGGCGCCCAAGATCAGCAAGAGCAAGAAAAACTATGCTGCGCCCATGAGCGAGCGCCTGGATGAAATCATCCGGATGCAGAAGCGGATCGCCAACATTCAGAACGAAGTCGATCTGGACATACCCGACATCAAGGAAATCAACCGTCGAGTGTCCATTGGTGAAGCCAAGGCCCGGCGTGCCAAGAAGGAAATGGTGGAAGCCAACCTGCGTCTGGTTATCTCGATTGCCAAAAAGTACACCAACCGTGGCTTGCAGTTCCTTGACCTGATCCAGGAAGGCAACATTGGCCTGATGAAAGCGGTCGACAAGTTCGAATACCGCCGTGGCTACAAGTTCTCCACCTATGCAACCTGGTGGATTCGTCAGGCCATCACCCGCTCAATTGCGGACCAGGCCCGTACGATCCGTATTCCGGTCCACATGATCGAGACCATCAACAAACTGAACCGTATCTCCCGTCAGATGCTTCAGGAGATGGGCCGTGAGCCGACGCCGGAAGAACTCGGCGAGCGCATGGAAATGCCGGAAGACAAGATCCGCAAGGTACTGAAGATTGCCAAAGAGCCGATCTCCATGGAGACGCCGATTGGCGACGACGAAGACAGCCACCTGGGCGACTTCATCGAAGACATCCAGGCACTCTCACCGGTCGATTCCGCCACCGCAGAAGGTCTGCGCGAAGCAACTCGCTCGGTACTGGCCGGCCTGACCGCACGGGAGTCCAAGGTACTGCGCATGCGCTTTGGTATTGAAATGAATACCGATCACACCCTGGAAGAAGTCGGCAAGCAGTTCGATGTCACCCGGGAGCGTATCCGTCAAATCGAAGCCAAGGCCCTGCGCAAACTGCGCCACCCTTCCCGCTCCGATCACCTGCGCGGCTTCATTGACGACCAGGGCAACTCGTAAGTCCATCACAACAGTAGCGGGCGCCAACCCTCATGGGTATAATGGCGCCCGCTTCCTTACCGGTTTCCGGGCCTATAGCTCAGTTGGTTAGAGCAGGGGACTCATAATCCCTTGGTCGCAAGTTCGAGTCTTGCTGGGCCCACCATTTTGACATTGCGATTAACTCGAAATACCCTGCTGTGTTCCCGCATTACCATGACCTCAGCATGAACTCGTGCATCTGTTCACCTCAGTCCCCTCGGTTATTTTGGTTTCCTATTCTCCACTGCACGTCTATTCAACAACCAACCGCTTTCATTTGAAAAGGCGCGATAAACCTTGGAAGCCGGCTTTGTTCTGGCCCTTGTGCGACTGATGCTCCGGTACCTGCTCAGGCTGTTTGAGTTTTTGAACAGCATTGAGAAACAGACTGACGAGGATTCCGGTGTACCATCATCCTTGGGCCGGAGCAGCCCTACACCAATTATCCCGGGACTTTTCCCATCCCCCCTGATTCCTGCTAATCTGGTTGCCTAACAAAACCGATCTGGCGGTTCCGGTGATTGGGCCGACTGAAAAACTTAAAATAAAGAGGACGGGAGAGGCAATTCATGGAGAACGGTACTCATTTACGGACCTGCCACTTGTGCGAAGCCATGTGTGGCGTCGCCATCGAAGTCAAGGACGGCCATATTGAGTCCATTAAGGGCGACCGCGATGACCCGTTGAGTCACGGTCATATCTGTCCCAAAGCCATTGCCTTGCAAGACCTCCATGAAGACCCGGATCGCCTCAAGACACCACTGAAGCGCACCGCTGACGGCTGGCAGGACATCGGCTGGGACGAAGCCTTCAACCTGGTGGCCGACCGCCTGCATCAGATCCGCGAAGAGCACGGTAAAAATGCCATCGGCGTCTATCAAGGCAACCCCAATGTCCACAATCACGGTGCCATGATCGCGGGTTTACCCTTCCTGCGCGCGGTGGGCACCCAGAACCGGTTTTCCGCCACTTCAAATGATCAGCTTCCTCACATGCTGGCCAGCCTGGAGATGTTCGGTCATCAGGTGCTGTTTCCGATTCCTGATATCGATCGCACCGACCTGTTTATCTGCATTGGCGCCAATCCCATGGCGTCCAACGGTAGCCTGATGACCGTGCCGGATATTCGAGGGCGGCTTAAAGCGCTGAAAGGCCGCGGCGGCAAGTTCATCGTGATCGACCCCCGCCGCACAGAGACTGGCAAACTGGCCGATGAGTTTCATTTCATCCGCCCCGGCAGTGACGCCCTGTTGTTGATGGCGATGGTGAACACCCTGTTTGTGGAAGGTCTGGTCGATCTCGGCCACGCCGACGCCTGGACCAAGGATGTCGACCTGGTGCGGCTGGCGGCGCTTCCGTTCAGTCCCGAGGCGGTGAGCGCCCATACCGGGTTGTCACCGGACGCGATCCGGGCCATCGCCCGGCAGTTAGCCACAACCCCGAAAGCAGCCTTGTATGGTCGCATCGGAACCAGTACCCAGGCCCACGGCGGCGTAGCCACCTGGCTGATCTATGTATTGAATATTTTAACCGGCAAGCTCGATAGCACCGGCGGCATGATGTTCACCCAGCCCGCTATCGATATGGTAGCCCTGGGCGCGATGTCGGGTCAGAAAGGCCACTTTGCCCGACGCATGAGCCGTGTCAAAGGCTTGCCTGAGTTTGGTGGCGAGTACCCCGCCAGCACCATGGCGGATGAAATCCTCACCGCCGGTGACGGCCAGATTCGGGCGTTTGTTACGATTGCCGGCAACCCACTGTTGTCGAGCCCCAATGGAGGCCGGCTGGAAGAGGCATTCGGGCAGTTGGAGTTCATGGTTTCGGTCGACTATTACCTAAACGAAACCACGCGCCATGCCGACATCATCCTGCCGCCGACGGCGGCCCTGGAGCGCAGCCACTACGATCTGATTTTCAGCATGTTTGCGGTCCACAACGTCGCCAAGTTCAGCGAGGCGCTGTTTAAACCCGGGCCGGACGCTCGCCATGACTGGCAAATACTGCTGGAGTTGGCCCACCGGCTGGAGCAACGGCGCAAGGGTGGGCGGTTACCGTTGCGGGCCGAACTGGGCTGGCGCGCCTTCAAACAACTGGGCCCGGACCCATTACTCGATTTGATGTTGCGAAGCGGTCCCTACGGCACCGACGTCGGAGCCGCCAGAACCCTGGTACAGCCCGCCCTCGATTTGCTGGTGGATATTCTGCCTCGTCAACACCCGCTGCGCAGCCTCGCCCGCCTCAGCCCGCTGGACCGGCGTTGGCGTGACCTGCCCAAAGGGTTGTCGCTGTCGGCGCTGAGGGATCAACCCAGCGGCGTGGACCTGGGGCCACTGCGCCCCTGCCTGCCGGACCGACTCTATACCCGTGACGGCAAAATCAACCTCGCCCCAAGACGTTACCTCAACGACCTCGACCGACTGCACGAGCGACTCACGACGCCGGTGGCCGATGAACTCCAGCTAATTGGTCGGCGTCACGTGCGCAGCAACAATTCCTGGATGCACAACAGCCAGCGACTGGTCAAAGGCAAGGATCGGTGCACCCTGATGATTCATCCGAAAGACGCTTCCCGCTGCGGGCTCAGTGAGGGCGACGCCGCAGAAGTCTCCAGCGAGGCGGGCCGGATTGTGGTGCCAATCGAGATTACCGAGGATTTGATGCCCGGCGTCGTGTCCATCCCCCACGGCTGGGGACATACACGCCAAGGCACCCAGCAGGCGATAGCGGAAGCCCACGCTGGTGCCAGCATCAACGACATCATTTGCGATGACCAGATTGATCCACTCAGTGGCACATCCGTACTTAATGGCCAGACGGTCACTGTCAAAGTCTGGAAAGCCGAACGCTCGCGAAAACGGGCGTAGAAAACGGCAGTTGTGAGTCTGGCGCGGCATAACGGAGCGGGCGCAGGAGCCGATGCCCACCATGGGTCTGCAGGCGTATCTTTGATAAACTTGAAAACAGCGAGCGCGGACGCCTCAGTACGGCCGGTGCATCTGACCGGCACACGGCTGCGGGCGACCGGCCTTCCACCAACTCACGATAAGGGAATTTTATGCCGACGTGGCTGCAGTGGACAATGATAATAATGGGGGTGGGAGCCATTGCGTTTCTAGGGGTCTTTATCACCCGCCAACTCCGCACCATTCGCCGTGACCAATCGGCGGCGGCCAAGAGCAAAGCCTTCCAGGATCAGCGCCGGGACGGCATGGTTGAAAGCATTCAGGTTCTGGCAATGGCGGTCGAGCAGGACCAGATCGAGTATTCCGAAGCGTGCCTGAGAATCAAAGGCTTACTTGAGCACGTCGCACCGGATTTACTGAGCCAGGCGCCCTACCGCATCTTTCAGGAAATGCACGAGCAAATGCAGCACATGCCGACCCATCAGGCCCGGCAGGACACTGACTCAAAATTTGTCCAGAAAATGGATAAAGAGCGGTTTGCACTCGAGCAGAAACAC
The DNA here is from genome assembly GCF_011074955.1 of Marinobacter caseinilyticus. Classification (GTDB taxonomy): domain Bacteria; phylum Pseudomonadota; class Gammaproteobacteria; order Pseudomonadales; family Oleiphilaceae; genus Marinobacter; species Marinobacter caseinilyticus. The sequence continues at coordinate 146,388 of NZ_WUQJ01000037.1, read as the reverse complement.
GCCGATACCATTCGCCGGGCGGCCACCGCCATTCGCCATCACCGGTTCTGACGGTTGTCATTTCCCTTTCAAACAGGCCGTTGCGGCACGGCCTTTATGTAATTTTTTGTAACCAAAACCCGCTTCATCAAATTGTAATAGCGTTGTAAAATCAACTCTTTTGGAAGCTAACTAAAAGCTGACGCGCCTGTCAGCGACTGAACAGCCTTTACCCCCGCTTTTAATTCTGCGCACTTTGTCTAACTTTAAATGAGAGACGTTCAACGCCTTGGGAGACAAGCCCGGCGTTGAAGTCTGTTGTCTTGGCGGAGCGATTCAATCTCCACCCCGCCAGTCTGCATTGTGCGTATGGGTTGTTATAAGCGGGTGAGCTTGCCGGCCTTCGGGCCGGCTTTTTTATCTCTGTAATTTTGTACCTGCTATCCTTGCGCTGCCTGGCCACCCATCACGAGCACCGCGCAAGAGACACCCGACTACCTTTAGGGCTGCATCATGCCCGCCATCGCCATGATGCTATCCTTGCTCTCAACCAACTCGTCAAACTGGGCCTCAACCTGAACACGGTCAAGCCCCAGCGTATCAAAGAGCGCATCCGGAATGGTTTCCGATACCCCCAGCGGAATGCCCCGGGCGGTCAACAGTTGACGGCCAAGCCACAATAATTTGGCGTAGACCTCAAACTCACCGTCATAGCCCGGGTTTTTTTGATGACGCAGGGCGACGTTGATCTCCTCAGGCATGCCCCAATTACTCATCAGTTGGGCGCCAATCTGCTCCCGAGTGATACCCAGCAGAAACTGCTCCACCATCGCAGTGTCTTCGTGGGCATTGACCTCCCACGAGCGGCATGCAAGCTGGAAATGGGGTGGAAATACCTGCGCCAGCACCAGATAACCGAAGTTGTGGAGCAGTCCCGCCAGGTAGGCCAAGCCGAAGGCCGGCCGCTTGCCCCTAGGCATCATACTGGCCAGAATACCCCCCGACTGGGCCTGCCAGATCGCTTGTTGCCAGTAGCCCACGAACCCTTCCGGCTGATCCTCCGGCTGTTTTAAGGTTCGCCCCAACGCCAACCCCATCGCCAGGTTCATCACCAGATCGAAGCCCAGCACCCGGGAAACCGCATCGTGCACCGAGCGCACCTGACCGGCGGCCGCATAAAAAGAGGACGAGGCCCAACTCACCACCTGCGCGGCCAAACTGGGGTCGCTCTCAACAATGTCGACCAGGTCCCCCATCACCGCATTTGGGTTCACTCGAAGATGGATGATCCGTTGCGCAGTCTCCGGCAGTGGCGGTAACTCCAGGGTGTCATTCAGGCGTTGTTGAATTCGCAGGCCTGTGAAGCGTTTTAGCGCAGAATTGAGTTGGTAAAGATCTTTTTCCGGCTGGTTTATGTTAACGGCAATGTCGGCACAAGGGACACAGAACGAGCGACGCTGAGCATCGTCGGTCAGAGCGCGAAAATCAGCACCATTCAGCGTCAGGCCGGTGGCCTGACCGTCCAGGTGCAACGACACGGTCTCAAGCTGATCGACGGCGCTGTCCACGAAGGTCGGCCATCCGGTGAGCGCAGGCAAGGCAGGCAGCACCGGCAGCCCGAGACGCTCACGGAGCTGCGCCTGTTGCTTGAGTGGCAGCAACCGCAAGTCACGACCCAGTTGCTTGTTCAGCGCCGCAATGTCCAACAAGTCCAGGTGCCGGCATATTGCCTGCACTTGGCCTTGATCATCGCTCAGAAGCACCATACGTACTGCGTCATTGGCGCCACTCACCGCGGCATCCCCCAGCGCCATTCCGGGCGACATGGTGTCCAGCGCCTGCTGGATAGCAACAGGTAATTCCATGGGTAGCTCCCTCTCTTTAAGTCACCCAAAGCGCATGTGCCACGCGCTTGTTCAATAGTTTACGCCAACCAACCACAGTCTAGCCGTTGACCGCTGATAAGGCTCCGAACACCTAGCCGGGGTGGCCCTGAAACGGTTTAAACATCACCATAGCGGATACGTTCTCCCAACCAGCGACGGATCAAGGCGTCTACGCGCCGGGTATCATTCATCAAATTGGGCGCCAAGGTGCGCACAGTCTCTATCCAGCCCTTGTCGCGTTCAAAATCTGCCAGTCGGAACTGCATCATCCCGGTTTGCCGGGTACCCAGCACTTCACCCGGGCCACGGATTTCAAGATCTTTTTCGGCAATCACAAAGCCATCCTGGCTTTCCCGCAGGGCCTGCAAACGGGCCTTGCCGTTCAGGGACAGAGGCGGCTGGTACATCAACACGCAGTAACTGGCCTCCTCGCCCCGACCCACACGCCCGCGTAACTGGTGAAGTTGCGCCAGCCCCAGGCGCTCGGGGTTTTCAATAATGATCAGCGAGGCGTTGGGCACATCAACGCCCACCTCAATCACCGTGGTCGCCACCAACAGGTCCAGCTCGCCATCTTTAAAGCGCGCCATCACAGCGGCTTTCTCCGCAGCTTTCAAGCGACCGTGTACCAGCCCCACCTGCAATTCGGGCAAGCGTTCCGACAACGACTCGGCGGTCACTTCGGCGGCCTGACATTCGAGCGCTTCAGATTCTTCAATCAGGGTACAGACCCAATACGCCTGTCGACCCGCCCGGCAGGCGTCCCGGACCCGCTCAATGATGTCGTCGCGTCGGCTGTCCGGAATAGCAATGGTGTCGATTGGCTTGCGCCCCGGAGGCAATTCGTCGATGACAGAGGTATCCAGGTCGGCGTAGGCGCTCATGGCCAAGGTGCGCGGAATGGGGGTAGCGGTCATGATGAGCTGGTGAGGGGCCAGCCGGCCCTCGGCGCCTTTTTCTTTCAGTGCCAGGCGCTGATGCACGCCAAAACGATGCTGCTCGTCAATAATCACCAGCGCCAGACGATCAAACACCACGTCGTCCTGAAACAGCGCGTGGGTGCCAATGGCCATGGGCGCCCGCCCGCTGACCACTTGTTCCAGCACTGCGGCCCGGGCCTTGCCCTTGATTTTGCCTGACAGCCAGGCCAGCTCGATGCCCAATGGCTCAAGCCATTGCCGGAAGTTATTGTAATGCTGTTCGGCTAAAATTTCGGTCGGAGCCATCAAGGCGACCTGAGTCCCGGCCGATATCGCCTGAAGGGCCGCCAGGGCCGCCACCACGGTTTTGCCGGAACCGACGTCACCCTGCACCAGACGCAACATCGGCAGCGGCTGGGTCAAGTCCTGGCGAATTTCACTACTCACCTGTTGCTGAGCGCCGGTCAGCCGAAACGGCAACGCCTCCAGAAACCGTTCCGCGAGATCACCAGAGGGCAGCAGTGGCAAGGCTTCCCGGGCCTGAATCTGCTCCCGGACGCGAAGCAGGCTCAGTTGGTGGGCAAGCAACTCCTCCATCACCAACCGTTGCTGGGCCGGATGGCGTCCCTCCAACAGCAAACGAACGTTCGCGTGCGCGGGTGGTGCATGAACTAATTCAACCGCCTCGGAAATCCCTGGCAACTGATAGTCTGTCAGCAGAGCGTCCGGCAACCAGTCGTGGATCGGGTAACGCTGAAGGTACGTCAGGGCTTGCTGACACAAGCTGCGCACTCTGGGCTGCTGGATACCCTCGGTCAGCGGGTACACCGGCGTCAGTGTCGCCTGCCCCTCCGCCGCCATTGGCGGTGGGTTTACTTGATACTCGGGGTGATAGAATTCATAGCCGGCCCGGCCCGGCCGTACTTCGCCGTAACACCGGACGACCTGTCCTTCGGTCAACTGGTTTTTTTGTGCCGCGTTGAAGTGAAAGAATCGCATGACAAGAAAACCGGAACGATCCTTCAGCGTCACCTGCAAACTGCGGCGACGCCCCATCACCAGATCGGCCTTCATCACCTCGCCTTCCACCACCCCGACATCACCGACCCGAAGGCTACCCATGGGGATAATGCGAGTACGGTCTTCATAACGATGCGGCAGGTGAAACAACAGGTCCTGCAGCGAATAAATGCCCAATTTGGCCAACGTCGCGGCCAACGCCGCACCGACGCCTTTGAGCACCGTAACCTGGATGTCGTCCAGTGACGTCATGGCGGGCTCAGGCGCTGACCGCGATGGCCGGCGTGTCCTTGCTCGCCTTTTCGATCACGCGGCACTGGCTGGCGGCCAACGACAGTACATCAATGGCCTTAGGCCGCGGAAAGGTCACCCGCCACGCCAATGCCACCGTGCGAGAAGGCACGGGCGTCTCAAAGGGCCGAACCGCCAGAATATCCTCGTTGTATTGCATCGCAGTGGCGGCGGAGAGCGGCAGTACGGTGATGCCAAGGCCCGAGGCCACCATATGGCGAATGGTTTCAAGCGAGCTGCCCTCAGTGACCAGGGCCGGGCTCGGTTTCGTGGCCGACCGTGATGTCATGGCCTCAACCAACGGCGGGCAGGACTCCAGCACCTGATCCCGGAAACAATGACCCGGGCCGAGCAGTAACAACTGTTCTTGCGCCAACTCCTCGGCAGTCAGGGTTTTCTTTTTGGCCAGGGGATGATTGCCGGGCAACAGCACCACGAAGGGCTCATCGTAGAGCGGCAGCGTCACCACCTCAGGCTCCTCAAACGGCAAGGCAATTATGATGGCATCGAGTTCAGAATGGCGCAGTTTCTGACGCAGGTTGGCGGTATAGTTCTCTTCGATGAACAGTGGCATATCCGGTGCGCCCCGCCGCAATTCCGGCAATAAATGCGGGAACAGATAGGGGCCGATGGTGTAAATCGCACCAACCTTCAGTGGTGAGTTAAGCTGATTTTTACCATCTTGCGCCATGTCCTTGATGACACCGACCTGGTCCAGCACGCGCTGGGACTGCTCGATGATACGCTGGCCGGTCTCCGTTACCCGTATGCTGCTCTTGCTGCGCTCGAACAGAGGAATCCCCAGTTCGTCTTCCAGTTTTTTCACCGCAACGCTCAGCGTGGGCTGGCTGACGTGACAACGCTCGGCGGCGCGTCCAAAATGCTTCTCTCGGGCCAGGGTAACAATGTAGCGCAACTCGGTCAGGGTCATCGGCAGCTCCGGTCAGTGTCCGAACTTATGGCATACAGAATAAGGATTGAAATTGACTATGGCAATCTCTGAACAAAGAAACCCACCCCGGATACTGGTGGCAGGTTGTGGCGCTTTGGGCGGCATGATCGCCAAGGCCCTGTGTGAGGATAGTGACGTGTTTGGCTTACGACGCACTGCCAGTGCGGTTCCGTCGCCGGTGACACCGGTCCAGGCTGACCTCCTGGATCGCCAGACCCTGGCGACCGCCGTGCCCAAGCGTTTAGACGCCATCGTTTACTGCCTGACGCCCTCCAGCTACGACGATGCCGGTTACAATGATGCCTACGTTACAGCATTGACGAACCTGCTGGCCGTGGTGGACCGCAGCACCGTTTCCCGACTCATTTTTATCAGCAGTACCAGCGTGTTTCACCAGGATGACGACAGCTGGGTGAACGAGGACAGCCCCACACAGCCGGTCAAGCACAGCGGCCTGCGTATTCTCGAAGGGGAGCAACTGGCCCGGTACAGTGGCATCCCAGCGACGGTGGTCCGGTTCAGTGGCATCTACGGCCCTTCCCGTCCGCGTTTTTTGACGGCGGTCAGGCAGGGCCAGATGACCCCCTCACAGCCCGCGCCCTTCACCAATCGCATCCACGAAACAGACGCCTGTGCCGCCGTCGTGCATTTATTACGACGCTCCTTGCAGGGTCAACCGGTGGCCGGGTTGTACCTTGCCAGTGACAGCGAGCCCGTGCGCCTGGACGAAGTGGTCAATTGGGTGCGCCAGCAGACACCGTGTGCCGAGCCGGCGCTCACCGCCCGTACCGGGGGGCGTGCAGGCAGCAAGCGGTGCCGCAATCAGCGGTTGCTGGATACCGGCTTTGAGTTCCGTTATCCCGATTTTCGACGCGGCTACCTTGAGATGATCAATGCCCGCAAGAGCGAGCCTGACTGACGAAGGGAATGGCAGGAGTACAACAACGTTAGCGGGGCATCTGCAAGCCCGGGTGCTGCCGCAGCGACATTCCCCGGGCTCTGAATTCGGTTTAGCTCAACACCATGACGGCGTCCATTTCAACCGGCACGCCTTTTGGCAATGAGGCAACGCCAATGGCAGCCCTTGCCGGATAGGGTTCCTGCAAGTAGATGGCCATGATTTCATTGACGGTGGCAAAGTTGCTGAGATCGGTCATGTAGATGTTCAGTTTCACGATGTCCTGCAAGCGCCCACCGGCCGCCTCGCAAACCGCTTTCAGGTTCTCAAACACCTGACGGGTATTGGCTGCAAAGTCGCCGACCACCACTTCCATGGTCTCCGGTACCAACGGAATCTGGCCAGAAATGTAAACGGTATCCCCGGCTTTCACCGCCTGGGAATAGGTGCCGATGGCCTGCGGCGCGTTTTCTGTCTGTATCACCGATTTGTTCGTCATGACCTCTGGGTCCTTATTCAAGCTATCAGAATGGAAAAAAGGAAAGCCGCAATCCTGGCCCTTGCCCGGCCAGACTGTCAACTCTCATTAATGCCGTACCCGGCTGATATGCGTCACAGCCCTGATGTTTCGCACACGGCGCATTACGCGAGCCAGATGCCGTCGGCCATTCACATGGATCACCAGGCTGACGATGCTCAGCCGGGCGTTTTGCTCCTCCACGTTGATCCGCTCGATATTACCATCGGCTACCGCGACCGCACTTGCGACCTCCGCAATCACACCTCGCTGCCGCTCCAACTCCACTCGCAACTCCACCGAAAACTCATCGGTAATGTCCTTCGCCCATTTCAGATGGGTGAGGCGGTCACGGGAGCCATCGCCCTCGGGTATTCTGATGCAGGTGTCGCTGTGAATCACCATGCCGTTGCCGGAATCCATAACCCCGACCACCGGGTCCCCGGGAATGGGCTTGCAACAACTGGCGAAGCGCACCAACAAGCCCTCCGTGCCACGAATCGTTACCGGGCTGCGCCCGTGCTTGTCAGCGGTCTGGCTCAGACCCGCTTCAGACACTTTGTCGCCGCCTGGGTCGCCGTTTACCAATTGCCGGGCAATCAAGTAGGCCATTCTGTTACCCAGGCCGATCTCACTCAGCAAGTCTTCGAAACTGCTGACCTGGTTGTGGCGCACGACTCCGTCAATCTGTTCCTTAGTGATGTCCGCCAGCTTTTTGTCAAAACCATTCAGCGATTTTTTCAACAGGGTCTTACCAAGATCCAGAGATTCGGCTTTTTTCTGGAATTTCAGTACGTGGCGAATGCTGCTGCTGGCCTTGCCGGTCACCACAAAGCCCAGCCAAGCCGGATTAGGCCGAGCCCCCGGCGCCGTAATGATTTCCACTGTCTGACCACTTTGCAGCGGCTGGCTCAAGGACCCCAGGTTGCGATTGATCCGGCAGGCAACGCAGGCATTGCCGATATCAGTGTGGATGGCATAGGCGAAATCGACCGGAGTCGCGCCGCCAGGCAACTCAAGAATTTTGCCTTTGGGGGTGAACACGTAGATTTCATCGGGGAAGAGATCAACCTTCACATGCTCAATGAAGTCGAGCGAATCATCGGTTCGCTCGCGCATCTCCATCAGGCCTTTGACCCAACGGTCGACCCGCTTCTGGTTTACCACCGAAACTTCCGACTGATCGTTCTTGTACATCCAGTGAGCGGCAATACCGTTGTTGGCAATCTGCTCCATTTCCTCCGTACGGATTTGGATTTCGATATTGACGTGCATGCCAAACAGGGTGGTATGGATGGACTGATAGCCATTGGCCTTAGGCATGGCAATGTAGTCTTTGAAACGCCCGGGCAAGGGTTTGTAGAGGCTGTGGACGGCGCCAAGTATGCGGTAACAGTCATCTTCGGTATCGGTGACGATGCGAAACGCGTATACGTCCATGATTTCGTGAAAGGATTTTTGCTTGAACTTCATCTTGTTGTAGATGCTGTTCAGGTGTTTCTCACGACCCAGTATCCGGCCCGGCAACCCCCGCTCAGAGAGTTTCTCCTCCAGCCGGCCGCGAATTTCTTCAATGATTTCCTGGTGACTGCCACGGAGTTTGCTGACCGCTTTCGAAATGTATTTCGATCGCATGGGGTACAGAGAGGCAAAACCAAGATCTTCCAGTTCGGTGCACACACTGTGCATGCCCAGGCGATTGGCAATGGGAGCGTAGATATCCAGGGTTTCGGTGGCAATACGCTGGCGTTTTTCATAGGGCAATGGGCCCAGCGTGCGCATGTTGTGAAGGCGATCCGCCAGCTTCACCAGAATGACGCGGATATCCCGCGCCATCGCCAGCGTCATTTTCTGGAAATTTTCAGCCTGGGCCTCGGCACGGGTTCGAAATTCAATCTGGGTGAGCTTGCTGACGCCATCAACCAGTTCTGCCACCGGCTCACCAAACTGATCGGACAGGGCGTCCTTGGGAATACCGGTGTCCTCAATGACATCGTGCAACATGGCGGCCATCAGGCTCTGATGATCCAGCCGAAGTTCCGCCAGAATGTGGGCGACTGCGAGCGGGTGCGTAATATAGGGTTCCCCACTGCGGCGCTGCTGGCCTTCGTGGGCTTGTTCGGCGTAATAGTAGGCCCTGCGCACCTGATTGATGCGATCAGCGTCCAGATAATGACTAAGCTGACTTGCCAGCCCTTCGACCGTAGCCTCCGCTGACACAACGCCTCCACAGACAAATGAGTATGACACCGACAAAAAAACCCGAATGCGCGCATTCGGGTCCTTCCGTTGCCCCTGGGGAGCAGGCGTTTAAAACCTTCTCCTCCAATACACTATAAAACCGTAGGGGCAGAATTCAATGCTACCAGAGGCACATTGATAAAATATTTTTATTCGTCGTCGTCAACCTTGAGCAAATCGCGGCTGACTTTGCCCGCTGCGATCTCACGCAAAGCAATGACGGTCGGCTTATCATTTTCTTCCGGAACCATCGGCTCAAAGCCTTTGGTGGCGATCTGACGGGCACGTTTGGTGGCTAACATTACCAACTGAAAGCGGTTATCAACATGTTCCAGACAATCTTCAACGGTTACTCGTGCCATAGTCTTCCCCGACTCTGTATTCGTGTTTGGTCATCTGCGCCCAGGCGCAGCTAAAAGCAGACCGCGCAGTGTAATCCCAAACACTCAATTTGTATACTTCCAATGCGCCGGCATGCAATGCGATTACACACCGGACACCAACCGTGCCAGTAACCCCGCGTGCCGGACTTCCTGGGCTTCAATCCGAAGGCGCTGAGCACTCATAATGCACAGCAACTCGCCCAGCGCAGTATCGAAATCATCATTCACTACCAGGTAGTCAAACTCGAACACATGACTGCACTCCTCGCCCGCTTCCCGCAGGCGACGCTCGACCACCTCGGCCGAATCCGTCCCCCGGCCGGTCAAACGGGCACGCAGCACTTCCGGTGATGGCGGCACGATAAACACGCTGACGCACTCGGGCATCAGACGCCGCACCTGCGCCGCGCCCTGCCAGTCAATCTCCAGGATGACATCGCGACCGGTGGCGAGGGTTTGCGATACCCACACCTGGGACGTACCGTAATAATTACCGAAGACGTCCGCCTGCTCCAAAAACTCGCCGCGCTGGATCATGGCCTCAAAATCGGGCCGACTGACGAAATGATAATTCACCCCATTGTGCTCGCCGGGGCGCATTGCCCGGGTGGTGTGGGACACCGACACTGCAAGACGCGCGTCCGCCTCCAGCATCGAAGCGACCAGGCTGGTCTTACCGGCGCCCGAGGGCGCAGAAACTACATACAGCGTGCCTTTTTCTACCGCCTGACTCATGCCTTGTCGTACTCCACAGACTGACGTTGACTGGTTATTCCAGGTTTTGAACTTGTTCCCGCATTTGCTCTATCAGTACTTTCAGATCCACCGCCACTCGGGTGACCCGTGCGTCGATGGACTTACTGCTGAGGGTGTTCGCCTCGCGATTCAGTTCCTGCATCAGAAAATCCAACCGCCGACCAATCGCATCGTCCCGCGTCAGCGTCGCGCTCACTTCACTGACGTGGGCATCGAGCCGGTCGAGTTCTTCGGCAACATCCGCCTTTTGAGCAACCATGACCATTTCCTGAGACAGCCGGTCGACATCCAGCTCGACCCTGGCGGCCTCGAATCGCTCCCTCAGTTGATCCTCCTGCCGCTTCAACAACTCCGGCATCCATTCACGCACCATAGACACGTGGTGCGTCATGGCGGTCAATCGATCATCAAACAATGGCCGCAGGCGCTCGCCTTCACGCTCACGCACGATCACCAGTTCACGCACGGTGCGCTCGAACAGCTCGGCGGCAACCGCTTTGACCGGCTCCAGATCGCGCTCTTTGGATTCCAGCACGCCGGGCCAACGCAGAATGTCCAAGGCATTGATATGGGCAGGGTTGTCGAGGATACGGTTAACTTGATTGGCCGCGTTATTCAAGGCCTCGGCCAGCTCTTCGTTGACCAGCAGACTTTGGGCAGAGGTCTCGAAAAGTTGCAACCGCATGCCGATGTCCACCTTGCCCCGGCCCAGTTGCTTGCGGAGCTGATCCCGAAAGCTGTTCTCAAGCTCACGGAGAACGTCAGGCAGCCTGAATGAAGGCTCCAGATAACGGTGATTCACTGTCCGGATCTCACAGGTCAGAGTGCCCCATTCGCCCTGCGTATCCTGGCGTGCAAAGGCTGTCATGCTTCTGATCATAGTGACTCCGTATTGGCTGTAACCATTGAGTGCAATCATTAGATGATACAAGTGAGCTTTGAGTTTAGCAGGCCAGCGCAACCGGAGGCGACCTTCACCGCACGGGTGTTGCGATCATGTTATGCTAGTGAGTCCCCAAAAAGGGCGCCGTTTATTTCACGCCCGATCATTCATGAATTACATCAGGAACCACTATGCGACCTAGCGGAAGAGCGCCGAACCAAGCCAGAGACATCCGTATTACTCGTCACTATACCCGACACGCCGAGGGATCGGTTCTGGTTGAGTTTGGCGACACCAAGGTAATCTGCACAGCCTCCGTCGAAAACAAAGTTCCTCCGTTCCTGCGTGGAGAAGGAAAAGGCTGGATTACCGCCGAGTACGGCATGCTGCCTCGCTCCACCGGCAGCCGCATGGGCCGGGAAGCTGCGCGGGGCAAACAAGGCGGGCGTACCGTGGAGATTCAGCGCCTGATTGGCCGCTCTCTGCGAGCAGCCGTTGATCTGACCAAACTGGGCGAACACTCTATCACCATCGACTGCGACGTCATTCAAGCTGACGGCGGCACCCGAACCGCAGCAATCACCGGCGGCTGTGTCGCCCTGGTGGACGCCTTGAACACGCTGGTCGCCAACGGCCGCATCAAACAGTCTCCATTGATCCAGATGGTGGCGGCGGTATCGGTTGGTGTTTTCAAAGGCACCCCGGTCATCGACCTGGACTACCCGGAAGACTCGGAGGCGGAAACGGACATGAACGTCATCATGACCGATAGAGGCGGCTTCATTGAGATTCAGGGCACCGCTGAGGGCGCGCCTTTTGTTCAGGAGGAACTGGACAGCATGCTTGGTTTGGCGAAACAGGGCATTGACCAGTTGTTCGATGTTCAAAAAACCGCGCTGGCGGCCGATTAAGATCGGCTGCTCTGCCTGCATGGCTCGGAGTGAGCCTGTAGGCAGCGTGTCACCGGCCGGTTGGCAGCGGGACCGGTACCAGGGCAAAACTTTTATTTAATGACCGATCTCGATGTCGTAATCCATGATGATCGGCGCGTGATCTGAAAATCGGGTGCTGTCATCGATCCAGCCATCGGTAACGGTCTTGCGAATGCCCGGTGTGACTAACTGATAGTCGGTGCGAATACCGGCATGGCGGCGCCAGCCCTCTGCCCATTCAGGCCACCAGGTATATTGATTGCTCTGCTTGTTGATCTCACGGAACGCATCCACACACCCCATTTCATCAAACAGGCGATCCAGCCAGGCACGCTCATGGGGCAGAAAACCGGACACGTCAAGCTTGTGGTAACGCGAACTCGCATCCGTCACATGATGGGCTGACTGCAGGTTGGCGGCGACTATGAACTGACGCCGCTTGCGCAGGGTCTTCTGCATATGAGCGCCGAACGCTTCCATAAAATCGTCTTTGTGGTCCAGCGCGGTTTGGTCATTCTCGCCAATCACCTCGTCTTCCACACCAAGCGCTGATGGCGCCAACACACAGGCAACGCTCACCTTATCGAAATCCGCCTGAATGAAGCGACCTTCGCGATCCGCCTGTTCATTGGCAAAACCGTACATGATGGCCTTCGGGAAGTGGCGAGTGTATATACCCACACCACCATCCTCGTTGTTCTCGCCATCGATGAAATAGCCCTCGTAGCCTTCCGGGGTCAGGCCGAAATCTTCAATCTCATAGGCCCGCATGCGGTGATCCTGAACGCAGACCACGTCTGCATCCTGGCGCGCCAGCCAGTCGAAAAACCCCTTGTCGACGGCCTGACCCAGGCCATTGACGCTGATCGAAACTACCCGCATACGTGTTCCCTGATTCGCTTTGTGTGTATGATACCGTTTTTACACATTAATAAAAGAACCATACCCCGCCAGAAGCACCGCCATGTACGACTATCAACATGATTTTATAGAATTTGCCATTTCACGTGACGTCCTTCGTTTCGGGGAATTCACGTTAAAGTCCGGTAGAACCAGCCCTTACTTTTTTAATGCCGGCCTTTTCAATACGGGCGACGACCTGCTCAAGCTCAGTCGCGCCTATGCCGAAGCCCTGCAACGCAGCGGTTTAGATTATGACATTATATTTGGCCCTGCCTATAAGGGCATACCGTTGGCCACCGCCACCGCCATGGCGCTTGCGGCAAACGGCGACAGTCGCCCGTATGCCTTCAACCGCAAAGAGAAAAAGGACCACGGCGAGGGTGGCCAGCTTGTCGGCGCAGCCCTGACCGGCAAAGTACTGGTGGTTGACGATGTAATCACCGCCGGCACCGCCATTCGTGAATCCATAGACCTGATTCGCAACGCCGGCGCCGAGCCTGCCGGGGTTCTCATCGCCCTCGACCGCCAGGAGCGAGGTAACGGTGCGTTGTCTGCCATCCAGGAAGTGGAAGCCGAGTTCCACATTCCGGTTGTCAGCATCATCCGGCTGGAACAGATTTTGACCTACCTGAGCACGAAGCCTGGCTTCGAGCACCACGCCAAGCAAGTTGCAGCGTACCGAGCAACCTATGGCGTATGAGGCGTTTACCAACCGTTAACAATATATTCTGGTGCGGGGCGACAGGTTTGGTATGCTCTAACAGCCAATCTCCCATAACTGTCGGAGCCGTTCAGCCATTATCATGAACCGTTCACTCGTTATCAGCCTCTTTGTCGCTACTGTGGCAATCCATAGCACCAGCGCGCACGCGGCGCGTATGTACCGTTACAACGATGCCAACGGCCAGATGGTGATTAGCAACACCGTACCTCAGGACGCCTCCACCCGCGGTTATGACATCCTGAACGACAGTGGCCGGGTAATTGAAACCGTCCCTCCCGCACCCACTGCAGAAGAACTTGCCGAGCGTGCCGCGGCCGAACAGCGACAACGCGAAGCCGAACGGCAACGCGAAGCCGACCAAAAACTGCTGCGGCGGTTCAGCCATCCCGATGATGCCGTCCGGGCCATGCACCGCAAACTGCAGCAGTTGCGGGGCCTGAGCCAGCTGAAGCGCGGCAACATTTCGTCCATTGTCAGCCAACTGGACGACGAGCAGGCCAAGGCCGCCAACATGGAGCGCTCCGGCCAGGAAGTACCGGCCGCTGTCCTGAAAAAAATTGATCGACTGCAAAGTCAGATACGCGACATCGAGCAGGAGATCACCGTGCAAAATGCCGAAACCATGGCCGTGCGCAAGCAATTTGAGCAGGATATCCAGCGTCTTGAGCAAGTCACCGACAAAGAACGCACACTGCCACTGACGCCGCCAGAGACGGCGCAAGACGGCAACGGCTAATAGCGAGCGTCCCTGTTGCGCTGCCTTATTGCTGACTGCGCGGGTTCAAGCAAAAAGTACTGCGCGGCGACCATCGCCAGCAATGCCTCAAACAACAAAAAGGCCGCCCGAGGGCGGCCCTTTTTTACTTATCGCATTACTGGCGACACTTCTTTTAGCCGTACTTCTTAAAGCGCTACTTGCAGTGCCGCGCTGCGATTACGCAGAAGCCGTTGGCGATTTAGCCGTGGCCTTCTTGGCTGCGGGCTTCTTCGCTGCCGGCTTTTTTGCCGACTGCGTCGCGCTCGCCACGTCGTCTGCTGCGTCTGATACGGAGTTGGCGCCTTCAGCAACTTCTTTCTCAAGCTTGGCGACCAGATCTGCCGCAAAGCTGCCCAGACGAATGTTCAGGCTGCGAAGCTGTTCAAACAGGGTGTCACTGTATCCATTGTAACGCTCACGCAGGGCCTTTACGCTGTATTCACGCGCTTCTGACTCAAGCTTCTCGGCGTATTCAAAAGGCATAGAAGCAATTTTCTTTTGCTGCTCTTCTGCGGCGTTAATGCCCTTTTCCACGATTTCCTGAAGCTGTTCCTGATATGTTTTGAGCTTACCCATTGTGTTTCTCCTAATCTTTCGTGATCGCCTGATCGGCATGACCATTCGTGATTCACAGTGTGAATTGACTGACAGCCATCCGTCAGTCATCGAATTCATGATCGAGACTACGGCGAAAAATTAGAGTGTTCATACTAGACCGCAACAAAATTTTCCGATATCGGAGCCAGCCCGCAACTGCCGATTCTACTCATTTGTATTAAATGGTTTTTTCCGAAAATCTTGTCGCCATACAAATTGCCTAGTTGCGGGAGCCGTCAAGTTTTCCACGACCAGAAGCGATTAAAGTTGGCACCGGCCCGGCTCCTCGCAGTATTCAGGCCCACTTGATCGCTTGCGGTGCCCGCCAGGCCGTCGATTCACCAGCACTGGGCACTGACGACCAGCACGCTTTCACCCACAGGACCAAGCACGAAGAAACCCCAGCCAACTGGCCTGCAGTTCAGCGGTTCAAGCTACGCCGGACGGCAGCCGGCAGGAGGGCTCTCGACTTTACTTGGGGACATTCAGGCGCGCAACGGTGCAGGGCATCGGGCTACTCACGACCTGCTGGATACCCTTTCACCGGACAGTCAGGCGTCTGCAGTCACCACGGTCGGTGGGCAGGGTTAAAAGCGGAAATCAACCCCGGTCTCCGTCGACACAATCTAGCCTGGTGCACACCGCTGGACTGACCCGAAACTCTGGCGGGCGATTCCGGGCTTCACCAGCGAAAGATGACCCAACTGGGCACCAGAACCCGCGTCTCATTCTCACGAATCCAGCCGCCGCCCTCCGCTGGCACCAGGTAATATTCCGGCCCTATCGACGGCACCACTTTGATTTCAACCAGTTCGCCATTGACCCGGTACTCGTAGAACGTGGCATCCTCACCCGATCGGATAACAATCTGCGGCTCCAGCGGATCAGGCTGGTAGTCCGATACCACAACCGGCTCCTCGGGCAGTTCAATTTTTTCGTCAGCCGTGGCAGCCGTGGCAGACACGGCAGACAGGCAGAGCAATCCAAGCAATCCGGCGACAATTTTCATTTTCGTGATAACCTTGCAAACCGTGTATGTGTTTAAGATTGCACAAGGTTCTCCACTCTTCAATCAGAATTCGGGCCCCAGTCGATATGAGTCAGCAACAGACCCCGCCGGTCGTTCTTGTGGACGGTTCTTCTTACTTATTCCGCGCGTTTCACGCCTTGCCTCCCCTGACCACCAGCAAGCACCACCCAACCGGTGCGATCAAGGGCGTCATCAGCATGATTCGCCGTCTGAAACAGGATTACCTGGGCTCTAAAATCGTTGTCATTTTTGACGCCAAAGGGAAAACGTTCCGCAACGACCTTTACGCCGAATATAAGGCCCATAGACCGCCCATGCCGGAGGACCTGGCCTGCCAGATAGCCCCCATTCACGACATCATCCGGGCCATGGGACTCCCGCTGCTGATCATTCAGGGCGTGGAAGCTGACGACGTCATTGGCACCCTGGCTCACGAGGCAACCGCCAAGGGTGTGGACGTGGTGGTATCGACCGGCGACAAGGACATGGCTCAGTTGGTGAGCGACCACGTCACCCTGATCAACACCATGACCGAAACCCGCATGGATCGCGACGGCGTCATTGAAAAGTTTGGCATCACCCCCGAGCAGATGGTGGATTACCTGGCCTTGGTTGGCGACACCGTCGACAATATTCCCGGCGTCAATAAATGCGGCCCCAAAACCGCTGTAAAATGGCTTCAAAGCTACAACAACCTCGACAACCTGATGACACACGCCGATGAAATCAAAGGCAAGATTGGTGAAAATCTCCGAGAGGCGCTGGACCGATTGCCCTTGAGCCGGGAGCTGGCCACCATAAAAACCGATGTCGAGCTGGAGTTTGGTATCCGGGAACTGGCACCCAAGCCTCAGGACGACACACGACTGCTGACACTCTTCAAAGAGTATGAATTCAAAAGCTGGGTGGCAGAGCTCAGCCCGGGCAACGGCAACTCGAACCCAGTCAGTGACGACGCGTCTGACGGACACCCGGCCTCTCCGGAAAAAAATTATCAGGTCATCACCGACCAGCCGACGCTCGTCGCCTGGCTGAAACGCCTGGAAGCGGCGCCGCTGTTCGCGTTCGACACTGAAACCACCAGCCTGAGCTATATGAAGGCGGAAATTGTCGGGGTGTCGTTTGCAATCGTTCCGGGTGAAGCCGCCTATGTGCCGCTGGGACACGACTACATGGGCGCACCGGATCAGCTTGATCGCGATACCGTTCTGTCCCAACTCAAACCGTTACTGGAAGACCCCGACCAACACAAACTTGGCCAAAACCTGAAGTACGATAAAAATGTTCTGGCCAACCATGACATCACGCTTAACGGTATAGCCGAGGACACCATGCTTCAGTCCTATGTCCTGAACTCCGTGGGCTCCCGTCATGATATGGACAGCCTCGCGCTGCAATACCTCGGCGAGCAAACCATTACCTTTGAGTCCATTGCCGGCAAAGGCGCCAAGCAACTGACCTTTAACCAGATCGATCTGGCGCAGGCAGGGCCTTACGCTGCAGAAGATGCTGACATCACTCTGCGACTGCACCAGGTACTGCACCCCAAACTGGCCGCAACCGGACGACTGCTGTCAGTTTACGAGGACATCGATCTGCCGCTGGTGCCGGTGCTGTCTCGTATTGAACAGCGCGGTGCGCTGATCAATGCCGGCACCTTGAAGCGCCACAGTCAGGAACTGGCAGAACGCATGGCCGAACTGGAAACGCAAGCCTACGATCTGGCCGGAGAGACCTTCAATCTGGGCTCGCCAAAACAATTGCAGGTGATTTTCTACGACAAGCTGGGGTTGCCGGTTATCAAGAAGACCCCCAAGGGTGCGCCGTCAACCGCTGAGCCTGTGCTGCAGGAATTGGCTCACGATTACCCACTGCCCCGGGTGATTCTGGAGCATCGCAGTCTGAGCAAGCTCAAGTCCACCTACACCGATCGACTGCCTGAAATGATCAATCACCGCACCGGGCGGGTCCACACGTCCTACCATCAAGCAGTGACTGCCACCGGACGCCTGTCTTCGTCAGAACCGAATCTGCAGAACATCCCCATCCGCAGTGAGCAGGGACGACGTATTCGCCAGGCCTTCGTGGCCCCGGACGGGTTCAAACTGGTGGCCGCGGATTACTCCCAAATTGAGCTGCGCATCATGGCACACCTGTCCGGCGACAAAGGCTTACTGGACGCCTTTGAGAAGGGTGAGGACATCCACCGGGCGACGGCGGCCGAAGTCTTCGGCACGACACCAGAGGCCGTGACGGGCGATCAGCGCCGGAGCGCCAAAGCCATCAATTTTGGCCTGATCTACGGCATGTCGGCCTATGGTCTGGCGCGCCAGTTGGGCGTGGAGCGAGGCCAGGCCCAGGAATACATCGATCGTTATTTTGAACGTTACCCTGGCGTGCTGCGCTATATGGATAACATCCGCAAACAGGCCCACGATGACGGTTTTGTGGAAACGCATTTTGGCCGACGCCTCTACCTGCCCGAAATCAACGCCAAGAACAAACAGATGCAGCAGGCCGCCGAACGCACCGCCATCAACGCCCCAATGCAGGGGACGGCCGCCGACATCATCAAGCGAGCCATGCTGACGGTAGAGGAATGGCTACTCCGTGATCACCCGGAAGACGCCCGCATGATCATGCAGGTACACGATGAGCTGATACTTGAAGTTCGTGAGTCCCACCTCGACACCGTCCGTGACGGACTGATCAAGCGTATGTCGGCTGCGGCTGACCTGGACGTGCCCCTGCTGGTTGAGGCCGGCAGCGGCGATAACTGGGACGAAGCCCACTGACGTCCCCCAACACCGCACCAGGCCCGCACACAGGAGCGGCGGTCCATTTTGGTGCACACGAACAGGCTGTGAAGTATTTTGACTCACCCATACTGGGTGCTTCCTGTAACAGGCCGAGCCGTGCCCAGCCTCAAAGGCCTCTGGCCTGCGGCAGTGCCCCTAGGCCTATCGCGCCGGGGCTTTTGGGCATGATTTTCGCATACTGATTAAGATGTCGGTTGTTGGTTTGCTGACATTCCAGTGGCACCCATCAGCAACCTCGCTGTGACATTTCTTCTTTGAGGCGGTAATCATGACCACTAAGGCACCCGAACGCAGCTGGCTGCTGGACCCGAACCTGCTCAAGCTTGTGCACCAATGCCGACGCCTGATCCGTTCCGAATTTGGCGTCAAACTGCATCTGACAGAAGACGACCTCGCAGCTAGACTGGCAACTTACGCCGAACAATCCCGTTCGCCACACCTCGCGAATACCTGGCAAGCGCTCAAGGACAAAGTACCGAGTCTGGCTGCGCTGGAGGATTCTGCAAAGCGGAACTACCGAGGACAGGTAATTGCCGACCCCGAACCCCCTCAGCAAGGAGAGCATGCCGAGGCGGCCGACGGCGACGCGACCAAGGGTCGGAAAAAGGTCATCTACCGTGGTCAGGTCATCTACCAGTAAAACGGTTGGGCAGCGTTGATCAGTGACCACCAGGTGGGAACCGGGTCCGATAGAGTCCGACTCCCACCCGGGTTATGATTTTCTCAAAATACTTTACTGACCTGCGCCGCGACACCCTACACATCAAACCCGTAAGTGCCCGACAAACGGAATCGCCTTCCGGCAGGCTCACCCTCAACGGCGCATTCAATATTGCGGAACGCCACGTCGACGTTCAGGAGAACGCCCACCGCGGCAGTCTGAATGCCAACGTATCGATAAACTGACTACAGAGAGACTGGCCGGCGAACCGGCAGCTCAAAACCAGCAACCCTAATCGCCCTGCATAGACAGCTTATCGACACTGGACGACAACTTATCGGCGCCGTGAGCATTGGCGCCCAGCTTGATCATCAGGCGCAGATCGTTGGCGGAATCAGCGTGCGCCAAGGCATCCTCGTAGGTGATCGAACCTTCTGCATAGAGCTTGTAGAGCGCCTGATCAAAGGTCTGCATGCCAGCCTCTGTCGACTTAGACATCAGCTCTTTAAGCTTGTGCACTTCGCCTTTACGGATGAAGTCGGCCACCAGGGGGGTGTTGACCAAGACCTCAATGACCGCGCGGCGGCTTTTACCGTCCGGGCTCGGCACCAGTTGCTGGGCCACAATAGCCCGCAAGTTAAGCGACAGGTCCATCCAGATCTGGTTGTGCTGATCAGGGTTGAAAAACTGAATGATCCGGTCCAGGGCCTGGTTGGCGTTGTTCGCGTGTAGCGTTGCCAGACAGAGGTGGCCAGTCTCGGCGAACTGGACCGAATACTCCATGGTCTGTTTGGTGCGGACCTCACCGATCAGAATGACATCAGGCGCCTGACGCAGGGTGTTTTTCAGTGCCACGTCAAAGCTTTCAGTGTCGATCCCGACTTCACGCTGCGTCACGATGCACCCGTGATGCTGATGCACAAACTCGATCGGGTCTTCAATGGAGATAATGTGGCCCCGGCTATTGCGATTGCGGTGACCAATCATCGCCGCCAACGACGTGGACTTACCGGTACCGGTCGCCCCGACAAACAGGATCAGACCACGCTTGGTCATGGCTAGGTCCTTGATGATTTCCGGCAACGACAATTCATCAAGCTGTGGAATTTTTACTTCAATGCGACGCAATACCATGCCGCACAGATTGCGTTGAAAGAAGGCACTGGCGCGGAATCGACCGATACCGCGGGCACTGATGGCGAAGTTGCATTCGTGAGTTTCATCAAACTCCAACTGCTGCTTCTCATTCATGGCACCGTACACGAAGTCCCGGGTCTGCTCTGGCGTCAACGCGTTCTTCGTGACCGGTAGTACCTTGCCATTCACTTTCATGCTGGGCGGAACACCGGCGGTAATAAAGAGATCTGAGCCTCCTTTTTCCACCATCAGACGAAGCAGTTTATCAAAATCCATGTACACACCTGTTCCTGGACGTTATCCAGCCTTAAAAGTTGTCCGGCATTTTTGCTTTCATGCGTGCTTGTTCACGGGAGATCAAACCCTTTTGCAGAAGTTTCTGCAGTGTCTGGTCCAGCGTGGACATACCCAACTGGCCGCCTGTTTGAATCGCCGAGTACATCTGGGCGACCTTGTCCTCACGGATCAGGTTACGGATCGCCGCGGTACCGATCATGATCTCGTGGGCCGCAATCCGGCCACCGCCCATTTTCTTCATCAGCGTTTGTGAAACCACCGCCTGGAGGGATTCTGACAGCATGGAGCGCACCATGGATTTCTCTTCTGCCGGGAACACGTCGACAATCCGGTCGATGGTCTTAGCTGCCGAGGTGGTGTGCAAGGTACCAAAAACCAGGTGACCGGTTTCGGCGGCGGTCAGGGCCAGCCGGATGGTCTCAAGGTCCCGCAGCTCACCGACGAGAATAATGTCCGGATCTTCCCGCAAGGCCGAACGCAAGGCTTCGTTAAACCCCAGGGTGTCACGATGCACTTCACGCTGGTTGATCAGACACTTCTTGGACTCGTGCACAAACTCAATAGGGTCCTCAATCGTCAGGACGTGCTCGTACCGGGAGTCGTTGATGTAATCCAGCATCGCCGCCAGCGTAGTGGACTTGCCAGAACCGGTCGGACCGGTTACCAGCACCAGCCCCCGCGGCACCGAGGAAACATCTTTAAAGACCTGCCCCATACCCAGATCTTCCATCGTTAACACCTTCGATGGAATGGTCCGGAACACGGCGCCAGAGCCGCGATTCTGATTGAACGCATTGACCCGGAAGCGAGCCACGCCGGGCACTTCAAACGAGAAGTCGGTTTCCAGAAACTCCTCATAATCCTTACGCTGCTTGTCGTTCATGATGTCATAAATCAGCCCGTGGACTTCTTTATGCTCCATCGGCGGCAAGTTGATTCGACGAACATCACCGTCAACACGGATCATGGGGGGAAGGCCAGCGGACAGGTGCAAGTCAGAGGCACCCTGCTTTGCAGAGAAGGCCAGCAGTTCAGTAATATCCATAGATGTCCTCGGAAGGCGTTTCTTTTAATTCTGGAATAATCCGGTTTGTGCGTTGTGCGCGTATTCCGGCGCGAACAACGCTGAGCGTATTCACCGCTTCAGACCTCCGACCCTTGTGCGATGCTGACTTCACAAGTATTGGCATTTCAGAGGCCTACGGGTAACGTATCAACGTATTACAGGACGCATTGGTCGCCGGAATCACACCATGAACAGCATAGCAGACAACATCGGGAGCGTAACCCGACGCATACAAAAAGCAACATTGGCGGCCGGGCGCGAGCCAGGCTGCGTGCGACTGCTGGCGGTTACCAAGACGCGTCATCCAGACGAACTGCGTACCGCAGCTGAGGCCGGCCAAACCGCGTTTGGTGAAAATTATGTGCAAGAGGCCATCGACAAAATGGATGCCTTGCGGGATGTGCCGGGCCTGGAATGGCATTTCATCGGGCCGATTCAGTCCAATAAAACCCGCATCATCGCCGAGCGATTCGACTGGGTTCACAGTGTTGACCGGCTTAAAATCGCAAAGCGCCTGAGCGAGCAACGCCCGGCCTCATCCCCACCTCTCAACCTGTGCATCCAGGTCAACATTGACGATGAGGACAGCAAGTCCGGCTGCTCGCTGGCAGACCTGCCGGCGTTGGCGCGGTCGATCAGCAGTCTGCCCGGCGTGACGTTACGCGGACTCATGGCCATCCCGGATCCCGGGCAGCCGGAGCGCCAGCTCAGACAGAGCTTCCGTCAGTTGGCGGATGCGCTCAAGCGACTGCGCGACTCCGATGACCTTCCAGGCACCCCGGATACATTATCCATGGGCATGTCCGGCGATCTGGACATCGCCATCGCTGAAGGCGCGACCTGTGTTCGGGTCGGTACTGCGCTGTTCGGGGCGCGACCGCCCAAGAGCTGAATCCGTCATATCCTGTTATCATCAAACTCATACAGACAATTGTCATAACGGAGTTTTATTGTGAGCACCTCCCCAACCATTTCTTTTATCGGCGCAGGCAACATGGCCAGCGCCATCATCGGTGGCATGCTGGAAAGCGGCTTCGATGCCGCCAAGGTGTGGGTAAGTGCGCCAGATGACAAGCATCTGCAGTCCATCCGGCAACGTTTTGGCGTCAGCGTTACAACCGACAACCGCCATTGCGCCCAACAAGCGGATATCGTCGTCCTGGCCGTCAAACCGCAAGTGATGCGTGATGCGTGTGAAAACATTGCGCCGGTGGTCCAGAACACGCGCCCGCTGGTCGTGTCCATCGCCGCAGGCCTGGAGGCGCCCACACTGGATGCGTGGCTCGGTGGCGGCTTGCCGCTGGTGCGCGTAATGCCCAACACCCCATCTCTGGTCGGCAAAGGCGCAGCGGGGCTGTATGCCAATGAGGAAGTCAGTGGCGAACAGCGCAAGAATGTTGAAGACGTTTTCAGCAGTATCGGCTCCGCCCTGTGGGTTGACGATGAGCAGCTGTTACACGCAGTCACGGCATTGTCTGGCAGCGGCCCGGCGTATTTCTTCCTGATGCTCGAAGCACTGGAGGAAGCCGCCACCGAAGCTGGCCTAGCGGCTGACACCGCCCGCCAACTGGCTATCCAGACCATGGCCGGTGCCGCTGAGATGGCCGGACGCAGCGAGCATGACCCAGGGCAACTCAAGCGCAATGTCATGTCCCCGGGCGGTACCACCGAACAAGCCATCAATGCGTTTGAAAAGGGCGGGCTGAGAGACTTGGTGAAACAAGCCTATTCAGCCGCGTTCAACCGCTCAGGAGAGATGGCCAAAGAGCTGTCGGCGCCGAAGGCCAACTGATAGGTTGCAGGCGTGGGGTGGAAATTCAATACGACCACCCCACATACACAAGATGACGGTTCACAACGGAGTAATGGCTTCATGCTGGCGCAGATTCTGATCACCACGCTGCAAATTGTCTCGACGTTCTATCTCACCATCGTTCTACTGCGTTTTCTTCTTCAATTGGCCCGGGCGGATTTCTATAACCCGATCTGCCAGTTTGTGGTCAAGGCCACCAACCCGCCCTTACGCCCACTCAGAAAAGTCATTCCAGGCTGGGGCGGGCTTGACGGGGCCTCACTGGTACTCGCCATACTGGTTCAGATGCTCGCTTTTGTGCTCATTCTGATGACGCTCAATACCGGCATTCCGGCCATCAATCCCGTTACCCTGCTGGCTTGGTCCGTCATCACGGTACTGGGCCTGATCGTGAAAATTTACTTCTGGTCCGTAATTGCCGTGGTTGTGGTCAGCTGGATCGCCCCTGGCAGTCACCACCCCGCCATCCAACTGGTTGCCCAGATCACCGAACCGGTGATGCGTCCGGTCCGCAACGTCATGCCCTCAATGGGCGGGCTCGATTTGTCGCCCATCGTGGTGTTCCTGATTCTCAACGTCGTTTCAGTCGTGATCAACCACATGGCGATGGCCGCCGGTCTTGGAAGCATTGGCGTGGCACTGTGAACCACACCTCATAGGTACCGTTGGTTACAAATCAAAACAGTTCGAAATAAAACACACTACATCTGCAGGCCCTTGATTAAAAAAGTCTTTTTGACCACACCCCAGCATTCTGCCATATTGGTATGTCCTGACTGTCGACAGGTTCACGGATCGACAGTCGGGAATCACCTACCCTGTTAGACTACTCGTACTGTAAGTCTGCTGAATAAGGTCGGCATCATGAATGCAACAGGAAGTTTGTCTCAACAAGTCGAGGCATACCACACGTGGAAGAAGGAACTGATTCGCCAAATTAGTCGTTACCGGCTTTGGCTTCAGGATAACGACCTGTATTCCGAAGACGTCAGCAGCCGCATACGACGCGGCCTTGAGCTGCTGGTCGAAGACGAACTCACCATAGCGTTTGTCGGCGAATACTCCCGGGGCAAAACCGAACTGATCAATGCCTTGTTCTTTGCCGATTACGGTCAGCGCATGCTGCCATCTCAGGCCGGCCGCACGACCATGTGCCCGACCGAACTGTTTTTCGATCGCGTCGAAAATCGCAACTACCTGCTGCTGCTGCCCATCGAGACCCGCACCAGTGACAGCTCACTTCAACAGCTTCGCAAAGACCCGCGCCGCTGGACCCGTTTTGAGCTGGACGACAGCAACCCAGATATTATGCGGGAAGTATTGGCCGAGGTGGCGCAGGTCAAAAGCGTGCGCCCGGAAGAAGCACGGGCACTCGGCTTTCAGGAAAACATGTTGGAACATGATCGCGCCAACCCTGGCTACGTCCTGATTCCGGCCTGGCGAAACGCTCAGATCAGCATCCGCCATCCCTTATTTGAACGCGGGCTACGCATTCTCGACACCCCCGGCCTGAACGCTCTGGGTTCGGAGCCTGAACTGACCATCAGTATGCTGCCGGCCGCGCACGCCATCATTTTCCTGCTCAGTGCCGACACCGGCGTCACCTCCAGTGACATGACGATCTGGAAGGATTACATCGCCACCGACAACGCCGATCACCGCGCTGGACGATTTGCCGTACTGAACAAAATCGACGTGCTTTGGGACGACTTGCAAGGCGAAAGCCACACCGAGGACTCCATTGCCCGCGTCCGGGAATACACCGCCGACCATCTTGGCATTCGCCCGGCCGACGTGCTGCCGGTCTCCGCCAAACAGGGCCTGCTGGCCCGGGTAAGAAAAGACAACGCGTTGTTCAATCGAAGCCAACTGCCTGATCTGGAACGCTTGATCATTGACCGCATCCTGATGCACAAAGAGCAATTGATCACACAAAGCCTGATCAACGACTTACTGGGCATGCTCCAAAACAGTCAAGCGGCCATGCATTCCCGACTCGAAGCATTGCAGGAAGAGCGGTCGGCGTGTTCGGAAACGCACATGGACCGGGATGCACTCCGCCGATTGGCCGATCGCGCACAGAAGGACTACGACTTTTACTATAAGAAACTGATCACATTGCGGTCCAGCCGTCGCCTCATGCAGTCCCAGGGCGACATGCTCAAAGAGCTGGTCGGCGAAGAGCGCTTTGAGGGTCATGTCGACAAGGTTCGCACCCTGCTCACGAAAAGCTGGACGACTCCCGGTATGAGCCGTGCCATGAACCACTTCTTTGAGCTGCTGGAAGACGACCTCAGCAACCTTTTGGCGGAGGGCCAACTGGCTGAAAAAATGGTCGGTGCCATCTACCGGCGCTACAACGAGGACACCCGGGCCCGTCATCTGGAACCGATACCTCTGCGTGCTGGCCGACACGTGATCGCGGTTCGGGAGTTGCGCAAAAAGGCCAACCGGTTCCGGCGCAACCCCAAAAATATGTTAACCGAGCAAACCCTGCTGATCCGCCGCTTCTTCAACGTCATCGTCGAGGAGGCCCGCACGCTGCACCAGCGAGTCGGCAAAGACGTCGAGCGCTGGCCGGAAGAAGCCCTGCTGCCGATCATGCAGTATTCGATGGAGCAGAAGCGCCTGTTGGAGCACCAAAT
The DNA here is from genome assembly GCF_011074955.1 of Marinobacter caseinilyticus. Lineage (GTDB taxonomy): Bacteria > Pseudomonadota > Gammaproteobacteria > Pseudomonadales > Oleiphilaceae > Marinobacter > Marinobacter caseinilyticus. The sequence goes on along the minus strand of NZ_WUQJ01000037.1, from coordinate 120,281 downwards.
TCGCCGGATTCGCGATATGGTTCGCAACGACAAGGGGGCCAAAGAAGAGCGTCAGCGACTGAACGACAGCATTAGTGACCTGCGCCGTCAGCTGGAACTGGCGGATAACATGCACCGTCAGATCCGTAAGCCGGCGCCCACCCTTATCCAGCAAAAAGTGGTTAATATTTCCAGCATCGCCTGACCGGCTACCGTCCCCTGTTGACCGGACACACCAGGACGAATGCGAGTGTCCGGTTGCAGCGCATCAATCCCACCATTAAACTGCAAGGCTGGCGTGATTGTGGGCTCCAAACCCTGCGCCATGCCGATAACCATTAGCACCAAACTGTATCCGACCCACTGTTGATCAATTCAGGAAGCCGTTGCGTCAATGCCCGATTCCCATGCGAAGGATTCTGTTGGAGTTGTCACCCCAAAGACGCTGCATTTTGACGAGCCGATCACCCTCGCCTGCGGTCAACGGCTCAACGCCTATGACCTGGTGGTTGAAACCTACGGCGAGTTGAACACCGATGCCAGTAACGCCATTCTGATTTGTCATGCCCTCAGTGGTCACCACCATGCCGCCGGCTATCACAGCGAAGAAGACCGCAAACCCGGCTGGTGGGACAGCTGCATTGGGCCTGGCAAACCCATCGATACCAACCGTTTTTTTGTGGTCAGCCTCAACAACCTCGGAGGTTGTAATGGCAGCACCGGACCCAGCAGCATCAACCCGGAAACCGAACGTCCCTACGGTCCTGATTTTCCAGTGGTTACGGTGAAAGACTGGGTCTTAAGCCAGGCCAAGCTGGCCGACCGACTTGGCATTCAGTGCTGGGCGGCGGTAGTGGGCGGGTCACTCGGCGGCATGCAGGCGCTGCAATGGGGTCTCTCCTACCCGGACCGTATCCGCCATGCCGTGATCATTGCCTCAACGCCGCGATTAAGCGCTCAAAACATCGCGTTTAATGAAGTGGCTCGCAAGGCCATTACCTCCGATCCGGATTTTCACGGTGGCCGGTATTACGACTTTAATACAATCCCCCGACAAGGCCTCATGCTGGCCCGCATGGTGGGCCACATCACCTACCTGTCCGACGCGTCAATGGGCGAGAAATTTGGCCGCGAACTGCGGGATCAGGCCTACAACTTTGGCTACGACGCCGAATTTCAGGTTGAGAGTTACCTGCGCTACCAGGGCGAGCGATTTTCTGAAACGTTCGACGCCAATACGTATCTGTTGATGACGAAGGCACTGGATTACTTTGACCCCGCCTACGAATTTGACAACGATCTGGCCAAGGCACTGAAGCAGGCAACCTGTGAATTTCTGGTGCTGTCGTTCAGCACCGACTGGCGCTTCACCCCGGCCCGATCGGAAGAACTGGTGAATGCCATGATTACAGCCCGCCGCAAAGTCAGTTATGCAGAAATTGACGCACCCTGGGGGCACGATGCCTTCCTGATTCCAACACCCAGGTACACCGATATTTTTACCGCCTACCTGGATCGGATTGCACGGGAGGTCGGCGCATGAGAGCAGATCTGAGCATTATCGAACAATGGATCAATCCGGGCAGCCATGTACTTGATCTGGGGTGTGGCGACGGCGTCCTGTTGGATTACCTGCAGCGTGAAAAACAAGCCACCGGATTCGGCCTCGAGATAAACCCGGAGCACATTACCACCTGCATGGGGCGAGGCGTTTCGGTCATCGAACAAAACCTGGACACCCAGGGTCTGGCCAATTTTGAAGACCAGAGCTTTGACGTCGTGCTGATGACCCAGGCCCTTCAAGCCGTCCGCCGCCCCGATGTGGTGCTTGATGAAATGCTCCGGCTCGGGCGCGAAGGCATCGTGACCTTTCCCAACTTCGCCTACTGGCGTTTACGCTGGTATCTGATGCGCCGCGGACGTATGCCCGAATCCGAAACGCTACCGTATAAGTGGTATAACACGCCCAACATTCACTTGTGCACCTTCAAGGATTTTGAGGCGCTGTGTTACCGGAAAAACTTTCGGATCAAAAACCGAACCGTGGTGGATGGCGAACATCAGGACCGCTGGCTCAGCCGTCTCTGGCCCAACATGCTGGGCCAGATCGCCATCTACCGCATATCCCGGCAGGAGGATGAGCTATGAGCAAACAGATTCGCCACGGGCTTGCCATCCTGATGGCACTGACGCTGGCCTGGATGCCGTTGGCCGCCGTCGCAGAGTTGGTCGATTTCGGGCAGTACCAGGTCCACTACAGTATTTTTGCCAGCACCTTTCTCGACCCCGACGTGGCCGCTCAAAATGGCTTGAAGCGCAGTAAGTCCATCGGCGTTATCAACGTGGCCATCATGGAGAAAACCGAAAATGGCGGACTTAAAACCATCGGCGGGCAAGTCGAAGGCAAGGTGCTGAACGATATCCGACAGCACCGTTTTTTGGGTTTTCGCCGCATCAGTGAGGGAGATTCGGTCTACTTTATCGCTGAATTCCAGTACGGCAATGCCGAACTGCTGACCTTTGAGGTGACGGCCAGACCCCTGGGCGGCGGCACCCAATTGCCGATCCGTACCGCACACACACTGTTCAATGACTGATGATGAATCCTGACAGCAAACTTGTAATCGCCAGCAACAACCCCGGCAAACTGGCGGAGTTGACCGATTTACTCGCGCCTCTCGGTCTGCAGCCTGTGGCCCAGAAAACACTGGGCGTCAGTGAAGCAGAAGAACCGGCAGTGACCTTTGTTGAAAATGCGCTTATCAAGGCCCGACACGCGGCGCGCGCTACTGGCTTGCCGGCATTGGCGGACGATTCCGGATTGGCCGTGGACGCCCTGGGGGGTGAGCCGGGGGTCCGATCAGCTCGCTATGCCGGCCCCCGCGCCTCGGACCGAGACAACATTGAGGCCTTGTTGGCGGCGCTGGCCAATGTGCCGGAGGCCGAACGAACGGCGCAGTTTCATTGTGTTGTGGTGTATCTGCGCCATGCTGACGATCCAACGCCGGTCATTGCCCATGGCCGATGGCCCGGACGGATCCTGACAGCGCCGACAGGCGAAGGCGGCTTCGGTTATGATCCGGTGTTCTGGGTGCCCGAGCGCCAGTGTGCGGCCGCCGAGCTCAGCAAATCCGACAAGAGCCGTCTTAGCCATCGCGGCCAGGCCCTGCGTGCCCTGCTGCAGCAGCTGTCCAGCGCACCCGTAACGACGTGAGCCTGCAAGCCGCCCACGGAGTGACAACGCCCCCTCCGTTAAGCCTCTACCTTCACGTACCCTGGTGCGTGAAGAAATGCCCTTACTGTGACTTCAATTCCCATGCTTTTACCGGAGCGCTGCCGGAGCGCGCCTACCTGGACGCACTGACCGAAGACCTCAAGCACGACCTCGAGCGCATTCAGGGCCGCACCATTCAGACCATGTTCATTGGCGGTGGCACGCCCTCGCTGATGTCCGCTGACTTTTACCACACGCTGTTTGAACGCCTTCACCACTACCTGCGGTTCGAGCCCGACGCCGAAATCACCCTGGAAGCCAACCCCGGCACTCTGGAGGAAGGCCGCTTTGAAGGTTTTCGGGCCGCGGGCATCAACCGCCTCTCGCTTGGCATCCAAAGCTTTGACCCTGACAATCTGAAGGCTCTGGGCCGCATTCACGATGACCGGGCCGCGCACCGGGCCATTGAAGCCGCCCTCAACGCCGGGTTCGATAATTTCAACCTTGACCTCATGCACGGCCTGCCTGGCCAGACGCCCGAAGCGGCCGTCGCAGATTTGAAAACGGCGATGGCCTGGCAGCCGCCGCATTTGTCCTGGTACCAACTGACACTGGAGCCGAACACCGAATTTTACAGCCGCCCGCCGGCCCTGCCGGACGATGATCGGCTATGGGCGATCTACGAGGCCGGTGCAGACACACTGCAAGATCATGGTTTGGCTGCCTACGAGGTGTCTGCCTGGAGTCGCCCTGGACGAGCGTCGCGGCACAACCTCAATTACTGGACCTTTGGCGATTACCTTGCGCTCGGCGCCGGTGCCCACGGCAAACTTACCCTCGCCTCCGGGCAAGTCGAGCGGTACTGGAAAACCCGACAGCCGGATGCCTACCTCAACCGGATCGGCAGCCGGACGGCCGGGACCCAGGAGATTGAAACCGACGACATGGCACTGGAATTCATGATGAACGCCCTGAGGCTCAATGAGGGTGTGCCTGAACATTTATTTACCGACCGTACCGGTTTACCTCTGCACCAGGTTGCTGCAGTATTGAAGGGACTAAGGAACGATCAGTTACTGCATCCGGATCGGTTACAGACAACCGATCTGGGGCAGCGGTACCTGAATAGCCTGCTGGAGCGATTCCTCTGATGAGCCATCCCAAACTGCCGACAGTGTCACACCCATTGAAGTGGTCCCTGCTGCTGTCATTGGCCTTGCTCCTGATGCTAACGGCGATCAATCAACTGTTGATCACTTTGCACGCGCCACAAGGCATCATCAGTTTCCAGCTCGCAGCGTCGGTCAAGCAGAGCCTGTTGATTCTGGACAGCTGGGGGGACACTGGCATCCGTTGGGCAATGATCGCCCTGTGGCTTGATTTTGTTTTCATCGCGGTCTATCTGGCGGCTTTGCTACTGCTGACCGACCACTTACTGTCCAACCGCCGAGGCGTTCGCGAACAAAAGGTGGGTCGCGCCGTCAAGGCACTGTTTTTGGCCGCGGGCGTAAGCGATGCCGGTGAAAACATCCTGCTGCTGAGCAACCTGTCGGCCCCCACCGAAGGTGTCAGCATTGCCGCCACTACCTGCGCCATGCTGAAATTCACCGGGTTGATCATCGGCACTGCGGGGCTCATTGTCATACACTCGACCCGGAGACGGCCACGCCAGCATTGAGCCGGCCAACGCTTCAGTGCATGGACCGTCGCCTGTTGTCATCGCTCGCATTTGCCGGGGGAAATCCCGGTCAGTTGGTACGACGAAACAGCAGATCCCAAACCCCGTGCCCCAGCTTCTCACCGCGTTTTTCAAACTTGGTGACGGGCCGATAATCCGGTCGCGGCGCAAAGTGCCCTGCCCCTTGGACGTTGGCAAAACCTTCTGAGTCGCTTAACACTGCCATCATGTGCTCGGCGTAGTTTTCCCAATCGGTGGCCAGGTGAAAGATGCCCCCAACCCGAAGTTTGTGGCGAATACGCTGAACAAACTCCGGTTGCACCAACCGCCGCTTGTGGTGACGTTTTTTATGCCAGGGATCCGGAAAAAACAACAGGACCCGATCCAGGCTGGCGTCCGGTAAACACAGGTCAATCACGTCGTTGGCATCAATGGCGTAGACCCGGACATTTTCCAGACCGCGGTCTTCCACCTCTTTTAACAGAGCGCCGACGCCGGCCAGATGCACTTCCACCCCAATAAAATCCTGCTCTGGCGCGGCTTCCGCCATATCCGCCAGCGACTTCCCCATACCAAATCCGATTTCCAGATTCAGCCACGCCTCACGGCCAAACACCTCTCGGGGGTCAATCATGCCGTGCTCACGGGTCAGGCCGTATTTCGGCCAGCAACGCTCATAGGCGTTTTTCTGACCCACGGTCATACGGCCCTGACGCAGCACAAAGCTGCGAATGCCTCTGCGGGTGGTGACTGCGGACGGCTCTTGCTGGGCGGATGGCTCTTGCTGGTCTGTCATTACACTCCCTCACGGCACGCCCGTCCTGACGACAAGGTGGCCACATTGGCTGGGGTTAAAGTAGTTTGCGCTTCTGCCGCACAGTCTAACAAAGACTTGTGGCTGTGCGGAGTATTCGAGACTCACGTTCGCGCTTGCCGGCGGTCCAGCTTGCGGTAGCCCAGCGCTTCGATCAGGTGATGGCGGCTGATACTGTGCTCGCCTGCCAAATCTGCCAGGGTGCGGGCTACCCTCAGGATACGGTGCAACGCTCGCGCGGACAGCCCCAGTTTCTCCATCGCTTTTGACAAGACCGCCTCGCCGTCCTGGCAGGGCTGACAGTATTGGTGCATGGCCTCGCCCGAAAGTTGTGCGTTGATGCAGCCGCGGGCCATTTGTATCGACCGGGCGACTTCAACCCGTGCACGAATAGCGGTGCTGGTGATCGCTTCCGGTTGCCGCTTCAATAACACTTCACCCGACTGCACGGGCACCTCGACGTGCAGATCGAAGCGATCCAATAACGGACCAGACAGCTTGGCCTGATAACGCACCACCTGCTGTGGCGTGCACTGACAATCGATGCTGGGATGCCCACGATAGCCACAGGGACATGGGTTCATGGCAGCAATGACCTGAAATCGCGCCGGGTACGCCACCTGACACGCAGCCCGTGATATAACAATTTCTCCCGACTCCATAGGTTCCCGCAAGACTTCCAACACCTTACGGTCAAATTCTGGCAACTCGTCGAGAAACAACACACCTTGGTGGGCAAGAGAAATTTCACCGGGGCGGGGGCTGCTGCCACCACCAACCAAAGCCACGGCCGAGGCGGTATGGTGCGGCGAGCGATAGGGCGGCTGACGCCAATGGCTGCGCCGGACCGACAGGCCGGCAACCGAATGCACACTGGCCACCTCCAGGGCGGCCTCATTGGTCAGTGCCGGTAGAATGCCCGGTAGCCTACTCGCAAGCATGCTTTTTCCGGTGCCGGGCGGACCGAACAACAATAGGTTATGGCCGCCGGCCGCGGCGATTTCGAGCGCTCGTTTCGGCACATGCTGGCCCCGCACATCCGCCAGATCCGGACCCGTTGCTTCGGACCCGCCATCGGCCATCGGCGGCAATGGTGGTAGCCGCGTGGTACCCGTGAGGTGCTCGCAAACCGCCAACAGGTGGCCCGCAGCAAAGACATCGTCACCACCGGCCAACGAAGCCTCGTCGCTGTTGGTAGCTGGGATGAGCAGCTGACGGCCATCGGCTCTGGCGGCCATCACAGCGGGCAGCACACCCCGAACCGGGCGCAAGGCGCCGTCCAGCGACAACTCACCGAGACACTCGACGGTTGACAACTGGTCGGCCGGCAGCTGACCAGATGCGACCAGAATGCCCAGCGCAATTGGCAAGTCAAAACGCCCACCCTCTTTGGGCAGATCCGCCGGTGCCAGATTAATAGTGATGCGTTTGGCGGGGAATTCGAACCCGACGTTCAGCAATGCACTGCGGACCCGATCCTTGCTTTCCTTAACCGCCGTCTCCGGCAAGCCGACAATCGACAGCGCAGGCAGGCCGTTTGACAGATGAATTTCAACCGTGACGGGGGGAGCGGACACGCCTAGACGGGCGCGGGTATGAATAATAGCGAGCATAGCAACCTTCCATGGTTAGTCATTGGGTCAGTGCTCCGAATCAGTGGAGCCACAACGCGCCGCCGGCATCCTGAGGCAACGCTGGGAGCGGTAAACGGCTAGCGGGTGGACTGCTCCATCTCGGCGACCTTTTTCTCCAGCGCCTCCACTTTTTCACGGGTCCGCATCAGAACCGCCTGCTGGGCATCAAACTCTTCACGGGTGACCAGGTCAAGCTTGGCCAGCACTGCCATCACGGTCGCTTTCGCGTGGTTTTCGAAGTCATCTTTTGCGGCTTTCGCCATGTCGGGGACAAACTGGCCAAACTGCCCTTGTAGCTGGGAAAAAAAATCCTGGGGTCCTTTCACTCAACACCTCTCGAATCATAGTAGGTCGTCGCTGGCGGGGCGGTCACAATGAACAGGCATGCACTCCCAACACCACTGGATATAATAAGCCAGAAGTGTATCACACCACCGCTCCTGCCATACTGGGCGGGGCGTGTCTTTCATTTGGGCTGGTGTCGTTATACCAATGTCGTAGGTAGCAACCCGACGCCCAACCGGATTGCACCATACTGGTTCAACCATCATCCCAATGCGCTATAATGGCGCGCCTGAAGGTTCCATTTTGGAACATTAAGCAATTAACTTTATGATTTTAAAGTTATTTTTTGCGTTGGCACACCCGATGCTTATAGTCTCGCATGCAATCCGCACAATTGGTGTGCGAGGTGGCAAGCATCCCGAACTCGATACCAGCATCTTAGGATCAGAAGTGTCGAGGCGGCTTTACCAAGGAGAAACCAATGAAACTTGTGACAGCGATCATCAAGCCTTTCAAGCTGGATGATGTCCGTGAGGCTCTATCCGAGATTGGCGTTCAAGGCGTTACCGTCACTGAAGTGAAAGGCTTCGGACGGCAAAAGGGGCATACCGAATTGTATCGGGGTGCTGAGTACGTAGTGGACTTCCTGCCGAAGGTTAAAGTAGAAGTCGCCATTGGCGACAACCTGCTGGACCAAGTCATCGAAGCCATTACCAAAGCAGCAAACACCGGCAAAATCGGTGATGGCAAAATCTTTGTGACTGAGCTCGAACAGGCGATCCGAATCAGAACCGGTGAAACCGGCGAAGAAGCGGTTTGATCTGACGATCTGACCTAGAAAAAAAAGCCAGCGCAAAAACTTTAACCCAGAAAAGCCTCGTGCGGAGGGCTTCATATGGAAAGCAATATTTTTCACCTGCAATATGCAATAGATACCTTTTATTTTCTGATTTGTGGTGCATTAGTTATGTGGATGGCGGCAGGCTTTGCCATGCTCGAATCCGGTCTGGTGCGCGCAAAAAATACCACTGAAATCCTGACCAAGAACGTAGCACTGTACGCGGTCTCCTCTATCATGTATCTGGTGTGCGGTTACGCCATCATGTACGGCGGTAACATTTTCCTTGCCGGAATGGGCGAAGTTGACGCCGCTGCCGTGCTGGGTGATTTTGCCGGTCGTGAAGACGGTTTTGAAGGCGGCTCCATCTACTCCGGTGCCTCCGACTTCTTCTTCCAGGTTGTCTTTGTCGCTACCGCCATGTCGATTGTGTCCGGTGCGGTCGCCGAGCGCATGAAACTGTGGGCGTTTCTGGCCTTTGCGGTTGTCATGACCGGTTTCATCTACCCAATGGAAGGTGCCTGGACTTGGGGCGGTGCGTCCGTCTTCGGCATGTACACCCTGGGTGACCTTGGCTTCAGTGACTTCGCCGGTTCAGGCATTGTTCACATGGCCGGTGCTGCTGCCGCACTTGCGGGCGTTATCCTGCTGGGTGCCCGTAAAGGCAAGTATGGCCCGAACGGCGAAATCCGTGCCTTCCCCGGCGCCAACCTGCCTCTGGCCACTCTGGGTACCTTCATCCTGTGGATGGGCTGGTTCGGCTTCAACGGCGGCTCGGTCCTCAAGCTCGGCGATATCAGCAGTGCACACTCGGTTGCCATGGTGTTCCTGAACACCAACGCAGCTGCGGCTGGTGGTGGTATTGCGGCCCTGATCGTTGCACGTCTGATGTTCGGCAAGGCCGACCTGACCATGCTGCTGAACGGTGCTCTGGCCGGGCTGGTAACCATTACCGCTGAGCCTTCCACACCCACAGCCCTGACCGCGACACTGTTTGGCGCCCTGGGCGGCGTGCTGGTTGTCTTCAGCATCGTGACTCTGGACAAGATGCGTATCGATGATCCCGTCGGCGCGATCTCGGTCCACGGTGTGTGTGGTGTTCTGGGCCTGCTGCTGGTGCCCTTCACCAACGACGGCTCAAGCTTCAGCGGCCAGATCATCGGCGCCCTGACCATCTTCATCTGGGTATTCGTAGCCAGCCTGATTGTCTGGGGTATCCTGAAAGCAGTGGTCGGTATCCGGGTCACTGAAGAAGAAGAGTACGAAGGTGTGGATCTGTCCGAATGTGGGATGGAAGCCTACCCTGAGTTTGTCAGCAGCAAGTAAATCGCGACTGACCAGACTTACCAAATGAAAAAGGGCGCCTTTCGAGGCGCCCTTTTTTCTAGTGCTTTGATTGACCGAATTCGGCACGCCGAAGGTACAGCATCAGATCCAGCTCCGCCTCGATGTCGTTTTCGAAGGGACCTTCAAACTTGCCTTCCCGGGTCTGAAAAAACAGCTGCCCGTTAATAACGGTGAACCGGTTACTTCTGAACCAATTTTTTTGCTCCTCGCCCTGGCGTACCATGCCGTGGCCCTCCCTGAATGGACCTGACGTTGTTCTTACTGCCCGACTTGATCACTATTTGATCAGACCTCAAGGTTAACGCCACCGGCATTAAAAAGCGAGGCGATTACGGCTCCAGACAGTCCCGCATGAACTGGGGCATTGCCAGCGCCGCACGGTGGATATCGTCGTTATAGTAGCGCGTGACAAACGGACGTTCCGCCGCATCCTCTTCGCGGAAATACTTCAGTGGTTTTTCTTTTCCACCCAACGTACAGCTCCACCAGCCTGTGGGGTAAACAGGCTGGGGAAAGGGTAAGGTCTGGACATGATCGAAGCCGGCCTTTTTCATGTCCCCATGAATGGTTTTAATGATGGTGTCGGTGTGCAGCAACGGGGACTCGCTTTGCTGCACCACAATGCCACCATCCCTCAGCGCCAGCATGCAATCGCGATAGAAGTCCACCGCAAATAATCCCTCCGCCGGTCCCACCGGATCCGTGCTGTCGACGATGATGATGTCCACGCTGTTGGGCTCAATATCGCGCATCCACTGGATACCATCACCGAAAAAGAAGTTCGCCCGCGGGTCCTCGTTGGATTCACACAGCTCGGGGAAATACTTCTCTGACAGGCGAGTCACCCGCTCATCAATTTCGACTTGCCATGCTTCCTGCACCGCCGGATGTTTCAACACCTCTTTGAGCGTACCGCAGTCACCGCCGCCAACAATAACCACCTTTTTCGGTGCCTTGTGAGTAAACAGTGCGGGATGGGTCATCATCTCGTGGTACAGAAAGTTGTCACGACCCGTCAACATGACGCAGCCATCGAGCACCATGAGATTGCCGAAGGTCTCAGTCTCATAAATTTCGAGCTTTTGAAACTGGCTTTGCTCTTCATGAAGCTTGGCTTTCACTTTCAGTGAAAAAGCCGTGCCTTCGTCCTGGAATACCTCGGTAAACCAGCCCTCATTCAATGTCGTCATACGTTTTACTCCCCGTTCTTGAAATGACCAATGCCATCCGGCACGACTCTATGGCGGGTATTGTAGGTGGCTCATGCGCAGAGCTAAAGCGCCATGACCGGCGATTTATCCAGCTGTTTCAGTAAACCATACTTTTAGCGGGCCGACGGAACTCATACAATGGCCCATTGTTTGTTGGCCAAAGGCCAGCCCCGGCTTATTGACAGGACCAGAACCATGATCGAACTTCCCGGCGCCAACGCCCAGAAGGTTTACAACATCCCGCACTGGAGCGACGGCTATATCGATGTCTCGAGCCAGGGCGATGTTCTGATCCGACCGGACCGGGGCCGCACCGGCGCCGACATAAACCTGCCAGAACTGGCAAAGTCACTGGTCGAGCGCGGCTTGCAACTGCCGGTATTGGTGCGCTTTACCGACATCCTGCATGACCGGGTCAACAAGTTATGCGGCGCGTTCAACAAAGTCGCCGCCGAGCAAGACTACCAGGGCAGCTATACCGCCGTTTACCCGATCAAGGTGAATCAGCAGCGCCGGGTGGTGGAAGAGCTTCTGCAGGCCGAACCCGCCGCCAGCCAGCAGCAAATTGGTCTGGAAGCCGGTAGCAAGCCGGAACTGATGGCGGTGCTGGCGCTGTGCACCAGTGGCTCGGTGATCGTCTGCAACGGGTATAAAGATCGCGAGTACGTGCGCCTTGCCCTGATCGGCCAGAAACTGGGTCACAACGTCTTCATTGTGGTCGAGAAACAATCGGAACTGCCACTGATCCTGGAGGAAGCCCGTAAACTGGAGGTCAAGCCGCTGATCGGCGTTCGCGCGCGGCTGGCGAGCATCGGTAAAGGCAACTGGCAGAACACCGGCGGTGAAAAGTCCAAATTCGGGCTGTCTGCCAACCAGATTCTGGCGGTGGTCCGCCATCTGGAACGAGCTCAGGCGCTCGATTCCCTGCAACTACTGCACTTCCACCTGGGCTCCCAGATCGCCAACATCCGGGATATCCAGACAGGTTTACGGGAATGCGCGCGCTTTTACAGCGAGTTGCGCGCCATGGGCGCACCGGTCACCACAGTCGACATTGGTGGCGGCCTGGGCGTTGATTATGAGGGTACCCGTTCCCGCAGCAGTTGCTCGATGAACTACAGCGTCTTTGAGTACGCCTACAACGTTATCCATACCTTGCAGATTGAGTGTGACCGAGCGGGCATTCCCCACCCCAACCTGATCAGTGAATCCGGCCGTGCCCTGACCGCGCACCACGCCGTGCTGGTAACCAATGTGATTGACCGGGAAACGCCCGAAAACAGCACCCCGGTTGCCCCGGCCCCGGATGCCCCGGAACCCTTGCAGGATCTTTGGCGCGACTTCACCAGTTTGCAGGACGACGCCACACCGCGGTCCCAGATCGAAATTTATCACGACGTCCTTCACGCCATGAGCGATGTGCACGCTCAATTTGCCCACGGCCTGCTGTCGCTGCGTTACCGGGCCGATGCAGAATGTCTCTACATGGCATGCTGCCGGCTACTCAGAGGCCAGCTCAACACTGCCCACCGGGCCCATCGCGAAGTGATCGATGAACTCAATGAAAAATTGGCGGAAAAGCTGTTTGTTAATTTTTCCCTGTTCCAGTCCCTGCCCGACGTCTGGGGCATCGATCAGATTTTTCCGGTGTTGCCGCTGTCCGGCCTCAATCGGCCACTGACTCGCCGGGCGGTGATCCAGGACATCACCTGTGATTCTGACGGTCGTATCGACCGCTATGTAGACGGCCAGGGCATCGAAACCACTCTGCCGCTGCCGGAGGATGACCCTGACACCCCCCTGCTGGTGGGCTTTTTTATGACCGGCGCCTATCAGGAAATCCTCGGCGATATGCACAACCTGTTTGGGGACACTCACTCGGTGGATGTTCGTCGGGACGAGCACGGCGGTTATGAAATCGGCGACCCGATTTACGGCGATACCGTGGCCAAGATCCTTCGCTACGTTAACTTTGAGCCTCAAGACCTGACCAGTGCTTACCGGCGCAAATTTGAGCACAGCGCGTTGTCGACGGCCACGCAGGCCGAACTGCTGGAAGAACTTGTGGGCGGGCTGAACGGATACACTTACCTGGAAGAGTAAGGGCTCACCAACGCGAGTGCCTATACCACCAACATTACCCGGATGGCACTGTACTCCCGGCTCACCCAACATAATGTTACTGAACGAGACAAATTGCACCGTCAGACACTCATCCAATGTTCGGATCGTGGCGTAAATAAGTCACTGACAAACCCGTGACGAGTGCCTAAGATGATCACACAAAAGAATCAAACGCACACCGCTATACGTAGCGCCATCAAGGAGCGTCCGGTGAGCACACTGGATCAGAAGCCAGCTCGGGCCGAGGGTCGCAAAGATCCGTGGAGTCAACTGCTGGAAAAAGTGGGTAAAAATCAGGACCGCGAAGCGTATCATTCGCTGTTCCAGCATTTTGGCCCCCAGATCAAGTACTATGCGATGGCGAACGGGCTGGCCAGTCACGCGGAAGAATTGGTTCAGGAAGTCTTCGTCTCCATCTGGCGCAAATCCAGTCTCTACGACTGGCGCAAAGCGGCGGCGTCAACCTGGATTTTCACCATCGCCCGGAATCAGCGCATCGACATGCTGCGCAAAATGAAGCGCACCAGCGCCGAAATGACGATTGAGACCGAGGATCTGTGGCAAATACCCGGCGACAACGAGAATGAACCCGTAACCTCACTTCATCGGCTGATGTCGGAGCGTCGTATCCGGGAGTCGCTCAGCCATTTGCCGGAAGAGCAGACCACGGTGATCGCAAAGGTCTACATGGAGAACAAGTCCCATCAGATGGTGGCCAACGAACTCAATATCCCGCTCGGCACGGTCAAAAGCCGGGTACGGCTTGCGCTCAATAAGTTGAAAGTGATTTTGCAGGACCAGAACGTATGAATCAGCATCACCCAGACAGCCTGACGCTGATGGAGTTCAGTGCCGGCAACATGACAGAGCCGCATGCCCTTTGCATCCGTCTCCACCTGGATCAGTGCTCCCAGTGCCGCAGCCGGGTCGATATGCTCGACAGCCTCGGTGCCGTGATGATGGAGCAACAGCCTCAAGTCAGCGTCTCCGGGTCAATGTTTGGTACCATTCTGGACCGCATTGACAACGACCCGGTGGAGCCGGAACCGCTTCAGCACGGGCGCCCCCTCAATCCGCTGCAAAAACTGCTGGGCGAAGATCTGACCAAGTTACCGTGGAAACGGCAGTTGTGCGATGCCAGTGTGCTGGACATCAGCGACCACTTTCCCGACCAGACAGAGCAGGTGGTGCTCCAGAAACTGACCGCCGGTGGCCGTGCGCCAGCACATACGCATCGGGGCCAAGAGACAACGATTGTGTTGCAGGGAGCGTTTTCGGACAACAAAGGCGTGTTCAAGCAATGGGACTTTGTGGTGCTTGACGAGCAGGATGTTCACAAGCCAGTGGCACTGCAGGGCGATGACTGCATAACCCTGTCGATCCTGAGTGCACCGGTGAAACTGACCGGAATGTTTACACGGCTGTTGAATCCCTTTATTCGTTAGCCGCCCGCTGATTGCAGGCTTGAGCCATCCAGTCGAAACCAAAGGCCCCGATCATCCGATGATCGGGGCCTTTTTTTGCCACCAGCCGATTCGCCCTACCAAGGCAAACGTGAGCCATCCCAACTGAAGAACCGACCGTTGTCCTCTGGCCGCAGACCTTCAAAAATCGCCACCATATTGGCGGCCGTATCCTGGGCGGCGTGGACCTGAAGCTGAGCAAGCGACTGCTCAAATGGCGCACTTAACTGGGTTTTTGTGGTGCCGGGGTGGACCGCCACACAACAGACCGGTTTCATACGGCGGGGCAGCTCAATCGACAAATTTCGCACCAACATGTTGAGGGCGGCCTTGGAGGTTCGGTAGGCATACCACCCGCCCATCTGATTGTCTTCAATGGAGCCGACCTTGGCAGAAATGGCCATGAAACGTTTGTACTCTTTGTGACGCAACCACGGTAGCAATGCCTGCAGCAGCAGCGGAAACGCGCCCGCGTTCACCATGAAAGCATGAGACAAGGCGCCCGCGGTGAGCTCTTCCAGGCGTTTCTCCGGCTTCAGGCCCTCACCGTGCAGCAAGCCCACTGCATATATCACGCCGTCAATCTGTACGTCGGCAGCAAGCGCCTGTTCCAGCCCGACGCCGGAGCCAGCCGGATCGGTGGCGTCCCACGGAATCAATGTCAATCGCCCTTCGGCCTGCTCCACCCAGGTGTGTTCGGCTTCCGGGGTCCGGCACAGGCCGATAATGCGGGTGTCGCTGGAGCGCAATAATCGCTCCGCAATGGCTCGCCCAATGCCCCCGGTCACACCCGCTACCACAATCGTCGCCATACTCCTCTGCCCTCCACCGTCATCGTTAAAAAAACCAAAAAACTCATTCATAGGCTTGGATACGCAACACCTTAAAAAACAGACGTTAAACGGTGAACCAGCACATTCAAACGCACGTATGAATCTTTAGCTGACACAGATCAGATGGTCATTTTTACCTTTCCGGCGCGATTCGCCCCTCAGTGAAACCCTTCATTTTTTGATATACGAGAGACCGACATGCAATATCAGGCACCTTTGAATGATATCCGTTTTCTACTGAACGATGTTCTCGATGTGGGCAAACTGCACGAACTGGAGACGTATGCCGACGCAACCCCTGACCTGATCGACGCGGTGATTGAGGAAGCGGCAAAACTGGCGGCGGAAGTCATTCAGCCCACCAACAAAGTCGGTGACCAGCAAGGCTGTCAATTCGACCCGAGAACCAAGGAAGTGACAACGCCCGATGGCTTCAAGGCAGCCTACCAGCGTTTCGTCGAAGGCGGCTGGACGGCGCTGGACGCTCCGATTGAATTCGGCGGCCAGGGCCTGCCTCACACGCTGAAGTTCATTGTTGATGAGATGGTGTGCTCCACCAATCTGTCACTTGGCATGTACCCCGGCCTGACCCACGGCGCCATCAGTGCCATCCACGCCCACGGTTCGGACGAACTTAAGCGGACCTACCTGGAAAAACTGATTAGCGGCGAGTGGACCGGCACCATGTGTCTGACCGAGCCCCAGTGCGGCACCGACCTGGGACTGATCCGTACCAAAGCGACCCCGAACGACGACGGTTCCTACGCCATTGAAGGCACCAAAATCTGGATCACCGGCGGTGAACACGATCTGGTCGACAACATCGTTCACCTGGTACTGGCAAAACTTCCGGGCGCGCCCAACACCACCAAGGGTATCTCACTGTTTGCGGTGCCCAAGATCCTGCCTGGTGATGGTGACCGTAACCTGGCGTTCTGTGGTGGCCTGGAACACAAAATGGGCATCAAAGGCTCTGCCACCTGCGTGATGAACTTTGAGGGGGCCACCGGCTGGCTGGTCGGCGAGCCGAATGATGGTATGCGAGCGATGTTCACCATGATGAACGAAGCTCGCCTGATGGTCGGCATGCAGGGCCTTGGGCTGGCGGAGATGGCTTATCAGGAGAGCCTTGGGTTTGCCCGGGAACGCCTGCAAAGCCGTTCCCTCAGCGGCGCGAAAAACCCGGATGGGCCAGCCGACCCCATCATTGTCCACCCCGATGTCCGCCGTATGCTGATGCGCCAGAAGGTGCTCAACGAAGGCATGCGGGCACTGGCCCTGTTTACCGGCCAGCAACTCGACCTCTCTGTGGCTCACACTGACGCGTCGGTTCGTGAGAACGCCGACGATCTGGTGCAATTACTGACTCCCGTGGTCAAGTCCTTCCTGACCGACGAAGGCTCCAATAACAGCAACATCGGCCTGCAGGTCTTGGGCGGCTCCGGCTTCACCACCGACTGGCCACTGGAGCAACTGGTGCGCGATGGCCGTATTGCCCGCATTTATGAGGGCACCAATGGCATCCAGGCGATGGACCTGGTGGGCCGTAAGCTCAGCCTCAAAGGCGGCCAGTTGGTTCGAGCCTTGTTCGGCGAGTTCAGTGGCTTTCTCAAGGATGCACCGGCGGCACCCTATCGGGACGAGCTCACAGCCGCCATCAAGCGGCTGGAGCAGGCAACCGTATGGCTGGCCACCAACGCCCCGAACGACCCCGAGCAAGCCGGCGCCGCTGCCACGCCCTACCTGCGGCTGATGGCGCTCACCACCATCGGCTACCTGTGGTCCAAGATGGCGCACGTAGCCCAAGCCCAGCTGGATGCGGGCAACGGCAACACGGCTTTGCTGGAAGGCAAGCGGGTGTCGGCACGCTTCTATTTTGAAAAGTTGCTGCCGGAAACAGAGTGGTTGCTGGCCGATATCACCAGCGGCAAGGCGGCCATTATGGACCTCAACGACGAGCATTGGGCGGTCTGATGACGCGTTCCTCTCTGTTGATCGGGTCGGAAATGATCGATTGTGGTCGGCTTTTGACCTTCCGCTATTCGGTCAGGGCCGGATAATCGTCGGTGGTACCCGGACTCTGGATGAGTCTGGTTTGACGCCCCCGGGTTTAACCCCGCGCTTGTCTGCCACGCCCTGGGGCGTGGCATTTTAATGCCTGTGTGTTGGTCAGCAGGGCGGTTCATTTAAGCCGACACGCTGCGAGTATGCGGGATCTCGGGTACAATCTGCGCTTTATTCCTACGGCACTGGTTGAGGCATGGCTATGACAGCGGATGATTACGCCCTCCGTTTTGGCGGCATTGAGCGCCTGTACGGCCGTCGCGCCCTGAACGCCTTCCGCGACGCCCACATCGCCATTGCCGGACTTGGCGGTGTCGGGTCCTGGGCCGCCGAAGCGTTGGCCCGAAGTGGCATTGGCACATTGACCCTGATCGATATGGACGACATATGCGTGTCCAACACCAACCGGCAGTCCCACGCCTTGGCGGGCCAATACGGTCGCACCAAAACCGATGCCGTTGCCGACCGGCTGAGCGCCATCAACCCTCAGGCCAACATTCAGATTCATTTTGGTTTTGTAACCCCTAAAAACGTCGGCGAGCTGATCACCTCGGAGCTGGACGGCGCCGTGGATGCCATTGACAGCGTCAAGTCGAAAGCCGCCTTGATCGCTCACTGCCAGCGCAATAAAATTCCCCTGATTTGCGCCGGTGGCGCGGGCGGGCAGATGGACCCGACGCAGATCC
Source organism: Marinobacter caseinilyticus (assembly GCF_011074955.1). Lineage (GTDB taxonomy): Bacteria > Pseudomonadota > Gammaproteobacteria > Pseudomonadales > Oleiphilaceae > Marinobacter > Marinobacter caseinilyticus. Next base: position 102,111 of record NZ_WUQJ01000037.1, on the reverse strand, counting down.
AGGTGGGCGACCTGAGCCGAACCACCCAGGATCCGTTGTTGGCGAAGGTCCGTAATATGCTGCGCCGGGAGTACGGCTTCTCCCGCAACCCCAAGCGCCGGTTTGGCATTGAGGCCGTATACTCGCTGGAACAGCTCACGTATCCTGCAGGCGATGGCGAAGTGTGCCTGCAGAAGCCCTCTGGCAACGGCTCAGTGCGGCTTGATTGTGCCTCCGGTTTTGGCGCGGCCAGTCCGGTGACGGCGAGCTTTGGATTTATCGCCGCGTCCCGGCTACTTAATCGCATCGCACGCAAGGCTCAGGAACCGAGCCTGTCGTAGTTACGTCTTCGTTGCGTCGTAGCTGGGTCACAGTTACGCCGTAATCGAGCCGAAGCGGACTTCGGACTCATTCAACGTCCTCCACCCCTGTCAACGGACCCAATCGCCCTATGCCAGTGAGCACCGTTCTTCTTCTCGCCAGCATTGGCGTGCTTTCATTATTCTGTCAGTGGCTGGCTTGGCGTTTACGGGTGCCCGCCATTCTGTTCTTGCTGGCAGGTGGCATTGCCGCCGGCCCGTTATTTAACTGGCTAAACCCCCAGCAGGTGTTCGGCGACTTGTTGTTCCCGGTGATTTCCCTGGCCGTCGCCATCATTCTGTTCGAGGGCAGCCTGACCCTGCGTTACGCCGAGATCCGGGGCCACGGCAAGATGGTTCGCAACCTGATCCCGGTCGGCTCAGTCGTCACCGCCACCATCGGTACGCTGGCGGCACATTGGGCGCTGGATATTTCCTGGGAGGTTGCCTTGCTGTTTGGTGCCATATCGATCGTGACCGGTCCCACCGTCATCGCCCCCTTACTTCGCTCTGTTAAGCCGGCCGCCAAACTGGCCAACATCCTGCGCTGGGAAGGCATCATTATCGACCCCATCGGTGCTCTGCTTGCGGTCCTGGTTTTTGAGGGCATTGTGTCCTGGGGGCAAGGCAACGTTTTTGGTCATTCGATGTTCATTTTTGGTAAAACCCTGCTGATTGGTTTCCTGATGGGTGCCGCCGCAGGCTGGCTTAACGGCTTAGCGTTGCGCAAGCATCTGGTGCCGCAGTATTTGCACAACGCCGGCACCCTGACCTTCATGCTCGGCGCTTACGCATTGTCCAATGAAATGGCCCACGAATCAGGCCTGCTGACGGTCACCATCATGGGCATCTGGATGGCCAACATGAAGCAGGTTCCGATCGAGAGCATTCTGGAGTTCAAGGAATCCCTGAGTGTGCTGCTGATTTCGGCCCTGTTCATCATCCTGGCCGCCCGGGTGGAGTTTAATGCCATTGCCGAACTCGGCTGGGGTCTGGTCACAGTGTTGATGGTGCTGATTCTGGTGGCGCGCCCGCTCAGCATCTTTCTGGCCGCCATCGGCACCACCCTGAACTGGCGCGACAAATTGTTTTTAAGCTGGGTCGCACCCCGCGGGATTGTCGCGGCGGCGGTTTCCGCCCTGTTTGCCTTCCAGCTGCAGAAGCTGGGCTATGAGAGTGCGGGCGTGCTGGTGCCGCTGGTGTTCATGGTCATCATCGCCACCGTGACGCTGCAGAGCCTGACCGCCCGCCCCATCGCGCGGCTGTTAAAGGTGGCGGAGCCGGCGGATTATGGCTTCCTGATTTTGGGCGCCAATCTGGTCGCCCGCCAGATCGGACTTGCACTGAAAAAACAGCAAGTGCCGGTCATACTCACGGATACCAACTGGGAGAACGTCAGGTTGGCCCGCATGGACAACCTGCAGGTGTATTTTGGTAATCCGGTCTCCGAACACGCCTCAACCCACCTGGATCTGACGGGCATCGGTAACTTGCTGGTGATCTCGCCGTACAAGCAGATGAACTCACTGGCCACCTACCACTTCCTGGACTGGTTTGGTGGCGGCAGCGTTTACAGCCTATCGGAGGGCGACCATGACCAGAAATCACGGCACCAGACCGCCGAAAAAATACAGCAGACCCGGGGCCTGTTCGGAGATATCAGCTACGCCAAGCTCGCCAGCATGGCCAGCAAAGGCTACAAGCTAAAAACCACCCAGCTCAGCGAGGCGTTTACCTTCCAGGATTTTCAGCAACAGTATGACCAGCAGGCGTTGCTGCTGTTCACTATTGACCCCCGTCACCGGGTGCTGGCCGTAACCGATGATTTCACCGCGAAACCCGACAAGGGCTGGGTGTTGCTCAGCCTGGTACCACCGCAACCACCCAAGGAGAGAAAAGAAAAGGAACCCGCTCCGATGTTGTCACCGGAAGACCTGCCGGGATAACAAGGCGCCTTTCACACAGGACAAACCTTTCCTGCCGCCCTGGAATGCCCGGGCCACGCACCTAAGAGGAATGACGGCAGTCCAACACCAGCTTGCCGCGCACATGGCCGCCTTCCAGCAGCCGATGCGCATCGGCCGCTTGTGCCAGCGGAAACGCCTGTTCGATGTGCACGCGCACATCACCGTCTTCAATCAGCTCGGCAATCTCTTCCAAGTGGAATACATCGGGCCGCACGGTCATGCCGTGGGCCTTCAGACCGAGGCCTTCCGCGGCGGTAATGATGTCGTCCGCCGTGACTGTCGGGATGGTGACCAGTACACCGTGCTCGCTCAGGGTGTGCAGTGAACGCTTGCCCGTTTCACCACCAATCAGATCCAGCACCACATCCAGGCCATAACACTCATCAACGATGTCGGCGGCATGGTAGTCAATGACTTCGTGCACCCCCAGTTCCGCCAGAAAATCCTTGTTACCCGTTGACGCCGTCGCGATGACATGCGCGCCACACACCCGGGCAAACTGAACGGCAAAATGCCCCACACCGCCCGCACCGGCGTGAATCAGGATTTTCTGACCCGCCGACAACTCCGCCACCTCGAACAGTGCCTGCCAGGCGGTCAACGCGGCCAGCGGTAAACCGGCGGCCGTCACCAGCTCCAGTTCCTCAGGTACGATGGTCAGCTCATCCGCCCGCGCCAGTGTGTAGTCGGCGTAGCAGCCGCCCCGGCCGGGGAACCCCACCATGCCCATGACCCGGTCGCCCGCTGCCAGCGTAGTGACGTCCTCCCCCACGGCCACCACCTCGCCGGCAACATCGTAACCCGGTGTCCAGGGTAAACGGTCTTCGATTTGCCTGGCCGCAAACCCCAACCCTTTTCGGGTCTTCCAGTCGATGGGGTTCAAGCCTGCACCCGCCACCCGGATACAGACTTCATGAGACTCGGGCTCCGGCCGTTCCACCGACTCAAGCCGAAGCACACTGGCGTCACCAAAGTGGTCATACACAACTCGTCGCATGGTGGTTTCCACGGCCGTCTCCCCTTTTACTGTTGCAGAAGTAGTCTTGGAGCAGAGTATTCAGATTAGCAGATATTGCGCCAGGCGGATCCGGTGAATCCCGGTTCAGGACTGGACTTTACCGTCGACTATCACCGCACCGCCCAGAATTTCACTGTATTCTTTTGGCACCCGTGTGGGCCGCTGGGTTTTGAGGTCGACACAGGCGTGGTGGGAAATCGCCCGGGCCAGCACTTTACGGTCGCTTGGTCGCACCAGTTGGAACTGACGGGACGAGCGAAAGCGGCCGTCAAAGCCGGTCAGCCAGGTTGCCATCAGTAAGCGGTCACCGGCATTAGCGGACGCAAGATAATCAATTTCAGTGCGGGTAATCGCCATCGCCTTGCCCGTTGCCTGGTGACGTTCCCACGTCATGCCCAGGTCTTCGATGTGCGCCCAACTGATGTCTTCCAGCCAACGGACATAGACCACATTGTTGGCGTGCCCCAACCGGTCGGTGTCGGTCGGCTGCACGTCAATGGTCAATAGAAAGGGCTCCGGCAGGTCCCAGGTTATGTCACTCATCGCCTCGTCGGTCATTACTCTCGGTCTCCAAGCCCCGGAATGGCTCTCAACGGTAGACGACCAATGCGGTCGTTGTGTAGTGAACCAAAGTATAGGTAGCCACCGTGGGGGTTTACCGAGGTGATTTCCTCCAGGTGAGTGCCGCTGCGATCGTGCAGACTGGTAATCACCCGACCTTCTTGATCGTAGGCGACCACCAAGCCATAGCGTCGGGGCTTGGGCTTGAGGAAATCGGGTAATTTGGCCACCAGATCTTTCAGCCAGGGCTGCTTGTGCAACGTATCAACCTGACTGTCACGCAGGGAAGGAAACGCAACCCAATAGCGGCCTTTGTCATCAACCGCCAGGTTATCGGGAAATCCCGGCAGGTTTTCCGCGAATACTTCGGCCTGGCCGGCTTTGCGACCGCTCAACCAGTATTTCAAGATCCTGTATTTCCAGGTCTCGTTGACCAGCACGAAGTCCCCCGCCGGCGATACCGCGACGCCGTTGGCAAAATGCAGGTTGGCCAGCAGTACTTCGGACTTCCCGATTTGCGGGTCGTAGCGCAACAATCTCCCATGGGGTCGCATTTCCAGCAGGTCGAGGCGGAAATTTTCAATGTCGAACTGAGAACTGGCGTCGGTAAAGTAAATTCGACCGTCCGGGGCAATGGCAACGTCATCGGCGAACCTGAAGGGCAGGCCCTCGGCTTCGCGCGACAATAGCTCGATGTTGCCATCCGGATCGATCGACAGCAGCCCTGTGCCGGCATCCGCCACAATCAGGTTACCCTGCTTATCGAACATCATCCCCAGTGGCCGCCCACCGGTATTGACCCAGGATTCGACCCGACCAGTGGGCCAAATCCGCACGATATCGCCGCCCCAGGTGCCGGTGTAGACACGGCCATCAGCATCGACGGCAGTATCTTCAGGGCCGAAGACCTGCCCCCTGGCCAGCAGGTCAGACAATCGCAAGCGCTGGTTGGGCGCGAGGGCACCGCGCATGGCAGGGGGCGCAGGCGCATCCCAGGCCTTGCTGTCGACCGGTGACGGCGACAGCAGAAACCCACCCAGCAGTACAAACAGAACCAGCGCTGAACCCAGCAGCCATTTCATAGCAGCATCCTTTTGTTGCCATTCATTCGGTCACTCGCGTGCCTTGTGCCTTTTTGGTGCCTCCGGTATTATCCGCCGCTCATTTTTTGGCCGATCCTGCATCGCAAAGCCACTTTTCCGGGAGCAGCCCTTTGCTGTACGAACTTGCCTCGCCGCTGTACACCATTGTCTCACTGATGGTTCTGGGCGGTCTGGTGTATACCGCCAAAACCTTTGTTGATCACAAACTGGCTCAACTCCACCTCCGTCAGGACAACATCGTCAACAACGGCAATGACCTGAAACAGGTCAACACCTGACCGGCTACTCGTCTGCAGGGGCTTCCAGAAACCGCCGGCACAGGGTGGCGAAAGTGTCCGCTTTTTCGGCGTGCAGCCAGTGACCAGTGCCCTGGATAACGCGCAACTCTGCGCTCGGGAACAGGTGTGTCACTGCTTCCCGGTGTTTGTCCTGAATGTAGGCCGAGTCGGCACCCTTAATAAACAGAGTCGGCCCCTCAAACGGACCCGCAGCCGATGGCGCTGCCGTCAAGTTTGAATAAGACGCTTCAATCACCGGCAAGTTCAGCCGCCATCGGAAGGCCGTCTGGCCATATTGGTGACGCTCCTCATCGGATACTTTGACCAGGTTTTTGAGCAAAAATTGCCGGACACCCAGCGCCTCCACCTTATCACTCAGTTTACGGTCGGCGTCGGTTCGGCTCTGCACCTGAGTCAGATCCAACTGAGTCATGCCTTCCAAAATGGCGTCGTGCCGCGGTTTGTATGCCACCGGCGCTATATCAGCCACAATCAAGTGATCCACGCGTCCGGGGTTCGCCAGGGCCACTTCCATCGCTGTCTTGCCGCCCATGGAATGGCCCAGAATCGCCGCCCGATCAAGGCCCTGACGGTCCATGTAGGCGATCACATCGTCAGCCATGGCGGTGTAATCCATGGTGTCCGTGTGCGGTGACCGGCCATGGTTGCGCAGATCCAGGGCATGGATTTGCCATTGGTCCTGCAGCCGCTGAGCCACGCCTCCCAGATTCTCCAGAGAACCAAACAGGCCATGCAATAGAATCAGGGGCGGACCTTCACCCATCACCCGGGAATTAAGTTCTACGCTCATCAATGACACCTCATGCCTTGGGTTTCAACCAGCTCCGGAGTTCACCCAGCGCGGTGGAGTTCAGAAGATACGAGACTTGATGGTTCGCCGCCAGCGCCTGTAGCTCTTTCGCCAGCCCGGCCAAGTCTTCGGTTTGGGGGTTCAGGGTCGATTGAGACGACACGTAGCCCCACATATGTTGTAACGCATTCTGAATTCCACCCCGCGAGGGTGCAACACGACTTGCGTTTACCATGCTGAGCCACAGCTGCTCAATGGGCACGGATCGAACGGCCACCCTCTGCCCAAACGTCTGATAGGACTGGCTGTTTCTGGCCAGAATACTGTATTTATAGCTCGCCCACAGCTCGTGATCGTTGCGAGGCAAACGGATACGACCGCGCTTGTTATCCGCCGCCCGGGCACTTACGCAGGCCAGCTGTGCCTGTAACGCGCCGGCATCCAGCGATGGCCACAGCATCGCCTCACTCGTCAGCGGCACACTGCCCGGATTGGCGTGACCGCGCAGGCGCATTTCTTCGATCACATGATTGAGCCTCATCGCCAGGGCATCTTCGTGACCCTGCCAGTGGATGGGCACGCGGCTGTCGGCGTTATTGGCGCGAGATCGAGCATTCACCAACCCGGCCAGCAGCCGCATTTGCTCTGCCAGCAATTCGTCGTCCAGAAACCCGGCATCGATATCAAAAACCGTATTGTTGGGAAACACGTCAAAATTCCTTTGATTAACAGCACAGTTTGACGGCTAAGCCGTGTAAGTAAATAGCCTGGCGGGTTACATTACCACCCCAGCAACCCCACTACCTGTCTGTTCGTTAACTGCGTGGCGCAAGTCACACAGAAGGGCGACCAGGCCCTTGCACGCAGGAAAGACTATCTATGTCGGAACAGGATCCACGGGAGCGCCGCAAACTACGTCGGTTGCCTGCCGCCGAACTCAAACTGGAATGGCGCCCTCGCAAAGGCCTCTTCACTCGTTTTCAAGCCGCCGATGGCCGGGATTTCACCCGCCATGGGGTATCTATGACGATCAATCAAGAAGACTCCCTTCAGACCGGCGACCGGGTCGAAGTCAATGTTCAGTTGCTGATGGAAGCGGGGGCGCTCGGTCTCGACAAATTGGTGGCCACGGTCCGAAACGTACGTGAAGATGAGAATAATCGGCCACTGTATGGCCTGGAATTCGAATTGCAGGCTAACCGGGCGATGAAATCGGATCAGACCAAAGCGCAGCTTGGCCGTATTGAAGGCATTCTTGAGCGCAGCGAAAAGTTAAAGTTACGCATCCAACCGATCGAGGACATTCGATCGTTCAATCGCTCCACGGATTAAGCTGTGAATGATGGCGCCCGGGACAGCTGCCGCCTGGACACAAAAAAGTCGGGCATTGCCCGACTTTTCTGAAAACCCATCCCGTTGGATCAGCAGTAGTAGATGCTCTCCAGATACTCTTTCAGAGCTTCGCAGTTTTTCTTTTCGTATTCATTGTGCGGGACAAAGATTGCGCTTTCCATAAAATGGACTCCCAGCTGTCAACGCCAAAGTGCGTTTTTTTCCAATGCGTATATTTTACCGCTATTCTGATGACAGCTCTTTGACAGGCCGTTCCACCCGCTTGACATTTTGTAACAACATCGCGGACGGCCAATGCAACCTTGGAACACGCCACGATGACCAACATTCAGGCACGTGACATCGTCGAGAATCCGCAAGTTGCAGCGTCCAGCACGCTTGCACTGGTCTACTACCTCGAGAACCTGGGTTGCCTGGACGCCGCGCGGGTGGAGGCTATTCTCGGCGGCGCGCTTGATCACCTGCAGACGCCAGACCAGACCATTGAGGCCAACAGCCACTATCAGCTCTGGGCCTATGCGGAAGAGGCCTCCGGAGATCCGGCCATCGGCTTGCATGCCGGTCAGGTCATTGACCCTGAACGCATGGGCCTGGTCGGTCATGTATTTTTTAATTGCGATACCCTCGGCGAGGCTGTCATTCAGTACGTTCGCCTGCACCGCCTGATCAATGAGTCCGTGGAGCTTACCTTCGAGCAGACCGGGGACCAGGCCCTGCTCACCTGGCAGGCCGATACGTCAGGACACTATTGCCGGCAGGATATGGACCGTACGCTGGCCGCCGCCCTGTGTCGTACCCGGCACTTCATACATCCGGACTTCGCGGTCGACTGGGTCGAATTGGCGCACCCCCGGCCCAGCTATGCCGGAGAATACCAGCGGGTGATGGGTTGCCCGGCCTCGTTTGACGCACCGGTTACCCGAGTCGCGTTCAGCAGCCAGTATCTGAGCCACCCCATACCGCGCCGCAACCCCTACGTCTTTTCGGCAGTGCTCAAACAGGTGAACAGCGTCCTGGCCCGGATGCAAACTCGCCGGGCCTTCAGTCGCAAGGTCCGACGCCTGATCTCCAGACAGATGGCTACCGAACGCATTGACGCCGACTCACTGGCAAAGCAGTGCCATATGAGCCGTCAGACACTGTATCGCCGGCTGAAGAAAGAGGGCTTGAGTTTCCACGACCTGGTGGAACAAGTGCGCAAGGACAAAGCCATGCGCTATGTTGCTGCGGATCGATACGCGTTAGGCGAAATCGCGTTCCTGCTGGGGTTCTCCGAGCTCAGCGCGTTCAGTCGTGCGTTCAAGCGCTGGACCGGCATCGCACCGGCCCAGTTCCGCGCCCAACATTTGGAAAGGGCGCCATGACCATGCCCGACCTGTCATTCATCGCGCTGGCACTGATTGCCCTGTATGGCACGGCAATTTTTTGCATTTACCGGATTCTGCTCAGCTATCGGACGGCCCAGGGCGCCATTGCCTGGATCGTCGGCTTGCTGGGATTCCCTTATCTGACCGTGCCTCTGTTTGTGCTCTTTGGCCGCAACCGTTTCTCCGGTTATGTCCGCGCCCGGCGCCTCGGCGACCAGGCGCTTGATCATCTGCTCAGTGAGTTTGAAAACCAGACCACCACCGTGCCCCACCCCGGCCATGAACACTTCAGCGACGAGTTGCAGGTGCTGTCCAACCTGGCAAAACAACCGTTCACTTCCGGTAATCGCTGCACTTTGCTAAAGGATGGCGTGGCCACCTTCGAAGCGCTGTTCGATGCCATGGAAGATGCCCGGGAATACATTCTGATGGAATTCTACATCATCCGCTCGGGCCGGGTGGGGGAACGTATTGAGGCCATTTTGAAACGGAAGCTGGCCCAAGGTGTCCGGGTCTACTTCCTGTACGACGATATTGGCAGCGCGTGGCTGCCCAAGGGCTACCTCAAAAAGCTCAGCAAGGCCGGCGCTCACGTCGCCTCCTTTGGTGATGGGGATATCCGCCGGCGTCGACTCCAGATCAATTTCCGCAATCATCGGAAAATCTTGGTGTGCGATGGCGTGGTCGGATTTGTCGGCGGCATCAACCTCAGCGATGAGTATCTGGGCACCGCCAGGGACCAGGGGCCCTGGCGCGACACTCACTGCCGCATCGTCGGGCCTGCCGCCATTGGCTTGCAGCTCGCCTGGCTGGAAGACTGGCACTGGGCGAACAACGAAACCCCGCCCCTGAACTGGGCGCCGGAACCGGCGCCGAGCGGCGATCAGGAGGTAGTCATACTGCCCACCGGTCCGGCCGATACCTACGAATCCTGCACCCTGTTTTTTCTCAATTGCATCAACAATGCCCGTCAGCGCATCTGGATTGCCTCACCGTATTTCGTCCCGGATATCCAGATCATCAACGCCTTGCAATTGGCCGCCCTGCGGGGTGTGGATGTGCGGATCCTGATCCCCGAGAAATCCGATCATGCGTTGATCCGGCTGGCGGCCTATTCCTATCTGGTCCAGGCCAGCCGGGCCGGAATCAACATCTATCAATACCAGCCGGGCTTCATGCACCAAAAAGTGGTGTTGGTTGACGACCGCTACGCGGCCATCAGTACCGCCAATCTGGACAACCGGTCGATGCGACTGAATTTTGAAATTACCGCCTTGGTGACCGCCCAGGCGTTCGTACAAGACGTTGCCAGCATGCTGGAAGACGACATCCGGGCTTGCCGTTTGATCACCGAGCGCGACTATCGCAATCGCCCGTTGTGGTTCCGATTGAGCTGCCGGGCTGTCCGGCTTGCAGCCCCTCTGCTCTGACCATTTTCCGACCGCGGATAATATGAGACGATTGCGCCCTACCAAGCCGTCGCACCCGGAACCTCCATGACATCGTTTAAGCCCCGAGAAACCCTGACCGAGCAAGTGGCTCGTCATATTGAAAACTTGATTGCGTTTGAGCAACTGGCCTCCGGTGAACGGATTTATGAAGGCGCCATGGCGAAGCAACTGGATGTCAGCCATGGTTCGATAAGGGAAGCTTTGCTGCTCCTGGAAAAGCGCCATCTGGTCAGAAACCTCCCGCGTCGCGGCACCTTTGTCACCGAGCTGGACGGTTTTTTCGTGAAGAGCCTGTATGAGGTTCTGGAGCTGTACCTGTGCCACACCGGCCGAAAACTGGCGCAGCAATGGCAAACCGCGGACATGGACCAACTGGAATCGCTTTACCAGCAAATGCAGGCCTGCTATCAGAAAAGTGACCTGCTGGCGTTTCTTGAACTGGGCATTGAGTACACCCAGGCCTCGCTGGCCTATGCCGACAACTACTTTATCGTGTCAGCGATTGAAGATTTGTGGCCGTCCGCCAAACGCTGTGCCTTTGTTGCCTTCAAACATGCCAGCCATCAGGTACTGGAAAACAACCTGTCGCACATGCGCGACTCTATCGAGGCCATCAGAGCCCGCGATGAAGACCGTCTGGTGCTGATCCTGAAGGGCTACGCCCAACAACAATGCCAGCAGGTTCTGGCGTCTCTGGACAGGTCTGCTTCAAGCCATGCCCCACGTTAAGTACCTTGACCGTACCGCCATAATCGGTCTGACGTTTCTGGTCAGCGCCTGTGCCGGACCTGGCATGGTCGGGCAGGATGCGGTGACCGGATCAGTCCGGCCATCGGAAGTCCGCCCCAATGCAGCGAAGCCCCCTCCCGAGCCCCAACCGGAAGCGCTCTGCGCCTGGAGCCAGATTCGCGGCATCGCCACGTTGCTGGCCATGGACCCGACCCGGCAGCCACCACAGGGAACCTGGCAGTTCTTCCCGGGTGACGATGTCGTGTTTGTGCCCGTGCCCGACCAGGCCCAGCCAGGTGACGAGTACAAGGCATTGCTTCGGCGTCCCCTGAGCGGCGGCTGTCAGACGCCGGTGTTGATTTTGGTGGCGCCGGTATGACCGAAGAAGCGGTGCCCGGTGGCGCTCGCAGTCAGTCAAACAACCGCTCAAGTGAAAACCCGATGTTCAGGTAGGTGGTCCAGCGGTTGTCGCTGTTGTAGGCGGTCGCTAACTGAATAGGCCCGAGAAAGGTATCGATACCCGCAAACAGGCTGTAAGACCGCAATAATTCAGACCAGCGTGCGTCCCGGATGTTTGACCAGGCATTGCCGGTTTCGAAGCCTGCCCCGGCAAAAAACGGCACGAAGGGTCCACCAAATTTTTGATAACCAAACACCGACACCAACGCCGCATCCGCGCCGGTCACTTCGCCCCGGCCATAGGCCGACAACCGTCGAAAACCGCCCAGCGTGACAAAGTTATCAATACCGGCGCGGCCCTTGGTCACCACGTCGGCATAGGCTTGTCCCATGATGACAAAATCATGCCACTGGCCAACGCCAACCGCCATCATGGTGGCGCGATCAAAATCGCTGTCTGACCCCATGCCGGGACGTTCGAACCGGCCTTTCAGGCCAAAAAATGAGCCATCGTCCGGCAGAAAGGGGTCGTTCAGCGAATCGTGCACCAAGCGCAGGTTCCAGCCCCCCAGGTTGAGCCGGTCCTCCTGAATGTTGGCGGTGCCCAGTTGCTCATCAACGGTGGCGTAGCCCCGCTGCACTCCGGCTCGCAGCTCGCCATCGGCCCCCAGCTCAATGCCCAGTGAGAGGTCCAGCAACCGCTCGGTCACGTCCACCTCGGCCACTCGCTCGCCCTGGTTATCAAACACACTGAACGTTTCCCGCTCATACTCAGCACCGGCCAGCATAAAGCGGCGGTAGCCAAAATCCAGGGGCTGAAACCACTGCGAGCGAATGCGCGGCTGGGTGCCCAGTTGCATCCCGGTGGTCCACTCGGCGCCCAACGCGTTGAGTTCGGTCATCTGCAACGCCGCCGCCACGTTGAATCGGGTGTCATTCCTGAAGTTATCGGCGTACCCCAGGCCAAAACTGAGGTAGTTGGGGCCCCAGCTTTTCTGCTTCACCCGTATATCCAGAATCGTCCCGGTATCGGACGGCGTCAGACTGTAAGTTACGGTCTCATAATAGCCGAGGCCGTATATACGTTTCAGGTCATCCTCCAACTGCTCCACATTCAACGGCTGGCCCACTTGCTGCCGAATTCGCGGCTTTAGAAATTCAGCGGACAGCTGGGATTCCATGTTGATTCGGATGTCGACAATATCGCCGGCACTGTGACGACGCTGTTGGCGCTGATTCAGGTAGTCGGCCCACGGCCCGTCTTCCACCCGCAGGGAGTATAGTTGGCCGGCTTTGTTGCGGGCAGCGGTGGCACCAATTTCAATGATCAGCGGGGCTTGGTTAAAATCCGCAGACGACAATTCACCCATCTCCGGATGAATCAAAATGTCCTGTTTCTCCAGCAGGGCCAGTTGTTTTTCAACATTGGCACGGGTGACCAGGGTGGTGAGCTGACCCACCACGTTGAAGGCTTCCGTCAAACTCTTACCGGCACTCAGGGAGTCACTGATATCCACCGCGATGATGATATCCGCGCCCATTTTCTTGGCAACGCTGATGGGAATGTTGTTCGCCACACCGCCATCAACCAACAACTGGCCATTGCGTTCCACGGGGGCGTAAACACCGGGAATACTCATGCTGGCGCGGATCGCTTCCGACAGACTGCCGTCACCAATGACAACTTCTTTGCCGGTTTCCAGGTCGGTAGCCACGGCCCGAAATCGGACCGGCAATTGGTCAAAATCCCTGACCAGAGCCGCCTCCCGTGTGAGCTCGTTGAGCACGAACCCCAGATTCTGGCCACTGATGAGACCGCGGCCCACGTGAATACCGTCCAGTCGCACACCCAGGCCCGGATTGATCGGGTAGCGCCAGTCTTCGTCTTTCCGCCGTACCGGTTTGGCAGCCCGCCCCGGGCTGTCACGAAAACTCTCAAGCCAGTCCATTTCAACCAACCGACTTTCGATCTCATCCACTGGCATGCCCAGCGCAAACATGGCCGCTACCGCCGCACCGGCGCTGGTACCGACCACTACGTCCACCGGCACCTGAATTTCTTCCAGCACCCGCAACACGCCAACGTGAGCAATACCTTTGGCGCCACCGCCACTGAGCACCAGACCCACAACCGGACGCTCAGTAGAGGGCTCGGCGCCGGTCTGGGCCAAGGCGACGCCGGCAAAGCCACCGAGCGTTACCAGCAGCAGCGAAATAACGAGACGAACCGGCTGCGACACCTCTGTGACCTCCGTGATTTAGCTGGCAATGAGTCCGGCAAACCAGAAAGGTCCGCCGGGTATCTGGCGAGGTTATTCGGTGGTTTTGCGTTCGTCGTCCACCAGCGACAGGTGTGAAACGTCCGGCACAATCGGCGGCGGCGCCTCACGTTTGGCCGTGAGTTCGCTACCGGCCGGCGCCAGTGTCCAGGCATCCAGATGCTGGAACATCGGCGGTTCCACCTCCTGATGGGGCATCAAGGTGACACCGACCGGGTCAAGGGACAGACCGGAACCTGACAAAATGGTATCCACTTGGTCACCGGCAACATCGAGCCGGTCACCGGGTTCCCGGGCAGGTACGTCTGTTGAAGATTTGGCCGCGCCCTCCTGGGGCGCGCGTTGTGACGCGCTGATTTGCGGTTCTCTGGCGGGCGGTGCCGGGATGCTGGACGCCTCGGCTGGCGATGGTGGCATTGGTTTTGGGGCCGGTTCTGCCCCCGGCATCCGCTCAACGTAAGACACCAGCCCATGTTTGTGCAGCACGGCCCGGTACTTTGCCGCCTGGGCTTCGTCCAGTTTGTTTCGGATCACCACCGACTGGCCACTGAACATCCGGTCAATTTGGTCTAGCGAAGCCTTGAACAACGAACGTGCATTGTCCCGGGCTTGATCGAGTTCTGTTCCGGGTGTGCATTCACCCTTGAACACCAGTTGAAACATGGCGTTGGTCCTCCGCGTCTGTCTTACCAACCATCATAGTTGATCTGCCGTCCTACCGAAAACATTCCGCACGGCAGCGCCCATCCAACACCCCAATTGCAAACAATTGCAAAATAGCGGTGATAATTCGAGCGAGCGCCGTCAGGTTCTGCAATAATTCTTTGTAACGTAGACTTACGTAAAGTTACATTGTCATTATTGGAAGCCTGCTGTTGCAATTGCTGGTCGACAACCCAGATATTGGACACCCTGTTATCGGACGACCCACTATGCCAATGCGATCGCTGCTCTCTCCCACAACGTTACTGATCACTGCTTGCCTGGCCGGTACAGCCGCCAAGGCCGAGAACCTCGATGTACTGATGTCCGACCTGTTTCCACAACGCCAGCCGGCTTACATTGGCTACGACAGTGTTGAGCGCACAATCATCCCTAAAAGTTCCACCGCTGACCGAAAGTACCTGATTGTGGACTTTCGCTTTGACGACGCCCCGGAATCAACCCGCCTCCAGGCCAGTGTTCATACCATCTGCATGACCCTGCTGAGAGACCGGGAACTGATTCAGTCGCTGTCGGACAGCGGCTATGACATGGTATCGGTGGCCTTTGATCGTCAATCCCAATATGACTGCCTCTAGGACGTTCTGCTGAACATCCGCACGGACACGCCAGGGACCCGGGTGACCGCACACTAGTCCCCTGCCTGGTTAATTTCCTGCTCCGGCGACTCCCCCAGCAAATGCGGAAAACGTTCCAACGCGCGATTGACGGCGTCCAGGTTAAAGTCGCTCACATCCGCCAACAGACTATTGCCAAACTGAGTGACCACCCGCGAACGATAGTGGTCACCCCACTGAATCAGCCGGTTGGCAAAATCACGCATCTGCTCCGGATCACCACTTTCCCGTATCGTTTTCCACTCCTCACCAAAATCTCGCGACAGCCGATCACGCAACCAACCCCGTTCCTGCATGTTCAGTGTTTCTATCAGCGGTCGCTCGCCCGCCTCAGCGCGGTCCTCCGATGAGGACACCGGCTCGGTCGTCTCGACCCCGGGTAGCCGAAACGTAAATGTCGAACCGACACCGAGCTTACTTTCAACGGTGAGTTCGCCACCCATCATGCGTGCCAGCTTGCGGCTGATTGCCAGCCCGAGGCCTGTGCCGCCATACTTGCGGCTACTTTGGCCCTCCTGCTGCTCAAACGCGTCGAATATACGATCCTGCTGATCAGCGGCGATGCCAATGCCTGTGTCCGACACCGTAATGATCAATTCGCAGCACGGCGGCGAACCGCTGCTGTGGTGTTCCGGCTGTGCCCGGGCATGGACTTCGACCCGGCCCTTGTGGGTAAATTTGATGGCGTTGCCCACCAGATTGAACATCACCTGTCGCAGCCGGGTTTCATCCAGCATCATCGCCGCCGGCATATCCGGTGCCACGCTAACCTGCAATTCAATGCCCTGCTCCCGGGCCCGCAGATCAAAAATGTGCCGAACATCGTCCAGCAATCGTTGAACCGCCAACGGGCCGAACTCCAGCCGCATCTTACCGGCCTCAATCCGGGAAAGGTCGAGAATGTCGTTGATCAGCATCAGCAAACTGCGGCTACCCGCGCGTATCGCATCCAGATAGTGCCGGTGTCTCGCCTCGGTCACGGTATTGCTGAGCAAATCACTGTAACCAATAACCGCATTCATTGGAGTACGGATCTCGTGAGACATATTGGCCAGAAACTCACTCTTGGCCCGGTTGGCACTTTCCGCCGCGCGCGCCAACCGTTCCGCCTCCAGTTTTGCCGCACGCAAGTTGTCTTCGCTGCGGCGCAGGGCATTTTCAGAGCGGATACGCTCATCCACCTCACGGGACAGCTTACGGTTCCAGTAGAGGAAGATCATCACCACCACCAGCGCAATCAGGACCACCCGTCTGACCACTGTATAGTCCGTTTCCTGTTCAACATCGAGGTTGATCCAGCGGTTGTAGATAGCATCGGTTTCGCTGGCTGACAGGCTACCCAACGCCTTGTTGATGATGCGCATCAGCTCAGGCTCACCCTGGCGCACCGCCAGCCGCAATTCATATTGGTATGGGGTAATACTGGTGATTCGCAGGTTTGAGAGACCCAGCCGGGCCACGGTGTAGCTGACCCCGGGAATGTGCGTCACCATGACGTCAAGATCGCCGTTCGACAGCGCCAGCAAGCCTTCTTCTATGGAATTAACCGGGTACAGGTTTAGCTCGGGATGATTGATCAGCAGGAACTCATGGCCGGCGAGCTGCTGAACCGCACCGACCCGTTCGCCCCGCAGTTCTCGCAGGTCGCCAATAAACCGACCGTCGTCCCGGATCACCACCGCGATCGGCAGACTGAGATAGCTGCGGCTGAACAGGAACTCGCCTTCTCTTCGCGGCGTCTGCGGCAGGGCGGGCAGGATGTCGATGGCGCCATTCCGCAGGGCCGATTCCGCTTTGGTCCAGTCACCGATGACTTGTTTGTTAAACACGGTACCTAGCTGGGTTTCAATACGCGCCACCAGATCTGGTACCAGGCCGCGAACATCGCCATTCTGGCGAAACTCGAATGGCGGCCAGTCTGGTCGAAAGGCGACTTTCAGGTTTGGATGACGTTTGAGCCAATCCTGCTCCGCCCCGGTCAACTGGACATTCAATTCCGATCCGGCTTCCGGCATGGTGAACGGTGCCCACGACTGACGAATGGTCCGATGCTCGATATGGCTCACGGACTTTACCGCCTGATCCAACACCCGAAGCCACTGGGGTTCGTTTGCCGGCACCGCCAGCACCACCTCCACGGCCTCGCCACTGAGCAGGGCAGCAACGCCCACCCCATTGATCAACGCCGCCTGAAGGTAATCCGAGACCACCGGAACCGGGCCAAGAAATGCATCCGCACGTCCGGATAAGACCATGCTCACGGCGTCACTGACATTATCCACCGGCACCGGTGTAAACGACTCCACCGGGTCCAACAAGCGGAACTGGTGGCTGTCGTCGCCGATCAGCGCTACCCGCCGTCCCTCAAGATCCGCCAGGGTGCGAATACTGGCATCGCCGGCATCAACAAACAGCCCATACGTCAATGTCATCAATGGGGCAGTGGCCGCCAGGCCTTCCGCCAAAGGCTGCCCCGGCGCCCGGGTGGTCAGGGTAGCACTGAGTTCGCCGCGAACCAGCTGGGACTGCAACGCCTGATCGTTACCTGCCACCAGGTCAATGGGCTTGCCAAGCTTGGCACTGAGAGTCTTGAGATAATCCACGTAGGTGCCGGCCAGTGCGCCGTCAGCGGTTTGGAATGCGAGTGGCACCTGACTCGGTCGCACTCCGATGGTAAACCGGTCCTGGTCCGCCAACCATTCCAGATCCGTGACACCCAGCACTGGAAGTGGCGATGGGAGTTGCGGGTCTGCACGTAAAGACGACACCAGCAGCAACATAGTCCCCAGCACAAGAACGGCGCGCCGACAGCCGATCATTGGAGATCCTGAATCATTTGGCTACAGTAATAAGGGTAATGCATCAGTTTGTCACTCAGCGCTATTATGGATAGGCTTGGCAGTGTCACCACTCAGGAGTTTTGCAATGGACACCAGCAACCACACTTTGACAACGTTGTTTGAGCAGCTCGGCCTGCCAGCCGGTGACGACGACATCCGCCAGTTCATCACCGCACACTCGCCGCTGGAACCTTACGTCAAGTTGATCGATGCCCCGTTCTGGAGCGAGTCGCAATCGCGTTTCTTGCGCGAGGGCATTGCCGACGATTCCGATTGGGCCGAAATTATTGACGAGCTGGATGCACAGTTGCGTCATTGATCCGGCGCGTCGTCACGCGCCAGTACCCACTGGTTTCGGCCTGCGGCTTTCGCGCGATACAGCGCCTTATCCGCTTGATCGAAGATGATAGTGGCGTCCGGACCGGGCGTAAACGCCGACAAGCCAGCCGAAAAGGTCACCTGCACCGGTTCGCCCTGAAAATGAAAGGGCAGCTCTGATACATACAGACGCAGGCCTTCAATCACCTGACAGGCAACGTCGGGCTCGGTTTCCGGCAGCAGTACCACAAATTCCTCGCCCCCGTACCGGGCGGCAAAATCGGTGTTGCGCAGTCGCTCTTGCAGTGTTTTTGCCACCCACTGAATCACCCGATCCCCCGCCTTGTGGCCGAACGCATCGTTGACGCGTTTAAAGTGATCAATGTCCAACACACACAGGGTAGTCGGATGACCGTAACGCTGCCATCGGGTGTATTCGAACTCAAGCCGCTCACCCCAGGCTTCGCGGTTGGGCAGTTGGGTTAAAACATCCGTCAACGCACGTTTACGCTCTTCACGAAGTTTTTGCTGCATGTGTTCGGATTGGGCTTCCGCGGCCGCCAGTTTTGCTTTAATCGCTTCCAGCTGGAGCCTCAACTGGACTTCCCGATCGGCATCCGAGTCACGGTACTGGGCCAGTGAACTGGAGATGGAGTCGATGTGGCGACCAACCGACTGTTTCAGGTGCTCCACGTCGGTGGACCCACGAACGTCATCGCCCAGGGCGCGCAAGTCGTCCGATAATTTCCGCTCAAGCAGATCCGATGCAGTGCGGCGATTCGCGCTGACGTCCGCCTGCGCGGAAAAGTGTGAGTGTAAGGCCGCCAGGCGCTCATCCAAACGGGTCAGAAACGACTCGAACTCCTGCTGACCATAACTGACTGCGGCAACCATCAGGTCTGCAAGCTCGGACATGGAATACCTGAGTTCATCCCAGTTGCCACTCTGCGCCAACCGTCGGCGTATCTCTTCCGCCCTGGCCTGGGCCGCCGGAGCCAGCTTCACCCGTTGCAGAAATTGCTCCAACAACTCTGCAACCCGGCCAGCAAACCGCAGGCTGTGGTCGGTCTCCTCTGCCGCCACTGCCGGCTCCGGCGCTAACGCCAGTGGCGGTGCAGTCATGGCCTTCGGTTCGGCGCCCTCGTGTGCGCCAGTGGCAACCAGCGCGGACGCCTCCGGTTTGCGGCCAAACAATCGTTCCCGCAGGCCCGTCGACGGCCTCTGATCCGTCGCACCGGACAAGACCCGCGTTTCCAATGCGGTAATTTCGGCCAACCAGCCAAGCAAATTTTCACGAAGGGTTTCAGGACGTTTCAGTGCCTGACCCAGCTGTTTTAGCGCCTTGGTTTCGGCCGCAAACAGGGTGTGGCTTCTGAGCGCAGCAACCAGCTCACCCAACGTCGCCCCCAACTGCCGGTTCGTGGTGATTTTACGATCATCCAGGGCGATCAACTGCCGGTCTATTGCGTCCTGTATTTGTCGCAACGGATTCAGGTCGGCGTTGTCTTTGCGGAGTTGATCCCGAAGCTGCGCCAGGGTCCGATCAAGTTCAGGTTCCTGACCTTCCGCCGCCAGACTGGTTCGCACGACCAGGCGTTCAAGCACATGAGTTTGCGTTTCCCTGTCGCGCTCGCGAACTTCCGCAGACTCACGTTCCTTCACGTATTTTTGTTTCCAATGTTCATCGGTCGCCACGCGTGTCCCTCAATAATTCGTCAGTCGCATTCAACCACCGACGCCGTGAAAATGATCGAACCGTCGCACGCACCCCTGGCTCTGCATCAAGCGTCGCTTTCCGGCTTGAAGCCTTTGCCACGACGGGCCCGGGGATGGCTCTGGTCATAAACCTTGGCCAGATGCTGGAAATCCAGATGGGTATAAATCTGTGTGGTGGCAATGTCGGCATGGCCCAGTAACTCCTGAACCGCCCTCAGGTCACCACTGGACTCGAGCACATGGCTGGCAAATGAGTGCCGCAGTAAATGTGGGTGCAGGCGCTGGTCTGCACCTTTCGCCACCCCCCAGCGTTGCAAACGAAGCTGCACCGACCGCGGGCTGATGCGGCCACCGCGCTGACTGACGAATAACGCCGGCTCGCCATCAGGGGCGTAGTTTGGACGGACGTTGAGCCAGTCCTGTATTGCCATCAGTGCTTTTTTTCCAACTGGCAGCACCCGCTCTTTACTGCCTTTACCCAGCACTCGAACCTCGCCTGACCGCATGTCCAGCGCCGCCGTATTCAAGCCGATCAACTCCGACAACCGTAATCCGGACGAATACAGTAACTCGAACATGGCGTGGTCCCGAATTTCAAGCGGGTCATCGGGCTCGACATCCAACAGGTGCTTAAGTTGATCCACATCGGCCACCCCAGGCAATCGGCGCGAAGATTTGGGCGCCCGCACATCAAGCGCGGGATTGTCACGCACGCTTTTTTCACGCAGCAGGAAGTCGTAAAAGCGGCGGATAGACGACAGGTGCCGCGCAACACTGCGCCCGCCCAGGCCGGATCGGCTGAGAACAGCCACATAACGGCGCAGGTCGGCCATGGTCAGATCGGACCATTGCGGCATCCCAAGCTGAACCAGATGTTCCGCTAAGCGGTGAATATCACTGTGGTAATTACGGCAGGTTTGAGCAGCGTGCCGTCGCTCCGACGCCAGATGTTCAACAAATTGCTGCAGGGGCAAGCTCAGCGATTCCGGCACGCTGACCGCCGGCGGGCCCGCGCGATGATCAGCGGCAGGCCGGGCCATTCTTAGCGGTTCTCGGCGGCGACGTCCGCCAGCGGCGTGGCGGCCGTATAGCGCTGGAGCATCGGCGGCAGCAGGCGACTGAGCGTATCGCTGATATAGGTCAGGAACAGCGACCCCATGCTCTCGTCGAAATAACCGGACTCCAGGCTACCAACTGCGAACACCCCCATCAGTTCATCGCCACGCAAGGGGACCAGCGCCACGGAGGCAATGGGCTCATCCCGCCCAGGAAACAGAAACGCCCGCTCGCTGTCCCGAAACTGCCCACACACGGCCCTCTGGCCGTCCAACAGGTCGCCCAACCGGGCTTTGGCAACCCCGGTTGGCACCACATGCAACGCGCCTTCCGGAGCGGATGGCAGACCGCTGTCGGTAAACAGAATGACGGAGGCGGCGTCCAAGCCGAAATCACCTCGGATACTGTCATCGATGGCGGCGGCCATGTCGTTCAGCGAACGCGCTTCAATGACCTGCATCAGCAGGCGTTTGCTTTTCTCAAACAGTCGGTCGTTGTGCCGGGCGATCGACACCAGTTCAACCAGTTCGTGGCGCAGGGTGTCACGTTGTTCTCGAAACAGGTGAACCTGACGTTCCACCAGCGAAATTGCCCGACCACTGTCATGCGGTAACGTCAGACTCCGAAGCAGCTCGTCTTGCTCGACAAAAAATTCCGGATTCGCCCGCAAGTACTCCGCTACCTGTTCATGGGTCAGGGCCTCGGCCTTCTGATGGGCCGTTTGGTCTTTCATGGTGTTCTCCTTCCATCACCGTCCACAAGGACCGGCTGCACAGGCACAATCGCCTGTTGTTTATCGGGAGGTCTGGCCGGACCGATTCGTCCGCCGTCCCCGCCGCGCAGGGGGTTCGCCCGGAAGCCGGAGTTGGCCGTCAAACACGCGCGCCGTCGGGCCTTCCATCATAACAGGGGCACCTTCACCCTGCCATTCAATCACCAGCGAGCCGCCCAGCAATGCCACCTCCACACGGCTGTCCAGCAAGCCCCGAAGCTGACCCGCTACCACTGCGGCACACGCACCACTGCCACACGCCATGGTCTCGCCTGCACCACGCTCAAACACCCGCAAGCAGGCATGGGTGCGATCGACAATCTGTAGAAACCCGATGTTTGCTCGAGCGGGAAACCGGGCGTGCTTCTCCAGCGCCGGACCCAGGGTCGCGACCGGTGCAGTTTCCACATCATCTACCACAAGCACGCCGTGAGGGTTACCCATGGAAACCGCGCTCATGTCATAGCAAACACCTTCCACTTCAATGGGGTACGACACCTGACGGCCATCGGCGGCGAATGGAATGGCCGGTGGATTGAGTTCAGGAACCCCCATATTGACCGTCACCCAACCGTCTTTCCCGGTTCGTAATTCCAGTACACCACCGGCGGTTTGTACCCGAATCACTTTCTTGTTGGTCAGGCGCTGATCGCGCACAAAGCGGGCGAAGCACCGGGCGCCGTTGCCACACTGTTCGACTTCCGAGCCATCGGAATTAAAAATACGGTAGCGAAAATCCACATCCGGCAACCCCGGAGGTTCCACCACCAGCAACTGGTCAAACCCGACGCCAAAGTGGCGGTCTGCCAGCGTCCGAATCATCTCCGGACGTAACCGAAACGGCTGACTGATGGCGTCGACCACCAGAAAATCGTTCCCAAGCCCATGCATTTTAGTAAAGCTAAGCATTGGCCCTGTACCGCGCTGGGCATCACTCATCGCATTATCACTCATGCCGGCACGCAGGCTTCGAGGCGCAATTGGTCATCCAGCGTTTCCCGCTGTCGCACCACGTGCACCTCGTTGCCGTCCACCATCAATTCCGGCGGCCGGTTTCGGCTGTTGTAATTGGAACTCATCACAAAACCGTAGGCACCCGCCGAGCGCACGGCCAGCAAATCGCCCGGCGCCAGCCGGAGGGGCCGGTCTTTGCCCAGGAAATCGCCGGTTTCGCAGACGGGCCCCACCAGATCCCAGGTTTTTTCTTCAACATCGTCACGCTGTCGAGCCGGCACAATTGCCTGCCAGGCGCTATAGAGCGCGGGCCGTATCAGGTCATTCATGGCCGCATCAATAATTGCAAAATTGCGATGCTCGGTGCACTTGAGAAATTCCACCCGCGTCAACAGGATGCCCGCGTTGGCCGCAATTGAGCGGCCCGGTTCCAACACCAGTTCCAGTGGCCGGTCGCCCAGCCGCTCGTTCAGCCGCGTAACATAGTCTGACGGCAGCGGGGGTTGCTCCTGATCGTACGTCACCCCAAGGCCGCCGCCCATGTCCAAGTGGCGGATCTGAATCCCGCTCTCCGCCAGGCGATCAATCAACGCCAACACCCGGTCTAGGGCATCGAGAAACGGCGTCACGGTCGTCAGCTGCGATCCGATGTGGCAGTCCACCCCGATAATGTTCAGGTTGGGCAGCGTGGCCGCCCGGGCATACACCGCCGGTGCTTCAATGATGTCGATACCGAACTTGTTCTCTTTCAAGCCTGTAGAAATATAGGGATGGGTGCCGGCGTCGACGTCCGGATTCACCCGCAATGACACCGGCGCTTTGACGCCCAACTCACCGGCGATGAGGTTCAGCCGGTCGAGCTCTGTGTCCGATTCCACATTGAAACACCGGACCCCCACTTCCAGCGCCCGGCGCATTTCCCAGGGTTGCTTGCCAACCCCGGAGAACACCACCCGCGAGGGGTCACCTCCGGCGCGCAAGACCCGCTCAAGTTCGCCTGCAGAAACGATATCAAAGCCCGCGCCGAGCCGGGCCAGTACATTCAACACCGCCAGGTTGCTGTTGGCTTTGACCGCGTAACAAACCAGGTGGGGACGATCCGCCAGCGCCTCGTCGTAAGCCCGATAATGACGCTCGAGCGTGGCGCGTGAATAGACATAAGCAGGCGTACCGTAACGCGCAGCAATGTCCTCAACCGCCACGTCTTCGGCAAAAAGCTGGCCATTACGGTAATTAAAATGATCCATCCGGTATCCTGTCACTGTTGTTGGTGGGGCGGCTCAGGCGCATAAAAAGCAATCAAAGGCACGCGACAATGCTCGACACTGACGCTTTGCAAGGTTACTCCTGCTTGCTGGTGCCGGTTACAGCCGTCTCTCTGTCAGTTTCGGTTTCAACGCTGGCCTTAACTTCAGTCTCAAACTCGGCCGGTGCCAGCCTGAGCGGGGCATCGCGATAGAGCGGGCCTTTTTGCCCGCACCCGGTTACCAGGCTGGTTGCCAGAAACGCCATCGCGAGCGTAATTCGAGCCTGCATGGACCTCGTCCCTTTCATTAATTAGGGTGCAAGTATACCCGAGTCGCCGTCTATGACGCGAGGTCATCGACCACCGGTGACCTCCTGATTTAACGACTGCTCAAGCTCTCGTCGATAGTACAGGTACTGGGTAGTTTGCAGGTCCTGCTGATACCCCTGAGGGTCCAGATCGTGGGGCAAATGGATGTCGGTCAGATAAATCGGATAGGGTTCGTCCGAGCGCCGCAGGGACCGGACATAATGGGCAACCGCCGGAATCAACTGGTCGCCATACTCCTGCACGGTGAATTCCTGATCACCACAGAACATGTCAAACCTCAACACGCTGTCGCCTTCCTGAACACCGACCGCCTGCACTTCCAGCCCAACCAGGGGCACTTCGTCAATCGCCACCGATCTGCGTTCGGCCTGCCACAGGCTGTCCTTTCGCACCAATTCATAACAGTCACAGTCTGCAACATTGCCCGCGAGGCCGGTCGAATTGCGCAACTGCCGGCGCTCAATGACGTTGTCGAAAAACCGCAGCAATGGCGCCAGCATGTGTCGGCGGCTCGTATAAGGCTGCTGCCAGACCGATACAGAACCACGTTCATCGACAACCCACAGCTTCGCCCGACGGCCAGTAATTTGGTAAAACACTTGTACATTGTCGGACTGACTGGCGTGGCACACCGCCCGCAAGGCCGGATCCTCCAGCATCGCATAGCGATCAAACAATACCGGCGCATAATGTTGCTGCGGTTTTTGCAAAAACTCGATCAACGCCGAGCGGCTATCCAAACCTATAAACCCCGGCTGGTTATCCAAAAACTGCAACACAAAAAAGCGGCGGTCCATTTCGATGACGTATCGCAGCGGGTGCGGCCCCTCCCCCCCGGCAAAAAACGTTGCCTGCACATCCGCAAACAGTTCCTGCACCCGGCGTGCGATGGTGCCGCCATGACCGATGTTATTGCAGTGCACCGACAACCGGGGCAACGCGGCCGGTGCCTCGACGACGGTCGCCAGGTAGTTTTTAAGGCACTGAATCAGGGTATCGCCTGCGGCGTAATGATGCAGACTGACTTCATGCCAACTGTTCAGCGTGATCTGGTCAATACCGTGCACCAGGTTTTCACGGCCTCCACTGAACCCGAGGGAATCGTGGCGGGAGCTGAGTTTGTGCAACCCTCGTTCGGTCAGGTGCGACTGGGGGTCGGTGCCAACATTGACAAACAGCAGCGTGCGCAATGGCCGGGCCCCGGATTGCAGGTCCTCGCGACCTGCCGGTTCAATCGGTACCGGGAGATTGACGGCCAGCGACTCAATCAGCTCTCGCAATTCGCCCACGTTCAACGTGCTGGTCCCGGCCCGGACATTGAGTCGGGTGGCCCGGGTCAACAGCCCGTTGCAATGACACCAGACCAGTAGCTCGGTCAGGTTGCTGGCCCGCCGGATAACCGGCTGCCAAAAGGCATCGGAGGGATTTTCCAGGTCCCGGTAGAGCAACCAGCCATTGCCGGACGCATCACCGGTCTGCTCCGATTGATGATAAAACGCGAGATTTTCTTCCGCCAGCGACGGTGCCAGGTTCGGATTAATCAGCTCCACCTTGCCGGCCTTGCGTTGAAATGCGGCATACAGCTTACGACCCAGCAAACTCATGTCAGCCGGGCTGATGGCCGCTTTGACCGCATGGGTGCGAGCCATTCGTGACAACAGACGGTAGCTGTGGGTCAGTTCGTTCACAATGGCCCGGCGTATGGCTTGCACGTCTCCGGCACGCCATTGCTGGCGATTATCCAGTGATCTGATGGTGGCCAGTGACCATCCCCAATCGGCCACCAGATCATTAAGCAAGGTGCCGCGCCAACCATCGGCGGTGGTTTCGGCCCGACTGAGGGGCAAACCGGCCTTGAAATACAGGCTTCGTCGCACCAACTCCAGCCGGTCCGGGGCGTCCATAGCCAGCAACCAGCGCTCGAGGCGCTGGTACAGCAACACGTAGGGATCAAGACGGTCGGGGTCGGTTTCGCCCCGGTAGATTGCGTCCTTGAAGGCCAGCGACAACAAACCGTGGTCGCGGTCACGGGCGTAACACTCAATCAGCAACAGTTTCAGCAGGGATTTCCAGGGCGCATCAATGCCCTTGTACAGTTGCCAGACACCCGCCCCGAGAAATTCCTCCTCCGGCACGTCGGGAACCGGGCCGAAATCGATGTAATCACCGCCCCGGATAAAGCGACAGTCGATCAACTGTCTCGCCCTCGACTCGTAGCACTCTTCATCGGCTACTGGAATTAACCACCACAGCGGGTAACACCCACCCAGATGAATGCTGGTCCGGTAGAATTCATCCAGCAATAGATAACGTTGGGCACTGCCGCAATTTTCGCCGTTCACTTCCGCGCGCTGACGACCCTCGCGCCAATCCGACGCTGAAAACACAAAGACGTGAAGCTCCAGACCCAGCGAAGCTGACCACTGGGATATTTTCGCCGCCTTACGTTCCAGTTGCTGAATGCCGATTTCAGACACATCCTGGCGATGGCACAACCAGACATCCAGGTCACTCGCCACGGAGTGCCCGAGCGTGCCCGGGCTGCCCATCAGAAACAGTGCGTCAATATCCGGTTTGCGTTTGCCACCGTCCCGCCAGGCGAATGACCGGGCCAGTCGCTGGGCGGCACCAAGAACCTCGAGGCCCGGCGTGTAGTTCGCCAGACCGTAGGGACAGTCGCTGTCCAGATAGCCCGGCAGGGCCGGGTGATTAAGGTGAAACATCAGCGGTAACAGATCCAACACGGCCTGCTGACGATACGCCAGCGTCGACCGGGCCCGCTGCCAGCGCGCCTGATTGACCTGGCGAAACCGGTCACACAGGCGGCGGAGAGTTTTGCGATCAATGCCCTCGTCAAAGTCGAGAGAAATCGGTGCAGCCTTGGCAGCCTTAACAGTCACGATGGCTCCGCAAAAGGGGTGGTTTCGAGTATGATGATCGCATACTTGCAAAACACGCAGAAAAATAAAAGCAGGCGCTGACCCAAACGTGAAAGAATTCTTCATTCACCGCTATCGCTCCGAAACAGGCCAACCCGACAATCGCCGGACTCTCGTCCGGGTTGATGACGGTGGACTGATCACTTATGTGGACACCCAAGCCAGAACCATTCTCGGTTTTGACACCCATGATCTGGTGGGGCAGCCGCTGACCCACCTTGCGGCCGCAGGCCAGGATGACCCGTTCAGTCCCCGACACAGGCATCGCTTCGAGACCGGGCAGGCAGTGTTGCTGACCCTGAGACATAAGGAGGGCTTTTTCTTTACGGCCCAAGTGACGCTGCGATTTGATGCCCGGGACTCAGACCAGGCCGCCAGTGCCTTCATCAGTCTGCGGGACAACAGACCACTGGATCCCCGGCTGCTTCAGCTCGCAGAAAAGTCCGGGCAGATTGGTATTTGGGAACTGGACATCACAGACAACCAGATGAGCTGGACCGAAGGCCTCTACCGGCTGCTGGAACTCAAGCCCGGCGCCGAGATCACGCCGGAGCAAGCGCTGTTTTATTGCCAGAACGCCCAGGCACGCCTCCGGGCGCTATTTCGTCGCTGCGCCCACACCGGCCAGGCCTTCAGCATCGATCTCGATTTGTTGACGGCACGCCAGCATCAACGACGCGTCCGACTCTACGGCCGCGCGCTGAAACATAACGAGCAGGTGACCCGGCTCGGCGGTACGCTGATGGATCGGACCGAAATGCAGCAGCAGGCCACGGACCGTGACAATGTCCGACAGATGCTCCGGGCAGTGATGGCAGCCACTGACGATATGGTGGTTGCGGTGGACCTGGATTTAAACCTGATCTGTTTCAACCAGGCTTTCACCCAGCAAATGGAACAGACCTTCAGTGCGACCCCGATTGAAGGCGATAGCCTGAGTGATGCGCTGGAAGACTACCCCAATGAACGTCGATTGATACAACGCCTGTGGGCTCGCGCCTTTGAACGCGACAGCTTCATTGTCGAAATGCCTCTGGCCCAGCAAAACCGGGAATTGCCGGTTTACGAAATCCAATTCCGGAGGCTGCTGGATCACAAAGGCGAGGTAGTGGGCGCAGTTCAGGTGGCACGGGACATCAGCCACCGGATCCGAGCCGATGGCCAGCGCAATTACCTGAATCGACACGACCCTGTCACCGGGCTGCTCAATCGACGGGAATTTTCCCGCCAGCTGGCGCGACTGCTCAACAATCGACGCAGCGCCAAAAACTGCCACGGCCTGCTTTACCTCGATCTGGACTATTTTGCCCGGTTCAATGAACAGGCCGGCAGCAGCGCCTGCGACCGATATCTGCGGGAGCTGGCAGGTGCGCTCGGAATGAAGGTCCGACAGCGGGACGCTCTGGCTCGCCTGTCGGGCGACACGTTCGCGTTGCTGATCGAGAATTGCAACGAACACGAGGCGCGAAAAGTCGCGCAAACCCTGCTCGACCAAATCGCCACATTTGCCTTTGACTGGCAGTCCCATAGCCTGCAAACCACCGCCAGCGCCGGTTTGCTGCTGCTCGGCGACCAGATACCCGACAACCCGGATGTCTTACTGAGCCAGGCGGCGGACGTCTGCCACACAGCGAAAAGCGCTGGCCGCAGCCGCTTACACACGGCTAACGCCCAATCCGACAGCCTGCAGGAAAGTGAGACCAGGGACCGGCTGGTTCAACTGCAACACGCACTCGACAATGACGGCTTGATCCTGGAATACCAGTCGCTGCGACCGGTGACCAGCGTGACTTGGGGCGACCATATCGAAATTCTGGCGCGCCTGCGCGGCGATAACCAGAAGCTGCCGCTGCTGCTACCGGATGAGTTCCTGCCCGTGGCCGAACGCTTTGACCTGGCTAAGGACATTGACCGCACCGTCATTCGCAAGACACTGGCTTGGCTGGCACAGCACAGCCTGCTGGAGCCGCGTCTGAAATACTGCGGCTTCAATCTGTCACTCGCCAGCGTGCTGGACGACACCTTTACCGATTTTATGCAGACAGCGCTTAAGGACTCGCCGTTTGCGCCTGACTGTTTTTGTCTGGAGATCCGGGAATCGGACGCCACCCAATACCCGGATGAAGTGGCGGTATTGTGTGACGCCCTGCACCAGATAGGCTGCCGGGTTGCCCTGGACGGCGCCGGGGCGTCAGTCCAGAGCTACACTCTGGCAGCTCGCCTGCCCGTCGACATCATCAAACTGGACCAGAGCCTGATGACTCACCTTCACGATGATCCGGTCCAGCAAGTGATGGTGGAGGCATTGCACAAGATTGCGGAGGCCGCGGGCAAGACAACCGTGGCCACGTTTATCGAAAACGACGATGCCTTACGCAAAGTCCGGAGCCTGGGCCTCCACTACGGCCAAGGCTTCCGGCTGTCACGGCCGAAGCCACTGGCCGATCTGACACCGGCAGCCGTTGAACTGCGCACTGGCCGCATAGGTGGCGAGTACGCGGCGCCACCTGTCAGGCGAACTGACGGGCACGGGCCACGGCGGCCCTGACTTGCTCGGGTGCGGTACCGCCGAGATGATTACGGGCCTGCACGGAACCTTCCAGGGTCAGCACGTCGAACACGTCCTCACCAATCACATCGGAGAATCCCGCCAGCTCGGCCAACGTCATATCCGACAAGTCGCGGGATTCGGCCACACCAAAAGCCACCGCCTTGCCAACAATTTCATGGGCGTCGCGGAAGGCCACCCCTTTTTTAACCAGGTAATCGGCCAGATCCGTTGCGGTGGAGAAACCCCGCTTGGCCGCCACTCTCATGTTGTCGGCTTTGGCATGAATGGCCGGCACCATATCCGCATAGGCTTTCAGACAACCCTTCACGGTATCGACGGTGTCGAACAGCGGCTCTTTGTCCTCCTGATTATCCTTGTTATACGCCAGTGGCTGACCCTTCATCAGCGTCAGCAGGCTGATCAGATGGCCATTCACTCGGCCGGTCTTGCCACGCACCAGCTCTGGCACATCCGGATTTTTCTTCTGCGGCATGATGGACGACCCGGTGCAGAACCGGTCCGGCAAATCGATAAAATCAAACTGGGCCGAAGCCCACAACACCAGTTCTTCGCTGAAGCGGGACAGATGCGTCATCAACAGGGCCGCGAAGCTGCAAAATTCAATGGCGAAATCCCGATCGCTGACCGAATCCAGCGAGTTTTCAGAGGCCCGATCGAAGCCCAGCAAACGGGCCGTCATGGCACGGTCAATTGGATATGTGGTGCCCGCCAGGGCGGCCGCACCCAGCGGCATGACATTGACCCGCTTACGGCAGTCCTGCAACCGTTCGCCATCCCGCACCAACATCTCATACCAGGCCAGCAAGTGGTGGCCAAAGGTCACTGGCTGGGCGGTTTGCAAATGTGTAAAGCCCGGCATGATGGTATCGGCCTCGCGCTCGGCCAGATCCAGCAGCCCGGATTGCAGTCGCGCCAACTCGTCGGCAATGACGTCAATTTCGTCCCGCAGGTAGAGACGGATATCGGTGGCCACCTGGTCATTGCGGCTGCGACCGGTGTGAAGCTTTTTACCGGTAATTCCGATCCGGTCGGTCAACCGGGCCTCAATATTCATGTGCACATCTTCAAGACTGACCGACCACTCGAACGACCCCGCTTCAATATCGGCCTTGACGGCCGCAAGACCTTCCAGAATCTGATCCTTCTCCGACTCTGTCAGCACACCCACCTCCGCCAGCATGGTGGCGTGCGCAATAGAACCGATGATGTCGTGGTGGTAAAGGCGCTGATCAAACCCGACCGACGCTGTGAACCGTTCCACAAATGCATCCGTCGGTTCGCTGAACCGACCGCCCCAGGGCTTTTCGGAGGTCTTGTTCTGATCAGTCATGGTCTATCTTTCCTGCTGACAGCCCGGCATTATCTGGCGGGCCTGAATGAAATGGGACGGGGATTATAACACTGTCTGAGAGACTCTCACCCCCACCCCCTGAGTCTTTACATGCCGTTAACCGTAGGTGCACCGAAGCATGCCGATACGTAGTGTGAAAAAACGGTCCGTTAAGCCCGACCAAGCGGTATCGGAGGATTTTTTTGTACCCGACCTATGTCGGGTCCGGGCCGTGTTCATGCTGCTCATCATCAGCGAGCTGATGGTGCTGTTGCTATCGGTGATTCACGCTGAACGACAGTGGATCGACTGGAACTATTTTGGCTTGCTGTCATTGTTTGTGCAGTGGACCGTCCTCACCAGTGCCGCCCTGATATGCCTGATCCGACGCTGGCTGCAACGGTTCAGCATCGGGGGCGTCACCGCCACCATCACGCTGCTGGTGGTACTGGACGTGCTGGTCTTCAGCCTGTTCGCGGACCAGGTCCTGCACCCGGGCTATTCCCCCAACGGCTGGCAAGCCGTTGGTAAGAACTTGCTGTTGGCGATGATCATCACTTTAATGGTGTTGCGTTATTTTTACCTTCAACACCAATGGCAACAACAACGCCAAGCGGAGATGCAGGCCCGCCTGACGGCACTGCAGGCGCGCATTCACCCACATTTTCTATTCAACAGCATGAACACCATCGCCAGCCTCATTGTGACTCGACCTGAGCAGGCGGAAGAAGCGGTGCTGGATTTATCGGAGCTGTTTCGAGCCAGCCTACGAACCCAGGACCGGCTGATTCCGCTGGGCGAAGAACTGGCGCTGTGTCGGCGCTACCTGATGATTGAGGGGCTGCGTCTGGGCGACCGGTTATCCGTTGAGTGGGCCATGGAAGGCAATCTGGATCTCCAGGCGATACCGCCCCTGACCATTCAACCCCTGGTTGAGAACGCCATCTATCACGGCATTCAACCACGGCCCGAGGGGGGCAAAATCCGCATTGAAGGTTATCGCAAAGGCGACTATGTCTATTTAATGGTGCAAAACCCGAGGCCGGCGACCGGCCAACACAACCACGTGGGCAACCGAATGGCACTGGACAATATCCAGGCCCGATTGCGAGCATTGTTTGGCGAACCTGCCGTGCTCAAACACAGCCAACAGGATGACACCTATACCGTGACTCTGAGACTGCCCTGGCAGAACGTGGGCCACGCCCAACCGACCCCCCCGGAACCGATCCCATGATTGAGCCCACACACCAGACCGTACTGATTGCCGACGACGAACCCCTGGCACGGGAGCGCATTCGTCGGCTGGTGGAAGCGCTGCCGAACTATCGGGTCTGCGGCGAGGCCGGAGACGGTGACAAGACTCTGAGCGCGATCGCCGAACACGAGCCCGATATCGTCTTGCTGGATATCCGCATGCCCGGCATGGACGGCCTCGAAGTCGCTGAGAAACTGAACACCCTGAGCAGTCCGCCGGCGATTATTTTTTGCACCGCCTACGATCATTACGCCATTACTGCCTTTGAAGTACAGGCCATCGCGTATCTGCTCAAACCGGTACGACGGGAAGCATTAGGCGAGGCGCTGGCTCGTGCCGGCCGGGTGAATCGAGTTCAATTGCGCGCCCTTGGCAGCCGCGCAAAAACCGGCAGTGACCAGTTGGCAGTTAAAACCCATCGCGGCACCGAGCTGATTGAGCTGAATAGCATTCACTACTGTGAAGCCGATCAAAAGTGCGTCACGCTTCACCATGCCGGTGGCGAGACCGTCACGGACTTCACCCTTAAGGAATTGGAAAGCCGCTACGCCCAGGACCTCCTCCGCATTCACCGGCACACCCTGGTCGGTGCCCGGTTTATCCAGTCCCTCGTGCGCTCAAGTGAAGGCCACTACCACATCGTACTTAAAAACGTCGCCCGCCAACTGGCTGTCAGCCGCCGCCACTCTGCCGCCGTCCGGCAATGGCTGAACGAGCATCAGCCGGGATAGGCGGGACATTTGCCCCGTCACAAGGTAGGCTTAGAGAACCTCTAAATAAGTCTGTTGGCAATTCTGGCTGTCAGGGACCGCCCCTTCGGGCAAGCCTTGCGGGCCTCCTGGCTCGGCATTGCGAAACTCGGCCAGGGCGTGGCGATTCCCGGCAGGTATGTGCCCTGCCAGTCAAGCCCTCAAGACCTGCAGAATCGTCCATAGACTTATTCAGAGGCTCCTTAGACATTCATTTTCAACCTTGGCCATGTTCACTACTATGTCTCAACGCACACTTCGTATCGCAACTCGGAACAGCGCCCTGGCCTTGTGGCAGGCGGAATTCATCAAGGCCGAGCTGGAACGCCTTCACAGCCACATCACGGTTGAGTTGATCGGTATCAAGACCCAGGGCGACAAGATTCTCGACGTGCCGCTGGCCAAAATTGGCGGTAAGGGTCTGTTCGTCAAGGAACTGGAAGAAGCCATGATGGACGGCCGCGCCGACCTCGCTGTGCACTCAATGAAAGATGTGCCCATGCACTTTCCCGAAGGCCTCGGCCTGGTTGCCATATGTAAACGCGAGGACCCGACGGACGCCTTTGTCAGCAACCAGTTCGACTCCGTCGACGCCCTGCCTCAGGGCGCGATCGTAGGCACCGCCAGCCTGCGCCGGGAGTCGCAATTGCGAGCTTACCGCCCGGACCTCGAGATCCGCACGCTGCGAGGCAACGTCAATACCCGGCTGGCCAAACTGGATGCCGGCGATTACGACGCCATTGTGCTGGCCAGCTCCGGCCTCAAACGCCTCGGTTTTGATGCGCGCATACGCTATTCCATGCCGGACACCATTTCACTGCCGGCGGTGGGTCAGGGTGCCCTGGGCATTGAATGCCGCCTGGATGATCAAGAGCTGATCGACCTGCTGGCGCCACTGGACCACACGGATTCGTCCGACCGGGTCAAGGCCGAGCGCGCCTTGAACCGTCGCCTCGAAGGCGGCTGCCAGGTACCCATCGCTGCTTACGCATTGCTCGAAGACAACGACACGATCTGGCTTCGCGGCCTGGTCGGCGCCGTCGACGGCACCGAAATTTTTCGGGTGGAGGGTCGCGCGCCGCGATCCGAGGGCGAACGCCTCGGTCGCGAGCTCGCGGAGGATCTACTGGCTTTGGGCGCCGACCGGGTACTGGCGGAAATTTATGGCCACACGCCCAAGTAAGTTACCGCTGCACAACCGGCGCATCCTGGTCTGCCGACCGCAGCCCGAAGCCAACAGACTGGCGGCCAGCCTTCGGCACGCCGGGGCCGTGGTTAAAACATTCCCCATGATTGAGCGGGCAATTACCGCTGAAACCCCAAGCCAGCGCACACTGGTACAACATCTGGACCTGTTCCAGCACATCATCGCAGTCAGCCCCTTTGCCGCTGAGCAGTTGCTGGCGCGGGCCGACACCTGGTGGCCACAACTGCCAATCCAGCTACACTGGTATGGGGTAGGCGCCGCCACTGCAGCGGTTTTTACCCACGCGGGCCTGAGCCCCCACCAACCCGACCAGGGTTTTACCAGCGAACAGTTGCTGGCGTTACCGACCCTGGCCACACCATCCGGAGACAAAGTATTGCTGGCCAAAGGGGAACAGGGGCGCGATTTAATCCGTACTACGCTGGAGCACCGGGGTGCCCAGGTCTCTGAATTGGCGCTGTACCAGCGGCGGCGACCAGACTATACCCAGACTGACATCGACGACGCGCTGGTGCGCTTCAACCCGGACGCCATCATCACCTTGTCCATGGAAACATTGAACAATCTCATCGCACTGAGTAAGAATACCAACCATAATCTGGAACAATGCCTGCTGGTGGTGCCAGCCGAGCGAGTCGCTGATCAGGCTCGACACGCTGGCTTCAACCGGGTGTGCCTGCCAGACAGCTTGCACGATGATGCGATTGTGACCTGTATTGCCGATCATCTGGCTTCGCCCAGCCATGACACTGCAGACTCAACAACAGCCCAGTAAGGACGCCTGTGACTGAATCAAATGTTCAACTGCCTGCCACTGTAAATAAACCAAAACCTGCCCGACCCCGTCTCTGGCCGCTTTGGCTGATGGCCTCCCTGGCGCTGGTTGCCACGGTGCTATTGGCGCTTTGGGGCTGGCAGCAATGGCAAGACCAAAAATCACTGGCGCAGGCAATCGGCTACGTTGAGAAGACCGCGGAGCGCCTTGAGGACACTTACAGCCAAACCGGTGGCCAGCAGGCACAGCGTATTCAGGCACTGGAAGCGATGCTTGCCGATCTGCGGGAGAAGCTGGCAACCCAGCAGCGTCAGATTGATCACACTGCGCGCGAACTGCTCGAAGCGGGTAACCGCACCCGTACCGACTGGCTGTTGGCCGAAGCCGAGTATCTGCTGCGCGTGGCGAATCAGCGCATGCTGATTGAAAAAGACTTCCGGGGCGCCCTGGCGGCCCTGAAATCCGCCGACCAGGTCCTCGCCGAAACGGATGACATCGGTGTCTACCCCGTGCGGGAACAAGTAGCAAAAGACATTCTGGCGCTCCGCGGGATTGCCGATGTTGATCGCACGGGCCTGTATTTACAGCTGGAAGCGGCCATCGGCAGTATTCACCAACTGACGGACAGCGCACTGATCGAAAAAGAGGCCCTGACGATCGCCGGCGCCAGTGACGACGCGGCATCTGACAGCACCGATAATGTTTTTCTGCGAGCGTGGCGCCAAACGAAAGAAACTCTCGGTCAGGTGGTGGTGGTTCGCCGCCTGGATACACCTGTGAAGGCACTGATGTCGCCGGAGCAAAGTGCCTATGCGCGGCTGAACATGCAACTTATGCTCGAAGAGGCTGAGTTGGCCGTACTGAGAGGTAATCAAACCCTGTATGACCGCGCACTGGCGAAAGCCACCAATGCACTGACAACCTGGTACGACACCAGCGATGAACGCATTCGGGCACTGCAGGCGTCACTGGACGAATTACAGGGCAAAAGCATTGATCCCGCATTACCCGATATCAGTCAGTCACTGGTGTTGCTAAAGGCGCGCATTGCCGGTCGCACCTCCAGACCAGACAGCGACACCCGCAAGGACAGCGGAGGCGACACGCTATGATTCGGCTGTTACTGATTCTGCTGATTGCCCTGCTGATTGGCGCCGGACTGAGCCTGGGTTTGCAATACGATCTGGGTTACATTCGCATCAGCCTGGGCCATTATCTGCTTGAAACAAACTTCTGGGTCGGGTTGTGCGCGCTGCTTCTACTGGTTGGCGGTTTGTTATTAACGGCCAACCTGATCCGGCGTTTCTCCCGCAGCGCCGGCATGATGACCGGCTGGCTTGCCCGCGGCAATGAGCGCCGTGCGAGACGCCGGACAACCCAGGGTCTACTGGCGTTGGCCGAGGGCAATTGGCCCCGAGCACGAAAACTGCTGGAGGCGTCCGCCAGTCACGCTGACACCCCCCTGATCAACTATCTGGCCGCGGCCCAGGCAGCCTTCGAATCCGGTGACCACGAGGCCGTGGACGAGCTGTTGCGGAAAGCCTTCGATAGTACACCGGGTTCGGATATGGCGGTGGGCATCACCCAGGCGCAACTACAGCTGGCAGGTAACCGGCTGGAGCAAGCGCTGGCAACCCTGATTCGCTTACGCAAGCGCACGCCGCACCATCCATTTGTGCTGAAACTGCTCAAGAATGCGTATTTTCGGTTGGAAGATTGGCGGGAACTGTCCCGGCTGCTGCCGGAACTGCGCAAACGCGACCTGATTGATAAAAATGAACTCGACCAGCTTGAGCGCACCACCTGGCTCAACCTGCTGCAGCGGGCCGCCGAGGACTGCCGGCGTCAATCGGCTTCGGGCAATGATTCGCTCGAACCGTTAACCAAACTGTGGGACGAGCTTCCCGGCGTAATGCGGCGCGATGAACACACCATTCGCGAATACGCGCGCCTGCTGGCCTCGCTGGGGGATGAAGCACAAGCTGAAACGCTGTTGCGTAAGGTATTGCGGAACCACTGGAGCGACGAGCTAATCAACTTGTACGGACGCCTGCAAGGCAGCAAACCGGATGAACAGCTCTTGACGGCCGAGCGCTGGCTACAAAACCGTCCCAATAACGCCGAACTGTTGCTGGCGCTGGGGCGTCTCAGCCTACGAAACGAGCTGTGGGGCAAGGCCCGGGAGTATTTCGACACCAGTCTGCGGTTACGCCGAAGCCGGGAAACCATGGCTGAGCTGAGCCGCCTGAACGCGCACATGGGCGAAGACGAAACCAGCATGAAGTTGTTGATGCAAGGACTCGTGAAGGACAGTGGACTGCCGGACCTGCCCATGCCGAAAGCCTGAGATCAGGCTTGTCATGGGCAGGGCTACGCCTGCGTCACCGTGGCGCGTATTCCAGCACGTCAGACAAGAACGCCCCGGCCGGCAAACCAGCTTCGACCAGGGCATCCATCAAGGTGTACACCATGGTGGGCGAACCACTCGCCATGACCTGAACGTCCGACCAGTCGCTGCGAGTGGCCAGCACGGACCCTACCAACTGGTCATGGTGACCGCTCCAGTCATTATCCTCGTCGTCGCCGACCACCGGAATGAAAGTAAACGGCGGCCAGGTCTCATGCCACTGTTGGGCCAGGGATCGCAAGTACATATCCTCAAGACGACGCACACCCCAGAACAGACTGACCGGCTGTTCGGAGTTCGTGGTGCGAAGGTAATCCACCATGCTTTTCATCTGAGCAAATCCGGTGCCGGCAGCGACCATCACCAACGGTTTTTCCGGCGCGGCGGCCAGGCAGGCGTGGCCATGCGGTAACTGCAGAGTAACGGCCTGACCCGATTTGAGGGCGTCCACTACCCGCTGTGCGGACACCCAGTCCGGTGACGCCTGGATGTGCAGTTCCAGGTGCTGATCCAGCGGGCTGCTGGCAATGGAAAAGTAACAGGGCTCGGCGTCAGGCAGAACAACCGACAGATATTGCCCGGCATGGAATTCCAGCTCGCGGCGACGCGGCAACTGCAGTTCAACCCGGTAAACATCGTGGCTGATAGAGTGCACCCCTACCACATTGGCCTGAAATTCACGGGGTGTCGTTTGTCCTGCTGCCATAACGGCCTCAATCTCCAGTTCGAGTGAGCTGCGCGCCTGTGTGCGGCAAAGCATCAGGCGCGTAGCGGGCGATAGTGTCTGTTGGTTTCGGGTATTCAGAGCGGTGCCGTCGATGAGCCTGGCTTCACACAACTCACAGACCCCGTTGCGGCAGGCAAAAGGCACCGCAATGCCGGCTTGGGTCGCCGCCGCTAGCAAATCGTCTGCCTCGGATGCCAGAAAGGACAGCTTTGAGGGCTGCAAGTAAACCCGGTGCAGCGCCCCGGCAGCCTTGCCTGGCTCGGGAACCGGATCGCGCTCGTTCATATCAGTCGGGGTGCGCGCCCTCCGAATCAATGCCCAGGCTATCCCACAGCTCGTCCACCCGCTGACGGACATCCGCCGTCATGGCAATGGGCGTGCCCCATTCGCGTTCGGTTTCGCCGGGCCATTTGTTGGTGGCATCAAGCCCCATTTTGGAACCCAGGCCCGCCACCGGCGACGCAAAGTCGAGATAATCAATCGGCGTGTTCTCCACCATCATGGTGTCCCGTATTGGATCCATACGCGTAGTCATGGCCCAAATAACGTCTTTCCAGTCCCGCGCATTCACGTCATCATCCGTCACGATGACAAATTTGGTGTACATGAATTGCCGTAAAAATGACCATACTCCCATCATGACGCGCTTGGCATGGCCAGGGTACTGCTTTTTCATGGTTACGATGGCCAGTCGATAAGAACACCCCTCCGGCGGCAGATAAAAATCGACAATCTCCGGAAACTGCTTCTGCAGTATTGGGATGAATACTTCGTTCAACGCCACACCGAGAATCGCAGGCTCATCCGGTGGACGACCGGTATAGGTGCTGTGATAAATCGGATCCCGGCGGTGAGTCATGCGCTCCACTGTAAACACCGGGAACTGCTCTACTTCGTTGTAATACCCGGTATGGTCGCCAAACGGGCCTTCCGGGGCAGTGTCCTCAGGGTAAATAAAGCCTTCCAACACAATTTCGGCGCTGGCCGGAACCTGCAACTCACTCAGCTGGGCCTTGACCAGTTCGGTGCGGGCTCCGCGCAGCAAGCCGGCAAACGCATACTCTGACAGCGAGTCTGGCACCGGCGTCACCGCTCCGAGAATGGTGGCCGGGTCGGCGCCCAACGCCACCGCGACCGGAAACGGTTCCCCCGGATGAGCCTGCTGCCATTCCTGAAAATCCAAGGCACCACCGCGATGGCTTAGCCACCGCATGATCAATCGGTTTTTTCCGATCAACTGCTGGCGATAGATGCCGAGGTTCTGACGTTCCTTGTGAGGCCCGCGGGTAATGACCAATGGCCAGGTCACGAGCGGTCCCGCATCACCCGGCCAGCAATGCTGGATCGGAATCTGATGAAGATCGACGGCGTCTTTCTCGACCACCACCTCCTGGCAGGGCGCCGAGCGTAACACTTTCGGACTCATTTTCATGACCTTCCGAAAGACCGGCAATTTTTCGAGCGCGTCTTTGAAACCCTTGGGCGGGTCAGGTTCCTTCAGGAAGGCCAGCAGTTTGCCAACATCCCGCAAGCTGGCAACATCGTCCTGCCCCATTCCCATGGCCACGCGCTTGGGCGTACCAAACAGGTTGGCCAGCACCGGCATGGAATGACCTTTCGGACGCTCAAACAACAGCGCCGGGCCGCCAGCACGCAGGGTCCGGTCACAGATCTCGGTCATTTCCAGATAGGGGTCGACTTCCACGGCAATACGCTTGAGCTCGCCCTGCTGTTCCAGCTGGTCGATAAAATCGCGAAGGTCATTGTATTTCATGGAGTGCCCCGTGGTGGCGTGTCAGGGAGACGTGTACGAGGATTAGCAAGAAATGGATGGCGGGGCCTGAATTTCAGGCCCCGCTCGAGAAGGTCATCCAGACGTCGCGTCGACTAGCGCCGCTTCATCGACAGGAAGAACTCGTCGTTAGTCTTGGTTTCACGCAGTTTATCCAGCAGAAACTCCAGCGCGGCAGTGTCGTCGTCCATGGAGTGCAAAAGCTTGCGCAGTATCCAGACCCGCTGAATATCGGCTTCCGCCATTAACAAGTCCTCGCGACGAGTGCCTGAGCGGCGAATATTGATCGCAGGATAGACTCGTTTCTCTGCAATACGGCGGTCCATATGAACCTCCATATTACCGGTACCCTTGAACTCTTCGTAGATCACTTCATCCATTTTGGACCCGGTGTCTACCAGCGCCGTCGCCAGGATGGTCAGACTGCCGCCCTCTTCCACGTTCCGGGCCGCACCAAAGAAACGCTTGGGCTTTTCCAGGGCGTGAGCGTCCACACCGCCAGTCAGCACTTTACCCGAAGACGGAATCACGGTGTTGTAAGCGCGGGCCAGGCGCGTGATGGAATCCAACAGGATCACCACGTCTTTCTTGTGCTCAACCAGTCGCTTGGCCTTCTCGATTACCATCTCGGCAACCTGGACGTGACGGGCCGGTGGCTCGTCAAATGTCGACGCAATCACTTCACCGCGCACCGTGCGCTGCATTTCGGTTACTTCTTCCGGCCGCTCATCAATCAGCAGCACCATCACGTGGCACTCAGGGTTGTTGCGCGTGATCGACTGGGCGATGGTTTGCATCAGTATCGTCTTACCCGCTTTCGGTGGCGATACGATCAAGCCGCGCTGACCTTTACCAATGGGCGCAACCAAATCCAGTACCCGGGATGACAGATCCTCGGTACTGCCGTTACCGGCTTCAAGCCCCAGGCGCTCATCCGGAAACAGCGGCGTCAGGTTTTCAAACAGAATTTTGTTGCGGGCATTGTCCGGCTTGTCAAAGTTGATTTCATTGACTTTTAACAGCGCAAAATACCGTTCACCGTCTTTCGGTGGGCGAATTTTACCCGCTACCGTATCGCCGGTGCGGAGGTTAAAACGCCGGATCTGGCTGGGGGACACATAAATATCGTCCGGACCGGCAAGATAGGAAGCGTCAGCTGAGCGCAGAAAGCCGAAGCCATCCTGCAGAATCTCCAGTACGCCATCACCGTAAATGTCTTCGCCGCCTTTGGCGTGTCTTTTCAATATTGAGAAGATCACGTCTTGTTTGCGCGAACGGGCCAGGTTATCGAGACCCATTTCCTGCGCAATTTCGAGCAGTTCGGGTACGGACTTCTGCTTCAGTTCAGTAAGGTTCATAAGTTATTAGATAATCAAGAATGGAAGTAAACAGGGTTTGAGTAGACAGGGACGTCCCTGGCCATGTTGTGTAAAGATGCTTAATTCAGTTTGGGACAGGATCTAGCCGACGGGCGCCGAATAGAACTCTATTTAATACTGTGGTTAACACTTCGTGTTGCTGGTGCTAAATCAGACTCGCTGAAACACGTTTGACTCATTCTACTTTGTTATTCAGATCACTGGCTGGACGATCACTCTGTGCCACAAGCTACGTCAATTTCGAAGACTGCAGCAAATAAAGTAAACTAAAGAAACGCCAGTTCGTCAAACGAACATCGATAGTTCTACAGGACACGTCAGATGTCAAGTGCTTGGACTACCCGATTGGCGATCATTATAACAACAAATCCACCCAATACCAGCCCTTCCAATCCCACACAGTGAACGGGATACTGGTAATCCTGAATCGCCACTAACGGAGCTAGCAACAGGTATGAGCATCAACACAGAGGCACGCCCCCTTAACCTTGCCCTCTTGACCGTGTCTGACAGCCGTGGGCCAGAAGCCGATACCTCAGGCCAATACCTTGAGGATCAGGTGTTGGCCGCCGGCCATACACTGCAGGCCAGACGACTTCTGCCCGATGACGTGTATCTGATACGAGCCCTGATCTCGCAATGGATCGCCGACCCGGCGGTTCACGGTGTTCTGATCACCGGCGGTACCGGGTTCCTGGAACGTGACAGCACCCCGGAAGCGCTTCGGCCATTGTTTGATAAGTCCATCGAGGGTTTTGGCGAAGAATTTCGGCGCCTGTCGGTGGCTAGCATTGGATCATCCACCGTTCAATCCCGAGCCTTTGCAGGACTGGCCAACCATACTGTTATATTTTGCCTGCCTGGCTCCACCGGCGCATGCCGCACTGGCTGGGAAGGCATTCTCAAGGAACAACTGGACAGCACACACACACCCTGCAATTTTTGTGGTCTGGTGTTGCGCAAACCGGAGCGCGCGATCCATCGCCTCAGTCAGCGAATTGGCAGCAAGGGGCGCGGCTGATGCCACAACCACTGTCATCACTTGAGGCCGCGCACGCCCATTTGTTGAGCCATGCCAGAGCTGTCGATGAAACCGAGACCGTATCACTCGATGCGGCTCTGGGGCGCATACTTGCGAGCGACCTGTATGTGACCGCCGATGTGCCGCCAGCGGACAACAGTTCCGTTGACGGGTATGCGCTGTGCAGTGACGATCTCAATGGCACCGGGGTGTTGGCCGTGTCAGCCCGTATCGCAGCGGGCTATGAAGGTGCCAGACTGATCAAAGGCACTGCCGCGCGAATATTCACTGGCGCTCCGGTGCCGTCCGGTGCCGACACCGTGATCATGCAAGAAGATACGGAACAGACGCCAGAAGGCATCAGGCTGACCGGCAGCCCCACGCCTGGACAGAACATTCGACGCCGGGGGCAAGATCTGAAAACCGGCGATCTGGCGCTGGCTCGCGGCACTCACATCCGGGCTCAGGAGATGGGACTCATCGCCTCACTTGGTCTGGCTGAGGCGCCGGTCATGCGAAAACTTCGGGTGTCAGTGCTGACCACCGGCGACGAGCTGGTGGCACCGGGTCAGCCGCTGCAACCGGGGCAAATATTCAACACCAACGGCTTCACACTTCGCGGCTTGTTACAACAACTCCACTGTGAGCTGGTGATGTGCGAAACCGTAAGGGACACCCAAGAAGCCACAGCCGGGGCGTTGGAGGCCGCGGCCCAGCACTCAGACCTCGTCATTACCAGTGGTGGCGTGTCCGTTGGTGAAGAAGATCACCTCCGGGCGATACTGGAACGGTCCGGTGGTTTATCGCTGTGGCGACTGGCTATTAAGCCTGGCAAACCGCTGGCTTTTGGCCGCATCCACAACACTCCGGTATTGGGTTTGCCAGGCAATCCGGCCGCGGTTCTGGTGGCGTTCCTGATTCTGGGTGCACCTTACATTCGCCGGTGCCAGGGCGACACCTCGTCAGCACCGCAGGGAGAAACGCTACCGGCGGCCTTTGCGGTTGATAAGCCCTCCATTCGCCGCGAATTCATGCGGGCCCGCAAAGAACGGATCGACGGTCAATGCCAGGTCTCGGTGTTTCCCAACCAAAGTTCCGGAATGCTCAGCTCCGCCTGCTGGGCCGAGGGTCTTGCGGTGGTACCCGAGCACACAACGGTCCAACCTGGCGACCTCATTACCTATTACACATTCACCGAACTGTTGGGATAATTGGTCTATGAACTCGAACACCATGACGGTTTCCGTACTCTTTTTTGCCCGGCTGCGAGAGTCTCTTGGTACCGGCGAGTTACAGCTAACGGTGCCAAGTGCCACCACGGTTGATGGCTTACTGACCATCCTGACTGAAAAGGGCGGACCTTGGTCACAGCTTAAAGGTGGCGCACCGGTCATGATTGCGGTGAACCAGACCATGACAACCACGTCGACCCTCTTGCAGGATCAAGATGAAGTGGC
The DNA here is from genome assembly GCF_011074955.1 of Marinobacter caseinilyticus. GTDB lineage: Bacteria > Pseudomonadota > Gammaproteobacteria > Pseudomonadales > Oleiphilaceae > Marinobacter > Marinobacter caseinilyticus. The sequence goes on along the minus strand of NZ_WUQJ01000037.1, from coordinate 58,272 downwards.
TCTGTTTCCACCGGTAACGGGAGGCTGAGATGGTCATCATTCAGACTGACGATTTTGATACCACACACGAGTATGCCCTGCTGCGCCAGACGGGCCCCGGCACCGGCGCCATCGTGACCTTCACCGGCCTGGTCCGCGATCGGGGCGATTGCAACGACGTGGAAGGCCTGTACCTGGAGCACTATCCGGGCATGACCGAACGGGTTATCCAAGGGCTGATCGACCAGGCCGCCCAGCGCTGGTCCATCCTCGACGCCCGAGTCATCCACCGGGTCGGCGCCCTGGCATTGAGCGACCAGATTGTTTACGTCGGCATTTGTAGCGCACATCGCAGCGACGGGTTTGCGGCGTGTCAGTTTATTATGGATGCACTCAAAACAACGGCGCCGTTCTGGAAGAAGGAAATCACCAGGGAAGGCGGCCATTGGGTCGAACAGAAAGCCTCAGACCAGCAGCGAACCGAGCATTGGCTCGATCAGGCCCCAGACTGATCAACCCCGGTCACATGCTACATTTGTGACTGCCAGCAACCCGGACACCGGCACCATGCACGCATGAGGCGGCAGGTCAGCACCTTCAGCACCCGCCTGGCGTGCGCCTCGTGGGAGCGATTGGCCCTGAACAGCACCGCCGATACAACGCTGTCCAGCGCCTCGGCTGTCAACTCAAGGATGCCCGTGTTCGCCAGGGGCAAGCACGGTTCACGCCTCGCATGCGATGCGCCCGCCTATTGGCACCGGGCTCGCAACACTCGCCGGGGCGGTCTGCATCCTTTGCATCACTCATTGACCCATGCGCTGGACGGCCACTGCCGAACGACCTTTTGCTTTATCGTCCTGCCAAAAAAAACCGCCCCATGAACCAGGTTCATGGGGCGGTTTTCAGCGTTTGATCTGCCAGCAATCAGAGGTTGCTGTCGAGAAACGCCACCAATTGTGATTTGGACAAGGCGCCCACTTTCGTCGCATCGACATTGCCGTTCTTGAACAGCATCAGGGTTGGAATACCACGAATGTTGAACTTGGGCGGTGTCTGCTCATTCTCATCAATATTGAGTTTGCAGATTTTCAGCTTGCCTTCGTATTCATCGGCGATTTCTTCCAATACCGGCGCAATCATTTTGCATGGGCCACACCACTCGGCCCAGTAATCAACCAATACCGGAGTGTCAGACTGCAGTACGTCCTGTTCAAACGACCCATCGCTTACATTGATGATATTTCCACTCATTACATTATCCCGCTTCTGGCCAGCGCGGATCTCAATAAGACCCGGGCGTGCTCTTTGATCTGTTTACCGGCAGAGGACACGAAGTCCTGCTACCCTGAAAGCCTACCTTGATAACGCCCTACTCTACGCGAATCCCTGCCGCTCTGTGAAGCAGTTCCTGCTAGCAGCAAACCAAGCCGCGGCCGCAATTCACCGTGGAACCAAACGCCATTGCTGACAGGCCCGTAATGTTTCGCTTATAGTGGCTCTGAATCCGGTGGCCAACGCCCCGTTATGTGTGGGCCACCCCTGCATCGGAGCGGACTGATTCAGTCACCGCCATGTCAATGCTTCCACACACGCCTGACTAGATATAGGGCCTGAAAAGAGGAATTCAAGACACGTGACGGTCCCATCCTCCACTGCCCCAGCCGAGCTACTCGCAGCCATCGACATGGGTTCCAACAGTTTCCATATGGTCGTTGCCCGACTGGTGCACGGTGAAATCCGTACCCTTGAGAAAATGGGCGAGAAAGTTCAGCTCGGGGCCGGTCTTGACACCAGCAACAACCTCACCGAAGCCGCCCAACAACGCGGCCTGGAATGCCTTGGGCGGTTTGCCCAACGGCTCGGCGGAATGCCCAGCAGTGCGGTTCAGGTGGTGGGCACCAATGCCTTGCGGGTCGCGCGCAACGCCAACGAATTCATGGACCGGGCAGAACAGGTGCTGGGCTATCCGGTGGAAATCATTGCCGGGCGCGAAGAGGCAAGACTGATATACCTCGGCGTATCCCACACCCTATCGGACGATACCGGGCGACGCCTGGTGATTGATATCGGCGGCGGCAGCACCGAATTCGTGATCGGCGAGCGCTTTGAAGCCCAGGAACTGGACAGTCTTCACATGGGCTGCGTGTCTTTCCGCAACTTGTACTTCCCTGACGGCAAAATCACCCGGCGCCAGATGGATCGCGCCGTGACGCACGGGGCCCAGGAACTGCTCAACATTCGCCATCGGTTCCGACGCCTGGGCTGGCAAAGTGCGGTCGGGTCCTCCGGCTCCATCAAGGCCATCAGCCACGCGATGACCGTGCTCAAGATTTCCGACGGCACCATTACCCTGAAAGCCATGCGGGATTTGCGCCGTCGTCTGATCGACATGGAAACCACCAGCCGCCTCAGCGAGCTGGGCATTCGAGCGGACCGGCAAAGCATATTTCCAGCCGGTTTTGCCATCCTATTAGCTGCTTTCGAGTCTCTGGGGATTGATGAAATGACCTACGCTGACGGTGCTCTGCGGGAAGGCTTGCTGTACGACATTGTCGGCCGCATTCAACATGAAGACGTGCGCGAACGGACCATTCAGGCTCTGCAAGAGCGGTACCATGTCGATCAGCAGCATGCCAAAGCCGTCGAGGATACCGCCATGGCAGCTTATAATCAGGTGGCTGATGAATGGGAAGTCCGGACTGCCGCTGACGAAGAAGCCCTCAGTTGGGCCTGCCGCCTGCATGAAATTGGCCTCACAATCTCGCACAGCCAATACCATAAGCACGGCGCTTACCTGCTGCGCTACTCTGACTTGCCCGGTTTCAGCCAGAATTTTCAGCGAGACTTGGCCACCCTGGTCCGGGGTCACCGCCGAAAGTTCTCGCCTGCCATTTTCGAAGGTCTCGACAGCGAGGACATCCGACGATTGCGCTACCTGTGTGTCCTCACCCGGCTGGCGATCCTGATTCAACACCCTCGCAATCATGAGGCACCGCCAAATTTCGAACTGGCAGCCAGTGACAAGGCTCTCACCGTTCATTTCCCACCCGGCTGGCTGGACGACCGCCCGCTGACCCGGGCGGACCTGGACAATGAGCAAGACTATCTGGCCAAACAAGGCTTCCAGTTGACAGTGATCAGCTAGCGCCGGGGCCGGCGGGCTCATGCTCGGCACACGGCCTCCACGCCAGATTTTAGTGACCGCTCCTCCCGGCCGGAACCACATTACCGGTCGCAGAGCCAGCGCTTTGGCCCAAACCATCGACAGCACACATTCAGTATCGCGTCCGCCTAGACACCGGCGGTCGTTTGGGCTTCGAGCTCTTCCACCGTTTCGCTGACTTCCAGCCAATCCGCCTCGATGTCGTCCAACTCCCGCTTACAGTCGGTCTGCCGGGCCAGCTTTTCCTTCAACGCCGCTTTGTTAGACTCATCGTACAGCCTAGGATCCGACAGGGCCTGTTCCAGCTCCGCCAATGTAATCTGGAGCGCATCCATTCTCGATTCGAGACTGGCCTGACGTTTGCGATAGGGACTGATTTTCTGGCGCAGCGCCGCCTCAGCGCGCTTACGGGCTTTCCGGTCATCGGCACTTTCCGCCGGCACTTCGCACGCCTGCGATGACGCCGCCGCTTCATCACCGGGTGACGTCTCCCGTTTCGGTGCGACAGCCTCATCGACCCGGCGGTCGGCCAGCCAGCGTTCGTAATCTTCCAGATCACCCTCATAGCTGGTAACCCGACCCTCATTGACCAACCAGAATTCATCCACAGTGTTGCGCAGCAGGTGACGATCGTGAGAAACAATGACAATGGCGCCGTCAAAGCTTTGCAGCGCCATGGTGAGCGCCTGTCGCATATCGAGATCCAAATGGTTGGTTGGCTCGTCTAGCAACAGCAGGTTTGGGCGCTGCCAGGCAATGACCGCCAACGCTACGCGAGCTTTTTCACCGCCGGAAAAGGTACGGATACGGCTCAACGCCTCGTCTCCGTGGAAATTGAAGCCGCCGAGAAAATTGCGGATTTTTTGCTCCGAGGCGGTTGGGGTCAGTCGTTGCAGATGCACAAACGGGCTGGCATCGAGATCGAGCGATTCCAACTGGTGCTGGGCAAAGTAGCCCACCGCGAGATGTTCACCGGTTGTCCGTTCCCCCGCCAACAAGGTTTTCTGCCCTCTCAGTGCGTCCATCAGGGTCGATTTACCGGCGCCATTCGGACCAAGAAGCCCAATCCGGCTGCCCGGCAACAACGTTTGGTTCAGGCCTTTAAGAATAACGGTATCACCGTGCCCTGCCTGCCCGTCGCGAAGTGACAACAACGGGTTGGAAACTTTTTCCGCGACTGGAAACTCAAAATGAAAGGGTGAATCGACGTGAGCTGGCGCAATACGCTCCATGCGCTCCAGCGCCTTTACCCGGCTTTGGGCCTGCCTCGCCTTGGTGGCCTGAGCCCGGAACCGGTCGATAAAACGCTGGATTTGCGCAATCTCAGCCTGCTGCTTTTCAAACCCTGCCTGCTGCTGAGCCAGACGCTCGCTACGCTGCAGTTCGAACGCGGAATAATTACCACTGTAGGTATCCAGTCTGCGTTGATCAAAATGCACAACATGGGTGGCCACCCGGTCCATGAAGTCCCGGTCATGGGAGATAAACAGCAAAGTCCCCGGATAGCGACGCAGCCAGTTCTCGAGCCAAAGGCAAGCGTCCAGGTCCAGGTGGTTGGTGGGTTCGTCCAATAACAGCAGATCCGAGGGACGCATCAGCGCCTGCGCCAGATTCAGGCGTATCCGCCAGCCCCCCGAAAACGCCGACACGGGTCGGTCGGCGTCCGCATCCGAGAAGCCCAGCCCACGGATCAGCGCCTCAGCCCGGCGAGCGGCCGACCAGGCCTCGTGGATGTCCAGCTCACCGTGAATTCTTGCTTGCGCATGATCGTCACCCCGAGCCTCGGCCCGGGTGAGTTCGGCCTCCATACGCCGGAGTTCAACATCGCCATCCAGCACAAAATCCCGTGCGCTGCGATCCGAGGCGGCCACCTCCTGCGCCATGTGCGCAACCCGACATCCACCCGGCAAAGAGACGTTACCGCTCTCTGGCGACAGACCGCCCAGAAATAGCTGGAACAGGCTGGATTTGCCGGCACCGTTGGCACCAACGATGGCAACTCGTTGACCTGATTGGATAGTGACGTTGACGTGTTCTAGCAACCACACGCCACCCCGTTGTAAACTAAGATTTGATATTGAAAGCATGGCGGCATTCTAACAGGGAACATTCAGTGCCTGTTATCGTCCCGTACGAATTGACTGCGATTTATATTGGTGGCGGTAAACCCGTTATACTGGTAAGCGAGCAAGGCATATCATGATGGCTAGAACGGGCATGCCACCGGCAGCGTCACTGAACATGGAATCGCCGTTGTGGCAATTTGCCCTGTCACTGTGGCGAATAACCGACGCTGAACGCGCGTGTCTGGCACTTCAGGCCCAGGGCTGGAGTGTTACACGCATTTTATGCGCCTGTTGGTTGGCAAGCCTTGGAAAGACTTACCCAGGGGATTCGCCCTCGGTATCGCACTGGCGGGAGAGCGTTACCCAGCACTTGCGTGACTTGCGGCAGGCAATGCCGAAAGATAACGTCACGCTGACGGCGTTGCGAACCAGGCTTGCCGCAGCCGAACTGGAGGCCGAGCGCATCGAATTGGCACTGGCCTATGATGCGGTAAGCCCCATCACAGAGCAGGAGTCGGACAAGCAGCCCTTGTCCCCGGAGCTGCTGCGCCGAAACATACATTCTGCTGCACCGGATACCAACATGATCAACGGGGAAACAGAGCACGCGATCGATTCACTGACCCGTTTGCTGGTCAATCTGCAACCGTCAAACCGGGAGTTTTCGCTGTGATGATTCGCTGGCTCATTCGGCTTGCCTTTCCTGCTCTGGGCTTGCTGATGGTTTTGATTTTTTTCGGCATCAATGACCCCGAGTCCATGGGCTCGGCGCCCAATGCTTCAATGCCCGCCGAGGCAGCGGAAACCATGCCGTCGTTCGAGGGACTGGTGCCCACGCCGATCCCCGAGGACGGGCCCGAGATTGTCTTCAAATGGAAAGATAAAGAAGGCAGTTGGCACTACGCCGACGCGCCGCCGGCCCAAGGGGCCTGGAATGCCCTCGCGGTAGAACCGTCAGCCAAGAAACTTTCGTCACCCATGCCCTCCAGTGACCCAGAAAGCGACTGGCAGTCACCCTACACCGCGCCATTCTCACTGAGCCCAGAGCATCGTCGCAACGGAACCTGAAGCCCGGGCTCGTCTCCTTTTCGCAACGAGTGAGTAGGCCGCCCTCCGGCGCCCGTACTGTCGGGTATTGGCCATAACGGGCTTAGCCAAACTTTCTTACTGCTTGTTTAGTGGCATAACACCCCCAAAACAAGTTACCGTTTCGACTTTCTTTCAATACATGACCCACGGAATAAAGGACGCAATCATGAAAAAGACGTTTATTGCCCTCGCCATTACTGGCGTTATTGGCGCTGGCATCGCGAGCACTCTGGTCGCAGCCGAGCCAGACCTCAAAACCACCGATGAAAAAGTCAGCTATGGCATGGGGCTTGTTCTCGGCGAGCGCATGCGCAATGACCTGCCCGACCTGCAAATGGAGCAGTTTCTTCAAGGCATCCAACACGGAAATGCCGGTGGCGACGAAGCGCGCATGAGCCGCGAGGAGATTCAGGCGGCCCTGCAGGAGTATCAGCAGTCCATGCAGAAGAAGCAGATGGCTGAAATGGAACAGCTGGCCACGGACAACCAGGCCGCCGGCGCCAGCTTCCTGAAAGAAAATGCAGAGCGTGACGAAGTCATGACGACGGATTCCGGCCTGCAATACGAAGTGATTGAAGAAGGCGAAGGTGACAAACCGACCGCAGACGATCAGGTGAAAGTTCACTACACAGGCGCATTGCTTAACGGGGAAGTCTTCGACAGCTCCCGTGACCGTGGCGAGCCGGTAACGTTCGGACTGTCCCAGGTCATCCCAGGCTGGACCGAAGGTCTGCAGCTCATGAGCGAAGGCAGCCGCTATAAGCTGTACATCCCGTCTGAACTGGCTTATGGCCCCGGCGGCAACCGTTCAATCGGCCCCAATGAAACCCTGGTGTTCGATGTGGAGTTGCTGGAAATCAATCCGGAAGCAGCGAAGTAAGCAGAGACAGAACAGGCCGGCTGTCTGAGACAGCCGGCCTGTTTTCTTATAGGGACGTTCCCTCTGACGATCCACCGCTCGTTAAGCAGACGACATCACTTTTTCCGCGTGTACGTTGTGCAGATGCTCAATCAGGAAATCCTCAAGCTCGAAGCGCGTTTCGAGGTTTTCACCCAGCTTCGAGAGCTCATCAAACAAAACGGCCAGATCCCCACTGGCTAGCGAGCCACCATCCAGACGGTCATTGAAATTGAGCGCGACTCCCGTGGTTTGTTCAATGCGCGGATAGATTTTGGCCGCCAACTCCAGGCCGCCATCATCAAATTCTTTCGCTTCCCGAATCAGTTGCTCATAAATTTCAAAGTGTCCCGCAGAAACATAGTCCAATAGCCCTTCACATAACTGTTCGAATTTTTCCTGGACCCCTGGTCCTGTGCGTGAGGCCTCTTCAATGCCAGACAACTCACAATAGTGAACAATCAACTGCTGACGGCTCTTGAGCCAACGATCAATCAGATCACTGACGCCACCCCAGCGCTCCTTGGCATTGTGACAATTCTCTAACATGACGCCTCCCGACTCTGCTTGATGCGCTTCTTGTATGAGTTTGACTCAAGTTACCCCAAGCCGTTGCCTGTCGGCAAGAAACACTGTGTATCCGAACAAAAAAGTCGGTTCTGCGCCCATCAAATCAGCGTCCCGGGGAGCGGAACACACCCGACATCAGCATCACCCCGACGACAATCACCAGGGTAAAGAAAACGGCGGTCCAGCCCGCGATGCTCAACCCCATGAAACGCCAGAGCACCTCAGCACAATCCCCGGTCCCCCGGACCGCCGTCTTCAGCACCTCCAACAATGGGAACACTTCCAGCAGGTATTCCACCGAGGGCCCGCATGCCGGCACCTGATCTTCCGGTAACGATTGCAACCAGAGCTGACGCCCTGCCAGCCCAAGACCGGCCAGCGAACAGAGCGCGAGCACGCCACCATAAACCCGGCCACCGATCCCGGTCGGGTTGTGCAGTGCTGCCACCAGGCTGACCAAGCCAATTGCCATAAAGGCGTAACGCTGAAGCCAGCACAACGGGCAAGGTTCCAGACCCATCACGTATTCCATGTAAAACGCAACCGCCAACAGCGCGGCACACAGCAGAAAAACGAAAGCAAATACAGTTCGGCGATTCAAGCGTTACCCTCATCGGTTCGTTGGGCCTCAGGACAGCGGCGACCGGGCTGCAACTCGGTCGTTGGCCTGCTATCCTTCTGGAGAAACTACGGATCACATGCCGTGGGTAGTCATGGCGATCGTTTGACCTGACGCTAAAACAGGTCACCCTGACGGGCCTGAACCACCGAAATGCAAGCGGCCGGACGAACGGACCATCCGCGGGCACAGTGCCCGCACACTAAACCGCAAACACAAAAGAACTTCAAGCTTATGACCTCACTCTCAATGCGTCTTGCCACCGGTCTGCTGCTCATCGTGTCAGCCTTGCCACTCGTCAACCTTCATGCTGAAGAGCAGGCACCGGCATCCGATGCGGCCGAAACGGACGCCGAGCCCACGCAAACCATTTACATCGACATGGGTAAAAATTTCATCACCCAGGTTGGCAAACCGACCAGCAAACTGGCCTATCTGAAAGCGGATGTTACTTTGCGGGTGTCGTCGTCGGAGGTTCAGAAAGCGGTGGATGCTCACATGCCGCGGCTGCGTCATGAGTTGGTTATGCTGTTTGGTGAGCAACAGGATCTCGACACCCTGTCATCCACCCAGGGGCAGGAGACCCTGGGTTCCGAGGCGCGGGAGCGCATTAATCGTGCCCTGAGCGCACAGCGCGTTGAGGACGGTGTTCAGGATGTTTTGTTCACCACCTTTGTGGTGCAGCGCTAGCCTATCGGTTCAGGGAGGCGAGTCGGACTCAGGCGATTCGGGCAACAACACCATTGGACGCATCAATGTCTTTTATTGACTCGACACTGTCCTCCCAGCCGGCCTCCCAAGCCGCCATCACCACGTCACCACGGTAGGGGCAACGCTCCCGGGCCATGTGCATGGAGGCGGCCATGTAGCCCTGGCGGTAAGCCTTGTTCAACGCTTCTACGTCCCAGCCCAGCTTGATATCTCTGGCCATCATGGTTCTCCTTTACCGCCGGGTGGATGCCGGTGCAGCATCGCTCACGCTGTTACAAAAACTAACAGCGCTTTTCAGCTCTGACAAGTGGTTGTGCGGTTTCTGTGCGGCAGGTCCGTTTTCAATCCGAGGGCGAGATCAGGACTCTAGGTAATCGGCCAAAAATATCTCAAAGGGCCGCTTGTCCGACGCTTCCAGTACCTGCTGCTCGGCCAGCGAATCGCGGCTCATTTTCTCAAACTCCAGCCGCGTCTCATCACTGAGCCCCTGCACTTGAAGCGTTTGCTGATGTGCCTGGGAAATGGACAACCCCCACTCACGATGCCCCATGCCCGCGTCTCTCATGGCCGTGATGACCTGGGCGGACGGAATCGTACCGGGATCATCAATTTTACCCTGCTGGACGGCCAGGGCCTCGCCGTAGGTGGTTCCGCCCACCAGACTGTCCAGCTTTTCAGCCAGCGGCGCCAGCTTGTCCAGCATTTGTTGACCCGCGGTTTTCAGCGGCACCCTGCTGCCGGCGAGGCACAGCGGCAAATCACTGGCGCCGCCGTGCTTGATGACCTCTTTGTAGTTGCGATCGAGACGACCGCACTCTTCGTCATCAATCACTGAGCTGTCGGACAACAGGCAGTCCAGCAGGAACAGATCGAGGAAATCCACTTGCGCCTCATTCACACCAACGGGTGAGAAAGGGTCCAGGTCCAGACACCGCACCTCGATGTACTCGACACCCCGTGAATTCAGCGCCTGTATCGGCTTCTCGCCGGTATGGGTGGTGCGCTTGGGCCGTACCGCGCTGTAATACTCGTTCTCAATCTGCAGGATGTTGGTGTTGATCTGAATGAACTGATCGCCCCGGCGGGTGCCGATTTTTTCATACACAGGCCAGGGCGTGTGAATGGCGCGGGCCAGCGTGTCGGTGTAAGTGCTCAGCTTATTAAAACAGATGTCCAGCGACGACTGGGCGTTATTGTGGTAACCCAGATCACCCATGCGTAACGACGTGGTGTCCTCGCCGTACCAGGTGTTGTCGTTGAATCGTGTCAGGTCATGGGGCATATCCGAGACAAAACTGGCGTCCAGGGCCGGGGACGCGCCGAACAGGTACATCAGCAACCAGCTGCGACGGCGGAAATTGCGTACCAGCCAGAAATACTGGTCGGATTTAAAATCCTGCAGCGTCTGATCATTGCCGACGGCGGTTTGCCAGAGGCTCCAAAAGCTGTCAGGCAACGACAGGTTATAGTGGGCACCGGCGATGCTCTGCATCATGCGCCCATAACGTACCGCCAGACCCTGACGGTAAACATGCTTGAGCTGGCCAATATTGGAGGTGCCGTATTCCGCAATCGGGATACTTTCATCACCTCGTAATTCACAGGGCATACTGGGCGACCAGAACACCTCATCACCCAGATGCATCTGGACGAAACTGTGGGTTTCCCTGAGCGCCGCCAGCATCCCCTCGGTACTGTCACAAACCGGCGTAATCAGCTCCAGCAATGATTCGGAATAATCGGTGGTGATCCGTGGGTGGGTCAATGCGGAACCCAGCACTTTCGGATGCGGCGTCTGCGCGATGAACCCATTGCGATCAACCCGCAAGCCTTCTTTCTCAACACCTTTCCGAAATCCGTGCCATTGCGCAGCGCTGAACTGCTGGAAAAGCTGTTGCCGGGAAGCACCCATGTAAGACTCCTGTTATGCCGAGTTGGGCTGTGCCGTTAGGTTACCCGGTGGTTCTGTATCGAAGCCAAAACGGTCACAGACGCGTTATGACTTACCTTTCCTGGCTGACGCCATCGCCTGCGCCAGGGCACCGGCCATCGCACCCGGGGGTGCTTTTTCGCCCCGGCCGGACTGCGTCGAGCGTGGCGCCGGCTTGGACGCGGCCGACTGGGTCGCCGGCCGACTGCTTTTTGCTCCCGCCCCGCCAGGCTGATCGTCCATGCGCATCGACAGCGCGATGCGCTTACGGGGGATGTCCACATCCATTACTTTGACTTTAACGATATCACCGGCTTTGACCACTTCACGAGGATCTTTGATGAATTCATGGGACAAGGCCGATATGTGGACCAGACCGTCCTGGTGCACCCCAACGTCCACAAAGGCGCCGAAGTTCGTCACATTGGTGACGGTTCCTTCCAGGACCATGCCCGGCTCCAGATCCTTGAGCGTTTCGACGCCCTCCTGAAAACTGGCGAACCGGAATTCAGGTCTGGGGTCGCGGCCCGGTTTTTCAAGTTCCGCCAGAATATCTTTAATGGTCGGCAAGCCAAACCGCTCACTGACAAAATCCTGAGCATTTAAGGTTCGCAAAAAGGCCGAGTCACCGACAATCTGGGCCACATCCCGCCCGCTCTTGTCAGCGATAGCCTTAACGACACCATAGGCTTCCGGATGCACCGATGAGCGGTCGAGGGGGTTCTCACCATCGGCAATGCGCAGGAAGCCGGCGGCCTGTTCAAACGTCCGTGCTCCCAGGCGCGCCACATCAAGCAGTTGCTTGCGACTGCGAAACACGCCGTTGCGGTTGCGGAAGTCCACGATATTTTCGGCAATGGTCTGATTCAAACCCGCCACCCTTGCCAGCAGAGGAATGGAGGCCGTATTGAGATCGACACCCACCCCGTTTACACAGTCCTCCACCACCGCATCAAGACTGCGGGCGAGTTGCACCTGGGACACGTCGTGTTGATATTGACCCACGCCAATCGACTTTGGTTCAATTTTGACCATTTCCGCCAGCGGATCCTGCAGCCGGCGGGCAATGGACACGGCACCACGGATGGTCACGTCAAGGTCGGGCAGCTCCTTGGAAGCGAATTCGGACGCGGAATAGATTGACGCACCGGACTCACTAACCACAATGCGGGCCAGGTTCAGTTCCGGATAACGCTTAATCAGGTCCGCCACCAGCTTCTCAGTCTCTCTCGAAGCGGTACCGTTGCCGATCGCCACCAACTCGATCTGGTATTGCCGGGCCCATTTGGCCAACTGTTCAATGGACCCATCCCACTGGTTTTTGGGTGCGTGTGGGAAAATAGCGCCGTGGCCGGCCACCTGGCCGGTGCCATCAATGATCGCAACTTTCACACCGGTGCGCAGTCCCGGATCAAGGCCCAGCGTCGGACGAGGGCCGGCGGGCGCCAACAGCAGCAAATCTTTCAGGTTGGCGGCAAAGACATTAATGGCCTCGGTTTCCGCCGCTTCGCGCACCTGCCCCATCAGATCGGTCTCGATCTGAGTTGACAGCTTTACCCGCCAGGTCCAGCGCACAACTTCCGCCAGCCAGCGATCCGCAGGACGACCCGCGTCCCTGATTTGCCAACGGGCGGCGATGCGCTGCTCGGCAGGATGCGGTTGGCGGCGATCGTCTTCGCCATCCCCCACCACCAGGGTATACCCGAGGATGCCCTCGTTGCGGCCCCGCAGGATGGCAAGTGCACGGTGAGACGGCACCTTTTTCAGTGGCTCGACATGGTCAAAGTAATCGCGGAACTTGGCGCCTTCGGTCTCTTTGCCTTCAAGAACGGAGACCTTGAGCTGGCCTTCCTGCCAGATAAAGTCACGCAACCGGCCCAGCAGCTCGGCATCTTCGGCAAAGCGCTCCATCAAAATGGCCCGTGCGCCGTCGAGCGCGGCTTTGACGTCCGTAATGCCAGCGTCTTCATTCAGAAAATCGGCCGCCAGTGACTCGGGGTTCTGATCCGGGTCATCAAAGAGCGTATTGGCCAGAGGCTCAAGACCCGCCTCCCGGGCAATTTGGGCTTTGGTCCGGCGCTTTGGCTTGTAGGGCAGGTACAGGTCTTCCAGCCGGTTTTTAGCCTCGGCCTGCTCGATGGAGGCCCGCAATTCGTCGGTGAGCTTGCCTTGCTCTTCGATGCTTTTGAGAATCGTTGCTCGCCGGTCTTCCAACTCGCGTAAATACCGCAGGCGTTCTTCCAGGGTTCGCAACTGGCTATCATCCAGGGACCCCGTCACTTCCTTCCGGTAACGGGCGATAAACGGCACCGTTGCGCCTTCGTCCAGCATCGCAACGGTCGCTACGACCTGTTGCTCCCGAACACCCAGTTCATCCGCAATACGATTGGAAATACTGTTCATGCAACCTCATTTGTAACGCGGTTAAGGAAGCTGGGCAGCCTCAGAACAACTCCTTGCGTTCTCTGCCCGGCCAGAAGCGTCCAGGGTCGGGGCGCGGCGGGCGGCCAATGACCACCCGCCCTTTGCAACCGGCGCCACGCCAAAGACGGGCACTCCAGGCCGCGCCTTGGTGTTGCGCCAGAGAGCGCAAGGAGTTGTTCAGAGACCTCCCAGGGGCGTCTTGATACGCGCTTCCTGAAAAAGCCAAAGCGCAAAGGTACAGCGGCTTATTGCTGCAGGCAAGCGAGGCGGTTGCGGGAGGCGAGGAATTCCACCAGATCATTCCAGGGCATGGGGCGGGCGTAATAATACCCCTGGACTTCATCGCACTGCTGCTGACGCAGAAATTCAAGTTGCCCCTCGGTTTCAACACCCTCGGCCACCACACTCATCTGAAGGCTGTGGGCAAGGCTAATGATGGCGCGGATGATGTGCTCCGCATCCCGTGAGAGGCCCAGTTCCTGCACGAAGGATTTGTCGATTTTTACCAGCGCGATAGGCAGGTGCTGCAGGTTGCTGAGCGATGAAAAGCCGGTGCCGAAATCGTCCAGGGCAAAACTGATACCAAGCTGGTTTAATTCCCGCAGACAACGCTGGGCGTAATCCGGGTCGTGCATCATGGCGCTCTCCGTCAGCTCAAGCTCTAGCAAACTGGTGTCGACGTTGGCGTTGTAGATGATGCGGAATATGGTCTCGGTCATCTTCCGGTCGTGGAACTGCCGGAACGACAGGTTGACTGCAAACACCAGGCCGGGGTAACCCAATAACGCGGCGTCCCGCAACCGGTGGCAGGCCTGTTCGATCACCCAGTAGCCAATGGGCACGATCAGGCCGCTGCGCTCGGCGGCGGGGATAAATTCATCGGGCGGGACCAGCGTGCCATCGGGATGATTCCAGCGCAGCAGGCATTCAACACCCCGGACTTCTTCGGTGACCAAATCGATGCGAGGTTGGTAATAAAGCTCCAGCTCGTTGCCCCGGAGGGCGTTGCGAAGGTCGGCTTCCAGCTTGAGTTGCCGCCCCGCGGTGATGTGCAACTGCTGATTGTAAAACCGGTAGCTGGTGCCGGCATCGCGCTTGGCCTCAAACATCGCCCGATTGGCCCGGCGCAGCAGCGTCTCCGGCGTATCTCCGGCCTCAGGGTAGGTCGCCACCCCGAGACTGGCGCTGACCGCGATCCGGTGCCCGTTAAGGACAACCGCATCGCCCAGCAGGTTGACCACCTTGCGTATGATCTGGGTAACATCAAGGGAATCTTCGACTTTCTCGATGATAATTGCGAATTCATCGCCGCCGATGCGCATCAGCGAATCCACTCGCCGCAAACCCTGGCGAATTCGGTCAGCCAGTTTCAGCATCAGCTGGTCACCCATCTGATACCCAAGGCTCTCATTGACGGAGCGAAAATCGTCCAGATTGATGTGCAGCAACGCCAGCCTGGTCTCGCTGCGCTCGGCGCGCATTAAGGCCTGAAGCAGGCGATCGAAGAACAGATCGCGATTAATGAAGCCGCTGGCCACCTCCAGCCCCAGCTGCCCCGTGGCCGAGTCCGACATTTGCTGGGCATACCACACGCAGCGGACGGCACGGGCCAGAGACCACCGGTCCAGTGCGCCTTTCCTGAGATAGTCCGCCGCCCCGTTGATCAGCAACTCGGGCGCGCGAGTGTCCTCCGGCTCGGAACTCAGCGCGACGATGGGCTTGTCATCGCCGGAAACGCTCAGGTATTGCAGAAAGGCCACTTCGGAGCCACCGTGCAGTATGCAATCCCAAATAATCACATCAAACCGGGCGTTGCGGATCAGGTCATCGCAATCGACCAGATCGGGGCACCACGTCAAATCGGGCAGTATTTCAAAACTGCTGCGCAACAGGGCGCCGTACCACAGAAAGTCAGTGTGTTCAGGCGTCAGAATCAGTATCCGGACACTGCTACGGCTCATGAGATCCATCATTTCAGTCATGGCTGACAACCCGCATCCTTTCGGAGTCTGTAAGCATTTGTTCAACGTCGGGCCGGATGCACCCGGTCCGCTTGCAATAGACTCGGGTGACTGCCATTTCCTGGCGCCGTCAATGAAGGATAGCTGAAGGTTAGACAAGGTACAGAAAAGCTCACTCATGTAGAATAGCCAACCCGGACGTTAATAACAGGCCATTTGTGACCCAACTCAACCCCCGTCAGCGTGAAGCCGTGCGATACGTGGAAGGACCCTTGCTGGTGCTTGCCGGCGCTGGCAGCGGCAAAACCAGCGTGATTACCCGCAAAATGGCCTACCTGATCGAACAGGTTGGCATTCCGGGCCGTCACATCGCCGCTTTGACGTTTACCAACAAGGCCGCCCGTGAAATGAAAGAGCGGGTCGGTCGGCTGGTGGACAAAAAACTGGCGCGCGGACTGACGGTTTCCACGTTTCACAACCTCGGGCTCAATATCATTCGCGAAGAACACCCCCACCTGGGCTACCACCCGGGCTTCTCGATCTTTGATGCCGAAGATGCCAAGGCGCTGCTGCAAGATCTGATGATGCGCGAGGCCAGCGCTGATGCCGGCGACGAACTGTCGGACGTCCAGATGACCATCTCGTCGTGGAAAAACGCCATGCGGGGGCCCTCCGAAGCGCTCAGCAAGGCAGCCGATGAGCGGGAACAGCGCATTGCCCTGATTTACAGCCGATACACCGAATACCTGAAGGCCTACAACGCGGTTGATTTTGATGACCTGATCCTGCTACCCGTACAACTGTTTCGCCGCCAGCCTGACGTACTGCAAAAATGGCAACGGAAAATCCGCTACCTGTTGGTGGATGAGTATCAGGACACCAACCTGTGCCAGTACGAGCTGGTCAAATTAATCGTCGCCGGTCGTGCCGCTTTTACCGTCGTCGGTGACGACGACCAGTCCATCTATGCCTGGCGAGGTGCCCGGCCGGAAAATCTGGCACAACTGAAAGACGACTTCCCGAGTCTGAAAATCATCAAGCTGGAGCAGAACTATCGCTCGACCGGCCGTATTCTGCGCAGCGCAAACACAGTGATCGCCAACAACCCCCACGTCTTCGAGAAAGCGCTTTGGAGCAACCACACCATTGGCGACGAGATTCGGGCCATCCGTTGTCGCAACGAAGATGCCGAATCGGAACGGGTCGCTACCGAAATTCTGGACCGTAAGCTTAAAAAGGGGCTGGAGTTTCGGGATTTCGCTGTGCTCTACCGCGGCAATCATCAGGCCCGATTGCTGGAACTGAAGTTGCAGGCGTATCAGATTCCCTATCGGATCTCGGGCGGTCAGTCGTTTTTCGCCCGCAATGAAATCAAGGACGCCATGGCGTACCTGAGACTGCTGGTCAATCCCGACGACAATGCCGCATTCCTCCGAGTGGTCAATGTGCCTCGCCGGGAAATCGGCCCCCGCACGCTGGAGCAACTGAGCCACTATGCCCGGGCGCGGGATGTCAGCCTGTTTCGCTCACTGGGTGACATGGGGGCAGAAGCCCACGTCACTGAAAAGGGCCTCGATCGGCTTCGGCGTTTTGCACACTGGGTCGACCACACCTGCCAGCGACTGCATCAGGAAGACCCCATCCCGGTCGTCAAGCAACTGTTTACCGATATTGAGTATGAAGAGTGGCTGCACCAGCACGCGGGCTCACCGAAACAGGCCGAGCGCCGCATGGAAAACATCTGGTATTTGGTAGACTCCATTCAGCGCATGCTGGATGACGGCAAAGGCACGGCTGACGAACTGGGCATTGAAGATGCGATCAGCAAACTGATTCTCCGGGACCTGATGGAGCAGCGTGAAGAAGAGGACGACAGCGACAAGGTGCAATTGCTCACGCTGCACGCATCCAAGGGCCTGGAGTTTCCCCACGTCTTCATCATGGGCCTGGAGGAAGAAATCCTGCCCCACCGCAGCAGTATCGAAGAAGGCAATATCGAGGAAGAACGTCGCCTGATGTACGTCGGCATCACCCGGGCCCGGGAGACACTGACGCTGACCTTTGCCGGCACCCGCAAGCAGTATGGCGAGAAGCTGGAGACCATTCCCAGCCGCTTCCTGGATGAACTGCCGGACGAGGACCTGAAGTGGGAGGGGATGGGCGACCTGGACGCAGAAGCCAACACCCAAAAAGGCAAGGCTACTCTCAGCGCTCTGCTCGGTGACCTGGGCGTTTAAACGCCAATACCCGGGGCCTTGGCAAAGGTCGGGGCCGACGATCTTTCAGCGCCAGTCTGCGGTCACAGGCTGACAGCCACAAAAAAGCCAGCCTCCCTGTGCTGGCTTTTTTGTTTGGCCATGCCAGGTCCGTTACTGGACCTGCTCGACCATGTGCTCAACCGCATTGGCAATCTCTTCATCCGGGCAACTGGCACACCCGCCTTTGGCAGGCATGGCGTTGATACCGTTGATGGCGTGACTGACCAGGGTTTCGAGTCCCTGGTCTACCCGTGCCGACCAGGCATCTTTATCACCCACAATCGGAGCGCCGGCCACACCATTGGCGTGACAGGACTGACACACCGCCGAGTACACCTCTTCACCCGAGCGCGGACCACTGCTGGCCGCAGCCGGCGCCGCAGCCGTGACAATATCGCCGCAGTCTTCACCGTCGACACAGACAGTGCCCACCGGCTCAATGCGTGATCGGATCTGATCTTCCACACTTGCCATTACCGCGCCTGCCGTCAAACCGAAACCAAGCAGAACCATAGCCAGGACTTTCATCATCTTCACAGTGCACCTCGCATAAGAGCGTTATAAAATCGATTGCCGCAGTATAGCGACTGGCGCAGGCCAAAAAAACCAAAGGGCCGATTTACACCGGTTTTTCCGATAAAAAACATTGCATCAGGATTAATTCGAAACCATTGGGGTAACTCTAACCCACCGAAACCGTTACTATAATGCCTGCATAACCTGGAGTAAGCCATGCCTGAGCACCGCCCGACCGATAATTCGCCCCGCCACCCGTGGCGAACGCCCTTACTACTCACCGAGTTTATTGCGTTGGCGGTGCTGGTGGGGTCTATGGCCCTGCTGGGCAATATTGCCAATGATGGCACCCGCCTCAACACCGCCTGGCTGGCGATTCCGGCGTTGGCAAGCTTGCTGGTGTTTGTCAGCTTTATTGGCTTGATGTACCTGCGTTGGGTTGCTGCGGCACAGGCCAACCGTGAAACACGCCACAAAGTCGTTTTTGCACTCCTGACACTGACCCTGCTGGGCGTTTGGGTGTTCGGCATAGCCCGCACCTGGCTCAGCATCGGCTAACACTGGACCCTCCATGACCTCATTCAAACAATTCGTTCAGGTAACCGCACTGAGTCTGCTATCGCTCACGGTGTGGGGTCAGGACAAAATACAGAACTTTGATGACCTGGCCGTTGAAGACTGCGCACTGATCAAAGACGGGATCACACGACTCGCCTGCTACGACGAAAAAACCAGCCTCGAAAACGCCGGCACCACGCCGACACCCGAAAAACGTGAAGCGACCAAGCGCATGGGGGTGACGCCAACAACAAGCGAAGAAACCCTGAGTGACGGCGCCAGCAATGCCGGCAATGGGAATGGCGATGAGGACGGCGACCGAGGTGTGATGAAGAACCTGGTCAATCGCTACGTTGCCGCCGAAAAGGCGCTGTTTTCATTTTCGGGCAGTTTCGTTTCCCATCGCCCTATGTACATTATGCCGCTGACCTGGACACCCAACCCCAATCAGAATCCATTCAGCCCCAGGCTGGGCGAGACCGGTTACGACGATTCGCTGGACAAGAAAGAGGTGAAATACCAGATCAGCTTTAAAGTCCCTCTTTTCACCGGCTGGCTCGACAACCGCACAACCCTCTGGTTCGGCTACACCCAGTTGTCGTTCTGGCAAGTCTATGACACCGACAACTCCGCGCCATTCCGGGAGACCAATTATGAACCCGAGATA
Organism: Marinobacter caseinilyticus; assembly: GCF_011074955.1. Lineage (GTDB taxonomy): Bacteria > Pseudomonadota > Gammaproteobacteria > Pseudomonadales > Oleiphilaceae > Marinobacter > Marinobacter caseinilyticus. The sequence goes on along the minus strand of NZ_WUQJ01000037.1, from coordinate 38,863 downwards.
TTCCTGCGCTATCAGGCCGATTACGACATCGGCCCCGGTACCCTGAACGTGGTTTCCGTTGCCATTGATCATCAATCCAACGGCCAGTCGGAACCCAAGTCCCGGAGCTGGAACCGCATCGTCGGCAACGCAGTGTACAGCTATGACCGCTGGCTGTTTATGGTGTCGCCCTGGCTACGTATTCCCGACGGTGAAGACGATAACCCGGATATTGAGGAGTTCGCCGGCTATGCCGACTATTGGGCCGTGTACAAATGGGATCAGGAGCGCACCCTGTCACTCAAACTGCGCAATAATCTGAGGGCAAAGGATAACAAAACATCCATTCAACTCGGTTACAGCTTCCCCATGGGCGGATCATTGAAAGGCTATGTCCAGTATTTTAACGGTTACGGCGAGAGCCTGATCGACTACAACGAGCGCATTCACCGGATCGGTATCGGGATCATGCTCAACGACTGGCTGTGAGGCAGGAACCGAGGGCCGCCACGGCAACGGCCCTTCGGTCACAGACTGCCACCTACGGCGTGTTCAGACGCTCCATTTCTGCCAGCAACTCAGCGGTTTTAGCCTTCATCAACGGGATATCGGCCCGGGCTTCCACATTCAGGCGAACCACCGGCTCGGTGTTCGACATCCGCAGGTTAAATCGCCAGTGCTCAAACGCAACACTCAAGCCGTCCACGTGACTCACGGACAGCGCGGCCGGGCCATAAGATGCCTCGATGGCGGCTATCACTTTGGCGGGATTATCAATGGTACGATTGATCTCGCCGCTGGCGGGATAAGCCTCGATCCGAGCATCGATCAGGGAGGACAGTGTCTGGCCCGACTGGCACAACCGCTCCGCCACCAGTAGCCAGGGAATCATGCCGCTGTCGCAGTACGCGAAATCACGGAAGTAATGGTGGGCACTCATTTCGCCGCCGTACAGTGCGTCCTCGTCACGCATCCGCTGTTTGATAAAAGCATGGCCGGTCTTGCTCTCGACGGCCACTCCCCCGGCGGCCTCCACCAGGTCCTGGGTGTTCCAGATCAGTCTTGGGTCGTGGATTATCCTGCCGCCACCGGCCTTGCGAAGGAACTGATCCGCCAGCAGCCCCACAATGTAATAGCCTTCAATAAAACGGCCATTTTCGTCAAAGAAGAAACAGCGGTCATAGTCGCCATCCCAGGCAATCCCCATTGCGGCCTGTTCGGCGACCACCGCCTCTGCCGTCACCGCACGGTTCTCCTCCAGGATTGGATTGGGCACCCCGTTCGGGAAGTGGCCATCGGGCTGATGGTGCAGGCGCACATAGTCAAACGGCAGGTGCGGCTCCAAGGCATCCACCACCAACCCGGCGCCACCGTTACCGGCATTAACCACAATCTTCAGCGGCTTGAGGGTGCGGGCGTCAATGTAGCCCAACAAGTGATCGATATAGGCTGTCTCTACCGCCAGTGCCTCTGAGCGACCGGGCACCGGTGCATCCGTAAACGGCTCCAGCACGCGATCACGGATGGCATTGAGGCCATTGTCCGAACTGATGGGGCGGGACTCCGGCCCGACCATTTTCATCCCGTTATGATCGCGCGGGTTGTGGCTGGCCGTCACCATAATGCCGCCGTCCATTTTGTAGTGGCTGGTGGCGAAATAAACCTGTTCGGTGCCGCACAGCCCGATATCAAACACATCGGCGCCGGCAGCCATTAAGCCGGCAGTCAGGGCCGTGGCAATGTCGGGGCTGGAGAGGCGAATGTCGTAGCCGACGATGACCTTGCGGGCGCCGGTAATTTCCACATAGGCCCGGCCAATTCGTTCGGCAAGTCCGGGGTTGAGCTGGTCCGGCACACGGCCTCGCAAGTCATAGGCTTTAAAACAGGACAGATCCATTGCATTCTCCTTTATAAGGCCAGAACGGCCCCGTCATCACAGGTATAGCCGGTTCATCATCAAGGCCACCCGGACTCACACCGGTGCAGCAGAGCTGCCACCCCGGGGCGTCGCACTAGAATGGGCATAGCGGCGGGTCGACAATCGCCGACCCGACAGCGCTTACTCGGCGGCGGAGGATTGCAGCTGGATGTAGTTCTCAAGCCCCATGCGCTCGATCATGGCCAGTTGGGTTTCCAGCCAGTCGATATGCTCTTCTTCACTGTCCAGAATGCTGCGAAACAGCTCACGACTGGTGAAATCTTTCACTTCTTCGCAGTAAGTTACGGCGTCTTTGAGATCTTTGTGGGCAATGAGCTCAAGCTTGAGATCGCACTCGACCATTTCTTTAACGTTTTCACCAATCAACAATTTGTTCAGGTCCTGCAAGTTAGGCAGGCCCTCGAGAAACAGGATGCGTTCGATCAGTTGATCGGCATGTTTCATTTCATCAATGGATTCTTCGTACTCTTTGGCCGCCAGACGGCTAATGCCCCAGTCTTTGTACATACGCGAATGCAAAAAATACTGGTTGATTGCAGTCAATTCGTTTGCGAGGACTTTGTTCAAATACTGGAGGACTTTTTTATCGCCTTTCATGATCGGGACTTCCTTTCGCTTCGTCTTGATCTGCGAGGATAGCCCGATTGGCGGCAATAAAAAACCTTACACGGTGTCGTTGGGTGCCGCGCCTTCAAAATGGGGAAAGTGGCGGTCAATCATGCAGCGTCAGGCGGGTTGAGCGAGCAAATTAGCCAGATTGAGGTAATCCGGCGTCTGGGATTCCCGCAAAATTTCCCGTGCCGTACGGGCACACCGGCCACACTGACGACCCACCCCCATGTCTTTGCCGAGCTGGCGCATGGAGTTGCAACCGTTGGAGGCGGCTTCCCGGATTTGGCGATCAGTTACACCCTGGCAAAGGCACACGTACATACGAGATCTCACTGGCTGAATAAAAGCTAGTGATAATTATTGTCATTCGCATGCAGAATTTCAAGGGGTACGCTGTTTTTTTGTGCAATACCCCACCTTGACACCGCGCAGGCCTAGGCCGGCAGATGCGCGCGGGTCAGGTTCCGCGCCCCGGTATTGGTAACGGCCACGTTGTCTTCAATCCGAATACCCCCACACCCTTGCAACGCCTCAATCAACGCGGCATTGATATGCCCTTTCAAAGGCCCCGCCATCAGAGGCTCGAGCAACGACGGAATAAAATACAACCCCGGCTCAATGGTCAGCACCATGCCCGGCTCCAGCGTGTGGGTCAGCCGAAGAAAAGGCGCGTGCTCCGGCGACGGGTAGGGTTTACCCGCAACGTCGTGCACCTGTATGCCCAGCAAATGCCCCAACCCATGGGGGAAGAAGGCTCGGGAGATACCTTCAGCCACCACCGCATCGTCCTCCAGCCCGGTCACCAATCCGCTCGCGGTCAGCAAGGCGGCGAGCCCCTGATGCGCCTTGTCGTGCAGATCGGCGTAAGCCACGCCGGGCGCCACCGCATCACAAAGCCGCCGCTGCAGCTGCTGCACGCCGTCAATCAGGGCCTGGAAATGCCCTTCCCCAGGCGCCGCCGTCGTTCGGGTAATATCGGAACAGTAACCCCGGTAGCGGTAACCGGCGTCAATTAACAGGCTTCGCGATACACTGGGGGGCGGCACTTCGTAGTGCTGGTAATGCAGCGTACCGGCATGGTGATTGAGTCCAATGATGCTGTGGTATGGCGCATCCGCTTCCCGTTGGCCGGTGGCACGTTGATACGCCAGGCTGATTTCAAACTCACTGCCGCCGGCCAAAAACGCCTCACGCGCCGCCAGGTGGCCCGGGGCCGCAGCTGCGTTCGCATGGTCGATGCAGGCCAGCTCATAGTGGGTCTTATGAACCCGGGCGGCGTCCAGCGCTTGCACCAAAGCCACAGGGTTCTGGTCTCCCGGCACCTTGTGCACTTGCGCAGGGTCGCCCACCACCGCCAAACGGCCAACGCCGGACACCACTGGTGCGTCGGTCTGTTCGCAGGTGTGCAATGCCATCACCGCCGCCCAGGGCTCGGTGGGCAATGATGGCGAGGCGTGCCAGAAATCCACCGGCGTGTGCAACCAGAGCTGTGGCTTATACCCGGCCCGCACCAGCAGCCAGCTGTGTTCAATGCCGACCAACCCGGTCCAGTGCAGGAAAGGCCCGAAACCCTGGTGGTGGTGGCTCTGGTCATCGGCGTAACGCAGGGGGGCTGCACCGGAGCTGATCAATACAGCGTCGTAACCGTGCGCCTCCAGGATATGATCATAACGCGCCTGGAGTGTCTGCAGGTGGCTGAGCTGCGCTTGCAGCAAACTAGGGTCAGGCATATTGGGCGTCCAATCGGTTCCAGAGGTTCAAAATGTCGTCCGAGCGAGTATCGCGCAGTCGCATCAGACGTATTTCAATGGGCACCTCCCAGCGCTCGTCACCGGCGCGCACCAGGCGACCAAACTGGGCACTCTTCTCACTCATGCGACTGGGCAGCCACCCGAGGCCAAAGCCCTGCTTCACCAGGGCCTTGACGCTGGCAGACTGGCTGTTTTCGTTCAGGGACCGCAGCTGCGCCTGCGGCTGGGTGCGGCCCAGGTGGGCGATAATGGCGGAGGCCATAAAGCCCCTCGCGTGGTAGTCAATCACCGGCACGGGCTGCTCGTGACTGCCCGGCAGCGCAAATCGGGGGCTGCCGTCCTCCCGGCCCACGCTGAATGGGATCAGCTGTTCATCCGCCAGCTTGAGCCACTGATAACGCTCCTCATCCAACCGGCTGTGCCACGGCAGGTCACGATGCCAATAGCACAGCACCAGATCGCAATCGCCATTGTCCAGGGCGGTCAGGAAGTCTTCACCGACCCAGTTGGTGGCTTTCAGGTTCAGGGTCAGATGATCGCTTACGGCCGCCTCTGTGGCCCAGTCGGCATAGAAATGTGACAGCAGGCCCTGGGTCGCGCCCACACTGATGCGCGCTGTGGCCTCCGCCTCCAGCGACGCAATATGATCACGGGTGTCGCGAACGTCCCGGGTGATGCGCTCGCACATGTCGAGGAACACCTCGCCGGCAGGTGTCAGGGACAACGGCAGTGTTTGCCGGTCGATCAGGGTGGTCCCCATCGCATCTTCCAGCAACTTGATGCGACGGCTGAAGGTTGGCTGACTGACATGCTGAAGTTCCGCTGCACGCGAAAAATGACGCGTTCGCGCCAACGCGACAAAATCTTCCAACCAACGTACTTCCATTCCTACCTCATGCCTGGTGGCTGCTGACAGGGGATCGAGCGCACACTTTGATAGACCCACACCGCACTATAGCCGACCTTCCTGGACCGCATGACAGGCCACCTGGCCGCCGGTGTCGCTGCCAATCAGCCGGGGCACCTCCTGCTTACAGCGCTCATTGGCGTAGGGACAGCGCTCATGGAACACACAGCCCGACGGCAAATTCACCGGGGTCGAGACTTCTCCGTGCAACCGGATGTGATTGGGCCGATCGTCTTCCAGCCGGGGGATCGCCGACAACAACGCCTGGGTATAGGGATGGCGAGGGCTGGCAAACAGCGTCTTGGTGTCGGCCAACTCACACACCGTGCCCAGATACATGACCGCCACCCGGGTGCCGAAATGCTCCACCACCGCCAGATCATGGGTGATAAAAAGGTAGGTTAACCCTCTCGATTCCTGTGCGTCCATCAACAAATTCAGTACCTGGGCCTGAATCGAGACGTCCAGCGCTGAAATCGGCTCATCCGCGACGATGAACTCCGGGTCCACCGCCAGTGCCCGCGCAATGGAGATCCGCTGGCGTTGTCCGCCGGAAAATTCGTGGGCGTATCGCACCCCCCAGTCCGGATCGATGCCAACGGACTGCATCACGTCCTGCACCTGGTCCCGCACTTCCGCTTTGGACCAAGCCGGGTGATGGAAGCACACCGGCTCTTCCAGCGTCTGCTGAATTGTCATGCGCGGATTAAGCGACGCGTAGGGGTTCTGGAAGATCATCTGCATCTTGCGCCGGTAGGGCAGCACCTCGCGGCCATTGAGCTGGTCAATGCGCTCGCCATCGTAATGGACTTCGCCGCCGGAGGGCGTCAACAACCCCATGATGGTGCGGGCCACGGTCGATTTACCACAGCCGGATTCGCCCACCACACAAAGCGCCTCGCCTCGATGGACCTGAAGATCGACACCATTGATGGCGTGAACGTATTCCTGGTGCCGGGTAAACCGACCGTTGCGGAACTGCAGCTGTTCGAGAAAACTGCCGGACAGATCGAACCGTTTCTCAAGCTGCCGAATATCAACCAACGGCGCTGACTGGACGGTCATGGCGTCACCTCCGGCGCCCGGTTTTCTTGTTCGATCAACTTGCTGACTTCGTAGCAGGCGACATCGACATTCCCGGACTGCACATACTCAGGCATGGTTTGGCGACACTCATCGGTGACAAAGGGACAGCGCGGATGGAACGGACACCCGGGCGGGATGCGGCTCAGGGACGGCATGGAACCGGGAATCTGGTAAAGCCGCCGGCCGGGCTCGCCCATTTGCGGCAACGCATTGATCAGGCCCTGGGTGTAGGGGTGCTGGGCATCGTTGATGATTTCCTTGGTCGGGCCCTGCTCGATGATCCGGCCCGAGTACATCACCAACATGCGCTGCGTGACCTGCGACACCAACCCCAAATCGTGGGTAATCAACATCAGCGCAACGTTATCCTGCTCACACAGCGCCAGCAGCAGCGCCATGATCTCGGCCTGAATGGTGACATCCAGAGCCGTGGTTGGCTCGTCGGCGATGATAATGTCCGGATCCAGCAACAACGCAATGGCAATAATCACGCGCTGGCGCATACCACCCGACAGTTCATGGGGATACTGGTCCAGACGCTTATCCGGCGATGGAATGGACACCTTCTGCAACTTTTTAAGGGCAATATCCCGAGCGGCCCGGGTACTGATTCTGCGGTGCGCCTTGAGGGCTTCCACCATTTGGGTGCCCACCGTGAGCACCGGATTCAGCGTCATCATCGGGTCCTGGAAAATCATCGCAATGCGATTGCCACGAATTTGCCGCAGTTCCCGTTCACTCATGGCCGACAGGTTACGTCCCTCAAACAGCACCTCACCGCCGGCGATGTAACCGGGCTGGGCAATCAGCTTCAGGATGGAAAACGCCGCCACCGATTTACCGGCCCCCGACTCGCCCACCAGGCCAAGGCGTTCGCCCTTGTCCAGCGAAAAACTGATGGATTGCAGCGCCTGGAGATCGCCACCACGCACCGCAAAACGCACGTCCAGATTGTTAACTTCGAGCAGTGCCATGGTTTATCCCTTGTACAGTCTTGGGTTCATCATATCCCGCAGCCAGTCACCCAGCAGGTTGATGACCAGCACCAGCACCACCAGCACCAGGCCAGGAATCAATGTGATCCACCAGGAACCGCTTTGAATGTAATCGAAACCGGATTTGATCAACGAGCCCAGCGATGGCTGGGTTTCCGGCATACCGAGACCGAGAAACGACAAGGCCGCTTCGGAAATAATGGCGTTGGCGATCTGCACGGTGGATATGACGAAGATCGGCGACAACGTATTGGGCAGAATGTGGCGGAACATGATGCGGTTGGTGCCGAACCCCATCACCTTGGCTGCATCCACGTATTCCTTTTTCTTTTCCGCCAACACCGAGGCGCGCACGGTCCGGGCAATCTGCGGCCATTCCGCAATCCCGATGATCACGATCAGCATGTAGATGGCTATTTCGCCGAACATCAGGTTGCCGAAACTGGCCTTGAATACGGCGCCGACGATGATTGCCACCATCAGGGTGGAGAATGACAGTTGCACGTCCGCGATCCGCATCAGAACGGCATCCACGCGCCCCCCGAGGTAGCCCGCCAGCAGGCCGAACAGGATGCCCAGAGCACCTTGCATCAGCACCGCGCCAAAACCAATCAGCAGAGACACCCGGGTGCCGTACAGGATGGTCGACAGCAAATCCCGGCCCTGGGCGTCAGTGCCCAATGGGAACTGGGCATCACCGCCCGCCATCCAGACCGGCGGCAATTCCGAGTTCATGATGTTGATCTGAGCCAGATCGTAAGGATCGGCCGGCGCAAACAGGGGCGCAAACACACCGGCCAGGACAATGGCGACAAACACCACAAAGCTGACAATGGCGATCTTATCGCGCTTGAAACTGTACCAAAGGAAGGACTCACGGAATCGGTCCCACCGGGAAACGGTCGCTGTAGTCATGCCTTTTTACCTGTCAGTTTAACGGTGGGGTTCACCAGGCCATACACCAGATCCACCACGGTGTTGGTGACGACGAAAATCAGACCGACCACCATCAGGTAGGACACGATCAGCGGGATGTCGCTGCGGGTAATGGCTTCCAGGAACATCAGCCCCACCCCCGGCCACTGGAACACGGTTTCGGTCAGAATGGTGTAGGCCACCATGATGCCCAACTGCACACCGCCCACCGTGATCACCGGCAGCATGGTGTTTTTCAGGGCATGCAGAAAGTGAATGCGGTGGGGCGCCAGACCCTTGGCCTGGGCGTACCGGATGTAGTCGCTCTGCAACACTTCCATCATTTCCGCCCGAATCAGACGAATAAACAGCGGCAGCATGATCGACGCCAGTGAGATCGCCGGCAGCGTCAGGTGTCGCAAACCGTCGCTGGAGAAGAAACCGGAGTGCCAGGTGCCGAACAGGTGCACCAGGCCATCACCACGACCGTAAGACGGCATACCACCTTCGGTGGAAAACAGCCCGTTCAGCCAACTGCCCCAACCGGTCTCCGGGGGGAACCAGTTGACGGTCACGCCGATGGAAAACAATTGAATCAGCACGATGGCGGTGAGGAACACCGGAATCGAAATGCCGACGGTGCTGATTCCCATAAAGAACTTGGACAGCCAGGCCCGGGGCCGGATCGCCGCATACACCCCGATGGGCACCGACAAAAACCCGATGATCAGACTGGCACCGATGACCAGTTCCAGAGTGGCCGGCAGATGCTCAAAAATAACCTCCAGCGTGGGTTTGCCGTAAAAATAGGAGGTGCCCAGATCGCCCTGTACCGCCTGGCCGGCAAACCTCAGGTACTGCACGACAAAGGAGTCGTTCAGGCCGAGCTCTTCGCGGATTTTCTCCCGCTCAGCCTCCGACACTGACTGACCCACCATTTGCTGAAGTGGGTCCCCCAGACCGTCCTGTATGGAAAAACTGATCAGGCTGATCACAAACATGACCAGCAGGGCCTGGGATATCCGCTGAACCAAAAACGCTAACATGGGGTGTTTTCCGGAAAACTGACGTTGGCTTTAAGTCGCCTCGTGCGCTTCCCTGAATAACCCCCTCTTTGCCGGGTTATTCAGGGAAGCGTCAGAGCTCCCTTTACTGGGACGGCGACGCAGGGCCGGGTCACCCCGGGCCTGCGTCGTCACTGCGGCCTGCTTATTCGACGACCAAATCACCCAGGTAAGGGAAATTCATCACGTTCAGAATCGGCTCGATCTTGACGCTGCCCTTGGAGGCCCAAGCCAGGTCCTGCCAATGCAGCGGTACAAACGCGGCATCGTCGTACAGGCGCTTTTCCACGTCCTGCAGCAACGCTGCCCGCTTGTCCAGATCGGTTTCCACGTTGGCCTGGTCCACCATGGCATCGGTTTCCGGGTTGCAGTAGTTGCCGGCGTTGTATTGGCCGGTGCCGGTTTCACTGTTCGGGCACATGGTCAGGAACTCATAGAAGTTAGCGGAGTCCTCGGTATCCGCGTGCCAGCCGATCATCATCATGTCCGCAGCCCGGTCATCGAACTCGGGCCAGTACTGGGCTTTTGGCAGGGTTTTCAGGTCCACTTTGATGTTGATCCGGGCCAACATCGCGGCCACCGCCTGCGCGATTTTGTCATCGTTCACATAGCGGTTGTTCGGCGCCATCATGGTGATGGTGAAGCCGTCTTCGTAACCGGCTTCTTTCATCAGCGCCTGAGCCTTGGCGACATCAAAGCGCGTTGCCAGGCTGTCGTTATGGCCCTGGTAGCCCGCAGGGGACAGCTGCGCGGCCGGGGTCGCGAAGCCTTTCATGATTTTCGCGGCAATACCTTCCTGATTAATGGCGTAGGCAACGGCCTGGCGCACACGAACGTCCTGGAACGGCTCAAACCGCTTCTGGTTCATGTGAAACAGGATGATGCGGGTACCGCTCATAGTAACCAGGCTGGTCTCGGGATTGTTCTTGATCCGCTCCAGATCGGTCGGCGGCACCGGCGCAATGAAATCCACACCGCCAGACAGCAACGCCGATACCCGAGTGTTGTTCTCTTTGATCGGGGTCAGCGAGATCTTTCCAACGTTGCCCGGGGACGCGGTGTCCCAGTAGTCGGCAAAACGCTCAAACTCGACCTTGACGCCCTGCTGGCGGGAGGTAACCTTGAACGGCCCGGTGCCTGACTGGTTGCGGGACGCGAAAGTGCTGCCCTGCTTGCTGATGGCGGCTTTTGCATTGCCATCCTTGTCGTTGCCGGAATAAAACGCCTTGTCCATCGGGAAGATGTAGGTGGCCGCGTTCAGCAGCAACGGATACGGCTCGCTGGTGATCAGGTCGAAGGTGGTCTCATCAACGACCTTCAGCTCGCTGAATGGCTTAAAAATCGCCTTGAAGTCCGGGCTTTGCTTGAGGCGCTCGAAGGTGAACCGGACGTCTTCCGAGGTCAGCGCATTGCCGGAGTGAAAAGTCACGCCCTCACGGAGCGTGAAGCGCATGGTGTTTTCGTCGATCCGTTCCCAGCTCTTGGCCAGGCGGGGCTCGAAGGTTAGATCATTGCTCCAGCGCAGCAGCGGATCAAAGGTCATATGTGACAGCTGGAGAATGCCACCGGACAGCTGCTCATGGATGTCCAGAGTGACCGGGTCGGCGTCGTACGCCAACTTGAGAGATTGCGTCGCCTCAGCGGAGATAGCCACTGGTGCACTGGCCAGCGCCAGGCTACCAACGAATGCAGTAAGAAGTTTTTTCATCGCGTGTTCCGTCGCTATTTTAGGAGTTTTAACGGGCAACATCCGGCCAGATCGCGCCCGATGCAGTGCCAATTAAAGTAGTGAGGCCTCCGCCTCAGGGCAATCGAAATAACAACATGAGGCTATTCGCTGGACGAATGGCCTCACATGAAGCATCGATCCTGACCCATGGGTGAAAAATTTCTGCTTATAAAACAAGCCGTCATTGCTCAGGTTCAGCACGACTGAATGCGGAAAAAAACAGAACGGTCAAAATCAGTGCGCGATCAAACGGAACGCCACAGGCAGGAAAATAGCGGTAAACACGCCAGTCAGGCCCATCCCGAGTGAGGCAAAGGCGCCCGCCGTCGGGCTGATCTCAAACGCCCGGGCCGTCCCGATGGCGTGTCCGTTGATGCCCAGAGCAAAACCAAGAATCCGTTCATCCTCAATGGCCATGACTCGGGCCAGCACATCGACACAGAGCGTTGCCACCACTCCGGTGATCAGCAAGCCACCCATCATCAACGAAACCGAGCCCCCCAGTTGTTCGGTAATGCCAATGGCAATCGGCGCCGTAACCGATTTCGGCGCCAGTGAGGCCATTACCTCCGGGGTCGCGCCCAGCGCCCAGGCAATCGCAACCGCATAAACTGCGGCCAGGCTCGCCGCCACTGGCAGGGTGCATAGAATGGGACGCCACAGTGCGCGGATGTGGTGTATCTGTTGGTAGAGCGGAATACCCAGCGCCACGGTCGCCGGGCCAAGCAGCACCGTCAACCACTGAGCCCCTTCCCGGTAGCGGGCATAGTCCACCGACAGAAGCGCAATGGCCGCCGAGAGCATCACCGCGGCCAGCACCACCGGCGGCAACCAGAGTGGCCGGCCGATGCGGACGAAGATCCCGTTGCCTGCGAAGTAGGCCCCCAGCGTCAGGCCAATGGCCAGGGCGGGGCTGGTCGAGAGCATATCGGAAAGGGATGAGAACCGCGCCAGCAACTCGGTCATTTGCCCGAGACCGCCGACGTGCGAACCAGGCTCCTCATCAGCAGCAGGGTCGTCAGCACACTCAGGAAGGAACCAAGCAGGAGTGCGGCAGCCACGGCCAGCCACTGGCCCTGGAACTGGTCGGCGGTAAAGAACACACCAACCACTCCGGGCATGATCAGCAATACCAGCACCGAAATCAGGGCCCGGCTTGCCGAGGCCAGATCATCACCGACATGGCCCGACACCATAAGGGTGAGTGTCATGGCCATCATACCCAGAACGCCGCCGCTGACCGGCAGCACAAAGAGCCCACGCATGGCTTCGCCGAACAGAAAAAAAAGAAGCAGAATCAAAAAGCCACGCAGCATTGACATGTCAGCCCACTCTCAGTGTCAGTAGGTCACAACACTAGCGCATACTCACGGCTCGACACCAATCCAAAAATCCCACGGTGCCCAACGCAGTCAGGGTCAACACCCTGGCCACCGGCACCAACAACAGGGTTCTGAACACCAACGAAACGTCGGGATTTGCGTCGCCACCGTCGGCGATACGTCAGCGTGCGGATTGATTCGGAAATATCCGGGAAGGGGCGGCAGCCATGCCCAAGGCAGACCGAGGCTTGGCACGACGGCTCAGCACGTCGTCGGCATGGGCAAGGCCCCAGCCTCCGCCGGACAGGCCCTGCGCCGCGTGCACTTTGCTACAAGGTCACTGCTTTACGTTGGTCTGCACGAGGTTGCGAGAGCGCCTCGACCTGACCCAGCAAAGCCTCCGTTCGCTCTTCCATTAACGCCCGGTCACCACGACTCTCAACATTCAACCGGATGACCGGCTCCGTGTTCGACAGTCGCAGATTGAATCGCCATGCCTTGAACTCCATGCTCAAGCCGTCGATGTGGTTCACCGACAGTGCCTCTTGCTGATAGAGGGTTTCGATGGCCTTGATCACCACTGTCGGGTCAGCCACGGTGCGATTGATCTCACCACTGGCGGGAAACGCCTCAATACGGGCATCAATCAGGGAGGACAGGGTCTGGCCGGACCGGCATAGCCGTTCAGCCACAAGCAGCCAGGGAATCATGCCACTGTCGCAGTAGGCGAAATCCCGGAAGTAGTGGTGGGCACTCATTTCACCGCCGTATACCGCATCTTCCTCTCTCATCCGCTGCTTGATGAACGCGTGGCCGGTCTTGCTCTCGATGGCGATTCCCTTGGCGCCTGACACCAGCTCCCGGGTGTTCCAAACCAGGCGGGGGTCGTGAATCACCTTGCCGCCATTGTGCTTACGCAAGAACTGATCCGCGAGCAAGCCGACAAGATAGTAGCCCTCTATGAAACGGCCCTGCTCGTCAAAGAAGAAACATCGATCGTAATCCCCGTCCCAGGCAATGCCCATGTCGGCGCGGCCGTCGATCACCGCGGTGGACGTTGCGACACGATTTTCCTGCAATAACGGATTGGGCACGCCATTGGGAAAGCTGCCGTCCGGCTGGTGATGCACCTTGTGAAATTCGAACGGGAGGTGGGGCTCGAGGGCATCAATCACCGCCCCGGCACCGCCGTTCCCGGCATTCACCACGATGCGCAATGGCCGGAGATGTTCCGGGTTCACATAACCGAGCAGGTGGTCCACGTAGGCCCGGGTTACGTCCAGACGTTGCAGGGAACCCGGCGTCGACGCCGGTGGTAAAACACTCTTTGCGCCCTCGCGAATATCGATCAGGCCATTGTCAGAGCTGATCGGCCGAGCACCGGGGCCGACCATTTTCATGCCATTATAATCCTTGGGATTGTGGCTGGCCGTGACCATGATGCCGCCATCCAGCCGGTAATGACTGGTCGCGAAATAGATCTGCTCGGTACCGCACAACCCGATGCTGTGGACCTCGGCCCCGGCCGCCATCAGGCCACGATTCAAGGCATCGGCAATTTGCGGACTGGACAGGCGGATGTCATAGCCGACCGCGATTTTGCGGGCTCCGGTAACCGCCACGTACGCCCGCCCGATGCGCTCTGCCATTTCGGAATTCAGTTGGTCCGGCACACGGCCACGAATGTCATAGGCTTTGAAACAGTTAAAATCCACCAGCGTTCTCCTGTCAGTTCTGGAAGCTTGGGCAGGCCGATGGCGCGGAATCCGGACCATCGGCCTGCGACACATCAAGCCCGGCTAACCATGACCGGGATGTCTTCTGGTTCTTCCTTTTCCTGGGCCGGCTCGGTGCGGCCATAGCGGTCGTCCAGGCGCTCGATGTCGTCCTCGCCCAGGTACGCTCCCGACTGGACCTCGATCAGTTCCAGTGCAATCTTTCCGGGATTGAACAGGCGATGCACCGATCCGATCGGGATATAGGTGGACTCGTTCTCCGACAACAAAAAGGTTTCGTCGTCCCGGGACACTTCAGCGGTGCCACGCACAATAATCCAGTGCTCTGCCCGATGGTGATGCTTCTGAAGCGATAACCGTTCGCCCGGATTCACCGTGATGCGTTTGACCTGGAAGCGATTCCCGGTATCGATACTGTCGTAACTTCCCCAGGGCCGAAATACCTCCCGGTGAATACGGGCTTCCGGGCGCTGTTCCGCTTTCAGCCGCTGGACCACACCCTTGACCTCCTGCACCCGGTCCCGGTGCGCCACCATCAAGGCGTCCTTGGTATCCACAATCACCAGGTCGTCCACGCCCACCAGGGCCACCAGTTTTTCCGGTGCGTGAATCAGGCAACCGGAGCTGTCCTCAAGGCAGGCATCGCCGTACACGGCGTTGCTATGCTCATCCTTGTCGCTGATGTCCCAGATTGACGACCAGGCGCCCACGTCACTCCAGGCGGCATCCAACGGCACCAGGGTGGCGCGATGGGTTTTTTCCATGACCGCGTAGTCAATGGAATCGTCGGGGCAGTGTTCAAAAATCTCGGCCGGAATCCGGTCAAAGCCAAGGTCCTTTTCCAGATTTCGGGACGCCAGCAGCACCGTGTCGTAAATATCGCGGCTGTGCTTTTTGAGCTCCCGCAGGTAAGCATCGGCCCGGAACATAAACATGCCGCTGTTCCAGTAGTACCCCCCTTCGTCCAGCAAGCGACGCGCTTTCGCCTCGTCGGGTTTCTCAATAAATTTGCGCACCGGTCTCGGGGCGGTTGGATTATCCTCACTGCTGGCGGCAGAGATATAGCCATAACCGGTTTCGGGC
Organism: Marinobacter caseinilyticus; assembly: GCF_011074955.1. GTDB lineage: Bacteria > Pseudomonadota > Gammaproteobacteria > Pseudomonadales > Oleiphilaceae > Marinobacter > Marinobacter caseinilyticus. The sequence continues at coordinate 23,745 of NZ_WUQJ01000037.1, read as the reverse complement.
CGGTCCGGCGTTGTGCCAAACAAAACCAGAGCACCGTCTTTGGCAACCTTGAGGCCTTTGGCAATGGCTTCGTGGAATGGCTCCGTCTGGCCAATGGCGTGGTCCGCCGGCAACACCAGCATAATGCTGGACGGATCCTTCCGGGCTATCTGGATTGCTGCCATGGCGACGGCTGGGGCCGTATTCCGCCCGAAAGGCTCCAGCAAAATGGATTGAGGCTCCAGGCCAATGGCGTCCAGCTGCTCTTTGACGAGGAACCGATGTTCATTATTAGCGACCACGATCGGCGCTTCCACGTCTTCCTGTGGAAGCCGGGCCAGGGTCTGTTGAAACATGCTGTGCTCACTTAGCAACGGCAGAAACTGTTTAGGGTAGGCCTGACGGGACAGCGGCCAGAGCCGCGAACCGGAACCGCCTGACAATATGACTGGAATCATAATCCTGCTCCTTTCACTCGCTTGGTTGAGCCCACAGAAAAAATTATCCGGGGGCTGGGACCGACGTGCCTTGGCACGCCCGCCATTGACTGGGTCCATCTAATAATCAATGCGTACATTTTCAGGAGGACGGGGTTCCTGACCGGTTGGCCAGCGCGGATCAATCCGGTACAGGAACTCGATATCGCCACCAAGTCTGGTGCTCTTGACCGGCCCGTACGCCGCCAGGAACCCGGACATCCCCGCACGGTCGCCCCAGACTTCTGCCCAAGGACGCATCCAGGCGAGCCCCCAAGGCGTGCGCAGACCATCGGTTATCTGTGGATAACCGGTGATCGCCTCAATCGCGGAGGAATCGTCCAGCCCCGCCACCACATTTCGGGTCAGCGACTCGAAGGCGTCGCCATACCGATCCTGAATCGGGACGCCGTTGACCTCGGCAAAGACGGCGATCAGGGTGAGCGGCTGCATGGCGTAGTTGAGGTACTCCAACGCTCGGTCCTCCCGGCTGAGTTCTTTCGGCAGGTAGCCGTCGGAGCTGATCTGGTGCATGGCGTCGTCAAACTTGCCCAGAGACCAGTCCCAGTTAGAACAGTCCCCGGTCGCCACCGCCGCCGTCATGACCGCCCAGGCCGCCCAGTAGTCGTGATTATTGACCTTTCGGGGTTCGCGATCGGAGTAGTACCCACGCGCCGCATCGGCGACCTGGCTTAACCAGCGCTCAATGCGCTCGCCCCTGGCGGCGTCCAAAGCCGATTCCGACGAGGACAGCTTGACGCGAAGATAGGCATTGGCGGCAGCCGCCAGGGCCCATTTGCGAACCGCCTGACCGACATGGTTAATGTCGTCGGGCAACAGCGAGTCGGCCTGGGCCCAGGCGTCCAGGTTGTCGAGCACACAGGCCCGCGCCTCGGGACCGTCGCCATCGACCTGATAGTCGTCGGCGGCGGCGATCACGGTTTTCTCAAAGCTGCGAATTGTCTTGGAGGCCTCACGGTAGGCCTGATAGGCCTCGTTATTGAGTTCGTTACGGGCGCTGTCGCTGCCCTCGTATTTACTGGTGAAGTTCATATCACCCTGATGCGGGGCTACGACCTCGCAGTCGTAAGACCCGCCATCCCGGCGCTCCGGTATCTGGTAGTACCCGACCGGCGCTCGCAGCCCGGCTTCCGGGCATTGCGCAGCTGCGACCGAAGCCACTGCCATGGTGGAGGCCAGGGCCGTGGACAGCAGGATTCGACCCGCTTCACCCAAGATGTCCGTGTTTCCGTTCCTCATACCAACTCCCAATTACGGGTGGGTTTACCTCATTTGTCCTGGCGGCGGCAGACCTTGGCCGTCACCGTCATGCCTTCGCTGACCTGCGCCGGCTCAAGTTCGAGATCCAGAGACATCAGCAGCTCTTCGTTCCAGCTCGGGCCGGCCGGCAGTTCAAACATGAACCGCCCGGTGGTTTCGACTCGGGCGCCATACTCCAGATCGACCCGGTCTTTCCGGCCGAAGACATACCAGATGAAGGCGTCTACTTCTTTCACCGACGGGTCACTGAACTGGAGGTCGACCAGGTATTGGTCACTCGGCAGTTCCAAAAATTCGCCACCGCCGTTGTAGAGCACTTCGTTGGTGCCCGCTTTCACCGCCATGGTTTTCTGCAAAACGGGCTCGCGGCCCTCGCAGCCATTGCTCACCATCGGCACGATCTGGCGATAGAACTCGCCACTGTCGAGAGTGTGGTAGGCCGGAATTTCCCAGATAATGATTTTCGGTGGCGACTCGCGAAAACTGTCCGACATCAGATACTCGAACATGGAGCCGTCGTAGCTGCCGCCAGCCACCGCCATGTTCAATATTTCCACACCCAAAAACTCCTGCAACGAACCAACAAAGTTGTAGTCCTGTGCGCCCTTGCTGTTACTGGTGCCCACCAGAGTAATTGGCGGCAGACTCTCGTCTCCAAACAGCGCACTCTCCTCACCTCCAGAGAGGCCGCCCTCAAGCTCGGTCCGGTATTCGTCCACGTACTGCGACGGCCAGGCCTGGTCACAGATTCGACGGGCAGCGTCCTGAAGTGAGCCCTCTTTGCGAATCAGGCCAATACGCCGGGTCGTGAATGCCTGCTGCGACAGCGATTGATAGGTCGACATCTGACGCACCCGATCAGCAACAATTTGGGCCGTACGCCGGGCACCGTAGGGCGTCCAGTGGTGATCCCGTTTGAAGTAATAGGCGTTTTCCTGTGCCTGTTCGCCCAGTAACGGGCCGAGATCGGGAACCACCAGGCCCACCTGGCGAAACTTGGCGAGGGCATCCAGATAGTTGCTTCGGGCATAAGGCCAGGAGAAAGTGACCGCTGAGCTTTCCGGCAACTTGTCCGGATGCACCAGCCCCTTGGTGGGCTGGAACACCAGCACCAGTTCGGTGCCTGCGGCCTGTTTCAAATAACGGGCAAAACGCTCTAAATGACGCAGCCCTTCCTCACTGGGCCCGAACTGTTCCGGTAATTCCGCCTCAGAGCGAAACAACCACCCATCCTGCCCCTGCACCAGAACGTTGAAGTTCTTCAGGTAACCGGTGTCGTAGGCAACGGACTGAGAGGCCATCGGACACAGACCGGTATGGGACTCGACGGAATATTCCGGCAGCTCTGCCGCCGTCACAGTCCCGGCACCGAGACCGCCCAACAGCAACATCAGGCCACCGGTGCATTGAACAAAACGGTGCATTACCGCACTCAACCGTGTCATTGAAAGCTTCTCCGTCAGAGTCATGGACTTGGACTGCCGTGGTGGTCCCAGCGGGCCATCAGACCGAGGTATCCACACGGTTCTCGGCAACCAACAACCTCAGGCTTCCGCCCGCATCGATCATGAAAAAGCTGAAAACCTTGCCTCGCTGCAAATTGACCAGCGGCGTTTGTGCAATCGCCTCACCACCTGAAAACGCACCCAGCGACAACTTGACGGCATTGATTTCGCGGTTGGCAACGCTTAGCGCTTCAAGTGGGTCAATCACCGCCACTTTGCCGTCGGACGTCTTCAGGCCAATCCCTCCTTCGTCGGTCAGGTTGTAGAATGAGACCAAGGCCTTTCTAGGATTCTTGAAGGTTTTGTCCTGCAGAATTTCCAGCTCGCCGGAGGCAAGCACAACGGCGGTGTAGAAACGGTCTTTTTCCATGGTGACCGGTGCCGAGCGCTCTCCAACGCTGAGCTTGTAGGTGCCTACAGGCAGATAAATGTATGGGCTTGCATCCATCGGGGCGATGTCCTTGATCGCCTTACCACCAATACTCGCCTGCGGAATACTGCCGCTGATGTCCGCATTCACCACACGGATAAACGTGGCTCCGTCCGGTGCCTCTGCGGCGTACAGGGCATCTTCCCCTGCCTGGGCAACCATCGAGACGAGTAGACTGAACACCACCGCAACCGCGGATTTAATTGATAACTGCATGATATTTCTCCTCATTGGATTGATTGCTGGCTCTGGCTCCGGGCCTCGGCCAACAGGTTTTCCGGCTTGCCAAACCATGCCAATGCGTCTTCCGACTGCACTGGCTGGGCGAGGTAGCGCTCGGGAAATTCCCAGACCACAAGTTCGGGAGGGTGACCCTGAAACTCGTCGGACTGGAGGTACTCGATCATGGGCTGGAAGGGACCCTGACCTTCGTCCGAGACATTGATCAGGTCACGGCCGAGGTAACGTTTCAGGGCACCGGGGAAATCCCACAGTGGATTCGCGCTGTAGCTGGTGCCCACCAGCACCACGTCCGCCGACGTTTCAGCAAACAGACTCTGGGCGGTGGTACCGCGTTCATCCTTTATCGAGGTCGAACGCTCAGTGAGTGTGTCGGGAGCTGGCCCGAGCTCGGGAAACAGTGGGGCCAGAGGCAGATAAGTCAGCAAGTCACCTTCGTGGGGCCGGGTTTCACCGAGCGTCGTGACGAACTCCGTCTTGCCCCAGGACTGGTCATCAAAGGCCATCTTGATCTCGCCGGCCGCGTGGCGCGCGAACACATCCGCCCCTCTGGGCGTCCAGTGCGTATCCGTGCGCAGAAAAACCTGGGCACCCTCGTCCCGCGCCTGGGCCAGCGCCGGAAACAAATTAGGCGCCAGCACCTGGTCCGACCGCATGCGGTCCAGAAAGCGGATATAAAGCGACTTCATCGCCGGCACAGGTTGATGCCCACCCAGTTTGCTCGCGTACAGGCGCGCCTTGGACGGCACCACCATAAGGGCCAGCGGCACACCTGCCGCATTCAAGTGGTCAATCACCGCACCCACTCGCTTGAGGTTCGTGTCAACAATGGCTGGACTCTCGGCCCCCAGATACATCTCTTCGTCGGTAAACAACCAACCCTGTGCACCGACCGTTACGCCGGGACGTCCCTCGTTGAACACGGTGTAGTTGATGGCCGCCCACACGTTGGTACCAAGATCCCGAACCGGAAATCCTTCGTCGTAGTGGCTCTCGAGGTCGCGTGCCAGTTCACCGGTCACCGGGTCCAGTTCTGCAGGAGCCCCGTAATTGCCCAGCGACTGAAGTGACAGCAGACCCACTCCGAGAACGAGCAGGATGAAAACGCAGGCAGTTAATTTTCTCGATGTCGTGGTCATAGGGCTCCCTCAGAACTGGAAATAGAGAAATGGCGAGAAGCTTTCCGCCGACAACTTGAGAACCGCCAGCATGAATACCGGCACCAGTACCGTCGGCAACGCCGCCCGCATCCGGTCCGCAAATGCCGGAGCAGGCGACCATGTCAGCCGTTCTTTCAGCCCCATCATCAGCACAACCAGATAAGCGAGCGCCAGAATGGCCAGGTTCAGTCCCCGGATGTCCTGCAGGTAGGCTGCGCTGAGGCTCAAACCATCGAAACGGAACATCGCCTGATAGAAGCTGAACGCCTCACCGATACTCGTGGCCCGGAAAGTGACCCAGCCCAACATGATGAACAGGAAGGTCAACGCCCAGCGACCGACCCGAAAGGTGCTGGCACCGGCGCCAATACCCAGGGCTCGTTCGATGGCCAGCAGCCCCCCGTGCCAGGCCCCCCAGAGCAAAAAGGTCCAGTTGGCACCGTGCCAGAGGCCCCCCAGCAACATGGTCAGCAGCAGGTTCCGGTAAGTGCCGAAAGTGCCCTTGCGATTGCCGCCCAGGGGGATATAGAGGTAATCGCGCAACCAGCTCGACAAACTGATGTGCCAGCGGCGCCAGAATTCGGTGATGCTTTGGCTGATGTAGGGCTGCCTGAAGTTTTCCATGAACCGGAACCCCATCATCAGACCCAGTCCGATCGCCATGTCGGAATAGCCCGAGAAATCAAAATAGAGCTGTGCGGTGTAGGCCAGGATGCCCAGCCACGCATCTGCCGTGGACGGATCGGAGAGCGCAAAGGCACCGTCGGCCAGCGGAGCGATGGAATCCGCGATGAAGACTTTTTTGACAAACCCCTGCATGAAGCGGATTGCCCCCTCGCCAAATTTGTCGAGAGTATGCGTGCGGTCGGTAAACTGATCCGCCAGATCCTTATAGCGCAGCACCGGGCCGGCAATCAGTTGCGGGAACAAGGCAATAAAAGCGGCAAAATCGACAAACCGCCGGGTTGGTTCGGTATCGCCCCGGTAAACGTCCACCACGTAGGAAATGGCCTGAAAGATGTAAAACGAAATGCCGATTGGCAAGATGATGTGAGCCAGTTCCGGCGCCTGGTAGCCCAACGACAGAAAGATCTCGTTCAAGCTCTCCACACCGAAATTGGCGTACTTGAAATACCCCAGCGTGGCGAGGTCACCCGCCACACCGACGGCCACCCAACGGCGTGCCCGCGCGGTTCCAATGCCAGCACGATGAACGCCAAGCCCGATCAGATAGTTCCAGATCGTGACGGCCACGAACAGCAACAGGAAATCCACCCGCCACCAGGCATAGAATGCGTAGCTGCCCAGCAGGATGATCCAGGAGCGGTGCCGGAACGGCGTCAGGTAATACAACCCGAGGAAGACCGGCAGAAACAGGAACAGAAAAATATTGGATGAGAAAACCATAGTCAGTCTCCGGCGACCGTCCGCTGCGGTGCGTTGACGGTTGTCGGCTGCAACCGCACCGCACGCTCATCGTTCAGCAAGGCATCGAAAATTTCGGTCTGATAGACACCCAACACGCCGTCAAAATGAATGCCGACGTCCGAGCGTGGAAAACGCATGTCGACGTCATACAGCTCGATGTATTGAGGGTTGTCTGTCGACAGGGGGCCACTGGCATTGGACGCAAGTTTGCCGCCCACCACCGTCATGGATACCGCCTGATGGTAGAAATCTTCCTCAAAGTCCCGTCCGGTGCCGGCAAGATCCTTGATCTGGCCAAGCACACCGAAGGTGCCGTTCAGGGCCGCTATGTTGTGGTACACCCCGACGTTGGTGCTGTTGCGCACGCGAATACCGTTTCGGAGGTTGTTGACGAGACGGTTGCCCCAAAGCAGATTGTCGGGGGACTCGTACAGCCCGATGCCGTCACCGTGGTTGTCATGGACGACGTTGTTGGCCACCACGTTATTGCGGCTTTGCCGGTCCAGCACAATGCCGGATAAGCCGTTCTCATAGCTGTGGTTATTCAGGATCCAGCTGTCGTTGACCTGACGGGAAATAATGATCCCGTGTTTCTCCTTCGTACCGTAGACGTCGTTACCGGCAATCAGCAGGTTGCTGGAGTAGTCGTGAGGATCAATGCCGTAAACGATATTGTCCCGGTAGACGTTGTTGACGATGGCGACGTCTTCGGCCTCATAACAGTAGAAGCCGTAGTAGATATCCCGGAATGTGGATTCGATCAGCCACGCATGCGGGGCTGAGCGTTGCAGTCTCTTGTTGTCGTACTTGGAGTACTGGGCAATGGAGAAGCCATAGGATTTACTCTGGTTGTAGCCCAGGTTGGCAAACTCGGAGCCCAGCACAAAGGTCTCACTGCCGCCCCAGCCGACAAAAAAGGGCCGAAAACTGGACTTGGACTGGTAGACCGCAGGCCCGTTGGCCTTCTCTCGCCAGCCGATAATGGTGCTGTCGATCACGAACAGCCAGCTGTCGTTGGCAATGAACGCACCGCGTTCCTCCGACAGACGCAGGGTCTCGCCCCGGATCTCCAGGGTTGCTCCCGGACGCACGACCAGGGGAAGCCGGATGATGTACGACCCGTCCTTGTTCCGCTCCATGTACCGATCGTCGTCGACTTGTCGGAAGACATCCTCCAGGGTCGCCTTGCCGCCGTTTACCAGAATGGCCTGGGGGTGGGAAAACTGGCGGATAACCCACTCCCGTGCACGCCCCTCATCGACGAAGTCACCGAGGGCACTGACACCGGAAATGCGCTCAACACTCACATTCGGCTGTTTCGACGACCGTGCGGAGAGACGCGCCTCTACCCCACCGCGGGTGTATTGCGACATGTCCGGAAACGCAGGATCCGGTTTGGTCACCGTCTCCGAGGAAGCCAGCTCAATATCGTAATCGCCAAGCTCGAACTGGGGTGCCGGTTCCGAGGGTTCCAGTTCCGGCGACACTCGGGCAGCGTTAGCGCCCGGCAGTCCGGCGGCTAACGCTGTGATTATTAATGTCAGGACCCAAGAGTGTTTCATCGTTGCTCCCTAGAAACGCTTGGTCAGGTCAAGGACGATACGATGCCGGGCGTTATCGACATCGTTACCGTAGGCCTCACCGGGAAAGAACACACCGCCTCGAAGCCGGGCATCAAAAGACGTCCAGGTGCCAGCATCCTGGGCACCGTAATAGCCAAGCACCACATCCACCGACTCCCCGAGATCATCGCTGACACCGGAAAAACCCGGTTCAATGAGGTCGGAATTCACGGTTCCGGACGGATCGCTCATCCAGTATTTGTGGTAAAGCAGGTTGGCCGCCCAACGGTCCCGGTCGGCAAGCGCGGTATACACAGTGGCCACCTTAAGATTGCTCCACTCGGGCTGGAAGGCTTCGCCAAAGCGCGCCACCTGGGAGCGGGTTCCGGTAAACCGGGAACGGTTGCTTTCCAGTTGGGTCTGCCGAAACGCATCCGATTCGCCACGCTGGCCGCCGCCAGAGGCCATGGCGCCATGCACACCGACCACCCAACGAGGACTTTCCACCAACTGAGCCCGCAACCCGAGGTCAGCTGCCCAGCCGGATACATCCCGTTCTTCTCGGGTCAACCCGTTGGCAGCGCCGGGGTTTTCACTGAGACGCGCATCCTTACCGGCGACCGCACCAAAGGATGCGAGGTACTGGACCGGACTTGTGGAATGCCAGTCGAAATACGCCTGGTCCGCCCGGACACCCAACCACGTTAGCGATTCCGGTACTCGCTCCGGCGAACCGCCGTCCGGATCGGCAGCGAGATCCTCGCCTTGACCGTATCGCTCCGCGTGGGTTGCCAGAAACGTAAGGTAATGGTCCTTGTGCCACTGCCACTGGGTCGAGGCGAACAACCGCGCAATGTCCTGCTCATCTTTGGGCAGTTCATTGAGATCGGTTCGGGCCTCGGTCAACTTGTTGGCAATCCCCACTGTGGTATCCAGCAGCGTGGTATCGAAAATCCAGCGCACCAGGGTAAGATCGTCGTCCCACCACATACCGGTGCCCTCTTTGAGGCGCTCGCGTCCAAAGCGGATGGACTCACCCGGGTAGCCAGTCAAGCCGTTGTAATCAAGCCAGGCCTCCCGAAGTGCGAAGAATCCGTCGGTCTCGGTGCCGCCGATTTCATCGCTGACGTCCACCTGACCGGTGGCCGCGAACGCCTGAAGCCTGAGTTTGGAGCGCCAGCTTGGAGACAGTTGCCAGACCCACTCCGGCTTGATGTCCAGCCCCAGTTCATCGGACTTGGTACTCCGGTCAGGTGTGAGTCCCAACTGGCGGTCACCCTCGCTGATCACGCTGACTTTTGCGCTGGTTGAGGACTTCAGGAGTCGCGGGTAGGACTCGTTGTCGATCGTTTCCTGCGCCATCGCCGGCATGGCGGTGACACAACCCAGCGCCACCAGCACTCTGGTCGTGGCCTTTGTTTCGTCAAATATCATTCTGTTCTTACCCCCCTTGGGTACTAGTCGTTCGAGCGTTGGCCAGATCACCGGTCATCAGTTTTCGCCGGGCGGCCAGTTCACGATCAGCGATCGTCTCGGCTTCTTTCTCCAGGTAACTCGGCAGGCTCGGCAGCATCTCGATCAGCAGATCCCTGGCCCGCTGAACCCCTCCGTCCAGGGCCAGCAGGGCAAATGCCCAGGCGTACTGCTTGTTGATTTCAATGCCCTTTCCTTCCCAAAACATCTCGGCGAGCAAGTAGTCGGCTTTCGGGAAACCCCTTCGGGCCGCTGCCAGCAAATAATCTCGGGCCTTATGCGGATCCGATTCCCCGAGATAACCGCGCTTGTAAATCCGGCCCAGCAGATAATCGGCCGACGGATAACGGCCACTGGCTTCCTCTGCGTACTGCACCGCTTTTTCTGCATCGAGGGGCACAATCCTGCCTCGCTCATACACCCGCGCCAGGACCAGAGAAGCCTTCAGGTCGCCCTTTGCCTGCGACGCCTCCAGCAACGCAAGTACTTCGTCGGCATCGGCCAGATAAGTGTTCTCCATAATCAGTCGGGCACGGCCAGTCATAGCCGGCACATAGTCCGGGGTCAGCAGTTGGTAGAGATCGTCGGTAATGGCGACCTGCTTGGATGGCGATTCGTCGTCCGAAATCCAGCGGGCGAAAAGATAAAGGTCTCGATCGCTGATGCGATCGGCTTCCCATGCCTGCCGGGCGCGCTCAACCAGACCTTCAAAAGCCTCGGTACGGTCCTGGCCCAGGTAGACCTGGGCCAGGATCATCAAGCAGTCGGGCTGTGACTCCAGAATGGGTTCGCACAGCGATGCAATTTCGCCGCCACGGGCGGTCAGCTGCCCCTTTATCAGGTAATACCGCGCCAACGCCAGATCCCCCGCCGGATCGCCTGCCGCTCGGGCACGCTCAATCCACTGCCGGGGCCGTGCTTGCGGAAACTCACTCGGATAATCCAGGAACAGCTCAATCAGCGGCATCAGCGCACTGTCATCGCCCTCGGCCAGGGCCTTTCGCAAGTATGTCTCGCCCTTTGCACGCTGCGCAGGCGTCTGGCCTTCCCGCGCCAGCAGTTTGCCAAGCCGGACCCAGGCCCGGTCACTGCCCTGTTCAGAGGCCTGGCTATACCAATGCAGGGCAGCCTGCCTTGCCGCATCGGAATCCCTCTGCGCGTACAAATCACCCAATTGCACCTGAGCATCGGCAATACCGAATCGGGCCAACTCCTCAAGCTGGGCCTTAGCAGCCTCAACGTTGCCCGCCGCGGCTTCGCGCTCGGCTCGCTGGATATCGGGCACACCGCTGCAACCGGAGAGCCCGATCAGGAGAACGCTGACGATGCATGCTTTTGGTGACATCATGAGAGCTCCGCTCAATTCCCTGAAACGCGGTCGACAAGGCCTTCAACGGCCGCCATCTGGAAGACGTCCACGGTGACTCCGATCGGCCGTCCCACCGAGTTCATCGGTAACGGTTCATTCGCCTGAATCAGCGCATTAATGGTATTACCGGGCTGATTCGGGGTTTCCGCGTCCACGAAAAGCGACTCGATTCTCCCCATCCGGGTCTCGCCGCCGGGCAAACGCAACGTGACCGACTGGCCTTCTTCCAACTCATCGCCATCGGTAAACTTGAAGCGGGCAATGACGTGGGCGGTCGCGTCCATCGGCGCCACCACGGCCAACTTCTCGCCCTTGCTCATGTACTGATCCTTGGCGGGAAGCATGTTCAGCACCTTGCAATCACAGGGACTGGTCAACGTGCCGCGGACGCTCTGCCCCAGGAGCTCCTCAATCTGCTCAATGGTGTAGTTGCCGTTGCCCACAAGCTCATTGACGTACGACAGCATCGGCGCATCGAAGGTGGCGATGGCCTGGCCGGCCTCGACCTGCTGGCCGGCTTCCACCAGGGTGGTGACTTTCGCGTCTTTCGGAACCCGGACCGGCACATTTTCGGACGCCACCATGGCGGACTCGGCCGTCGTCACGAAATAAATCTGCCAGAGCTGATAGCCCACGAAAGTCACGGCAATGAGGCCCACCCCCATCACCATCAAACTGACGATCATTGCCCGGACACTGGCAAAAAAGCCCAACGCCTGGCTGGTTTTGTTTTTGCGGGATTTGGTGAAATTTTCCCGCGACAGGGTGTTGAGGACATCGCCGGCCGAAACCAGCTCGCCACTGAGGAACGACGTGATCAGGTAGCGCAGAACGGACACCTCATTGGCGCCCAGATCCTGGAATTCACACCCGCATCGGTCGCCACTGCCTCCCATGTTCCGGGGCACAAAGTCCACGTCCACGGCGAAATCGAACCCGTCAATCCGGAACACGATTCGGCCGTTGTAGACGTGCCCCTGCCTCAGAGTTTCGTCCCCGAGCTTGATACCGAATCCGCCGGCGGACACGTCCGCAATGGGAAACTTCATCATCGTGCCATCGAGTTTGACAAACAGATTCGCCGGCATTCTGACCCGGGCGTACTGTCGCTGGGCCTCGGACTCATGGACAAACTTCGGTGCTATCGCTGCCGTATTCATTGCTTAAACCTTTGCTAGTGTGAGTTCTCTGTGAACGTTCGATGCCGCAAATTGACGACTCAGACGATGAACATGACGGTCGCCAGAAACACGCTGGCGGCGGAAAAGGTCATCATCCGGGATGACCATCGGTTCAGGCGCTGCTGGAACGACGCCGAGTCGGTACTGAAGCTGGTTTTCTGACGCGTCCACGACTGGCGATCGAGTCGAAAGAACACATAGATCTTCATCAGCGATCCGAAGATCTGGTTGAAGTAGAGAATGACCGGATAGGCGGGCCCCACCGGGTGCCCGGTTGCCACCAGCAGCGCGCTCAACACCAGACGGGTCAGGCCGATCCAAAGCAGGTAGGCCACCAGGATGATTCCCGAATACTTGACGGCGGCGACGATGGCGGCCGTCAGACCCAGAATGCTGGTCCACATGGAGATCCGCTGATCCCAGAGCACATACCAGGTGAACCACCCCAACCGACGGGGACCCAGCTTGGTCGCCCGGCTGTTCTGGCGCAGCGAGTTACCGTACCAACGAAACATCAGCTGACGGGCCGACCGAAAAAAGCTCGGGTCAGGCGGGTGTTCCACCGTGTGAATGGACGCGTCTGGCACGTAAAAGGTGTCGTACCCCAAGCGCATCATGCTGAACCAGCTGGATTTATCATCGCCGGTCAGAAAGCGGAAGCGGCCCAGCCGCCAATGATTCAGCGAGTCGTATTCCACATCGCCGATGAACTCGGGGCGCGTGATCACGCTGGCGCGGAACACCGACATACGCCCGGTCAATGTCAAAACGCGACGGGCCAGTCCCATTGAGCACATGTTGATGTGACGCTGGGCAAACCGCAGCTTGTGCCACTCCGACATCAGGTAACTGCCGTGAACCTCACAAAACTCATTGGTAGTGAGGGCGCCGACATTTGGCATCAGGCGAAAGTATGGGGCAGTGCCGCGAACAACGCCGGGGTTCAGCACCGTATCGCCGTCGACAACGGCCACCACAGCGTTATCATCTGGCACGTCCCGGGAAATGGCCCGAAAGCCGTAGGCCAGGCCGTCACGTTTGCCGGTGCCAGGGATCCGCACCAGTCGCAAAGTCACACGCTCGGGCGGGTCCAGGCGACGCCACAGAGCCCGCATCAGCATCTCATCCGAAAGCTCGACAATTGACGCCACCACGGTGGTGGGCCAGCCACACTCGACCGCCTCTCGAATAATGGACTCGTACACCTGGGCCGTTGTCTTTGCATCAATCCGGAAACTGGTCACCATCAGATACACATGGGACGGCGCACCTTCCTCGCCAAGCTTTCTGGCCTCGGCCCGCAGACGGGGATAAGCCACATGCAGGAAGTACATTCCCCGCACGAAATGAATAATGCCTACCGAATAGCGCCAGAGCCCGATGCCACCGACCAAAAGAATGAAATGAGCTCCCCCCGGCACGATAAACTCCCGCGGTAGTGATACCGCAAGGGCGCCAAGAATGGCGATATACAATAACCAGCCTCCCGCTCGCGACAGGACGTTATTCGTCATCCAAGACATGGTCTTGCTCTCCAGATATCTGCATACAGCCCGTTCGAGCCTCGTCCCGGTCCCTGCCAGGCAGGGACCGGGACTCAGGCCGTTACCAACAAATGCCCTCAAGCACGTCGTTGGTGGTGGTCTTCATGAAACCCACCAGATCCACCACGCGCTTGCCTGCGGGCACATCGGCGATGATGGTTTCGAACAGCTCATCGTTGTTACCCAGCACAATGACGTCACCGTGCTCAATAACGCCACGAAGGTCGCTGTCCATGAGGTTGGAGAGATGGGGGATCTTTTGGTTGATGTAGTCTCGATTGGCCCCATGCGTGCGGGCATAGTCCACATTGCGATCGAATATCTTGAGCTCGTAGCCTTTGCCGATCAGCAGTTCGGCCAACTCAACAAGCGGACTTTCACGGAGGTCATCGGTGTTCGATTTGAAGCTGAGGCCGAGCATGCTGATCTTGCGACAGCCATAGCCGGTGACAATGTTGAAGGCATGGCTGACCTGTTCATTGTTGCTGCTCATGATGGAGCTGAGCAACGGATGACGAACGTCCAGCTGGCTGGCCCGGTAGGTCAGCGCCCGCACGTCCTTGGGCAGGCATGAGCCGCCGAACGCAAACCCAGGACGCATGTAATAACGGGAAATATTGAGCTTGTTGTCGAGACACATCACGTCCATGACATCGCGCCCATCAACTCCCATGGATTTGGCAATGTTGCCAATCTCATTGGCAAAGCTGACCTTGGTGGCGTGCCAGACGTTGCAGGTGTACTTGATCATTTCTGCGACTTCGATGGGCTTGCGGATCAAAGGCGCATCCAGGTCCCCATAGATTTCCGACAGCAAGTCGCCCGAGCGTTCGTCCAGCTCGCCAATCACGGTCATGGGCGGATGATCGTAATCCTTGATCGCCGTGCTTTCCCGCAGAAACTCCGGGTTCACACATACGCCGAATCCCTCTCCGGCGCGCTTGCCAGAGGCCTCTTCCAGTATCGGAACCACCAAGTCTCGCACGGTGCGCGGCAGCACGGTGCTGCGCACCACCACCAAGTGCCATGTGGGCTTTGTGCGCAAGGCCAGCCCTATGTCCCGGGACACCTTCTCCACGTATGTCAGGTCCAGATCGCCATTTGGCTTGCTGGGGGTTCCGACACAGATCATCGACAGGTCGGTGTCATGCACCGCATCGAAGCCGTCCGTAACGCCGTGAATGCGATGACTCCGCACACCCTCCGACAACAAATCTTCCAACCCCGGTTCCACAATCGGCGACCGACCGCTGTTGATCAGGTCGATCTTTACCGGCGAAACATCCACCCCAATTATTTCATGACCACGGCGCGCCAGACTGGCCGCACAGACGGCTCCCACGTATCCCAGACCAAATATACTTACTCGCATCCCACTATCCCCTTGTCATTCCATCAATGGTTCGTGTACTTGACGTGTCACCAATAGCCGCCGTCTGCTTTCCGGCGGTTACAAGCCTGATGACGTCATTGCCTTGCCTCTGTCGATGCGTCGCCCCGACGCCAGAACCAGGTTCACCGTTTTCTGCTTGCGCGTTCACCGCTCCGCCGCCTGAAACAACACTCGGTGCGCAAACACCCGGCGCTCGATCCCGACAGCGAGCTGGTGAATCGGCTTTAAAACCTACAGAAACAAAATCTTAACTTCCTGTTACGAAAGGATAATTCTTTGGGTACCCGACCTTTACATGCAACTTTCATAGGTCTGGAGCAAAGTGAGACACAGCAAAACGCAACCGCCCGTCATCAGGGAGCTCAAGGACCAGGAGGGACAAAAATAAATTCAGCGAATGTCCGCCAAATGTCTGTCAGGCGACGGCGAAATTATCTAAATAGAATTAAAAGTGAATTTTTTATACTAAAAAACTATTAATACATGGAGGCGGCCGCGACACACCTGGGCCGTTGTCAAAATCGTAATTTGCAGGCAACAATTGCCAATTGGACACGCCTATTCACTCCCGGGAGGGAAGGGCGTATACAGTCGCGGATATGTGGGGGAAGACTGGACAGAGCGCCTTTGCGCACGTAAGATTGCGCACTCGAAATTGATGCAGCAGTGTCTATTTCAAGCGCCCGTAGCTCAGCTGGATAGAGCGCTGCCCTCCGGAGGCAGAGGTCAGAGGTTCGAATCCTCTCGGGCGCGCCATTATCTTCAAAAGCTTGCGTGCAAACGCAGGCCTTTTTTGTTGGGCTGTGTCCAAATCGTGTCCATGGTGTGTCCACACCTTTTAACGAGTTTTATTCAAAAACGTCATTCTGACCTCTGCACTGAAAACCGCTAAACAAGCCGTGCGCCTATGAACGTCCGAGACAGAACTCATAAATACGTGGGTACAAGCTCTTAAACAAAAGCGAACATTGATGCCTCTCACCCATAAGCGGACATTTTCGAGGCGCATTTCACACTGCCAATAATGACCGCTTCTAATAAAAGCGGTCCTTTTAGAGCGATGGAGGCGGCTCACTAGTCTAGCTCTGGGACCTTTCCAACAATGGGGACGTAAATTAACCGGTAGTGCTAAACGGCAACAAAATCTATACCAAAGTATCAGTGTTTGGCTTTGACGGATTGAAGCCGATGGTCAATGCTCAAAAGTGACTCTGAAGACTGGTTCTAAAACCAGCTTTTGAGGCGCCAAAAACAAGAACCATATAGGAGAGTCAACTTGTCCAAGTACGCCGGCCTTATGACCCTGGCACTGATTCTTGGTTTATCGAATTCGGCGATTGCGAGTAGTGCGATAGTTGGTGATGCAGCAGCTGGTGAAGAGCGTTTTCATCAATCATGCCATGCATGCCATGGGCCAGCTGGTAAAGGAGCTGCAAGCTACCCAAAAGTTTCGGGTAAGCCCATTGAGTACACTCGGGAAAAGCTGAAAGCCTACCGAGAGGGCCAGAAGTTCGGACCGAATTCATCTCTGATGATCATGATGGCCAAGCCCCTAACCGATGAAGAGATCGAAAACCTCTCTGTTTACCTTAAAGACGCAAAATACAATAACTAAGGAGTCTTACCGTGAAACATTTACTCACTAAGTCGCTCGTTACCTCGGCAGTGACCGCCCTCCTTATGGGCGGTTCAGTTGCCTATGGTGCCGGCATGGATGTACCAACAATAAAGGTAACACCGATCCTGGACGGTTTGGAATCACCCTGGGATATGAATGTTCGCTCTGATGGCACGATGTTCTTCACCGAGAAGTGTAAAGGCTTATCCGTGCGCTCGCCAGATGGAGAAGTTACTAAGATCTACGGCATGAAAGGCTCATCGGGTTACGCCAGCAGCGCTGCTGACCTCTTCTGCGAAGGTCAGGCAGGTATGATGGGGGTAGCTGCGGATCGACATTTTGACCAGAATCGACGTCTTTATGTTGCGTCGACGTCAAACAAATATCATGGGAGTGGCTGTAAAACCAACTTTGAACGTTGTGATGGCAATATCGTGATGCGTCTAACCTTGAGCGAAGACCTCAAGAAAGTCGTTGATAGAACCGATATTGTCAAAGACATTCAGTACAAGCCATTCGAGTCAGACCAGCCCTTCGGCGGCCCGGGTGCGCACAATGGCGGACGCCTGCGTGTGGGCCCTGGTGGGTACCTATGGATAGCGGGCGGCGATCGCCACAGAGGTGTCTGCCCACAGTCTCCAACACTGCTGTGCGGTAAGGTACTGCGCGTCGATACAGACGGTAATGCACATCCGGAAAACAACCCGCCAGAAGGCTTCGATAAGCGGATATACACCTACGGTCATCGTAACGTGCAAGGCATCGATTTTCGCCCAAGCGATGGCAAGGCGTTTACCGCTGAGCATGGTCCGTGGCACAGCGACGAAATCACGGCCCTTGTGAACGGCGGAAATGCGGGCTGGGATCCCCAGCAGAATATCGCCGGTCGCGGCGAATGTCCCGACGAGTACTGTGGCTACACTCCAAACCAAATGGATGGAATGGATCCTGCGGTTCGTGCGGCGTACATGCCCATGAGTGACACTCGGTTTGACGATCTGATGCCCCCAACCTGGAACAACAACGGGTTGTCCCAGGGCACCTCATCGGCTGCGTTCCTGAAGGGTGAAAACTGGGGTATTTATGAGGGTCGTCTAGCAACGGGTGTTCTGGGCATCGGCTTCGGCGGCACGCCCATCGGTCAGCGCATCGATATGGTCAGCATCACACCTGACGGACTCGGCATTAACGGCATCACCCGCATGCCTTTGGGCTCCCAGAAGCGTTTCCGTGGCCTGGTATTGGCGCCGGATAATTCACTCTACGTTGCTGTAGACGAGGGTGAGATTTTCCAGGTAACCGCCACCAGTAATAAGTAACCGATCACTATTACCATAGTGAATCTGGAACCCTCCGAGGCGGTCAGGCTCAGGCTTGACCGCCTCTTTTTTTGCGGCTATCACGGGATTCCAAGCGTTCTCCAACAACGCTCCCAAGATCACAGAGGGTGAAGCAAACCTTTACTTGTTACTCAGATCTGCCGATCTAATGATTGCCATAAGTGATTCACAGGCTTCTATCTTTAAAAGACTCAGTCATACTGACGGTAAAAATCAGCGAGCGTGCTCAACATATCTGCCTGGTTTCCAGCTTTTCTGAATCCGTGGCCTTCATCCGGGTAAATCCGGACCAGAGGTTGCTGGCCATTTGCCCGAATCGCTTCCGCCATACTTCGAGTCTGTTCGGGCACGACCACAGAGTCCTGGCCGCCCTGAAAGAACGCCATTGGTCGCCGGATTCGCCTGGCCTGAGCCAAAGGCGAGCGCTGCTCCCACTGGTGTGGCACCCGATCCAGTGGCCCCAGAAGCCAGTCCAGATAACCGGACTCAAAACGATGGGTCATCTGCCGCAGTCGCTCGGGATCGCTGACGCCGAACTGGCTTACGCCGGCGGTGAAATAGTCTGACGAAACTAGGGCCATCAAAGCCGTGTAGCCACCGGAGCTGCGCCCCTGTATGAACACGGACTGGCGGCTGGCTTTTCCGGAACTGACAAGGCTCCTTGCTGCACTTTCCATGTCCCGAACGTCTAACAGTCCCCATTGCCCGGCACGGGCCATGCGGAAGTCACGACCAAAACCGGAACTGCCACGGTAATTCACTTCGGCTACAGCGAAGCCCTGATGGCACAGAAACTGAACCTGAGGATTGAGCACCGGACAAACCATAGACGTAGGGCCACCATGGGCAATCATCACTAGTGGCGGCGAGTCTGTCTGACCGGATGAGAAATGTACCGGAGCATAGTAAAAGCCGCTGACGCTTGATCCGTCCTGCCCGGCCGCAGGAATTCGGAAGGGTTCGGGGGGCGAGAGAACAACCTTGCCGAATGGCTGCTCACCACCGGCGAGGCAGCGAATCTGGCCGGTCTCTGAGTCAATCGACAGAACGGAATCCAGCCTGTCAGCTGCCCGCGCAATACAGACTGCACGGACGCCCTGAACCCTGAGACAGCGAAAATCCACGTACTGTTCTGCCAGTCGAACGGGTGCTGCGTCCGCGTCTACCTGCCACCAGAGCTGTCCGATACCCTCACAGTAACGCACCCGAAGCCATCCACGGTCTGAAAACGCAACATGGTGGCTTTCTCCCAGCTGCCAGGGCGCACTAGCCTGATCCGCCCGGGTATCGTCAAGACAACGCCACTCACTTTTTTCCGTCAATTGCCACGGCTGCCACCAGCCTTCATGATCGGATAAAACGTAAAGCGTCTCCCCTATAAACACCGGCTGCTGCACACAGCCTGTTCGCGACGCCAGAGGCGACATTGGAACCAGTCTCGCATCGACTGGCAATCCATCACCACCAATAGATGCAAGCCAGAGCGCAGAAGCAACCCACGGCATATCCGGCAAAGACCAACTGAACCATGCCAGTCGTTGGCCATTATCGGATACTGCGGGCGCGCTATAGAAATGTTCGCCCTGATGAAGTACCCGCGGCCGCCCCTGTTCAAGGAATACCAGTTGCTGGCAATCAGCGTACTCCCCGCACTGCAAGCAGACGAACCCCGGCCATATCCCATGCCAGACCGCCGTAACTGGCATCCGGATCACTGGTGAAAGGTTCAGAGTGTCCGGTTTCAGGATTAATGGTATGAATCTGCTGACTCGATGCCTCTACCGCAAAGAGCCGGTCCGGGGCCGCGCACAAGGCGCCGCCGCCATAGCCGTTTACCTGACTGCGAACACCCAGTGTTTTTGATAGTGGCTTCGATACGGATACTGGCCCGTTGGAATTGTCAGCGGTGGTGTGAATCAGGTTGAGGCCGGACGACGGGTCAGATTCTAGCCAGAACACGCCCGCTTCGGAGGCAACAAGCTCGCTGCGTTGAACAAGTCCTTCTGCCGCCTGCACGGCCGTCAGTCGGCGGGTATCAGCCCCGGAAGAAAAGTCGGGAGTTTTCCGTGTTACGATAGGTAAGATCCTCAAGGCCGGTGGTAGCGTGGTCAGCCGCCCGGCGCGCCGCCAGAATCCGGTCATGGTGGGACGATTTGCTGCACACCGGGTCAGCATTGTCGGCATCGCCGGTCAGCAGGTAGGCCTGACAACGACAGCCTCCGAAATCCTTACCCTTTTCGTCACAGGACCGGCAGGGCTCGGGCATCCAGCTATCTCCACGATAGTGGTTAAAACCCGGGCTGTCATACCAGATAGAACGCAGTCCCGACTCCCGGACGTTGGGAAACTCGATGGGCAGCAGCCGGGCACTGTGGCAAGGCAGGGCAGTGCCGTCCAGCGCCACTGTCAGGAACAGGCTACCCCAACCGTTCATGCAGGCTTTCGGGCGTTCTTCGTAATAGTCAGGCGTTACAAAAATCAACTTCATTCGGGAGCCGTTGGCCGCTAACCGCTCGCGGTAGGCATCAACCTCCGCTTCGGCGGTAATCAACTGCGCGTGGGACGGCATAAGACCCGCGCGATTCTTGAACGCCCATCCGTAATATTGGCAAGTCGCCAGTTCCACGTAATCAGCATCAAGACGGTCGCAAAGGTCGATGATGTCGATCATCTGATGGATGTTGTGTCGGTGAATAACAAAGTTAAGCACCATGGGGTAGCCGGCTTCTTTTACCGCCCGGGCCATAGCCAGCTTTTGCTCGAAGGCTTTCCGGGACCCCGCCACGGCATTGTTCAACTCTGGGTCAGACGCCTGAAAGCTCACCTGGATGTGATCCAGCCCGGCATCCCTGAATGCCTGGACTTTGGCAGCAGTAAGCCCCAACCCTGAAGTAATTAGGTTCGAGTAATAGCCGAGATGACGGGCCTCGGCAATCAGTTCAGCCAGATCTTGCCGAACCAGGGGCTCACCACCCGAAAACCCCAATTGCGCCGCTCCCATCTCCCGACCCTGACGAAGCACGCTCACCCATTCTTCAGTGCTCAGCTCTTTCTGGGTATTGGCGAAGTCCAGTGGATTGGAGCAGTAGGGACACTAAAGCGGACAACGATACGTCAACTCAGCCAGCAGCCAGAAAGGAGGACCAATTTCGGTACCCGGGCCATTGATTGAGGAGATTTCGTGACTCATCTAAATTCAATCCAGCTTTTCTGTTCGGCGTCTTCCAGAAAATCCCAGACGTCGGTCATCAGTGGTCCAGCCTCTGGAAATTGCTTTTCCAGGGTCGCCACGATATCCGCAACCGACCGTTGTCCATCAACCTCACTAAGGACGGCCCCAGCACTTTCATTCAGTCGTACCATACCTTCCGGATAAAGCAGGACATGCGCATTCTGAGCAGGCTCCCACTGAAATCGGAAGCCCAGCCTCAGACGAGGCACTTTGTTGGCATTTTCAAAGTCCATCAAAGCCCCCGGTGCCAAACTGACTGGTCAGTCACAGAATGATACGGTGGTGTCCGATGGCGATAGGCCATCGTAAGGGCATCCAGCATGGTCCACAAAATATCCAGTTTAAACTGCAGAATTTCGAGAGCCCGGGCTTGCTGATTTGCCGTTGTAAAATGATCCAGGGTGATTGTCAGGCCATGCTCAACATCCCGCCTGGCCTCGGACAACCGCTTGCGAAAATAGGAGTAGCCCTCAGTCTTGATCCAGGGGTAATGATTTGGCCAGCTTTCCAGTCGCGACTGATGAATCTCCGGTGCAAATAACTCGGTCAACGATGAACAGGCCGCTTCCTGCCACGTCGCCCGGCGAGCGAAGTGCAGATAGGCATCGACGGCAAATCGCACACCGGGCAGCACGTGGCGCTGGTCAATGACCTCTTCCCGACTCAGCCCCACCGCTTCAGCAAGGTTCAGCCAGGCTTCGATACCACCCTTGTTGTCGTCGTGCCCGTCATGATCCAGAATCCGCTGCAGCCAGAGCCTGCGCACCGATGCATCCGGGCAATTGGCCATAATCGCTGCATCTTTTCGGGGGATGTTTACCTGGTAATAATAACGGTTCGCGACCCATCCCCGGATCTCCTCCGGCGTGCATTTGCCGCTATACATATCTCGATGGTATGGATGATGGATATGGTAGTAGTGACCCTTGCGCCGCAACGCCTGCTCAAAATCTGCGCGACCCATGGCCGTTGTAACTGCTGCGTTCATGCCTGCCCCGTAAGCTCAAGGTGCATCCCGTCGTAGGCCACCTCGATTTTATGACTGGCCAGTGTGGCCCGCTCCGGTGACGACTCATCAAGGATGGGATTGGTGTTGTTGATATGGATCAGAATCTTGCGGGACGCCGACATACTATCAAGCACTTCAATCATGCCACCCGGCCCGCTCTGGGCCAGGTGCCCCATTTCCTGGCCGGTGCGGGTGCCGACTTCGCAGCGCAGCATTTCATCATCCTGCCAAACGGTGCCATCCACCAGGAGGGTGTCTGCTCTGGCCATCCAGGCGAGGATATTGTCATCTGGCTGGCCAAGGCCTGGCGCATATAGCAAGGTCTTTCCGGTTCGCGAATCCTCGATGAACAGGCCGATGTTATCGCCAGGATGGGGATGGTTGCGCCTGGGTGAATAAGGCGGCGCATTGCTCAGCAGCGGTATTGCAGTCAGTGTGAGAGAGGGCGCGCAAGGAATGGTAAAAGAGACTTGGTCTGTCGCCGGAACCTCATGCCACTGGGGGCCACCGTTCCAGTGCTCAAGCATTCTGAACAATGGGAATCCACTGCTCAAGTCATCATGAACCTGCGCTGTACACCAAACATCCAAGGGCATGCCTTCCCGAAGCATCAACAAGCCCGTGGCGTGATCCACTTGGCTGTCAATGAGCAGAACGGCATTTATGCCGGTGTCACGCAATGCCCTGCCCGGCTGCATCGCTTCGAAAGAGGCCAATTGGGCACGAATATCCGGGGAAGCATTACACAGTATCCAGCGTTCACCATCTTCACTGATGGCGATGGAGGATTGAGTCCTGCTCTGGGCATTCAGGGCGCCTTTCCTGAAGCCGTCACAATTGTGACAATTGCAGTTCCATTGGGGAAAGCCTCCGCCGGCGGCGGAACCAAGTACACGAACCTGCATGGAGAAGACTCCGAGAGAATTGGCCAGTGCTGTCGACTGGCCATCCGTTCAATTTCTTTAACGGTTGGAAAAATACATGGTTACTTCGAAGCCAATCCTCAGATCTTCATAGGCTGGTTTGGTCCACATGATGTCACTCCTTATTTTTGTTGAGATTCACACGCTACTGGAGACACTCCTATAGCGTGATTTTCATACTAGCATTACTTTAAACCCGACAGCATAGTATTTTTGAACATGCATTTCGCCAGCAGCCCCCCCCCCCCCGGGTCATAAGGACTTATTGACTGGTTAGAGCCTCTGCGAAGCAGGTATTGTCACCGTACCCCTAAAATCTGAGCGGGAGGGAGGGCGCCACCGTAAGCCATGATTTGGTTTGCCTGAGGTGCAACAAGTTTGGGCCAAAATATGCGGTTCGTCTGGAGCAAAAACGCGATGGTTATGGCGACACCTTCTACATCGATGAGGTGTTCGTGAAGATCATCGGCGAGTTCCACTATCTGTGGCGGGCAGTGGACCAGGGTGGCGATGTCGTTTTGTGCTCCTGCAATCCCCGTGAGATGGGCGGGTAATCCCCCCTTTTTCCAGGGGCTTCAAAAGTAGAGTTCAGGCCACAGCGG
>NZ_WUQJ01000036.1:119308-125666 GCF_011074955.1 Marinobacter caseinilyticus | reverse complement strand
TCAAATGTTATTCAGTGACAAAAGCAGGCCATGTACCAGGTGCTTCTGATGGTTGCTGATTGATCTCACAGGTAAAAGATAGAGCGAATGATTTGGAGGCGCGTCATTCTTGCCGGTATTATCTGCCCATAGACTAATATTCGTCCATATCCATTTGAGGTTGTTGTTATGGAACCCATTCGTCCAGATGACGATGAAGTAAGGTCAGGGACCGAAACCACACCGCGAGCGGCCGCACCGGCGGATCGCGGTGTTCGCGCTTCTGCGCCCCCCGAAACCGACCGGCAGCCTTCCGCCAAGGCGGGTTCAAGCCGCCCGGCATCGGGTGGGGCAGGTCGGCTGGTCGGGTTGCTTTGCCTTCTCCTGATTGCGGCTGTTGTGGCGGGTGCGGGCGTAGCCTGGCAACAATCGAAGCGCTTGGCCGCGATGGAAGCTCAGGTCGAAGAGGCGGATTATTGGGCTCGGCAAAGCAAGCTGGCCTTGGCCCGGTTCCAGGGTGAACTCAGTGAAACCGGAGAAACGCTGGCTGAGAGTGGCAGCACGACACAGCAAAGGTTGGCCGACCAGGAAAAACAGATTGCGACGGCAAACAGTGAGATACGGAAACTCTGGGCCATCGCGAATGAACGTAATCGTCAGCAGCTTGAGGCGCAAGCGACCCAGCTAACGGCGCACACGAAACAGTTGGAAAGTCTGGCAATCCAGGTTGGCGGGCATGCTGAGTCCCTGAAACTGTTGGATAACTTCAAGGAGACGTCTCAGCAGCGGATGGCCGAGCTTGCAGGCAGCATGTCTGAGGTGCAAGAGAACATTGTTCAATTGACGTCACAGGACAAGTCATTGGCAGGCGACGTGGCTGCTATGCAGTCCGACATTCAGGCCGCCGTCGATCAGCGCCTCACCCGGTTTGAGCGCGAGCAAAAATTGACGATCAGCGGAATCGAAAGCCGACTTGGCGCACTGGAGAACGGCGAAGGGGTTTTGGCGCAGACACAAAGCCAATTGAAGAAAGCCGAGACCCGGCTTGCGAACCTTGAAGACGTTGTCCAATCGATTGACTCATCGCGGGCTCAGTTGACGTCTCGCCTGGTGAGGCTCACGGATCAGGTCGATGCATTGCGTAAGCGCTGAGTGCATGGAGCGCCGCATCACGTGCAGGATGTAACAGTTTGTAGCCATCCCTTGCGGTAGCTCTCAGTTCGTATGACGGACAGTTGTTATTATCGGCGTGTTCTTCCCGGATGAAGAGACTGGATAACAATGACTATTCGACTGACAAAAATTGCCGTTGGCGCACTGTTGCTGAGTTCGCTGTCTGGCTGTGTGATCTACCAGTCCATTGGTAAAAGCACAGGCGGGTTTCTCCACCCGGTATCCGGCCCAGACTTCGTGCACATAGACAACGATGACTGGGACAGCGGCAATGCCCTGATCTACTTTTATCGCGCCCATTCCCAATGGGCGTCCGAAGAGATTGAGTCCCCCAGCGTCTATATCGACGATCGTCACTACTTCAATATCAGAAACAACAGCTTTACCTGGATGGAGGTGAAGCCGGGTGAACGCTATATTGCCATGCGCAGGCCCCTAATGGGCCTGGAGGGTATGAACGATTTCAGTCTAAGCCTGATTGCCGACGCCACCCTCACGGTTGACGCAGGGCAGGTCTATTACTTGCGCTACAGCGAGGTGTCGACGCCCGAAAGCCCGCACCCGGATCTTGATCCGGAGCACCCCTTGGCCTCCGGTGATCTTCAACTGGTCACGCGCGATAGTGCGATGGGGCCAGGGGAGATCGTCACCACACAGTTTCTTAACAGTGACTTGCTGGCTCCTAATCATGCTGCCACCTCCATTGCCGTGGTCAATGAAGATGATGATTATGAACGTGATATGGAGCGCCTGACGGAGGCGCGTGAAGAGGAGCTTGAGCGCCTGGAAACCGATGGGCTGGTGAACGCACCCTGGTATTGGCCGTTCGGTGGTGAGCCTCAGCAACCGTTGGAAACCGACGCCAAAATCAAGGCTCGAGAACGAGCCTACGCAAAGCTCGAGCGAGAAAGGGAGGTGCAGGCTGCAAGGGAAGCGGGTGATGGCTGGTGGCCTTTCTAAGAGCAGTTCAGGGTTGAGCTAAATAAATCCGTTTGTGATCTGTTTCTCAATTGTCGGCGGCAGTGAGCGCAGCTAGACTGATGGAAAACAATGATCGGGAGGTTGCTGCCGTATGTCATGGAAAGATGCGCTCGAACAACAAATCGTAAAATTGCGGGCGAAGTTTGATGCATTTAATCAGTCATTGGCCGACAAAGCGTTGCCGGATGACCGGAAAGGGCGGGTGGGCCGTTTGTCCCTGGAGCAAAAGGCCTCAAAGGCCGGCCATGGCAAACCAAAATTAAAAGCGGTAAATACCTCGCCAAAGGCCAGAAAGTAGGCAGGTTGGTTGCAAAATAATCGCTGAATTGATGATTGGGGTGTTGGTTCGTAAAAAAAGCCGAAAATATTTGACAGCGCGGGCCAAATGCTTAAAATGCGCCTCTCACTTGATCAAGACAGCATTGCTGAAAAGATCAGGTCGCTGAAAGTGGGTGGTTAGCTCAGCTGGGAGAGCATCGCCCTTACAAGGCGAGGGTCACTGGTTCGATCCCAGTACCACCCACCATTTTCAGTGTGTTCGGGCCTCCCCAGCCCGGATGTAAGTTCAAAAGGCGCGTGCCGGATGAACGATGCGGAGCGGTAGTTCAGCTGGTTAGAATACCGGCCTGTCACGCCGGGGGTCGCGGGTTCGAGTCCCGTCCGCTCCGCCATTTTTCCTGGGTGGTTAGCTCAGCTGGGAGAGCATCGCCCTTACAAGGCGAGGGTCACTGGTTCGATCCCAGTACCACCCACCATTTCTATTTGAAATCCTCTTTGACGACCTGTGATTTATTGCTGGTGGCGAGTCGGGTACCCCGACAAGTGCCGGGGGTTGCGTCTGTACACTTCTGAATGCCATTACTTCCCGATGAACGACTGACCGCATACTCTGACCGTGTTGCCGTTGACCCCGGTTGATGCCGGATTGCAGTACCAGGCGATGGTTTCCGCCACATCCACCGGCAGCCCCCCCTGCGAGAGACTGTTCATGCGTCGTCCCGCCTCCCGAAGGGTCATGGGCATTGCGGCAGTCATTTGCGTTTCAATAAAACCGGGCGCCACCGCGTTAATGGTGATGCTGTTTTTCAGTTGCCTGGCCAACGCTTCGACGTACCCGATAACACCACACTTTGACGTTGAGTAGTTTGTCTGACCAAAGTTACCGGCTATTCCGCTGATTGACGAAACGCACACAATGCGCCCGTTCGGCCGCAAGAGTTCCTGGCTTAATAAGGCTTCGTTAATAGCTTCTTCGGCGGCCAAATTAACAGCGATGGTTAAGTCCCAGAAATGGTCTGGCATGTTGCCGAGGGTTTTATCGCGGGTAATGCCGGCGTTGTGAATGATCAGGTCGAGACCGTCAAAGTGCGTCCTGACAAAATCGGCGATCAGATCCGGTGCTTTTGCGTCGGTAATGTCACAGGCCAGTGTTTTACCTTTTATGCGGGTGGCTACAGCCTGCAATTGCTCCATGGCAGCGGGTACGTCCAGCGCAATGACCGTAGCGCCATCCCGGGCCAATGTGTCTGCAATGGATTCCCCAATGCCCCGGGAGGCCCCAGTGACCAGTGCGACCTTGCCCGCTAACGGTGCCGTGGGACTACTGGCGCCCGCTTTCCCCGCTTTTTTACTGATACGCACGACCTGGCCAGACACATAGGCCGATCGCGGTGAGAGAAAAAACCGCACCGATGACTCCAGATGAGATTCCGAACCCGGTGCCAGCCAGAGGAGGTTGGCCGTGGCTCCTTTTTTACCCACCTCTTTTCCGACACTGCGGACAAAGCCTTCCAGGGCCTTTTGTGCTGCCGCCTGTGCGGGCGATCGACAGCTCTCAGGGTCACGTCCGATGACCAGAACGCGGCCACAGTTGGCAAGTTTGCGAATGGTGGGGTGAAAGAAATCATAAACCGCCCGCAGTCCGTAGGCGTCCTTGATACCGGTGCCATCGAAAATCAGGGCAGTGAAGCTTTCGCCAATGGCGGTTGTGATATCCAGGGGCTTGGCTTTCGGACCTGCGTTGGCCGATTCCTTGAGCGAGTCCTGGTTGCTGGCGTGGTGGAGCATCGCCGCGCTGGTGTTAACGATGTTTGCGACGGCCGATAACGCTTTACCGCCCGACGCAGCGCCAATGAGCACGTTACCTTCGATAAAAGGCTGGTCCGAACGCTTCCACCGTTTTAGTGGCAACGGCGACGGCAAGCCCAGCGACTGGGCGGCAGATTTTCCGATCGAAGTGTTGACGAGTTTAAGGTACAGGTCAGACATAAGAAGCTTCTCTTTCCCTGGCGCTCTTCGGCGCGCGGATTCATTGTTGATAGGGTCGCAGTGCGGTCGCTCATGTTAGGCCAACCACGGGTAATTGGATTGACTGAGCGCGTGGGTTGCCGTGTCAGGCTTGCCAATGAGTTGATTCATCACAACGCTAGACTGCCAGGGGAATGGGTGTGTGCGATATGTCCGCTGGCAACCGGCGCCGATCGGTGGGTCGGATCGTGCAATAATGATATAACTCCCAATCGTCGCTCTTGTGACGGTGCAGCGTCGGCCAGCGACGCAACGAATACCACAGTCAGTTAAATAGGATCGTATTATGGTACAGGCAAAGGATTCCACCAGAAATAAGAAGCCTGCCGTTGGGCGGGTGAGACGAGTTGCGATTATCGGCGGTAATCGTGTGCCTTTTGCGCGCTCTAATACGGCATACAGCAAACTGAGCAACCAGGAATTGCTAACCGCCGCCTTGCGAGGGCTGGTGGATCGGTTCAACCTACAAGGACAGCGTCTGGGAGAAGTCGCTGCCGGAGCGGTCATCAAGCACTCTAAAGACTTTAACCTGACACGAGAATCGGTACTGAGTTGCGGATTGGCGCCAGAGACGCCCGCGTATGACGTCCAGCAAGCCTGCGGAACCGGGTTGGAGGCGGCGATTCTGGTAGCGAATAAGATTGCATTGGGTCAAATCGAATGTGGCATCGCTGGGGGCGCGGATACTACCTCTGACGCCCCGATTGGTGTCAGTGAGGGCCTTCGTGAAATTCTACTGGACTTAAACCGAGCGAAAACCGCGGCAGATCGGTTGAGAATCCTGAGTCGATTCCGCCCCCGTCACTTGATGCCAAGCATTCCCGAAAATGGTGAGCCGCGTACGGGCATGTCGATGGGCGATCATTGCCAGGTGACAGCCCATGAGTGGGATATTCCCCGGGAGGCGCAAGATCAACTGACCTATGAAAGTCATCAGAAATTGGCCGCTGCTTACGCAGAAGGCTTTTTTGCTGACCTGATGACACCTTTGGCCGGTCTGGAACGGGACAATATCCTCCGGCCCGAGACCACATTAGAGAAGCTGGCGAGTCTCAGACCCTGTTTTGATCGCGAAAATGGCACCATGACGGCCGCAAACAGCACCGCGCTGACCGATGGCGCGTCCTGTGTGTTGCTGGCCAGCGAAGAGTGGGCGAAAGCGCACAATATGAACATTCAGGCTTATCTGACCTTTTCTGAAGTGGCGGCGGTGGATTTTGTCGACAAGAAGGAGGGCCTGTTGATGGCGCCGGTCTACGCGGTCCCGCGATTGTTGGAAAAAGCCGGCATGACCCTCCAGGACTTCGATTTTTATGAAATCCATGAAGCCTTTGCGGCACAGGTGTTATCAACCTTGAAAGCCTGGGAGGATCCGACGTTCTGTAGAGAACGTCTGGGCCTTGAGTCGCCGCTCGGCAGCATTGATCGCAGTAAGATAAACCTGAAGGGCAGCAGTCTCGCTACAGGGCACCCCTTTGCGGCGACGGGCGGCCGGATTATCGCGACGTTGGCCAAACAACTCGAACAACACGGTAGCGGGAAGGGCTTAATTTCAATCTGTGCCGCGGGCGGCCAGGGCGTTACCGCGATACTTGAACGGTAATGAGGGAAAAATGCGTTTTCCCATTGACCTGCCAGCGCTCACTCAGTAGTATGCGCACCTCGTTGATCGAGGGACGTTTTACATAAACCCCTCTTCGACGACAAGTTTGTTGCGGGGTGGAGCAGTCTGGTGGTTCTTCGGGCTCCTACATCACGAAAGCCGAAGGGAGTCGCCGACCTTCGGATTATGAGCCCGACCTGGTAGGTCAGCTCGAATGGAATGGGCGAGAAAAAGTTTGTTGCGGGGTGGAGCAGTCTGGTAGTTCTTCGGGCTCCTACATCACGAAAGCCGAAGGGAGTCGCCGACCTTCGGATT